>JBQTHE010000087.1:0-23883 GCA_052390115.1 Pseudonocardiales bacterium | reverse complement strand
GGGGGGGGGGGGCGCCCCCCCCCCCCCCCCGCGGGCGCCCCTCCGCCACAACCACCACACCCCCCCCCCCCCCCGCGGGTGCCCACCGGGGGTCGCCCCCCCTCGGGGGGGGGCCCCCCCCCCGGCGCCGGGGCGTCCGTGCCGAACGCCCCGCTCGCCCCCTACCTATGACCCGATGTCACCGCCGTACCGGCGGGATGCCATCCTCGCCGGCGATCAGCCCCAACATCTCCAGCAACATCCGGCAGTCCTCGGCATCCGTGGCCGACCGAGCAACCGACAGGCGAGCCCGGTCCACCTGCTCGGCCGTGACGCGATGCGGGTCCTGTCCACGCTGCATAGGCACCGACGGACTGCTGAGTTCCGCGCCGGTCTCCGGACCGAGGTGGTAGGTACTCGACAGACGGCTCATTCGCCCCTCCTGGACTTCGTTCCGACGTACCCGGCTCTCAACCGCTCGCCGCACGCTATCGACCGCTTACCGGCAGCGCAGCCTCCCACTGGGTGATTACATCGGGTGAACCGTTGGCAAACAGTGCAACCTCACCGCTCGGCGCTCGTTCAACGCTCCCCGTCGAGCAACTCGGCCAGGTGCACCGCGCGCCGGCCCGTCGTCTGGCTGACCTGCAGACGGCAGCTGAACCCGTCGGCCAGCACCAGCGCGTCGGGGCACGCTCGGACCATGGGGGCCAGCGAGCGTTCGGCCAGCGCGTTGGACACCTCCTCGTGGCCACGCTGGTAGCCGAAACTGCCGGCCAGCCCGCAGCACCCGGCGGCCCGCTGGACCCGGACTCCAGCCGCGCGCAGCAGTGCGTCGTCGGCGTCGTGGCCGAGCACTGCATGCTGGTGGCAGTGCACTTGTTGCAGCGCATCCCGGTTGCGTTCAGGTGGGCACCAGTCCGGCGCCCGGTCGCGTAGCACCTCGGCGAACGTGCGTACCAAGCGAGCTAAAGCGGTCGCCGCCGGATCGTCCGGGAGCAGCTCAGTCAGGTCGGAGCGCAGGGTGGCCACACAGCTGGGCTCGAGTCCGACCACCGGAACCCGGGCGGCGATCGGGGCCCGCAGCAGGCGCAGGGTCCGGCGCAACACCAGCCGGGCGACGGTGAGCTGCCCGGTGGCGATCCAGGTCAGGCCACAACATAAAACACCTCGCGGGAGGCGGACGGCGAAGCCAGCCGCGGTGAGCACCCGCGCCGCGGCGTGCACCACGTGGGGTTCGAACGATCGGGTGAAGGTGTCCGGCCACAGCAGCACCGCACCACGCGGCGCCGGCCCGGATGGCAGTTCCGGCGGCCGGTAGCGAACGAACCGGGGCAGTGGGCGAGCCGTGGAGACCCCACCCAGCCTGGCGAGCAACGGCGCCACCCGGTTGGCCACCGTCGGCGCCAGCCCGGCCACCGAGGCCGAGACCGGGAGCCAGCCCAATGAGTAGTGCCAGCGCGGACGCAACCGGTGCCGGTAGCGCTGGTGCAGGAACTCCGCCTTGTAGCTAGCCATGTCCACGTTGACCGGGCAGTCCGAAGCACACGCCTTGCAGGCCAGGCACAGGTCCAACGCCTCGTGCAGCTCCGACGACTGCCAGCCGCCGGTCACCAGGTCGCCGGCCAGCATCTCGGCCAGCAGGTGCGCCCGGCCGCGGGTGGAGTGTTTCTCATCACGGGTGACCTGGAAACTGGGACACATCACGCCAGGCCCTGCCAGCTGCCGGCAGGCACCGACGCCGACACAGCGCCGGGTGGCCGCGGCCAGGCTGCCCCCGTCGTGGGCCAGCGCGAGGCTCACCGGCAGGTGGCGCTCCCGGCCGGGGCGCAGGTCGGCGTCCAGCGACCGGGGATCCACCAGCACCCCGGGATTGAGCAGCCGGTGCGGATCGAAGATGTCCTTGAACCGCGCGAACAGGTCAAGCACCTCGCGCGGGTACATCCGGGGAAGCAACTCGCTGCGGGCCCGCCCGTCGCCGTGTTCCCCGGACAGCGAACCGCCGTGGCTCACCACCAGGTCCGCGGCCTGCTCAACAAACCGCCGGAAGTCCCGACGGCCGGCCAAGGTCAGCAGATCGGCATCGATCCGCACATGCACGCAACCCTCGCCGAAATGCCCGTAGACCGAGCCCTGCCGGCGATGCTCGGTGAGCAGGTCGGCGAAGCCGCGCAGGTAGGCACCGAGCCGGTCGGGGGGCACTGTGGCGTCCTCCCAGCCCGGCCACGCGTGCGCACCATCGGCCAGCCGGGTCACCAGGCCCGCGCCCGCCTCGCGGATCCGCCACAGCGCCGCCCGGTGCGCCGGATCGGCCACCACCAGGTGCGGACGCCCTTCATCGGCCGCCGCCGCCTGCGCAGCCGCCACCGCCCCGCTGGTGGCGTCCGCGCCGAACTCGACGAGCAGCCAGGCTGCACCCTCGGGTAACTGGACCACGGGACGTCCACGAGCCCGCAACGCCTCGATCAGCGCAGCGTCCATACCCTCCACGGTGAGGGGACAGCGCGGCAGCAGCCCTGGGACGGCGTCGGCCGCTGCGGGGACATCGGGAAAGCCCAGCACCAGCAGCGCCACCGCCGGCGGTGGCGCGACCAGCCGCACGGTCGCCTCCAGCAGCACCGCACAGGTGCCCTCGGTGCCGACCAGCGCCCGGGCCAGGTGCGACCCGTGCTCGGGCAGCAGGTGGTGCAGCGCGTAACCGGAGCCGCGGCGCGGCCAGTCCGGCAGGGCGGTACGGATCAGCCGGCGGTGTTCCCGTTCCAGAGTGGCCAGTTCGGCAGGGAGCGGCCCTGAGCCGACCACCAGCCGGGAGCCGTCCGGCAGCAGCACAACGAGTTCCTCGACGCTCTGGGCCTGGTGCCCCAGGCGATCGAATGTGGCCCGCAGGCGTTGTTGCCGATCATCCCGCCGAGCGTGCACCGGCTGTGGGAGGACGGGTCCGGGCCGAAGCGCAGGCCGTGCGGGGCGGCCGCGGCCTGCAACGTGTCGAGCACCACTCCCGGCTGCACCCGGGCCAGCCGGGCCGGCGGGTCGACTTCGAGCACCGCGTCGAGGTGGCGGGAGAAGTCGAGGATCACACCGGGGCCGATGGCGTTACCCGCTATCGACGTACCGGCGCCTCGGACGGTGAGCGGTACACCCTGCTCGCGGCAGAAGGCGACGACGGCGGACACATCATCGACGCATCGGGGCAGCACCACCGCCTGCGGTGGCACCCGGTAGTTCGACGCATCGGTGGCGTACAGCGCGCGGGTCCCGGCGTCGGTTCGCGCCTCACCACGCACCGCGGCCCGCAGCGAACTGCCGAGCACGTGGTCATCCACAGGACCCAGCATGGCGCGACTCAGCGCGGCGCGCGGGCACCCCAGCGGCGATCGCCGCGGACGGGTTCGTGAGCAGCACCCGCCCCGGATGAGCTAGCGAGCCCGGTTCCGGATCAGCGCGGTGGCCCGCTGAGTTCAGAACGGGCCGCGAGCAGGGCGTTGATCGTGGCGCACGCCCGGCCCCCATACACCAGGTCGACCGCCGAGCGGAGCTCAGAGATCGCGGCCACGGGAATCTCGTCCCAGCGGTCCATGGCGACCTTGAGCCGGTCCGTGATGGGGATAATCTCCGCTAAAGGGGCATCCGCCATTATGGCGGACGTCAAAGCCTCGACCTCAGGCAAGAGGCTGGACTGGTGCGTGTGGGATGCGCTCACACGCCTTGACGATACATGGCTGACACGCCCAATGACGATACGTCGGTAGATGGCTGGCACTAGGCGCCCAACGGTCGGGTCCCGACCGCAAATGTTCAGCAGCTACGAAAGGACCGCTCGCCCAGCGACGGTGAGTTCCGCGTGCACCCGCTGCCCGATAACGCCCGGAATCGCTGGACGGATCAGACCGGCCCGGGCCAGCCGATGCGCGGTGTACTGGTCGCAGCAGCCCAGGCCGTCGATGAACAGGTCGGGCTCGCAGCTGCAGGCAAGCTCGGCGCGACCATCGGCCACCGCACGGAGCATGGCCAGCGCACGTCCGGTGATCGGATCGTCCTGACCAGCGGCCGACCGAACCTCGATGGAGTTGCTCACCGCTGTCCCCTTCCCCCGCTGCACCCTGCCTGTCCCCTATCAAGTGCATCGGGGTGCGGCCGGAGATACGTTTCCGCTCCCGCTCCGTCGTTCTCGAACTGTGACTCTCGGCCCCGACGTATCAGACTGGACGGCATGGCGCTGACACTCCGCGACGGCCCGTTGTCCTCGCGCCCACGCGACACCGTGAACTACCGCATCGACGGCCCCGCACACCGGCTGCTGTTCGAACCCTTCCCTCGACGGGTGCGGGCGGTCTTCGGCGGCGCGACGGTGCTGGACACCACCAGCGGCATGCTGCTGCACGAGAGCAACCTGCTCGCGCAGCTCTACCTGCCCCGCAGCGACGTCCGCAGCGATGTCATCAAGGACCTGCTCACCCCCACCGACCACCGCACGCACTGCCCGTTCAAGGGCGACGCCAGTTACTGGTCGGTCACGGTGAACGGCCGCACGGCCGCCAACGCGATGTGGTCCTACCTCGATCCGCTGCCCGATGCGGGCTGGCTACGCGGTCATGTGGCGCTGTATTGGGGATCGATGGACGCCTGGTTCGATGAGGACGAGGAAGTCGCCGGCCACCTGCGTAACCCCTACACCAGGGTCGATACCCGGTCCACCAGCCGGCACGTGCGAGTGGTCGCCGGTGGCGAGGTGGTGGCCGAGTCCCGCCGTGCGGTGCTGCTGTCCGAAACCGGCCTGCCCAACCGCTTCTACCTGCCGGCCGACGATGTGCGCGGCGACCTGCTCGAGTTGTCCGGCACGCACACCGTCTGCCCGTACAAGGGCATCGCGTCCTACCGCAGCCTCCGTATTCCGTCGGGGATCATCGCCGACGCCGCCTGGTGCTACCCGGAGCCGTTGGACGGGGTGCGGGCGATCCGTGGGTATTTGTGCTTCGCCGCGGCGGAGGGCATCGAAACCTGGGTGGACGGCGCACTCCGGTAGCGCTTCGGCCACGCCTCATCGATGCCATGCGCGCGGCCGCGTAGGCTCGCCCGGGTGCTGAACGGCAACATGCTGATCCGGGCTGTCGGCCTGTGCCTGCTGGCGGGCATGCTGGTGGCGGGCCTCCTGCTGCCTGCCGTGGGCGCTGCGGGTCTCGCCTCGAACCAGGCCAGCGACACCGTCAACAGCGTGTCCTCCAGCCTTGTCCAAAGCCAGGTACCGCTGGTCAGCACGATTACCGACAAGGACGGGGTGCCGATCGCCTACGTGTTCGACCAGAACCGGTTCAACACGCCGCCCCAGGCGATCGCCGACACGATGAAAGCGGCGATCATCTCCATCGAGGACCGGCGGTTCTTCGAGCACAACGGGGTGGACTGGCGCGGCACCGCCCGCGCGGTGACGACCAACCTGACGGCCAGCGGCAGCGCGCTGGAGGGCCAGGGCGCCTCCACCCTCACGATGCAGTACGTCAAGAACTACCTGCTGTACGCGGTCGCCCGCAACGCCGCAGAACGGGCGGCGGCCGTGGAGAGCAGCCCCGCGCGCAAGCTGCGCGAGATCCGGGTCGCGCTGCAACTGGAGAAGCAACTGTCCAAGGACGAGATCCTGGCGCGATATCTCAACATCGTTTTCTTCGGGCACAACGCCTACGGGGTGGCGTCGGCCGCGAGAACCTACTTCAACACCACACCGGACCGGCTCAGCATCGCCCAGGCCGCGTTGCTGGCCGGCATGGTGCGATCGCCCAGCACCTACGACCCGGTCGACCAACCAGAGCAGGCCCTCGCGCGACGCAACGTCGTGATCGCCGAGATGGCCAACGTCGGGTCGATCACCAGCGAGCAGGCCTCGCTGGCCATGGCGGAGCCGCTGGGTATCCAGCGGCCGCTGACCGGGCTGACCAACGGCTGTGTCGGTGCCGGCCCCGCCGACGGCTTCTACTGCCAGTACACCCTGGACTACCTCAACGCCGCCGGCTGGAACGAGGAAAAGCTGCGCCGGGGCGGGTACCTGATCCGCACCAACCTCGACCGGCGGGCCAGCGATATCGCCAAGAAAGCAGCGAACTCGGAGGTCCCCACCCAGACCCGGGGAATCGCCAACGCGATGGCGATCGTGGAACCGGGCCGCGAACGGCACGCGGTCCGGGCGCTGGTGGCCAACCGCGACTACGGCCTCGACGCCGACGCCGGCCAAACCTCCTATGCCCTGCCCTCTCTCGTGCAAGGTTTCGGCGCCGGGTCGATCTACAAGATCTTCACTGCCGCCGCCATGCTGGAGCGGGGTATGGGGATCGAGAATCCGGTGCCGGTGACGAGTTCGTACACCTCGCGGGTGTTCAAGGACAACGGCCGCGCGTATTCGGTGGGCAACGCAGGTAGTTACCGCAACGGTTCGGTCTCGCTGCAGACAGCCCTGGCGATCTCTCCGAACACCACGTTCGTCGCCCTGGAGGACCGGATCGGAAAGATCGACCCGGTGGTGGACATGGCCTACAAGCTGGGCATGCGGGACAGCCTGAATGCCCGCGACGCCAGCGGCCGCACTATCGCTGAAGCGGTCAAGCAGGAGCGCCGGGGCTCCTACACACTCGGGCCCGAGCCGACCAGCCCGCTGGACCTCGCCAACGTCGGGGCAACCCTGATGAGCGGTGGGAGATGGTGCCCGCCGACCCCGATCGATGTGGTGCTGGACCGCAACGGCACGCCGGTGGAGGTTCCGGAAGCACCGTGCGAGCAGGCCGTCCCCGAAGGCCTGGCGAACTCCCTGGCGGTCGGGTTGAGCAAGGATGACCAGCCCGGCGGTACCGCCTTCGCGGCGGCGCAGGCCGCGAAGTGGACCCGTCCGATGATCGGCAAGACCGGCACCACGACGGCCAACCGCTCCGCTGGGTTCGTCGGAGCGACGCCGCAGTACTCCGGTGCGGTGCTGGTCTGGCCTGACGGGTCACGGCCGGCCCCGATCTGCGACACCGACCCGCCCCGGCTGTGCAGCGACGGCAACATCTTCGGCGGCAAGGTGCCCGCTCGAACCTGGTTCAACGCGATGGTCCCGCTGCACGAGGGGCTCCCGGCGATGCCAATGCCGCCCACCGAACCGCGCTACGTGACCGGTGCCGGAACACCGGTCCCCAACGTCGTCGGGCAGGGTGAGAACACCGCAGCGCTCACCCTGGAGCGGGCCGGATTCCGGGTGAACCGGGAGACGTCGGACTCGGACCGGCCGCCAGGCACAGTCGCATCCCAGTCGACCCGGTCCGCGATGCCCGGTGACACGGTGACGATCGTCATCAGTAACGGCAATCCGCGACCGAGGGCGACCCCCAACCCGTCACCCCCGCCGGATCGCTCCGAGCGGCCACGGCGACGTGGGCAGGACACATCTGACGAAGACCGGGAACCGGCATCTGAGCGATCTGAGCGGTCTGAGCGGAGAGGTCCACCGCAGCTGCAACGGGAGTGACCGGTCCTGCTGCCGCCCGGCAACCGTGCAGCCCATCAACCCTGCAGCCCATCAACCCTGCAGCGCCGCCAGGACCGCGGCGGATACCCGCTTACCCTCGGCGCGGCCAGCCACCCTGGCCATCGTTGCCTTCATCACCAGGCCCAACTGCCCGAACCCGGGGCGCTTGCCCAGCTGCCCGGCGACGTCGGCGATGGCGTCGGCGATCAAGCCCGCGAGCTGCTCGTCGTCCAGTTGGGCGGGCAGGTACTGGGCGAGCACCTCGCCCTCCGCACGCTCGCGGGTGGCCAGCTCATCGCGCCCGGCCGCAGCGAAGACCTCGGCCGCCTCCCGACGCTTTTTGGCCTCCCGGGCGAGCACCGCGAGAACCTCCTCGTCGGACAGCTCCCGGGCCGCAGCGCCAGCAACCTCCTCGGTGGTGATCGCGGACAACGCCATCCGCAGGGTCGCCACCGTGGTGGTGCTCCGGGACTTCATCGCCGTGGACAAATCGGCGCGCAGCCGATCCTTCAACTCTGCCATAGCCGTGAAGGCTAGAGCTCGTGAGTGGCATTCCGTGCGCTGGCACCAAATGCCACTCACGAGCCGTCCGAGCCATTAGGCTCGGACGGCATGAACCGCTTGGGACGCGCTGCAGTCGGGGTTGCTGGTCTGGCTGTCGCCGGGACCGCGTACGCCGCCGGTGTCGAGGTCCGGCACTGGACGCTACGGCAGGCCACCCTGCCGGTGCTGCCGATCGGGGCTGCGCCACTACGGATCCTGCACCTCTCCGACCTCCACATGACCCCCAGCCAGCGCTCCAAACAGCGCTGGCTGGCCGGCCTGGTCGACCTGCAGCCCGATCTCGTGGTGAACACCGGGGACAATCTGGCGCACCAGCGGGCGGTGCCGGCTGTGGTGCGGGGGCTCGCCCCGCTGCTGACCCTGCCCGGCGTGTACGTCTTCGGGAACAACGACTACTACGCCCCGAAGCCCAAGAGCCCGGTTCATTACCTGACCCGTACCCGCAAGCGCATCCGTGGGGCTGCCCTGCCGTGGACGGATCTGCGGGCGGCGTTCGCCGAGCACGGCTGGCTCGACCTGACGAACACCCGCCGCCAGCTCACCGTCGCGGGACGTCGGATCGTCGTCGCCGGGGTGGACGACCCGCACCTGCGCCGGGACCGTTACAAGCGGATCGCCGGGCGGGCCGATCCCACCGCTGACCTCCGGTTGGGGTTGACACACTCCCCGGAGCCGCGGGTACTGGACTCCTTCGCTACCGACGGATACGACCTCGTGCTGGCCGGTCACACCCATGGCGGTCAGCTACGGCTACCCGGCTACGGAGCGATCGTGACCAACTGCGGGCTGGACCGCTCCCGGGCCCGCGGAGCATCCCGGTGGGGCGCACATACCTGGCTTCATGTGTCGGCGGGCGTGGGCACATCCCCTTACGCGCCGGTGCGCTTCGCCTGCCCGCCGGAGGCCAGCCTGCTCACCTTGGTCCCCCGCAACGGTGGTTCGGCGGTGCCAGCCGGTGCCTGGGCAGCCGTCGGCGTCGGTTAGACTCCGCAGCGTCCAGCCGGGGTGTGGCGCAGCTTGGTAGCGCGCTTCGTTCGGGACGAAGAGGCCGTGGGTTCGAATCCCGCCACCCCGACAGTCCAAATTCGCAGGTCAGGAGCCC
The DNA here is from genome assembly GCA_052390115.1 of Pseudonocardiales bacterium. GTDB lineage: Bacteria > Actinomycetota > Actinomycetes > Mycobacteriales > Pseudonocardiaceae. The sequence continues at coordinate 14,749 of JBQTHE010000087.1, read as the reverse complement.
ATGCCAGCGGGCTCCTTTTCTGTTTCTGTGCCCGGATCGGCCCGTACAGCTGCGAAGTACAGCAGCGCGTCTCAGCCATCGAGACTCGCTCCCAGCCGCTTGAGCGCCTCCCGGGTCGCTGCGGACGACGCTGACGCGTACACCTCCATGGTTACGTCGAACTGTGCATGACGAAGGATCTGCATCACGATCCGCGGGTGTACGTCCAAATCCACGAGCAGCGTCGCGCAGGTGCGCCGGGCATCGTGCACGGTGATCTGCCGGACGCCGGCCGCCGCGCACCGGGCCGTGAAGTAGCGGTTGAAGTTGCGCGGCTCGATCGGGTCGCCGTACCGGGTGGTGAACACCAGGCCGGAACGCGTCCACGCCGTGCTCGCCACCGTGCGCGCCCGGTCCTCGGTCGCCTGGCGCTGCTGCAACGCCGCCACACACACCGGTGGCAGTGGCAGCGTTGCGTCGGACGCCCGGGTCTTGGTCTCCCGGTGCAGCAGCTCGCCGCGGACCCGTTGCAGCTGCAGGCCGATGGTCAGCTCCGCCGCGTCCAGGTCCACGTCATCCCAGGTGAGGCCGAGGACTTCGCCTTTGCGTAGGCCCAGTACCAGGATCAGCACGTACGCGGCGTATAGCGCGTTGTCTTCGCTGCGCACCGATTCCAGGAACGCACGTGCCTCGTCGCTGGACCACGGCTTGCCCTTCCGCTGCCGCCGGGCCGGTAGTCGGATCATCGTGGCAACGTTCCTGGAGATCAGCTCCTCTCGACCAGCCGACGACAGCGCCGACCGGAGCACGGTCCGCAGGTCGCCGACGGTCCGCAGGGACGGCACGGCTGCGCAGCACTTGCCGGCCGCGCAGCACCGGCGACTCTTCTCCGGCCGGCGAGCGTCCTTACCTTGCGCGCAGCACTGGCAGGTCTGGCGGACCTTGTTCAGCCAGGTCTGCACATCCCGCACGGTCAACTTGTCCAGCCGTTTTTCGCCCAGACCGGGGACGATGTAGAGCCGGGTCAGGGTTTCGTACGTCGAGTACGTGAGCGGCGCCAGGTTGGGCGCCACGATTTCTTGCAACCAGTACGCGATGTACTCGGCCAGCTTCGGAACTTTGGTGGTGATCGGCCCGTTGCGGGCTTGCTTCTGCAGGTCGATCCAGCGGCCGTGCAGCTCATTTCGGTCCTGGCCGTAGATCCATTTCCGCTCACGAGTGCCAACCGGGGTGGTCACCCATACGTAGGCGGCGTAGCCGTTGCGGTAGGCGAACAGCGATCCTTCACCGTTGGCTCTGGCGCGGCCTGTCATGATGCGGCCTCAGCGACGCGCCGTGCGACGTACTCGTCCACCCACTCCGGCAGAATTCGCCGATGCCCGCCGTCTTTCAGCGAGCGGATCTGCCCGGTTGCTATCAGGAGCTTGGTCTTGGAAAGGCTGTATCCCAACAGGCTGGCGACCTCCGCCACGCTGTACCACTTCGGCGCGAGTCGCAGTCCGGAGCGCGAGCCCTCGAACTCGTCCACTGTGTTGATTCCTCTCCGAATCTTTGGGCGTCGTTGGCGTCAGGCGGCGTCTCGTGCCGCTTGTCGTCGCTCGCGTGCTCGTGCTGCTGCGGAGACGGCGAGGGCTGCGTCTCCGGTGGTGAGGTAGCCGAGTCCGGCGAACTCCCACCGGGCGACGACGAGCGTGGTGTCCTGCTCGTCGGCTGGCAGTTCGCGTATGTGTTCGGCGGCTTGGCGTTGCCGGTAGGCGCGGCGCTCACCCCGGATCGCCCCGAGGGTGGTGGAGTACCGGCGGCTTTTTGACGTGAAGTGGCCGCGGAAGCCGAGCATGTGCACCCACCGCCGTAGCCCGTCGTACGCCTGGTGCCCGCCGAGCTGCCAAGCCAGGCGAACCAGCCGGTCCACGTGGTCACTGACACCGAGCAGGGGCAGTGTTTCTGGGCTGATGCGTCGGTCGCCGAGGCCGAAGTCCTCGGCGCTTTTGGTGGCGTACTTGGCGATGTAGCGGGCCGCGTGCTCTGGGGTCAGCGCCTCGGTCGGGCCACCGTTGACGGTTTGGGTGTCGAGCTGTTCGCCGAACCGCAGCACGAGCCCGCTGCCCTCGGGCATCTCGACGGTCAGCCGCACGTGGACGGCGGCCTGCCGGATCGCCTGCGCCAGCGCCGCCGTATCGACGTCGATCTGCGGGGGATCGAAGTCTCCGGGTCCATCTAGCCGGATCAGCCCGTGAAAGTGGACGACACCGCGGCGTTGGAACTCCGCGACTTTCACGAACGAGACCCGGCACCGCCGGCCGAACTCGGCTGCGGTCAGGCTTGCTTGTCGGGCGAGGGTGCGGCGGAGGGCGATGGTGAACCGGCGCCAGAGCTCCGGGGCGTGCCAGTTGAACGCCACGTGTGCGGGGTAGTCGTAGCAGTCCGGGCAGATCGGCTGCCCCAGCCGCGGATCATCTTCACCATGGATAGCGGTGCACCAGGTCGGCCGCCCGTGCGCACACAGCCGCGGTGTGCCGTAGGCGGGTCGGCAGCGTGCGGGGCCGCGGGTGCGGTCGGCGCGGGTGGTGTGCACGGGGCCAAACCCCGGCGCGGTCAGGGTGGCGAAGACCAGTGGGTGGGATCGGATGGATTCCGGGACGCCCTTGCGGCCGCCCGCGGCGCCGGCGTAAAGGAGTTGCCACATGTCCCCGGCGTACTCATACGAGCACGACGGGCAGGCCGCCGCTCGCCGGTTCCCGCACCGCACCAGCAGCACCCGGTCGGGTTCGGTGTCGGTGGTGTAGGCAACCGACCGGCCGGAGGCGCCGCGGTGTTCGATGCGTCCGCGGAGTCGGACCGGTCGGGAGCAGTGCCCGCAGCGGGCGACCTGCTCGGCCCACCGATCGAAGTCCGGCCGCTCGGCCCGTCGGACGATCTCCTCCACCGACCGCGGGTCCAGAGCGCTCGCCGCGCTCACAGCTTCGCCCCGGGTACTTCGAGGAACGGCCCTCCGCTGTGGATTTCCTCCGAGAGCGGGACGACGGCGAGCAGCGCCACGGCGCAGTAGCGGCACCAGCCCAGGTACACCGACAAGCCGTGATCGGGCGCGCCAAAGCTGACCAGATCGGCAGAGGCACCCGGTTGCCAGGTGTGCGGCCGGCTATCCGCCGAGCGCGGGCACGGACACGCCACGGCGACGGTGAGCGCGGTCACGCCGCCCCCTCGCTATTGCCAATCGCCTGAGCGAGCGCAGCGCATGTGCGCAGCCGCGCGGCGTGCTCGGCGATCCGGGCGGCTTGCTCGTCGGTCAGGTAGGCGGTCTTCATACGTCGTGGGGTGGCGCCTTCGGCGATCAGCCAGCCCACACCCCGGCAGGTGGGGTCAATGTCAGCGGCGGTGTAGCCCTCGCTGGCCCAGCCGTGGCCGAGGATGACGTCGGAGCTGGCGTCGGTGGTGCAGCGAAACGCCCACCGGTACCCGAACAGGTCCCGCAGGCTAGTAGGAATGATGTCCGCGGACGGCCGTTGGGTGGCGGCGACGACGATGATCCCCGCGGCCCGGCCGCGGGCGACCAGGTCGCGGACCAGGGCGACGAACTCTTTCTGCTGCTTGGACTCGCCGACGGTGGCCGAGAAGTACGCCAGCTCATCGAAGACGACCAGCACGACCGGCTGACCCGACTCGCGGGTGATCTTGCGCCGGCCGGTGTCGAGCAACTCGACGTACCGAGTGTCCATCAACGCTTGAAGGTGCTTGAGCAAGTCGATGGCGTCGGTGATGGACGGGCCGATAAACGCCTCCGCGCAAGCCCGCCACAGGCCCAGCTCGACCCGCTTGCCATCCACCAGGATCAGCCGGCAGTCCAGCGACAGCGCAGCGTGCGCAACGATCAGGTTCACCCCGACGGACTTGCCCGCACCCGGCTCACCCGCGGCGAGCAGATTCCGTTCGGCCAAGCCCACCCGGATGGCGTGGCCGCGTTCATCGATGCCGAGATACACCGGCGCCCAGATCGACAACGACTCCGACTCACCGGTCTTGCCGCGGACGCGGAACATCGAACCTCCCCAACGGTGACGTGACGGGCGCGGTGGCAGCGAGCGGGTCACGGCGAATCACCTCGACCACGACCAGCGCGGAGAACCGGCGGTCCCGGGTCACCCGCACGTCCCGGGCGAAGCAGGCGGCGCGCAGCCGGTCGGTTTCATCGGCGATGTCTTCGGCGGACACCCCGACCGGGCAGCACAACCACACCCGTTCGCCCACCGCGGTCGGGACCAGGGCAACGGTGAACGGCAACCGGCCCGACCGCCGCGACAACCGCAGCTCAGCGAACGCCGTCCGCAACCTGCCGCGGGTGACCATGCAACCCAGCACCGCGGCAAGCCAGCGCCGGGACCGCCGCCACCCCACCAGCCCCACGACCAGCGCGACGGTCAAGATGTTTGTCCAGAGTGGGCCTATCCGCTCTGCCGTGACCTGCCAGACGCGGATCAGCAGTATTACGAGCAGGATTTCGGGTAGGTGCCGGAACACCCACCCCACCAGTCGACTCCACACCGACCGTCGCTTGATCTTTGGCCCTGGCCGCAGTTCCCGGCCCAGCGTCCGGTACTCGCGTCTCACCGCGACCTCCGCCGATGCACCAGCGCGGCCAACAGCCGCTGGCACAAGCTGTTCACGGTGACGATCCAGCCGGCGGCTTCCAGCCGTTCGTACTCGCCCCGCCGTAGGCTCATCACAGCTCCTCTTGTCCTGATCCGATGGGTGGAGCGGGGCGCCCGGCCGGTGATGGTTTCCAGGCCCGACCGGCCGGGCGCCGCGGTTAAGGGACGAGGGCCTCCTGCTCCCAGCTCACCCGGGCCGTGGTCGCGTCGTCGCATGCGACCTCGTACGCGCCGTAGGCCTCCTGCCACCGCACGAACGCTGCGCGCTCCGCCTCGGCCGCCTCCTGCAGCAGTTGCTCGGTCCGCTGGTATGCGGCTTCAAGCTGGCCGAGGTCAGTGATCGTCGGAGCGCTCATGAGGCACCGCCCGTGGCAGCGCCGGCCCTTGAACCCGCAGAGGGCGCAGGCGACGCAGCGATGGGGACGGGGGTGATCGAGTCAGCCCGGAATGCCACCCCGCCACGCCCGTCGATGTTCCATGGCGTCGCCACCAACTTGACCACCGTGACGAGCTGCCGCTTGGTTACCCTGGGCTCACCGGCGGTGGTGACCTTAATGACCTCCGCGCCCGTGTCATCCATCGCGACCAGCTCAGTTACATGCAGCGGCGCACCGGTCTCCCGGTCCGTCTTCTGCCTGCCGTCGTTGTCGTTCTTAGGCTGCGGTGCCCGAGACACCACGAAGTCCACGCCCTCGGTCTTGATCTCCAACTGCATTTTCGCTGTTCCTCCTGATCGGTCGTTGTGGGCCGTTCGACCCACACACCAATCAAACGGCGAAGCACCTGCTCCGAGGGGGTCCGCGAACTAGTCCCGAACTAGTCCGCTTCTAGTCCCAACCGGCCCGCAAGCCGACTACAGGAACCACAGCTTGCGGCGGAAAATCGACGACGCCAGCGCTACCACGACCGGGCAGCGCCAGCGGCCTGGACACCTTGGCGCGGGACTACCGGAATTAGCGCCCGCTGCTGGCGCACGACCAGTCGGCGGACCTTCCGGCCCGCCCGCATTACCGGAGGTAAGTCCATGTCATTCGTGCATCTGATCACGCCGGACGAGCAGAACTCCGGACCTCAACCCCGCTGGCCCGCGCCGCGGACCGGTCGCCGACCACCACCGCAGGCGTCTCGGGCGCACCCGCCTTCGGCGCGAGTTTTAGTCTCCCACTCGAAAGCAATGTTGAAGACAGGTCTTGACCCTCACCGACTGGCGGAATACTACGGATCGCCACGAGATCGTCACCGGCGCGACTCCACTCAAACGATGAGCTCGTCAAGTGCAGCTAACTTCTGCTGTATGCGCTGAGCTTCGGTCGTGCGGTGCTGGGCGCGGTACAGTGCGAGAGCTTGTTGCCAGGTATCACGAGCTTGAGCGTGCCAATCGAGGTCGGCGTAAGTGTTACCAAGCCGAGTCAGGGTGTCAGCTTTGTCGTAGATATTATCAAGATCTCTGAATAGAACAAGGGCCTGGTGGTAGTAGCCGATGGCGTCGCTGTGCTGGCCTGTGCGGTGGGCGATGTAGCCTAAGCTGTCGAGCGCGTCGGCCTCACCTTCGCGATGGTGGTGTTGGCGAAATAGAGTGAGAGCATATTCGCAGAAGCTGCGGGCCTGCTGGTGGTGACCAAGCCGGGCGTGGCACCAGCCTACTGTGTTGAGAGCATCGGCTAGCCACCCCGGCTGGTCCTCAGCTTGCGTGAGACGCAAGGCGTGGGTGGCGTGCATCAAGGCTCGTTGGTAATCGCCTTGATGCGCCCAGCACCAGGCGAGGCCGTAGTGGCCGCTAGCTTGCCCATGTCGATCATTGGTCTGTTCTGCCAGGGTGAGGGCCTGCCGTAGGTGATCGAGTGCTTCGGCGTACTTACCTGATCGGGAATAGACGTGGCCGAGAAGCTGGTGGGCGAGGGATTGGGTTGCCAACTCGCCCAGCCGTTCGGCGGCGGCGAGCCCGGCCTGACAGACCGCAACGCTGTCCTGGAGGCGGCCCCGCCGGTAATGGAAACTGTTCAGTGTCCAGGCCAGTTGCCACACTGACATGTCCCAGCCTTGTTTTTCGGCTAACGCCTGCGCGGCAAGCAGGCAAGGGTATTCGTTGTCAAACCAGGCCAGCGTTGCCGCCAGGTCCTCCAGCGGGTGGGGAACGCAACCGGGGGCGGGCTCATGCAGCTCGATCGGCTGACTGTAGGGGTACAGCAGCCGCTCACCGGTGTTGGCGGTATGAAGATAGAAGTCGACCACCCGCTTCAGCGCCACATTACGACTGTCCTGTGAGTTGTCGTAGTGGGCTCGTTCAGCGGCATACAGCCGGATGAGGTCATGCATGCGGTAACGGCCTGGTATGTGCTGCTGCACCAGATGCGCGGCCTCTAGATCCCGCAGCAGCACGCGAGTGCGGGTGATGGGCTGGGCTGTAAGGCTGGCAGCGGCCGCCAGGCTGATATCCGGCCCCGGCGCTAAGCTGACTAACCTGAATACCTCGGCAACTTCGGCATCCAGGGCGTCGTAGGAACAGGAGAACACAGCCCGAAGATTGACGTTCAGCTCACCAGCATCCAAGGCGTCTAGCCGGGCGGCGGTCTCTCGTAGTTCCTCGGCCAGCACCGCCAGCGGGAACCCAGGATGAGCGACGGCACGGGCGGCCACAATCCCCAGCGCCAGTGGCAACCCCGCGCATCGTTCCAGGAGATTGCTCACCGCCTCGGACTCAGCTGCAACCCGGTCGGTGTCAAGGTGACGGGTGAGGAATTGCCGAGCTTCCGCCGCGGTCAGCGTATCCAGGGCCAGCGGGCGGGCACCGTGCGTAGTGACCAGACCCGCGAGCTGCTGGCGGCTGGTAACCAGCACCGTACACGTCGGACTACCCGGTAACAATGGCGCCACCTGGGCAGTGTCGCGGGCATTATCTAACACGATAAGAATCCGTTTGCCCGCAACCAGACTCCGGTACAGGCCGGCTTGGGCTTCCAAATCCACTGGAATCGCACCGGACTCGACGCCGAAGGCATCGAGGAAACCTCGCACTGCCACCGTTGGCGGCATCGGTGTGCCCGACGGGTCGAATCCCCGCAGGTTCACGTACAACTGCCCGTCCGGATACCGCTCGATGTTTTGGTGTGCCCAGTGGAGCGCCAGCGTCGTCTTGCCGATGCCACCCGCCCCACCGATCGCCGAAATCACCAGCGTGGTGCCCTGTTCGAGGCTGGTGTCCAGCGCACTAGTGAGCAGGGTGAGTTCACGAACTCGTCCGGTGAACAATCGCGGCGCTCCCGGTAGCTGACGTGGTACCCGATCTGCCTCCCTACGGCGCCATTGCTGGGTCTCCCTGTCCCGCTTCTCCAACAGCTCAACGCGAGTCGCTCCCGGTGAATCCTCCACGGCAGGTACAGCAGGCAGCACAGAGGCTTCATCAGTGCGGGCACTACGGTCGTCGGCGCTGACGGCAGAGATAGATGAAAGGCGGGCCGGTAGGGATAGGTGAGAGCCGCCGTCAAACTTGGGTGCGCTGCGGTTCTGCCGAGCGCTGATCACTGTCCCAACTACGGTGACGACGAGACCACAGATGCCGACGTACACGCCGATCACACTTGCCAACTGGTCACTGGTGCCAAGCTCTCCCCGGGCAACGGTCACGGTCAGCCACACCATCCCGGCTATGAGCACAGATGTGCCCAAGCCAACGGCCGCGACCGTCAGCCAGTGACGGTTACCCCAACGCTGCACAGCCTCATCATGCCGCGACCGCGCCACATCACGAGTGTTGCACCAATTGATCAAGCTCCGGAACTGGCTGATCCACTACAGGCCGAAGACGATCAGCGGCCAAAGCGCCGAGACGATGATCGACCACCTCTCCGCTGCCTGCCCGCGCCACGCGGGCCGCCAACCTCCTACAACAAACCTCCTACGCCACCGGCGCCACCCGCCTACGCGTCTTCCGCGCCGCTACAAAGCAGCCTCTGAACAGCGGAGCCCCCGAGCCCTCGACGAGCGCCTATTCCGGATTGCAGCCTGACAAACCCAAACGGTCGCCCCAAACCAGCGCGACCAGGTGCCCTGCCGTGTAGTTGACCTTGGGCGGGTGAAGTCCTCAAACCCAGGGCCTGCACCAGGTCGGGTTGGCCGTCATCTCGCGGTGGTGAGCCGGCTGGCTCGGACCCTGACCCGGCCTGGTGACGGGGGCCGGATCGTCATCGGACGTTGCTGCACGCGAGGGATGCGCAGGCCTGGTGGCGCCGGGTATTGGGCAGTGGCGGCATCGGGGTGTGCGGGATGCACCAAGTCAAGCAATGCCCGCAGCGCCCGCTGCGGCGGACCCTCATAGGCCCACACCACGACCTCGGGAGCGAATATGTCCACCTTGCCCTGTTTCGGCACCCTGGCGACGGTGACGCGATCGAAGTCCCGGATGGTGACAAGATCAACGCAATGATCCCACTCATAGGACGCGACCAGGGCATTCGGCGCAGTCCGGTCACCACAGCAGTGCAGAATGAAGCCGTCGGCGACCACGTCGAGCAGCAGCCCCTCCACCACCGGTGGCAGGCTCGCCTGCCCAACGCCGCGAGAACCTGCTGACCGGGGCCGGCTCATGTGCTGCCGCCTCCGTGGGATCGGCCGAGCAGGGGCGGGCAGCGCAACTGCCGATGCAGGTGCTCGCCCGGTGAGCGCACAGGCAAGCCGGCACGCTGATGATGTGCTGCGGTCCACCGCTGCTGGCAGGCGGCGCAGGGTCGGGCCCATGCCCTGATCGAGGCCGTCGAACTCTGTGTCTCGTTCAGGTGCCCGCACAGTGCCACCCACACTGGCCGCAGCGCCTCCCGGGAGCTAGCAGGAATACGTGCGCGTCCTGGTCGAGCGGATGCTGACCGGCCACGGGCTGGGCACTGCCGAACACCACCACCGGGCCGGATAGGCCGTGCGGGTTGGCCTGCCAGGTGGCCTGGGTGTCCGGGCAGTGCTCGGTGTGGCGGCGCGCGACTTGCGCCGCAGCGCGGGCGCTCAAGGCGGGAACGACAAGTTCACCGCCTGGCGTGTGCCCGACGATGACGAACAGCGCGGGCTCCTCGCGGCTGACCATGGGTGGGTGGTTCCTGTGGTTCGGGGATACGGATGGGAAGCGGCGGGATCGGGACCGTCGGGGGTGTCCTCGATCCCCCCGCGGTCGGGAGAGTCGTCCGGTGGTCGGATCAACACAGGTGGGCAAGCTGGGTGGTCCACGAGCCGCGGGTTCACCCCGACGCCCGCCAGATCGGGCACGCAGCGCACCGACCTGCGTGATCCGCTCGGGATCGGGTGGAACACGGCGAGACCGGGGGCCGTCGGGATCATCCCCGGCCTCGCCGTGAGCTGGCTCCGGCCGTCGTAGCCCCGCTGAATCCCCGGGGCGCAAACGCGGATGAGGCGGCCTGGTTATGCAACGGCTCAGTAGGCGGGTCGCCCGGCTCCAGGTCGATCCTGGGCAGCACCTCAGTGCCATCCGGATCGGCCGGACGGGCCGCGCTCTCCCGGTCGGGCGTAGCGCCCGCGCCGGACGGTGATTGGTCGGCCAGCCCCCACTCCCGAACTACCTTGGAACGCAGGAACTCCTCGGGCTGACGCAGCCAGTAACTCGCCTCGATATGCACCCAGCAGCGGCGACGCCACCCGAACACCGCACCCCGACGACGACATGACCGGCAGCGGCCCTCCCGATCCACCGGGTGGGCCATCAGCAGGGCATACAGTGCGGCGCTGACCCGGCATCGGACCGAACCGATCCCACCCGCATCACCACGCTCGGTCTGCACACCGTCCACCAGGACCTTCCGAAGCGACTGGCACATGAGGTCGTGGCTGGTCTGGTACACAGTCGCACTCACGCTGTGCTCCTGCTGATCACCGGAGCACAAGGATTGATCATGGCCTGGCCCGCCCTGCACCGCGCCCGCGGGTCTGCCTTGTTCGGCCTGATCAGACGCACGAGTGACATGAGCTGATCGAACCGGCCTGGTACAGGGCCCGGAAGGTCCCATGGCTAGTCCTTGGCGACGGCGGTTGCTAGTCCCCGTGAGTGTCGGCTGCGGTGGTCCGCCGGGAGAAATGGGACACTTGCCGGGTGCCTTCGGCGGGAACGGGTGAGCGCATCGCGGTGTACAGGCGTCGGCGCGGGCTGAGTCAGGCCGCGTTGGCCGGTCTGGTTGGCCGCTCCGAGTCGTGGCTGTCGCAAGTCGAGCGCGGCATTCGCTCGGTGGACCGGTTGTCGGTGCTGCTGGACATGGCAAAGATCCTGCATGTCGACGTCGAGTCGCTGATCGGCCGGCCTTGGCAGCTCGCCCCGAACGGTGCAGCGGTTGCCCAGGGCCTGGACGTGGTCCGGCAGGTCATGACCCGGTATGACCACCTGCTCGGCGCGGACGCTCCCACCATGCCGCCGCTGCCCGAGCTGCGCGCACAGGTTGCGACGCTCCACCAGGACTACCAGGCCGCCCGGTACGAGACGGTCATCCGTGAGCTCCCGGACCTCATCACGCTGGTCGACGGGGTACCGCGGATCGCCGTCGACGGCGAGCGGCGCGAGGCGCTGTGCACCTACGTATCCGCCTACGTCGGCGCCGCGAAGCTGCTCACCAAGCTCGGCGTGACCGATCTTGCCGTGGTCGCGGCCGACCGGGCAGCCACGATCGCGGTCGAAGCGGACTCGCTGGGCGCCCGGGGGATGGCCGCCTACCAGGTGGTGTGTGCGCTGCTGCGCTCCGACCACACCGAGGAGGCGGAGCTGCTCGCGGTGCGGATGGCCGAGAAGATCCACGGATCGGTCACCGGGCAGACTCCGACGCTTGCCTCGGTCGCTGGGGCGCTGTGGTTGATCGGGGCCGTGGCCGCCGCGCGGCGCACCGACCGGGGCGAGGCATGGGCGCGGCTGGACGCTGCTGACCGTCTGGCCGGGCTGCTCGGCGACGACGCCAACCACGCCTGGACGGCGTTCGGGCCGACGAACGTCCGGATCCACCGGGTGACGATCGCCGCGGAGCTGGGCGACCCCGGTGAAGCGCTCCGCGCGGCCGCAGACGTCGATCCGACGACGCTGGCAGATGGTCTGCGCAGCCGCCGCGCGCAGATCTACCTCGATCTGGCCTGGGCGCAGGCGCAGCGCAAACGCGACGCCGAGGCGACGCTGCACCTGCTGGAAGCGGAACGCTCCGCTCCGGAGGCGATTCGGTACAACGCGATGGTTCGCGATCTGCTGCGCGAGATCCTCGCCCGCTCACGCCGACCGAACAGCGTTCTGCACGACCTGTCGGTCCGCGCTGGCGTGCTGGACTAGCCACCGGTGCCCGACCATCTCGCGCTGGTCGCCTGCGGAGCGCCGCTGGCTGCCCGCCTCCACGATGTCGCAGCGCTGGCGGTCGACAGGGGCTGGTTGGTGCGCGTGGTTGCGACACCGTCGGCGATGAGCTGGGTTGACGCCGGCCAGATCGAGAAGGTCACCGGATTCCCGGTGCTGGTCGAACAGCGCCAGCCCGGAGCGGCCAAACGGTTCCCGCCGCCGGCCAGAGTGATCGTCTGTCCTGCCACGTTCAACACGGTGAACAAGCTCGCCGCTGGGATCATGGACACCTACGCCGCCGGCGTGCTGTGCGAAGCCCTCGCCTCGCAGATCCCCCTCACCGTCGCGCCGATGGTCAGCAACCGCCTGTGGCCCCACCCCGCCTGGCGGCACAACCTGGACATCCTCACCGCAGCCGGTGTGACCTTCATCGACATCCAGACCGGGAGCGCCGGTCGACCAGCCGCCGTCCAGTCCGGCACCGGCGGCGACGTGATCGCCGCATTCGACCCCGCCTGGGTGCTCCCCCCGCCGTCGGCTAACCCGCACAAAAGTCCTAGCTTGAGGCCCTGACCCATACCGTCGTGCGGGCCGTACCGCGCTGCGCTCATTCCCTCCTCGCTGGCCGTTTCCTTGTCTCCGGGAACCGAACCAGCGGCGAGGAGGTGCTCAGCAGTGGCTTGCGACGCCCCGCGCCCACGGCTACGCGAGTACCGCCTCCAGCTGGGCTGGACCCAACAGGACATGGCCGACCGCATCGCCCACCTCGCGTGGATGCAGCGCCGAGAGCACGCCGGGGTCAACGCCGACATGGTCGCCAAGTGGGAACGCGGCGCCAAGGGCATCAGCCCCCGCTACCGCGAGCTGTTGTGCCACCTTTTCCGCGTGACACCCGATCAACTCGGCCTCACCAACGCCACCACCAAAGCAGACGCGCGGCGCCTTCCGCTGGCCGACGATGAGTCCCTGGTCGCCATGTTGGACAACGCCGCTCACCTGCTCGACCAGCTCGGCGCCGCCGGCACCGCGCTTGCCCCACACCTACTCCACGCCTGGAAAGACGCCGCCACCACCCGCAGCGCGATGCTTGGACTGCTCGACCCAGCCGCCACCGACCCAATCGGCCATGCCCGCACCGCCACCGCATCACTCGCCGACCTCGAGCAGCTCGCCGACCGGTACCAGGCCCTGCACCCGACCGCCGACCCCAAGGCCCTGCTGACCTCGGTCGCCGCGCACGTCCGAATGGCTCAGGACGCCCTCCGCCAAAATCCCACGCCCGACCAGCGCCGCCGGCTGCTGCGCAACCTCGCCCAGGTCGCGATCCTCGCCGGCCGCCTGGCCGCAGAGGATCTCGGCAACGCCATGTCCGGCCGCACCTACTACAGCCTCGCTCTGGACACCGCCCGCGAAGGCCGCGACGGCCAGCTCGCCGCCATCGCGCATGGGTACGCCGCGCAACTCGCCGCCACCGAGGGCCTGCCCACCGCCGCGCTCGACCACCTCACCGCGGCCGCCGAGCACGCCCGTTGCACCCCGGTCATCACGTCCTGGCTCGCCGCCACCGAGGCCACCATCCACGCCGACCGGGGCGACCACCAGCTCGCCTGCGACGCACTCGACCGCGCCCGCACCGAAGCCGACGAATTAGCCGTACACCCGGCCCCGGCATGGTTCGACGAACACCCCGCCGACCACCTGGCCGCCGCGACGGGACACACACTCCTCCAAGCAGGCGACCACAACGACGCCCGCAACACCCTCGCCATGGCACTCGACAAGCTCAGCACGACCGCACGCCGACAACGCGCATTGCTACTCATCGATCTCGCCACCGCCGAGCTGCACACCGGCAACCTCCCCGACGCATACGCGCGCGCCACCGAGGCAGCCGGCCTCCTACACCCAACCCCCTACGCCACAGGGTCTGACCGACTCCGGGCCTTCCGCGCCACCGCAGCGCAGCCCGTAAGCAGCCATGCCCTGCGCATACTCGACGAACAGCTGCGCCAGCTCGCCGCCTGATCCAGCAGCCCGCCGCCATCGCTTCCCCGCACCTGCTGTTCCGGGTCATCGTGCTCACGGTGTTCCATCCACGCCAGGTGCGCGAGCCGGTCCGCCAGCTCTTGCTGCGTCCAGCCGAGTTCGAGACGCAGCTCTCGCAGCCGGGGTGCTCGGCGTCGGTGGTCACGACCGAGCACCTCCCTGCGGTTGTCGTCCCGGTCGGCTGGTCCGGCCGGGTATAGGAGGAGCGTCGCTGCTGGAGGCGTCTGCGGGCTACAAGGGACAGCGGTACAAGTCGTGCTTGTGGCGGGTGTGACGCGTAGCGCAGGTAGCCAAGGCGCGAACGCGACCACCTTCAGCTCGCCACTCAGGCCGTCGTCAGACTGGCATACTCCGCTCGTGGCATCAGTGCATGAGGTGGTCGAGGCGTTTCGGCAGGCTCCGTCCAATGCGGAGCGGGGGGCGAAGTTCGAGCAGTTGATGGTGCGGTACTTCGAGCTGGATCCGATGCTCAGCGCCCGCTACGACCGGGTGTGGCGCTGGATAGACTGGCCCGATCACCAGGGTGGGGACACTGGCATCGATCTGGTTGCACGCGAGCGGGACACAGGCGAGTTGACCGCGGTTCAATGCAAGTTCTATGAGCCGACGCATACATTAGCCAAGCGCGACATCGACTCGTTCTTGACCGCTTGGTGTCAAGTAGTGGACGCACCACCAGCTTCAAGCAGCCTCGATAAGGAAAGTGTTGAGGACTTCGGTCGGTTTCTTCCAGTTGAGTGTCTGTCGTGGACGGTTGTTGAGTTCGTCGGCGACG
>JBQTHE010000086.1:0-39643 GCA_052390115.1 Pseudonocardiales bacterium | reverse complement strand
GCGATGTATGAGAGCGCACCGCACGCGCCGATCGTGGTGGGCGTTGACGGATCTGAGGTGAGCCTGGAAGCGGTCGAGTGGGCCGCAGCCGAGGCGGTTACGCAGCACCGCCGACTGCGTGTGGTGCACGCGTTCATCTGGCCGCTACTGCGCGTGCCGGTGGGTCCGTCCCCCTACGCCCCGCCGGGTGCTGGGCTGCAGGCCGATGCACAGCGCATCCTCGACGATGCCCTGCTGCGGGCCAGGGAATCAGCCCCAGGGATCGACGTCTCCGCAGTAATGCCGGTCGGTGCGCCGGTGCCGGTCTTGTTGTCCGAGATCGAGCAGGCGCCGCTGGTGGTTCTCGGCTCACGGGGGCTGGGTGGTTTCTCCGGACTTCTCGTCGGGTCGACCGGTGTGCAGGTGGCGGCCCACGCGCCGTGCCCGGTGATCGTCGTGCGCCCGCTCTCGGCCGCACCGTCGAACAGCATGACCGCCGATCAGGTGGTCGTGGGAGTGGACGGCTCTCCGGTCTCCGCTGAGGCGCTTGAGTTCGGGTTCGCGGAGGCGGTCCGGCTGAGCGCCGGCGTGGTGGCCGTGCACGTGGTCGCATCCCACCTACCCGGTGATGGCAGCGTTGACGTGCTCACCGAAGAACACGCGCCGAAGCCGGCCCGATTGCTCGCGGAGTCCCTCGCCGGTTGGCAGGAGAAGCACCCGAACGTGCCCATCCGGCGCGTCCTGCTGCGCGGGCATGCCGGTCGAGCGCTGGCCGAAGCCTCCAAGGGAGCTCGTCTGCTTGTCGTAGGTTCCCGTGGTCTGGGTGGATTTCGTGGGCTGCTCCTGGGTTCGGTAAGCCACGCCGTGCTCCACCACGCGCATTGCCCGGTGGCCGTCGTGCGTACGCAGACCGCTGATGATCGACACCGGTAGCGCTGTGGCACGTGCCGATGCGTTCCTGCCGCTCGGCCTTGCCGCTGGACTCTCGCTTTCCGCGGCGTTCGTGTTCGCCATCGGTCTGTTGGTCGCCAACGTGCCCGCGGGACTGCTGCCCACGATCACCCTCGCGGTCGGGGTTCGCTCGATGGCCAGCCGCGGCGCGGTCGTCAAACGATTGTCGGCGATGGAGACTCTTGGGGCGACCACCGTGATCTGCACGGACAAGACCGGGACGCTGACCGCGAACTCAATGCACGTCGTGACCGTACGACCCGGCATCGGGCTGCAGGCCGACGAGTCTCTCGCAGAGCGCGCTTTGGCCGCTGCGGTGGTCAAGTGCAGCACCGCGGACCTTGGCGAGGAGGTCTCGGGGGATCCGACGGAACTGGCGTTTGCTGGCCTATGCGCGCAACGTCGGGACGGCGCTGGACACCGACACGCGTGACCGGGATCGCCTGGTACTCCACCGGTTCGATCCCCGACTGAGGAGAATGTCCACAGTAGACTCTGTGGACGGAGCGGTCCGCGTGCACGTCAAGGGCGCACCCGAGGAAGTGCTACCCAGGTGCATGTCCACGCTCGATGCCGTCGGCGCTGAGGTATTTCTGAGCGAGCACGACCGCGCCTCGGTGGCGCGCACGATCGAGGAGATGACTGCGCGAGGACTCCGGGTGCTGGCCGTTGCTCACCGGGCATGGACCGCCACCGACCTGCCCGACCGGGAACAGGCAGAACGTGACTTGTGCCTGCTCGCCGTGGTCGGCCTGCTCGACCCGCCACGTCCCGAGGTGGCGGCCGCGGTCCAAGCGTGCCACGACGCCGGTATCACGGTGCATGTGGTGACCGGCGACAACGGGCGCACCGCCGCGGAGATCGGGAGGCAGGTGGGTATTCGCGCCGACCGGGTAATCGACGGTGACGTGCTGGATGCCTTGCCAGACAGCGAGCTTGACCACGCGCTGGCAGGGGATGCGGAAATCGTATTCCTCGTGCCGCTCCGGAAGCCAAGCGCGGTATGACGAACATTCCGCCGTCATCCAGAACAGCGTTCAGGGTGATCCGACCAGCCTCCTGCCTGAGGTGGCCACGTGGCGCGGCGATGCTGGTCGTTGGCCGCCATCGAGGCGGGTTGCTCCGGCAGGCGGTGTTGGGCTCGGTGAGCGCGGTGTGCGTGCGCCACGCCACGTGCCCCGTCGTCGTCATTCCAGCAGCTGTGTCGCAGCCCGAGGAAGCCACGTCAACCGAGCCCGCAGCGGCATCCCAGAGCCGGCGGCCAGGGCTAGCGCTGGACTGATGGGAGCTGCCGGCCCAACTCGCCGAGGAAGGTATCGACGAGTGCCGGCAGGGCCGTCGCGACCTGCGCGGACAACCCCAGCCCGAGGCTGACTTCGGATGCCTCGACGGCGTAGACGATCAGTCGCTCGCAGATCATCACGTCGATCCGACTTCGGTGGCGGCTGCGGGGCCGATCCCGTCGTCGTGGCGGAATTGGTAGCAGTGGCCGTCCAGACGGGCGTGAGTCGCGGGTCGCCCAGGGGAGGGCTGATGTGCACCGCCTGCCGCGCCAAAGTCCCTTTCCTTGGGGTCCGATGACGTGGACCAGGGACTGGCTGAGACTCAACGAGACCCTGGTGCCGGGGTGAGGTGGGCGCGACCATAGAGGTGATCGCTTTGGTACACCGATTCTCCTGGTGCCAGGGCTCTCGCACGTCAATCCAGTACGGAGTAGGAAGGCGAATCAAGATGCGAATCGGTGTGCTCACGGGGGGCGGTGACTGCCCAGGGCTCAACGCGGTGATCCGAGCGGTGGTCCGCAAGGGCATCGAGGTCTACGGGGACGAGATCATCGGTTTCCGGGACGGCTGGCGGGGCCCGATGCAAGGGTTGATCCAGCCGCTGGGTCTGGCTGACGTGGAGCACATCCTCCCGCTCGGCGGCACCATCCTGCGCACCTCGCGCACCAACCCCTACCGCAACGGCGGCGCCGAGCAGGTCAAGCAGACCCTCGCCGCGCACGGCGTGGACGCCCTGATCGCGATCGGCGGCGAGGACACCCTCGGGGTGGCCAGCCGGCTGAGCGAGGACGGGGTTGTCGTGGTGGGTGTGCCGAAGACCATCGACACCGACCTGGGTGCCACCGACTACACCTTTGGGTTCGACACCGCGGTGCACATCGCGACCGAAGCGATCGACCGATTGCGTACCACCGCTGAATCGCATCACCGGGTGGCGGTGGTCGAGGTGATGGGCCGCAACGCGGGCTGGATCGCGCTGCACTCCGGGATGGCCGGCGGGGCGAATGTCATTCTGATACCGGAACGGCCATTCTCCATGGACCAGGTGTGCCAGTGGGTCCTCCGGTGCCTTGAGCGGGAATCCGCCGCGATCGTCGTGGTCGCTGAGGGTGCAATACCGGAGGGCGGCGCGGAGCAGCTCGCGACCGCGGAGGTCGACGCATTCGGCCACAAGCGCCTGGGCGGGGTCGGCATCTGGTTGGCCGACGAGATCGCCCGGCGCACTGGTGCCGAGTCTCGCGCCGTGGTGCTGGGGCACATTCAGCGCGGCGGCACGCCCACTGCCTACGACCGGGTGCTGGCCACCCGGTTCGGCGTGCGTGCTGTCGACGCGGTGCACGAGGGCGACAGCGGCGTGATGGTCGCGCTGCGTGGCACTGACATCATCCGGGTGAAGCTGGCCGTGGCCACCGCAGAAGTCAAGACGGTGCCGCAGGAGCGCCAGGCGGAGGCCGAGGTCTTCTTCGGTTGACGGCCCAGTGGACCGGCCCGGGGCATCCCATACGGTCAGTGCCGGCCGACGATGACCACGCGAACTGCTCAACCACGTGGCGCCGGCGCCGCGCCCTGACGAAAGTCCCTGTGCTGAGAACCGTGTTGACCTGGCACCGCCCGGACGCAGGCGCGTTGGCGCTCGTCGAAAGTCCTCTCATCGGTATGAGAGGGCGCTTCGGCAAAGCGATGGCACTGCCCCCAGCCTGATGCCGCGTACACGGCGAACGTTACACACTTGACCTGAGCAAACGCTGGGCCGGTCATGGTGTCTCACGAACGATCGTTTCCGGACGACCGAGCGGGCGGACCGTGTCGGACCGGGCGACTATGGTGTCGGCATGGCTAGACCCGCCGCGCTCCCGCCCGAGGCCGAGCCGAGGCCGGCCCTGCTGTCGCCACACACCCCCCGCGCGATCCGCGACGCCCTGGTCGGCTCCGAACGCGCCGAATTCGAGCACGACTACCAGCAAGCGATGACCGAGGCCGCCAGGACCCTGGACCTGACCGAGGTCCTGAAGGTGCTCGACGTCTACCGCGAGCTCGCCGAGATCACCCAGCGGCAGGGCGCCGAGGTGCACCTGCGGATGCTGGAGGCCATCGCCCGCCTCCAGCGCGGACAGGACGTGCCCGTGGTTGAAGGGCACCTGCACAAGGCGGAGATCAGCGCGAGGCTGGGCCGCTGATCGGGTGTACTCCTACGACATCCTCCCCGAGGCACGTGAGTACGTGGACGGGATGCCCGCCCCAGCGCTGTCCTTCTACTCCGAGCTGATTGGGTTTATGGAGCTGACCCCGTGGGACGCGCCTCCCTACCGGCAGGACAAACCGGACGGCAACATGCGCAAGATGCTCTTCGGGCGTGGCGCCGAGGGCATCGCCGTCTACCTCATTCTCGAGGAGCAACGCCGCGTGGTCGTCGTCAGCGTGACATGGGTCGGCTGATCAAGGGCAGGACGGCCATGGAGAGCGGGCCAAACCGGGGCAACCGGCATCAGGAACGTCGTCGGGTTGGCGTACCGATCGCGGGCGGGCTGCCAATGATCAGGAAGGCGATGATCGCCAACACCACCGCCCCAATACCAGCTACATCGCCCCACCGAAACTCATGACCTTCACCCATCAGGTCCACCTCCTTGATACAGCTAATCCAGTGATCGAAGCTTCCCCGCGGGGGTGCGCCACCTCTAGGGCCGAAAGTGCCGCCTCTAGGCCGAAGTTTCGTGATCTTGTGTCCCGTGTTCCTGGGCTGACCTGCTCGGATAGGTCCTGTGTCGGCAGAAGTGTAGACAGGATTGATGGCGTGTCGGCTGGTCGGTGGTGGGAGGTTGTGGCAGGCTGAGTGGACGGGTCGACAGGCTCCGGCTGGGATGCATAGCCAGCATGCTTGCGCCGACCGGCATCCGCATCACTCACCCGATCCTCCTGTCGATCAACGTCCGGGGCAGGTTACCTCCCGACGCAGTCGAACCCGCGTGGACGAGCCCCCACCTGTCACCAGTTGCGATGTCGTGTTGGTTACCATCAGGCCGCGGGGCCGTTAGCTCAATGGGTAGAGCTGCAGACTTTTAATCTGTAGGTTCTGGGTTCGAGCCCCAGGCGGCCCACGAAACCACAGGTCAGCGAGCCAGGCATGCGATTGAAGATCACTTAGAGATCTTGCCGATTGCCCTTCAGCTGCCACATCGCCAGCGCTGGACGTGAACCTCACCATCTTCGCCCGCCATACAGCGCCCTCCAGCGGCGTGTCAGCTGACGCTTCTCCAGACGATGGTTGGATCCACTGCGCGCAGGAAGCGAGTTCCGTCGCGGCCGCAGGAGTGGTGGGGGCGCGTCTCCCACCCCGGGCGCTGCCGCAACGACGCGGCATTCGCCGCCCTGGCCGGCACCAGCCCGCTTGAGGCCAGCAGCGGACGCACCGTGCGCCACCGGCTCGCACCATACGACTTTGCCGGGGCCCTGGCTACCGAACCAAGCGCTTGCGTGACGAGAGCGTTCGCATAGCGTTCTTGAGCCAGGTCTTTAAATAATCACCCAGCAACCCCGTCACTGCGGCCCCGAGGAGGGCGACTATACCCCACACTATCGACGAGAGAGACATTGTGAGCAGTGGTGCCGCCAGCGCCGTACGCCACAAGCCGTCCACAAGCTCGAGAGTCACCGGCGAAGAATCCCGCAAGGGCAGCGTGACCTCTTCTCGACCGTCGAGTCTGTCCTCCCGGGACAGGACCGGCGGGAACGTCTGGAAGATCATACGTTTCGGTGTCGTTACGACGAGATTCGAACCATCGTCGGGCACGAACTCCACCAGGACACTGTAGCCATCGGCGAGTGAAGATAAATCGACCGTCGCCAGTTCGACGGCAATCTCGCTCGTGTTGCGTGCTGGATACCAGCCAACCACGACCGGCTCGAGCCGCTCGCGTTGGTAAACCGGTATGCCATCCCTGCGGCTGACGACGCGGAAGCCTCCGAGGGCCAACTGGGCGCCGAGCTGCTGCGAAAGCGCCACGTCGGAGATGTCTGTACCAGCTTCCCGCGTGACAACCCTGCGAATGTAGTCAACAGCTGTCTCCGGCACTATCAGCTGATCCGTGATCATCCAGGACGACGCCTGGGGACTGTAGTCCGCAGCGATCTCGTAGCGAGCGCCGATTTCTTCCACCGGCGCGACTTGGGCGCCGTAATTACTGGCTTTCTCCGCAGATAGAGTAAATAAGAGCACACCCAGCAGGCAGGGCACGGCGACGATGGCGGTCCACTTGATCGTCGTCCGCGGGGATTTCGCCAGCAAGCGCGCGTAGACGCCTACGGCAAGCCCACCTCCCAGCGCAACGACGAGCCACACGTTCGCAGCAAGAAGCAGGATCGTCGCTATAGCCACGACCGCGACCACCCATTTTCCTAGACTCCCCCTGCCCGCTGCCATCGCCCCCAATCTGCCCTGATTCAGAACGCAATCATACTCGCAGAAGTCGGGGTCGACCAGCGAACGCTCTCAACTGTGGCACATGCAGAATTGCGGCGAATTCCATCGTGTCCACGTAAAGAGTCGACGTCCGGTTGCCGGGATTCTGAAGGGAGAGCAGCGGTGTGGGTACGGTGACGGTGGATCTGGGGGATCCGCTACTCCCCTGGTACCCGGAGCGCGAGGACCTCGACCAGTGCCGTGCCCGACGGAGTCCCGTACTGGATGATGTCACCGACCCCGCTGCCCGCCAGAGCGCGGCCCAGCGGGCTGTCGAGGGTCAGAGCGTCCGCGCCGTCATCCTCGGTGACCTCCTCCGGGATGGCAACGACGCGCAGAGTCAAGACCTCCCCATCATCGAAGCGGAGCGTGACCTCAGTGCCGCGCGGCAGCCGACCCCCCGCCGGATCGGGTGGCCCGCCGCGTGCGATCAATCCCGTCAACTCAGCGATGCGCTCGTCCAGCCAAGCGACGTCATCAGCCTGCTCCAGCACGTCGGCGTGGTCGGCGCGATCCCCAACGGAATCGCGCCCGTCGAGCTCGGCGGCAAGAACACGGCGCCGGTCCCGGAGCCGTGCCAGCTCCTCCTCGAGACGCCGGCGGGTCCGGGCGGCGGTGTTGTCTCCGGCGGTCATCGCTCGCTCCTCCGGTCGGTTCCCGGGGTACCCGCCGTGGCTGCAGGCGACTCCGCTGCCCTGTCATGCCGCGCGGAGGTTGGTGCGCGGCGGGTCCACAGGTGTTGGTGCGAGTCGAGCTGCGCTCCGGTGGGACGAGTGTCCATCACGACTGATGGTACGTGCCCGTCCCACCCTGGAACCTCGCCCAGACGGCGCGACATGACCTCGAGAGTCCTCCTGCACCGTTCACTTGCTTGCCCTGCCCTGCAGCAAGCGCCGCGCCATCGCGACAACCTTGCCGCCAACGTCGGAGCGGCGGGACAGGTCGTAGCCGATCCGAAGGAGGCGGGAGGGCAGTAGTTCTACCGCGGGGGGATAGCGGAAGGGCCGGCCACCGAAGGACGCCTTGAACACCTCAGGCCCGGTCAAGCCGGAGGTGCGGGCGCCCTCGCCGTCCCGGATCAGGTCCACCGCGTCCACCGGGGGTTGGAGGGCTACGGTACTGAACAACGGGAGGCGAGGTGATCGAGAAGATCCTTCCCGGCGCCGTCGCCTGCGCCGAGGCTTTCGACGACCCACCCGATGCGGTGCTGCTCCCGCAGGAGGAAGTGGTGATCAGCCGGGCGGTCGAGAAACGGCGCCGGGAATTCCGCACGGTCCGCCACTGCGCCCGCCAGGCACTGCGCGAGCTCGGCCTCCCACCTGCGGCGGTGCTGTCCGGCGAGCACCGCGAGCCGCTGTGGCCACCCGGAGTCGTCGGCAGCATGACCCACTGCGCCGGGTACCGGGCGGCAGCGGTGGCCCGCAGCCGGGATCTGCTCACCGTCGGGATCGACGCCGAACCGCACCAACCGCTACCACCCGACGTCCTGGCGGCCATCGCCCTGGCCGACGAGCAGGTCCGGATCGCCGACCTGGCCGCCGCGCACGGCGCATCGCACTGGGACCGGGTCCTGTTCTGCGCCAAGGAAGCGGTCTATAAGGCGTGGTTCCCGCTGATGCGACGCTGGCTGGGATTCCACGACGCCGCCGTCACGATCGACCCCACCGAAGGCACCTTCTCCGCTCGCCTGCTGGTGCGCGGTCCGTGTGTCGCGGGTCACGCGCTGACCGAGTTCGAGGGCCGTTGGCTGGTCAGTGACAACCTGGTTATCACCGCGATTGCGGTCCCGGTAACCCTTTCGAGTTATGCACAAACGGGTGACATTTAGCAACCTGACCCACTACCCGGGTGGCGGTCGTATCCGGCAAATCCGGCTTGCCGTGCCTACCCGAAATGGGCCATCGACCTGCGAGAACGGCAAACTTGCCGGTCGGAATAACAGAATGTGACGATGCCCCATAGGCCGACCGGGCCGAGCATCACCCTCTTGCATCAGCCATCGTGATCCGTACGGTCAAGCTCGTCCGGCACCACGGAGCCACCTTGGGGCAGGAATCCGATTCCGGCGCGCAGAGCCTGTCCCTCGGGATCGGATACCCATACCTCACCCTGAAACGGGACAGTGGCGCAGACCGTCGATCGGTCGATGCGGGACCCGAACCCGCGCGACCGTGAGGTCATTAGTCGTGTGCGCGGTCATGGAGACTGGATCATGACGAGGACCTCCCGGTTTCTCGCACGTACCGGTATCGTTGCGGCCACCATGGCGTTTCCCCTGATATTCGCGGCACCGGCCCAGGCGGCCTCGCTGGATCAATGGGATCGCCTGGCAGAGTGCGAAAGCAGCGGTAACTGGCGCGCCAACACCGGCAATGGGTACTACGGCGGGCTGCAGTTCAGCCGCCAGACGTGGAGAGGTTTCGGCGGAGGGGCCTACGCAGCCACCGCCAACAATGCCACGCGGACTCAGCAGATCGCCATCGCCGAGAAGGTGCTCAAAGTGCAGGGTTGGAAAGCCTGGCCTGCTTGCTCCAGAAAGACCGGGGTCCGCTGACGGCGGGCCACCAGGGCTCGGCCCCGCCACGACACAAGGCGAGGGCCGAGCCCTCACAGCAACCACCCGGACCGCCCTAGACGCGCCGCTCCACAGTTACCCATCCAGCGAGAACAGGCACAGGTCGGCACGGGACGACAACGTTCCGGTGCCAGTTCCGGTGCCGGGTCCACGCCCCGAGTCTCGTGGACCGGCCGGATCTCGTGAGCCGGATTGCCGCCCCACCATGCGTGCGGTGCGATCTGCTTGCCCTTCATGAGAAAGGCGTCAGCGTCGGGCACCGCGCCGTCACCCATCGTCACCCCGTAATGGATGAAGGCGTTGATTCCGACGGCGCAGCCGGCGCCGATCGTGGTGCGGTCGGACTTGAAGACGCCCTCCTCCTGCGAGTGGCACTGGATCACGCTACTCGCGTTGAGCGTGCCGCCCTCTCCGATGGTGACCAGCGTCATCTCCGGGATGTAGCAGCCGTCGTCGAAGACCCTTCGCCGGATGCGGACACCCAGCAGCCGCCAGATCAGGTTCTTGAACGGGGTGCCGCTGAACGGCACCACCGCCTCCAGCTTCCACAAGCGTTCGTGCCACCAGTAATAGGGCTCATAGATCGAGCAGAATCGCGGGCTCAGGGACGGAACCTGACAGCAGCGCGTTCGACCAGCACGGAGGCGCTGACGTCGCTGCCACCCGCGTCCGGCCGGCCGTCACGAGAACCGCCGAGTGGGCAACCTAGGTGGGTCGTCGAGATCACTCCCCGCAAAGACCGCTAGATAACCGTGACGTCAATCGCGCTGTCGATCAGGGCCTCGATGGTTTCGTGGTGGTGCTTTCTCTGTAGTTAACGCCAGCGCGCCGCGCGGCGCAGCCGGAGGAACAGGTACCCGCCCTCTTCGCACACCGTGTGCAGCGCAAACCCGGTCATGCCCACAGGGGTGCCGGTGAGGATCCGGCGCGAGTCCCCGCCGATGAGGCAGGGCGCGACGGTCAGGCACAGCTCGTCGACCAGATCGGCTGCGGCGAGCTGCGCGTTGAGGCTCGGACCGCCCTCGGCGAGCACGCAGCGGTGGCCCGCCTGGCCCAGCAGTTGCAGCGCAGCGCACAGGTCGACGTCGCGCTCCCCCGCGACCATGACGTCGGCGACCTCGCGTGCCGCGGCCACCCGGTCCGGCGGCGCGGTCGCGACGGTCAGGACCGTTGGGCGGGCGCCCTCGGTGAACAGCCGCGAGCCCAGGTTCAGCGCGCAGGAACGGGTGACGATCGCCAGCGGGACCTTCGACGGACCGTAGCCCTCGGCGCGCACAGTCCCCGCGGCAACCAGCACCACGTCAGCCTGTTCGCGTAGCACCGCGAAGACTCGATGATCAGCCGGGCCACCGAGCCCGCCGGACAGCCCGTCGACGGTGGCCGCGCCGTCCAGGCTAGCGATCATGTTGAGCCGCAGCGCGGGACGGCCTGGGGCGACCGGCAGGTCGGCGTACACGGCCGCGGGATCGACGGGGTCAACGGCGACGGGCAGCAACTGGCGCACGGTGTGCAGTCTGACCCGCGGGCCGTCTCGTTACACACACCGACCAGGTTCCGGTCCCCGCACTACCCGCGCAGCGATCGTGCACATCATGAACTCGACGCCACCGACGTTGCTGTGAGCGAAGATGCCGGTAACGTCGAGTTCACGGCGCACCCACCCATGCCTGCACCTGTACCTGGCAGACCCGGCCTCTGCGCACTGGCTACGGCCTGCTGTCAGGTCTACGCCCGACGGACCCCGACGCCGACCACTTAGCGCTTGGCGCTTCAGCATGAGGCTCCCTACTGCGGCGCCCTCGGTGTGGCAGCGTTCTCGTCGGGCTGATCCTCGGCGCGCTCAGCCCGACGAACCGCCAGCCGATGGCCGGAGTCCGCTGAACCCGTGGCTGTTGCCGCCCACCCCCGACGACCAACAACCGTAGCCATCCGGATCGAGGCTCGTTGGATTGAGAAATCTTTAGTAACAACAACGTATGCACCAGGTGACGTTGGCCTGAGGTTCCTACCTGACACTCACGATGACGCTGCAACGTACGGCCGAGCTTGGCCGCAGGTCGTGCAGCGCTCGCGCCAGGACACCGAGCGGAGCACGAGCGCTTGGCTGAGGAGGTCTCCCGATGCCTGACCCACATATCGCGCTCACGCAAGAAGTTGACAAGTACGCCGCGCACCGGATGGCCTCAGCCGCAGCCATCAAGGCCAAGCGGTTGTGGCCAGGCGTGATCGGCGACGTGCTCGCCGACGAGATCATGGCGCTGCTGGATCTGCCGTTATGGATGCGATCCCAGACCCGCACGCAGCGGCTGATCGACGCAGTGTTGAACATCCCGGAGGGAGCAGGGGCGTTCTACGATGACCGACCAGCTGCCTAGCTTCATCATAGGGTGAGCTGTCGGTCGCTGAGCGACGGTGTTCGCGGCGCGCACGACCACCTCGTCGGCTGTGGCGACCACGTCCACCACGGCATAACCGACATCAGGCCGTGGTGTGCGCCGGACCTCCCCGTGAAACACAGTTGCGCAGATGAGCAAAATCTTCCGGCACGAAGGTACGTAAGGGATGGCGTTGGCGCTCTGTTCTGTATGACGCTCAGGATGACCAGACCATGATCTCGGTGTTGGTGGACGAACCAGCGCAGGCCCGCGCACACACCGCGGTCGAGCAGGCAGCCGACCGGTATGCCGCGGACCGTTTGGCCTTCGTGGCCGCAGCCGTAAAGGCCAAACGATTGTGGCCGGACGTGATCGGTGAGGTGCTCGCCGACGAGATCATGGCGCTGCTGGACCTACCATCGTGGTTGCGATCCCAATCCCGCGCGCAGCGGCTGGTCGACACGATTCTGAGCATCTCGGAACCACCCCAGACGCATCCAGCGGGCTCAGCGGGGTAATCGGCCCCACTTTGGGGACGCTGAGCCCGCTCGATGCGGTGTCAGCGCAACGATCCGGGATGGCGGGACCGGGACAGGATCGCCACCACGGCGGCGGCCAGGGCGACGACCAGCGCGGTCGCGGCGGTGAGGGTCCACCCGTCCGGCGCGATCAGCGGCTGCCCGCGCAGCGCCTGCCAGAGCAGCAACCCGACCAGTCCGAGATAGGCCGCCGCGCCGGTGGTCACCAACCGGCTTCGGGTGCGTTCGTCAAGCCCCAGCCGTGGGAGGGCCAGCAGCCAGCCCAGCAGCGGCAGGGCCTGCAGCGCGTGCATCCCGACGAAGTGCGGCACCCGCAGATCACCGCCCGTGGTACTCCACGCGGTGACCGGCAGACCGGGTCCGCCGTCGGCCACTCCGACGCTGTGCGCCCCGGCCAGCGCGGTGGCACCGCTCTCGACCGCCTGGAGCTGATCGGCCGTCGGCACGGTCATCAGGAAGCCCAGCCCCATCCCGATCAGCGCGACGAGCAGCCCGAATCGGATAGCCAGGGTGAACGGCCGGTCGCCGAATCGGCGCCGGGCGGCGAAAGCCGCGATCACCAGGGTGGCCAGCCAGAGAACCGCGATGGCGATACCCATCGTGGACCAGAGGGCGGCGTTCAGCGCGGTGCTGACGTTGAAGTGGCTGTGTGTTCCACGCGCAGCCTGCCCAACGATGATCACCATCTCGATCACCGAGGCGACCACGATGATCGTGCCCAGGATCCACGCCCAACGGCGCCGATCGGGCATCCGGGAAATGATCCACGCCATGGTGGCGCCGTAGATGACGAACGACACCGCGAACTTGAACGGCTTGAGCCAGACCGGCGACCCGCCCAGCACCCGCTCGTCCATCAGCACGCCCACAGCGGCGGCCGCGATCAGCACGGTCATCAGCCCGACAAAGATCATCAGCGGTCGGTGCCAGGACCACGACCGGCGCGCCGCGAGGGTGAGAGCTGACATCGCCACATCTCCCTGACAGTGTTCGAAATATTGGACAGCCTTAACTTAAACGGCGGGCCGAACATCGTCAAGGCGTTCTGACAGTGTTAATCTGAGTTGTGCTCAGCTACCGGGATCGTCGTCGCGCCGCCGTCGTGCAGGAGATCAAGGACACCGCGCTCGGCCGGCTGGCCAGCGACGGGCCGGAGGGTCTGTCGCTGCGCGCTATCGCGCGAGACATGGGGCTGAGTGTCCAGTCGCTCTACCACTACTTCGCCAGCCGGGACCATCTGATCACCGAGCTGGTCGAGGACGGCCACAACGGGCTGGCCGACGCGCTGGAGGCGGCGCGCGACGCGCACCCGGTTACCGCGGGGCGGGACCGCCTGATCGCGACATCCTGGGCGTATCGGGACTGGTCGGTGCATCATCGCAGCGAGTTCCAGCTCATCTACGGCGCGCCGATCCCGGACTACCAAGCACCGCCACCGCCAAGCGACGCACCCGTGCCGGCCGCAGCGCGCATCGGCGCCGTCTTCCACAGCGTGGTTTTCGCCGGCTGGTCCGAGGAGCAGTTGCGGGCGATGCCCGACGACCACATCGACTCGGTGCTGCAGGCCGAACTCGTCGTCGCCCAACAGAAGTTCGCTCCACCGGGAAGCGTGCTACCCCCCGCCGCGCTGCACCGCTTCATCCGGTGGTGGGGCCAGTTACACGGGCTGATCACATTGGAGGTGTTCGGGCACCTGCACTGGCTGGCCCCCGACGCCGGCAAGCTCTACCAAGCCACCACCTTGCAACTGGCTGACGAGATCGAAGCGATCTCGTCAGCCGCCGCGGCACGACAGCGCAGTCTGGATGCAGACTGCGGCAAATGAGGCCTCGATTAGCGCGTTCTGCATCCAGACGGCGGCATGGACCCGCCAGACATTCACTCCGACGACCAGGTGGTCTCGAAGCTCGGGTACAGGGTCAGCCCACCGTCGACGAACACGGTCTGCCCGGTGATGTAGGCCGCCTCGTCCGAGCACAAGAACGCTGCCATTGCGGCCATCTCTTCGGAACCCCCAGCCCGGCGCATCGGGATGTGCTGCTCCACCATGGCCCGCTTGACCGGGTCGTCGATCCAGGACCGGTTGATCGGGGTGACGGTGGCGCCGGGGCCGATGCCATTGACCCGGATGCCCCGGCTGGCGTACTCCAGGGCCAGCGAGCGGGTGAGATTCTGCATCCCGCCCTTGGACACCGAGTAGCCGACGAACCGCGGCTTGGGGATCAGCTGGTGCACGCTGGACACGTTGACCACGCAGCCGCCCCGGTTGCCGGCCAGGAAGCCGCGGATCGCCTGCTGCGCGCACAGGAACGCGCCGCGCAGGTTCACCGCGAGCACCCGGTCGAAGTCCTCGACGGCCAGCTCGTCGGTGTCCGCGGCGACCTGGATGCCGGCGTTGTTGGTCAGGATGTCGATCCGCCCGTAGACGTCGAGCACCTGGTGGAACATCCGGTCCACGGCGGCGGCGTCGGAGACGTCGGCCTCGACGAGGATCGGGTTGGTGCCGGCGTTGGACAGTTGCTTCATGCACAGGTCGACGCCGTGCTGGATCTGGTCACGGGTCGCCTCGGCGCCCTCGGGCCGGCCGACATAGTTGATCGCGACATCGACGCCCTCCTCGCCGAGCCGGACGGCGATGGCCTGCCCGATCCCGGAGCTGCCGCCGGTGACGATGGCGCGCTTGCCGACGAGTCCCTTCATGATGTGCTCCTTTGTTGTGTCCTGACCCGTGCTGCGCGGGCGCGCCCGTCGTGGAAGAAAGCGACGGCCGCCTCGACCGAGGCCACCTCGCGGTGCCCGAGCGCTGCCCCGAACGGGGCGTTCCAGAACTCGTCGGGCGGCGGGGTGTCGAACGGGCCGATGTAGAGGTACGGCTCGGGCATCGCCGCGTCGCCCGGGGAGACGCCGTAGTTAATCCGCGCGGCGGTGATGCCGAGGTCGAAGTGCTCCGGCCACAGCTGCGCCGGGGTCGGCTGGTCGTCGGGCACCGCGGCGGCGAAGGCGGCCAGCGCGTGCGCCCCGAGCTGGTACCAGTCGGCCAACAGCCGGGCCGCCTCCCGGTCGATCTGCAGCACCGCATCAGGCGCAAGCGGCGTGACCGGGCGGTAGACCTGTTCGGGAGCGCCGGGCTGGACACCGGCGAAATCCGCGGCCTGGCCAACGGTGCGGATCCGGGTCCGGCGCTGCTGCCCGGCGCGGGTGACGACCAGCTCATCGAGGTCCACGGCGAGCACCGTGGAATCCGGTCCGTAGGGTGGAGTCGCGAACCCGCCTGGGGCGGGCACCAGCCCGATGTGGCCGGTCGCGGCGTACCGCGACGCGGCCAGCACGTGCTCGGCGAGCCGGTGCAGCGCGTCCCGGGTGTTCGGAAGTGAGTCGGGGACAGCCATACCGGTTAGTGCCGCCACGCCGGTGCCCTGTTACGTCATGTCATTCTCACCGGTCTGGTTCTAGGGTCGATGTTCTGCCATTTTGGGGGTGCCTTGAATCGATCTCGACTGCTGGCTGGCGTGCTGGTGGCACTGATGTTGGTCGTAGCGGCCTGCGCGAGCCCACCACCACTCGGATCGGGGCTGCTGCTAACCGGATACGACCGCGGCGTGCGAGCACAGGACGACCTCTTCCGGTTCGCGAACGGCCAGTGGCTGCGCAACACCGAGATCGCGGCTGACCGATCTACGAACGGCGCGTTCGTCGCGCTGACCGACGAGTCCGAGAAGAACCTGCGAGCGATCATCGACGAGAGCGCGGCCCGCCGCGGCGCGGTGGGCTCGCCAGATCAACAGATCGGCGACTTCTACGCGAGCTACCTGGACACCGCGCGACTCGACGCGCTCGGGGCCACCCCCCTGAAGGAGTCGCTGGACCGCATCGACGCGCTCGCCACCCCCGCCGACCTCGCCCGGTACTTCGGCGAGAGCGCTACGACGGGCGTTCCCAGCCCCATCTCGCTGTACATCGGCCAGGACGCCAAGAACGCCTCGGCGTACATACCGTATGTCTCGCAGAGCGGCCTTACCCTGCCCAACCGGGACTACTACCTGAAATCAGATCCGCAGTTCGTGACGATCCGCGACCAATTCCGGGCCTACGCCGCACGCATGCTGGGTCTGGCCGGCGTCGCCGACCCGGACGGTGCCGCCGGCCGGGTGGTCGCCCTGGAGAACCGCCTTGCCGAGGTTCAGTGGACCGCAGCGCAGGAGCGCGACGCGACGGCGACCTACAACAGATTCACCATCGCCGATGCCACGGCACAGACGCCTGGACTGGGTTGGAAGGACTATCTCGACGCGGCAGGCGTGGCCACCCCCGACTTCATCGTCTCTGAACCCAGCTACTTCACCGCCGTAGGCACCGCGCTGACCACCGAGCCACTGGCGGACTGGAAATCGTACCTGAAGTTCAAGCTCATCGACGACCTCGCCCCCTACCTCAGCGATGACTTCGTCACGGCACGCTTCGAGTTCCGCAACCGCGACCTGGCCGGGCAGCAGGAGCAGCGCGAACGTTGGAAGCGTGGTGTCGCCACAGTCAACGGCGCGATGGGTGATCTACTCGGCCAGCGATACGTGCAGCAGCACTTCCCGCCGGATGCCAAACAGCGGATGGACGCCCTGGTCGGCAAACTGATCGAGGCCTTCCGCTCGTCGATTGACGGGCTGGACTGGATGAGCGACTCGACCAAGGTCGAGGCCAGGGACAAGCTCAGCAAGCTTGCGGTGAAGATCGGCTATCCGGATAAGTGGAAGGACTACTCGAAACTGAGAGTCGCCCCCGACGACCTGGTGGGCAACCTGCTGCGCTCAGCGCAGCTCGAGCACCAGCGCAACCTCGACCGGCTCGGAAAACCGGTGGACCGCGACGAGTGGTTCACGACACCGCAGACGGTCAACGCCTTCTACCACCCGGGGCGCAACGAGATCGTGTTCCCGGCCGCGATCCTGCAGCCGCCGTTCTTCGACGCGACCGCCGACGACGCCGTCAACTACGGCGCCATCGGCGGGATCATCGGTCACGAGATCAGCCACGCGTTCGACGACCAGGGTCGCAAATACGACGGGACGGGCAACCTCCGCGACTGGTGGACGCCGCAGGACGTGCAACGCTTCACCGAACGGACCGCCGCCCTGACCGCGCAGTACTCGGCCTACCAGCCGCTGCCCGGTGAGCACATCAACGGCGAGCTCACGCTGGGCGAGAACATCGCCGACCTGTCCGGCCTCACGGTGGCGATGCGCGCCTACCGGTTGTCGCTCGGCGGCCAGCCGGCAGCCGTGATGGACGGCTTCACCGGCGAGCAACGGTTCTTCCTGGGCTGGGCGCAGGCATGGCGCGGCAAGACCCGGGACAAGGCACTGCGCTCGCAGCTGTTGAGCGACCCCCACAGCCCTCATGAATTCCGCACCAACGGCGTCGTCACCAACCTGCCCGACTACTACGCCGCCTTCAACGTGCAGGAAGGCGACAACCTCTTCCGCCCTCCCAACCAACGCGTCAAGATCTGGTGACTTCGCTCTACTGACGCCGAGTTCGACACCAGAGCTCCGATATGCTCGGCTGGCAGCTCTGGTGTCGAACTCGGCGCACGTCGGACGTCAGGCAGCGCGCTGGCGGAGTACCGCGCGGACCTGGGCGGCGAAACGATCCGGGTTGCGTAGGACGTCGGTGGCGCTGGCTCGCAGTACCCGTCCAGCCCAGCGCGGCGAGCCGGTTGTGCCTGGCCAGGTCGGCCCGGAACACCGGCGCCTCTTGGTGGTGCTGCCCGTCGAACTCCACGCCGGCCCGCGCGGCCGGATAGGCCATGTCCAGCCAGGCCACGTGATCTCCGAGCTCGTCGCACACCTGGTACTGCAGCTCCGGGCGCGGCAGCCCGCGCAGGACGAGCGACATCCGGCATCGGGTCTCCATGGCGGACTCCGCGCGCGGATCCATCAGTTCGGCAACCAGTGGAACCCGCCTGCGCCACCGCGCCCCGGGGTAGCGAGCTGCTAGCCCGACCAGCGCGGTTGGTCCGAAGCGCCCGATCCGCCCCAGCGCGTCGGCCGCGACGACCCCCTCCACGAGGGTCGACCAGCGGGCTAGGTCGTACGCGGTGCGAAGGGCGGAGGTGACCACCAGTCCGGCCACCGTCTCGACCTCGTCGTCGGCAAGCTGGTCACGGTGCACCCGCAGCCCGCGGCACTCGCGCACATCGGCGCGTGTTACCACCTCGGCGTCCGCGTCACGGGGCGCGATCCGGGCGCCGAGCAGCTCAGCGGCGGAATAGCCGGCCAGCGCGCCACGCCCAGCGATCAGCAGGTGCGCGCCGCGCGATCGCATCACCAGCGTCGGGGCAACGTTCGCTGGCAGGTAGACGTCTGGGAACAGCCTGCGGAACCCCAGACCACGCAGCTGACCCTTGGTCACCAGCCCGCCGGCCACCGCATGCGATCCCCGCAACGGCGCAGTGAACTCCCCCATACCCGGAGCCTGCCCGAGCCCCCACCCACTCAGCCACCCATCGCGCCCCCAACCCCCCGAGTTATCCACACCCAGAGACCCATCCACAGCCCCCGGCGAAACTGCACTACACGCGCCGAGTTCGACACCAGAGCTCCGCTATGCCCGGTCGGCAGCTCTGGTGTCGAACTCGGCGACGTCAGCGCTGTCGACCCCACCTAGGCAGGGGCTTGTCGCGGGAGGTGATGGGCGGGGCGGCTGCGGGGGCGGGCGGGGCGCCGCGCATCATGGCCAGGGCGATCGCGGGGAACAGCAGGACGGAGACCAGGCCGGCTGCGATCAGTGCTGCGCCGGAGGCCGGTGGCAGCGCGCCGAGCCGTTGCCCGATCTGCACCGCGGCCACGATGAACGGCAGCGAGGTGGCCTGCAGGAACCCGGCCGCCATGGTGTGTCGCATACCCAACTGTGACCGGTAGAGCAGCGCCGGAACCGCCCGCACCACGAACAGTGCCGCCAGGAAGAGCGGCACCTGCAGCAACGTCGACGGCGAGGCGAACAGCGCCTGCGCGTCGAACATCACCCCGCTGGTCACGAAGAACACCGGGATCAGGAAGCCGTAGCCGATCGCGTCGAGCTTGAGCTCGGTGTGCGGGTGCACCGTCGCGGCGTCGGCATCGATCAGCCGCAGCACCGCCCCGGCCAGGAAGGCGCCGAGGATCGCCTCGAACCCCAGGCCCTGGGCCAGCGCGAGAAACGCGATGAGCAGCAACATGGCGAACCGGATCCGGATCTGTGCGGTGGTGTCCATCAGCTTCTGGAACACCCGGTCGGCGCGGGCACTGCGCCCGGCCCGGATCAGCGCCGCCGCCAGCAGCACCACGACCAGCACCAGACCGGCCAGCAGCAGCACCCGGGCGGCCAGGCCGGTGGACGCCTCGGAGAAGAACAGCGACAGCAGGATCACCGCGCCGAAGTCGGCGATGGACGCCGCGGCGATGATCAGCTGCCCGGTCGCGCCGGCGATCTGGCCGGAGTCCTTGAGCACCGGCACCACCAGCCCCAGCGAGGTGGCGCACAGGATGATCGCCACCAGCAGCGGCGCCGAGGTGAACCCGCCCGCCGCCAGCAGCAGCGCGACGCCGACCGCGATCGCGAAGGACACCACGAAACCGGTCAGCGCCAGGATCAGCGGGCGGCCGCGCAGCCGGTGCACGTCGATCTCCAGGCCGGCCAGGAACAGCAGGAACGCCAGGCCGACCAGGGCGAGCACCTCGACCGGCGCGTCCACGGCCACCCAGCCCAGCACCGAGGGGCCGATCACGATCCCGGCCACGATCTCCAGCACCGGCGAGGGCATCCGCAGCGCGGGCAAGGCGTTGACGATCAGCGGCGCGACGAGCGCCACCAGCATGATGATCAGCAGGTTGGTGAAGTGCATCGGGCCACCTCACTCAGTCGGTCAGGTCCGCGAGGGCGTCGAGCACCCCGCGGTGAAACGTCGGGAAGGCGTAGATCATCTGACGCAAAGTGGTGACCGGCAGCCGGGAGTGCACGGCGAGGGTGAGCATGGACAGCACCTCACCGCCGCGCGGGCCGACCGACGTCGCGCCGACCAGCACCCCCCGATCGGCGTCGGCGATCAGTTTGATCAGCCCTTGGTTACCCGGGCCGTGGATGAACCCCCGGGTCGACGCTGCCACCGGCGCGCTGCCGATGCGCACGTCGAGCCCGGCCGCGCGGGCGGCCGCCTCGGACAGCCCGACCGACCCGACCTCCGGATCGGTGAACGTGACCCGCGGCAGCGCGGTGTAGTCGGCGGTGAACCCGGGGATACCGAGCATGTCGTCGGTGGCGATCCGGGCCTGGTGCACGGCAAGGTGGGTGAACGCGCCGATGCCGGTGACGTCGCCGATCGCCCACAGCCCGTCGGCTGCCCGCATCCGATCGTCCACCGGTACGGCATGCGCCGACTCGTCCAGCCCCACCGACGCCAGCCCCGTGCTACGCAGGTCGGGACGACGGCCGACGGCGACCAGCAACTGCTCACCGTCGACGGTGCCGCCGCCGTCCAGCTCGACGATTGTCCTCTGGCCCCCGCTGCGTCCACCTGACCGGGACACCGCGACGGCGCGGCACCCGGTGCGCACATCCAGCCCCTCAGCCGCCAGCACCTCCGCGATCACCGCACTGGCCTCGGGCTCCTCCCCCGGCAGCACCCGGTCGGCGCCCTCCACCACGGTGACCACCGACCCGAACCGGGCGAAGGCCTGGGCCAGTTCCAGCCCGATGGCGCCACCACCCAGAACCACCAGCGAGCCTGGCGGTTCGGTGGCCTCGATCGCTTCACGATTGGTCCAGTAGCCGGCGTCAGCGAGCCCGCGGATGGGTGGGCGGACCGGAGCGGACCCGGTGGCCAGCATCACCCCCAGCGATGCGGTGAACACCGTTTCGCCGACCCGGACCCGCCGTGGCCCCACCACCGTCGCCTGGCCGCGGACAAACCGCCCGCCGCGCTTCTCGAACCGCTGCACCGCGACGGTGTCGTCCCAGTTGTCAGTGGCGTCGGACCGGATCCGCCGGGCCACCGGGGCGTAGTCGGGGTGCACCTGTGCCTCGCCGGCGAGCTGGCGAACCCGCCGGGCCTCGGTGAGCGTCTCGGCTGCCCGGACCATCATCTTGCTGGGGATACAGCCCCAGTACGGGCATTCCCCACCGACCAGCTCCCGCTCCACCCCCAGCACGGTCAGCCCGGCGTCGGCCAGCCGGGAGGCGGCCTCCTCGCCACCGGGACCGAGTCCGATCACCACCACGTCCACGTTGTTGGTCACGGTTGTTCTGACCCGGTGGGCCGCGCGGTCGTTACAGGCGTGACCCGTCCATCGACGAGGCACCGGTGAGGTGCTCGGCGGCTTCCGCAGGCGCTCCACGGCTGACCTCGGTGCCGCAACGCACTTCAGAAGGGCGGCGGCTGGTCCGGGTCTGACGGCTCGACTGGCGGTGGGGGCTGGGGCGGTGGTCGTTCCAGGATCGGCGTGTCGTCGTCGGGGATGGCGAACGACAGGTAGTCGGGGTCGCGGGGCCTGGGTCGGGGTTCGGGCAGGTCGGTGGTGATCGGTGGTGGCTGGGCACGGTATCTCCGGCCCAGCTGGCTGATCCGGGTGAATGTCCAGGTTCGGGCTGGTGCAGCCGCCACCGGCCGACGTGGCTCACAGCGGACCGATCCGGCCGGGATGCCCAGCGCGTTTCGCCGCGCGGGCGAGTTCCTCGACGTGGGCGCACGCGGCGGCGGCTTCGGCCGTCAAGTCAGCGCACAAATCCGCGAATACCCATGCTTTGCTCCGGCAGATCCGGCCCGTGTCCAGCGCGGTGAACACCGCAGGCATCCGCAGCACCAGGGTTTCGGCGAATCCATGCTCTCGGCCGGCGGCGCCTCGGGTCCAGGCCAACGCTGCGCGGATCTCATCCGCGGCATAGGGCGGAGACTCCGGCAGCCGGGCCACTTCACCGGCACCGGCGTCCGGGTCACACAACCCGACCTCCACCATCGTCGCCAACAACCGGGCTTGGTCATGGGACAACTGCCGGGCCCGGACACGCAATACCTCAACCGCGTCCGCACCGGTCAATTCATGGATATCGATACCAGCCAGCAGCACGCCCGACTCCGGGCCCGGGGCCATCTCGGCCAGGCCCTCTGGAATCAGCTGCCGTACTGTCACAGCCCGAATACTATGAGCCAGGTCTGACAGTTTCGGCAGCGTTGCGCGTCGCACGTCGGGCTACCGCCGACGGATCGTGGCGGCGCACACGTTCACGCCGTCACCGGTGGCCGGAGCGCGGCGGGTGGTGGCCGGCACCGGTGCTCGTCCAGCGACGGTGCGGCGCCACCGTCACCTCATCGTCCGGCCCAGCACCCGGGGCGGTTTCACCGCACACCGCACAAGCCGTGGTGTCCAGTCCCCTGCCCTTCAGCCACTCTCGTACCTCGACCAAACCCCACTCCTTCCCCATGCTCTCGAACAACCGCCACCACACCTCATCCAGCCCTTGGCCCATGACGAAGCTCACCGTTCGATACACGGTGCACGGCGGCCGCCGGTGCCAGGGCCTCCACTTCCATCTCATCCACCCGCAAGATTGGCAATGGCCTCGCTTGTTGACCTGGTGCTGGCGCAGCAGGATAGCGACGACGGCCAGCAGCCGGACGATGTGATCCTCGGTTACTGCCGACGATACCGATTTCTTTCCGCTGAGCCGGTCGGCGAGCTTTTCAAGCTCTTCTCGAAACAGTCGGTAGGATGTCTCCTGCACGTCACTCACGGGTTCTGATGATTCCCTGTACCCGCGCCACCATTCGAGGAAAGAGCGGCGGATTGAGCCAGGAGGACTAGTCACTCAATGATCACCCGCTGCGACTCGTCCGCCGAGCGCTGAAGCCGTTGTCCCAGAGTGATCAGACGTTCGTCGAACTCCCACTGTTCGCCACCGGTAGAAATTCATGCTCACGCCGAGTCCTCATCAGTCACTTTCCGTAAGCGGTCCTACCCGGCGGAAGTCACCGTGTGCGATCGCTTGGTTGCGGAAACGATGGTAGGCTGTAGATCGCCCGGGGGGGACTCGCTGTCAGTACGAGTAGTCGCAACTCAGGACTGGTGGATGGGGACACTCGATGGTCAGCGGCCGAGGAACATTGCGCGGTAGTCAGGGCTCGCGGCCTTGTCTCGGCGCGGTGTCAGGCTTCCTGCTCAAGCTGATCCGGGAATCGGCCGAGCTCACTCAGGTCCAGCTGGCTGAAAAACTCGATGTGGACGTGGCCAGCGTGCAGGGTTGGGAGAGCGGTCGCCGGCCGCTGTCGTCCCTGCGTGCCGCGGACCTGGTGCGGCTGCGCTCCCAGCTGTTGAGATGCGGTGCGCAACCCACCTTGCTCGCGATGCTGGGGGACGCCATCCAGGCGGATCTGATCATCGCGGACACGGTGCAGGCCGGCAGCCAGCTCATCGAGGCCAACAAACACCCGCTAGGCGCGACCGTTCACCAGTGCAAGCTGACCAACCTGATCACGTGGCCGTTCACCGGGATAGTCCCGGCGCCGCTGCGAGAGCTCGTCACCGCGCGGGCGCGGCGCGGGCCTGTTCCCGACCGGCCGACGCTCACCGAGGACGAGCGCACCCGCTTTTTTAATCATCTCCTGGTAACCGCGGACGCCAACCCGCAGGAATACGCCACGCTGCCACGTCGCCAAGCGATCTACCTGCTCGGCTTCGATTCCCGAGCGAGCACGGCCGAGTGGCTGCGCACCGAGCAGCTGCGCGCCCTGCGCGACGCCGGTCACACCGATCATGTTCCGTCCTGGGTGATTGTCCGATCCTCCGCCGTCGCACTGGCCTACGCCGGCGATCGTGACCCGCTGCGAGGCTTCCTCCAGCATGCTCTGGCCACCGACCAGATGGAGCGTGCGAACCTCAACTACTGGGCCTATTGGGTGGGTGAGATCGACAGCATCCAGGTCGATGACGGGTTCATGGTCCGCGTCGACCCGCGAGAATGGAGCGGGGCCCGGCTGCTGGGGCACCTGCTCGAACGTCTGCATCCCGGCTCCGGGGAAGCCGAACTCGACATCCACACGGTGTGGGCGCTGCTGCTCGCCCATCCCACCCTGCTCAGCGACCATCCCGGTCTGCGATCTGCAGCGACCAGCACGGTCGACGAGCTTGCCGCGGATCCCGATCTCAGTGGGCAGGCCCGGCGTGAGTTGTCGGACATCGCCTACGCGGTCCGCCTCGTATGCCGGTAGGTAGGGTCACCGGTCGTGGAGGAGCCGGACGAGCAGCACGCTGCCGTCGCAGAGTTCGCTTTCGAGCTCGGCGTGCTCAAACGGATGCGGCGCGCCGGCTGGTGGCAGGTGGGAGTCCGGGATCCCGAGTCGGTCGCGGAGCACAGTCTGCGCGCCGCACAGCTCGCCTCGCTCATCGCCGCGATCGAGGGCGCCGAGCCGGCTCATGCGGCACTGCTCGCCGTCTGGCACGACTCGCAGGAAACCCGCACCGGTGACATCCCGCACACCGCCCGGCCCTACCTCGACCAGCGCTGCCCCGAAGCGATCACCGCCGACCAGACCGCCTCGTTACCCGATGCCGCTCGCAAGACCGTGCAGGAGGCGGTCGCCGAGTACGAGGCGCAGCAGACTCCCGAGGCGCGCTGCGCAAAGGACGCCGATCAGCTCGAATGCCTGATCCAGGCCATCGAGTACCAGAACGCGGGCTACGCCAGGGTGCAGGGTTGGATCGACTCCGCCCGCAGCGGCCTGCATACCGGCACCGCACGCCGCGTCGCCGACGCCGCGCTGCGCACCTCCCCACTCGCCTGGCGGGGTCGCTGACCAGTTAGCCGC
Organism: Pseudonocardiales bacterium; assembly: GCA_052390115.1. Classification (GTDB taxonomy): domain Bacteria; phylum Actinomycetota; class Actinomycetes; order Mycobacteriales; family Pseudonocardiaceae. Next base: position 14,653 of record JBQTHE010000086.1, on the reverse strand, counting down.
TCTCAGCGCAGGTAGGCGCACGCGGTGCGCCGCAGCTCGTCCCTGCGTATGTCTTGTCGCCGCTGGCTGATCCCCCGATACTGGTGAATCGGAATAATGTTGGAATACTGCGGAGGTGGGCAGTGGCGCTGACGAAGCTCAATGCCGATTCCTATGGTGGCGGTTCGCCCACCGTGTGGCGTGCGGACCCGGTCATGTTGCAGGTACAGGGTTGGCGCACCGAGAACCTGGGCATCGACGTGCCAGCAGGTGAGGGTGTGGTGGCACTGCCTGCCTTACTCGCGGTCGACGCCGTCGCGGCGCTGGACGGTGACTCGGTGCACGTCATCGACCTGATGCGGATGCTGCGCGTGTTCGCCACCTCAGCGTTCCGGCTGGAGACCCGGCAGTTCTACGCCGCTGACGACGAGGCTGGCGCATTCAGCGATTGGCGGGAGCGCGGGCACGTCCCGGACGCCGCTGATCCGCTGATCGCCGGCTGGACGGGGCTGGTGCGCGCCCGCGTCGAGGGTGGGGCGGTGATGCGTAGAGTGCACGTGGTGAGCCATCCGATGACCGACTATGTGCGGTTCGAGTTGGCGCTGCAAAAGGCGTATAGCGTGCCCGCAGGGGAGCAGGTGCGGGTGGTCGATGCCGGACTGCACCCCGGGTTGGCTCGTGCGGATGACTTCTGGTTGCTGGACGACCGGGTGGGAGTGCGACTGATCTACGACGACGCCGGGGAGCTGACCCAGCTGAGGCGCATGACCAACGGTGAGGTGGACACGGCGCGCTGTCTCCGGGACGTCGCGTGGATTGCGGGCACTGACATCGGCGAGGTCGACCTCGTGGCTGTCGCCTGACGGTCCGGATATGGAAGCCGGCGGCTCTGTCTAGGAACTCAGCGGATCAGCGCCCGCCGCCGCCCAACGTGCGGCGATCGCTGGCTGGGCGGCTCAAGCGATTGCGGTTGGACGCTGGGCTGACCACGACGGAATTGGCTCGCGCCGCGGGCATCTCGCAGGGCAAGATTTCCAAGATAGAGACGGGCGCGCAGTCGGCCCGGGTGGATCACGTGGATGCGTGGGTGCGGGCCTGCGGGGTCGACGACCAGACCCGCGTCCAGCTGCTCGGAATGGCCGAGACCGCGCTGACCGAGGCGTCCACCTGGCGGCGGGAGCACCGCGCCGGGCTGGCCGTCAAGCAGATGCGAGTGGCGCGCTGGGAGCAGCGCGCGGCGCATATCCGGGAGTTTCAACCCGCGCTCGTGCCGGGGCTGCTGCAGACACGCGCGTACGCCGCCGCCGTACTGGGAATCGCCGATGCATCCGGGCAACGAGATCTGGACAGGGCGGTGACCGCGCGCATCGCTCGCCAACAGATCCTGGAGCAGGCGCCCAATCCGCAGGTAGAGCTGATCATGGCGGAGGCGGCGCTGGCGTGGGCGCCTCCTGGGGACGACCGGCTGTGGCCCGAGCAACGTGAGCAGCTAATCGATGCCGCCCGCTCCCAACGGCTGCGGGTAGGGGTCCTGCCCTCGGCGGCACCAGGGCCGCCACGCCTGAACACCTTCACGATCTATGACTTCGCCGACACCGGCGAGCAACTGGTGGTGGTGGAGACCTTCGCCGCGGAGCTGTACCACGACGATCCCCGCGACGTGGCCGTCTATGTGGAGATCTTCGACGCGCTCGCGGCGGTCGCCCTCTTCGACGAGGACGCAACCACGCTCATACGCACCCACCGTTGACGCAGACAGACTTGTGGAATATATTCCAATAGCCTTCGAGTGATGGGCGTCCAGAGCTGCGGCGGGATCGGAGCTGACCCCGACTCCTCCGGTCCCGCCGCGATCCAGCCACTGGCGTAGCGCCCCCGCCCGGGGTGGCCCATCCCGCTGTCTTGCCAAGGAGTGCATCTGATGGTTGACCCGGTCACGTGCCCGGTGGTGCTGGTGCGTGCTCTGCGGGGGTGTGGTGAGGCGGGGCGGGTGGTGCATGTGGTCGCGCTGTCCGACGGCACCGGGCCGCCGGGGCTGCTGGGTGCGCGGTGCGGGATCTCGCTGGTGGGCAATGAGGTCGAGACGGTGGAGCCCGGGGTAGGAATGCCGTGTCCCGGTTGTCTGCTCTACCGCGACGTCATGTCGCTCTCGCCGTCGGTGTCCAGCTATCGACAGTGGGGTTGGCCGGTGCGCGGCAGCGCAGATCAGGTGTTGCTCGACCTCGATGGTGAGTACACCGCGGTCGTTATGCCTGCCAGGCTGGCGCAGGCCGTCTCGGCGATTCTGACCGGCCGCGACCGCTGCGCGCCGGTGCTGGTGAACCCGAGCGCACCTCTGGAACGCACCCTGGTGGCTGGGGAGCCCTACGGGGTGCCACTGCCCTGGCCGGGCGGGGTGCGACTGGTGACCGGTGCACTGGCCTTGCCGCCCAGCGCCACCCCGTGCGGATCGCTGCGCTGGGAACAGTTGCCCCCCGACCCGAGTCTGGCCGGATGCCGGGAGATCGACATCTTCAGCGCGGTGCACACCACGCTGCACGCCGCCGCCGATGCTGAGGGTGGGTATGACCAATGAGCCGGGGCGGCGCGACACCCAAGACCGCGCCGGTCGGGTGGGTGCGCCTGGAGGGCAGGTACACGATCCGCTGGCGACGCGGCGACCCGGTGGCGTACGTGCTGGGCGGTCAGCAGATGGGCGACCACGGGATGGCGGGCGTGCTGGACACGATCCCGGTATCGCCGTCGGGCTGGACCGATCTCGCCGAGATCCGGAGTGGTGCAGGGCGGCCGCAAAGTTGATCTGACGATTGTGCAGTCGGTTGTCGATTGCCGGGATCGGTGCCGTGAACTCGACGGGGCCGACGTCTGAGCGGACGGAGAATGTCGGTGGCGTCGAGTTCACGGCTCGGGATGGTGCGTTTCACCGCGCACCAAGCCTGCTCGCACTTCACCCGGCTGTCGCGCTTCCGGTGACCGTGAGGTCGCCGAGCCGGCCAATATTGTCGAACGACCCGAAGCCCACTCTGCCGGCGGGGAACGTGGTGTCTGTGGCGGTCATCAGCGGAGTTTGCGAACCATCGACATACACCGCGATCTCCCCTGAATCAGCGCAATGCACCACTCGGACTCGATGCCATTTCCCGTCGGTGATGGCGGGTGGAGCACCTTCCGAACGGGCCTCGTCCCATTGATCGTCGATCCGCCGCCGGTCGGCGTTGTTCACGACGAATATTCCATTGTGCGGGTAGATCGTGTTGTCCGTCGACAGGTGGACATAATAGAACTCCGTGTCGGACCGGTAACCGAGCAGGATGATCACGTCCCGGTCCATGATTTCGACGGGGGTATCCATTCGAACCGTGCCGTCGATCTGGACTGAGCCGAATTCCGGCCCCATCGACAACACGGCGTACTCGAAGGGCCGGCGAGGGCCGGGACGTGCCGTCCCGGCCTCGGCCAAGATCGCCTCTGTCCCCGGGAACTGCCACTTCTCGGCAGTGACCGGGGCCCAGTTCTCCGCCCCCATCACGTCAGTCACCGTGGTGTCACCGACGTCGCAGCCGGCGAACTGACCCGACGCGCTCGGGTCCGGAAGCGGATCGCCAACCGGCCGGTCGGCACGCATGCATGCCTGTGACGCCGACAAAGCCACCGCACCGAGAACAGCAACAACTATTGTCAACAGGCACCGTCTGGACTTCGATATACCGCCCACCAGCTCGTGGGTCATAGCTCCTCCTGGAACTCGGCCGGGCTGCAGGTCTGCGAACTAGCGGACGCGGGCGACACCGGTCACTTTCCAGATCTTCCCGTTCGCCTTGGACAGGATGTAGAGCTGGCCACCACCACTGCCGAACCGGAGATCGACCCGCGAGTCGCCTGCCAGATCTTGCATCGTCACCTGCCTGCCCGTGCCATCGAGGAGCAAGAACTCGTAGACCTTGGCTAGGTTCTTGGTGCCTCGGTTCTTGGTGCCTCGGCGCATCTCGTCGGCCTCGGCGTAGAAGATGCGACCGTCGACGCCGTCGCCGAACACGTACTTCCCGCGCAGGTCCGGCATACCGCCATCGCGATAGACGAAACCGCCGACCACCGCGTGCCCGCTGTCGCGATCGCAGGGCCATCCCGGCGGGGGATCGTGGTCGTAGGCGACCACCGGGTAGGTGTAACCGTGCTGCTCGTCGTCCTCCGGCAACGGATAAACGTGGCAGCGGTCCTCCCGATTGAATACGAACGGGCCCTCCCGCTCGCCCCACCCGAAATTGTCACCCGCCTGCACCTCGTAGATCGACTCGATGGCGTGCTGGCCCATGTTTCCCAGCAGCATGCGATTACCCTCGTGCGGGTCCCAGCTGAAGCGATAGGGATCGCGCAGCCCGTAGGCATAGATCTCCGCGAGGGCACCCGGCTTGCCCACGAAGGGGTTCGTCGGCGGGATCCCGTATCCGCCGCCGGCCCCGTTCGTGCCCAGCGGATCGATCCGCAGGATCTTTCCCTGCGGTATCCCCAATTTCTGCGGATCGTCGGTGTGCAACCCGCTGCCACCGTCACCTACCGCGATGTAGAGCAGCCCGTAGTCGTCGTCGCCGGGCTGGGCAGTCGGGTTGAAGCCGATCTCCTGGATCCCGTGGATGTGACTCCCGAACGCGAGCCGGAGCACTTCTCGACGGGTCCCGCTGAAGCTCCTCGCGGCCGGATCGGCCGCCGTCCACTCAGTCAACACACCATGAGCGAGGGTACGGTCCTGGGCCGGCAAGTGTGGAGTCTTTGTCTCGAGCGCGTCGCGTGCCTCGGTGTGGACCGTGTAGAACCTGCCGTTCGTAGCGAAGTCAGGGTGGAAGGTCACGAACCCGAGACCACTCCCGAGGCCGTAGTCAGTCCAGAAATCGGGAGAGAACTCGGCGCCGACGTTGAGGTAGTCCTGAGGAGCCCCGTTCTCGATAAGGTACATCTTGCCGTTGAGGTCGGGCACGAACAGCCGCCCGGAGCGGTCCGGGACCTCACCCAGGAAGTTGATCCGGGCCCAACGCTGGACCCGCGGGTCGTCGATTGGCGGCGGGTCCGACCGCGGCATCGTGACGAACTCTTGCAGAGTCAACGCGAGACCGGACACCACCGGTTTTTCTGGGATCGGATCTATGATCGGGCCGTCGGCGCGCGGGAGATCCCGTGCAACCGGTAGAGCTCCCGACCCAACCGCCACCGTCCCGGCGACAACGACCGCCAGCAGAGCCAGCAGGCCCAGTCTGCTCTTCGACATCCCGCTCCACCCCCGTTCTAGGTTGCGGAGAATGCGGAGACCCTACCGAGCACTTGACGGTTCCATCGACGACTAGCCGGAGAGTCAGCCACCGACAAGTGCCTTGACGGCGTCGATGTCGAGCGGGTCGACCCGGCGCAGGCCATCGAGCCCGTCGAATGCCCGGGAAGGGCTGCCTGCAACGCTCCATCGCCGCCACGCTCTACTGGCGCGCCCACGGCACCTGGCCCACATGGTGCACGGGAGTACGCACCAACCCCTTCGGCGCCCACGCCTGGATCCAAGTCGGCGACCAACCCATCGGCGAACCCCACCCCGCCGACCCATCCTCGCCATCCCACCCGCTCACAGACGGCTGTGAGCTGGCCCAGCCCGACCTGTGGGAGTCCGAGCAGGAATACACACCTGGATCGCGGCATGTTGCCTAGCCCGCGTCCCGCGGGGTCTTCGGGTTTGTGATCAACCCTCGGGTTCCCGAACTCAACAGCAGTGCTGCCCGAGGGCGACTGAACAGCACTGCTGTTGAGTTCGGGAGGCTGAGAGCACCTGAGATCCGGTCATCTGAGCCGGTCCATGATCTACGGGACAGGGCCGAGCTCCACGACCCCACCGATCGCACCGAGGGCTGGGCCGCCGGCCTCTACCTGGCGGTGTTGTCGCTGCGCGACCGGAGCGACGTCGCTGACTTCGTGCGGACCTTTGCCGGCACCGATCGGCTCATCGTTGACTTCCTGCGCGCCGAGGTGCTCGCCGAGCACCCGGAGCACGTGCGGAGGTTCCTGCGACGCACGGCGATCCTGGACCGGCTGTGCGGTGGGTTGTGTGACCGGGTGACCGGTGACAGTGGGTCGGCGGTGCTGCTGGCCGAGCTGGAACGTTCCAACCTGTTAATCACCCCGCTGGACACCCACCGCGAATGGTTCCGCTACCACCACCTCTTCGGCGAGCTGCTGCTCGGCGAGCTGCAACGGGTCGAACCCGAGTTCTGCATCCAGACGCGGTAAATCGTGACCTGAGCGGGAGCTATCCGGGGGGGCGGCGATCCGGGACGCTCAGAGGGTGGGCGGGCCGACGTTGCTGGCGACCAAGCTGCATCCCCCGGTGCGGCGTGGACTGATGCACCGGCGGCGGCTGGTGCAGGCGCTGGACGGCGCGGCGCGCCACCAGCTGACCTTGCTGATCGCCCCCGCGGGCTGGGGCAAGACCTCGCTGCTGGCCGACTGGCATGCCACCGGCCGCTCCGACCGGGTCGGTTGGCTCGCGCTGGACCCGGAGGACAACGACCCGGTCCGGTTCTGGAGCTACCTCATCGCCGCGGTGCGTACGGTGCTGCCCGGCGCAGGCGGGGACGCCCTGGCGACGCTGGGCATGCGCGGCCGGGCACTGCTGGACGCAGCGGTACCTTCGCTGCTCAACGACGTCGCAAGCGGCGGGGACGTGTACCTCGTGCTCGACGACTACCACGTCGTCACGGACCCGGACCTGCACCGTTCGGTGGCCTACCTGCTGGCCCACCAACCGCCCGGCCTGCACGTGGTGCTCACCACCCGCAGCGAACCCCCGTTACCGTTCGGGCGGCTGCGCGCACACGGAGAGCTGCTGGAGATCCGGGCCGCAGACCTAGCCTTCACCGACACCGAGGCCACCACCATGCTCAACGGTGCTCTTGGACTGGGGCTTGATGTCGCCGACGTCGAGCGACTCGGGCGGCGCACCGAGGGATGGGCTGCCGGGCTGTACCTGGCCGGGCTGTCGCTGCGGGAGCACTCCGACCGCACGGCGTTCCTGGACAAGTTCGCCGGCACCGACCGCTTCGTACTCGACTTCCTCGGCACGGAGGTACTCGCCGCGCAGCCGCAAGACGTGCGAACCTTCCTGCTAGAGACCTCGATCCTGCCCCGGCTGTCCGCGGAGCTGTGCCAGGCGGTGACCGGGCGGGCCGACAGCGCCGCGCTGCTGGAACACATCGAGCGGTCCAACCTGTTCCTCGTCCCGCTGGACTCCGAGCGGCGGTGGTTCCGCTATCACCGACTGTTCGGTGAATTGCTGCGTCACGAGCTGAGCGTCACCGAGCCGCAACAACTGCCCGGGCTGCACCGGCGGGCGGCCGCTTGGTTCCGGTCGGTGGGCGAGGTGGGCGCGGCGATCAGCCAGGCCGCGGCCGCGGGGGATGTCCGCGACGCGGTAGAGCTGATCGCCGCGCATTGGAATACCTGGTTCAACGCCGGCCGGCTGACCACCGTCGACGCCTGGCTGGACCGGCTACCGGCTGCAGCGCAGCTCGCCGACTCCCGGCTGTGCGTGGCGCGGGCATGGCTGCTGCTCGACGCGGGGCGGCTCGACGATGTGGACCGCTGGCTGACCGCGGCGGACACCGCCGCCGACCCGGCCGACGCGGTAGCGCTGCGCGACATCGCGGTGCTGCGTGCGGTGCACCGGTTCAAGATCGGCGACGTAGGCGCCAGCCATGCCGCGGCCCGCCGGGTGCTCGAGCTCAACCGGGGCGAGGTGTGCTTCGCCGCCACGGTGGCGCAGGCGCTGCTGGGCGTAACGCTGTTCTGGAGGGGCGAGCCAGCTGCGGCGGTGCGACCGCTGACCAGCGCGGTCGCCCTGGCGCGGCGCACCGGCAACCTGCTCGGGGAGACCTACGCGTTGGGCTACCTCGCGCTGGCCCATACCGAGAATGGGGCGGTAGGCGACGCGCAGCAGGTCGCCGTGGCAGCGCTGAGCCGAGCCGCCGAGCCCGGCGTCGCGGAGCATTTCGTCACCGGACTGCCGCAGCTGGCGCATGCCCTCGCGCTGGCCGCCACCGGCCAGGTCGCATCGGCAGCCCCGGCCGCGGCCCGGGCGGTACAGCTGGCCCGCCGGGGTGCCGGCCGGCTGGAGATCGCACTGGCCTTGGCCACCCACGCACAGACGTTGGCCGCCGGGGGCAGCGAAGGCGCCCCGGCGCTGGCTGAGGCCCGGCGGGTCGCGCGAACCTGCCGGGACCCGGGGTGGCTACCGGAGCGGCTGACCAGGCTGGGCCGCGCGATAGCGCGGGCCGGGCAACGCGCGGTGTCGAGCGGCAACCCGGCGGTGACGCTCAGCGACCGGGAGCGCGAACTGCTGCCGCTGCTGGCCGGCACCCTGTCCCAACGCGAGATCGGAACGGTACTGCACATCTCGCTCAACACGGTCAAGACCCACAGCAGGTTGCTGTACCGGAAGCTGGGCGCCTCCTCCCGCGCAGAGGCCGTGCAGCGAGCCCGGCAGATCGGCCTGCTGGCGGCCCCGAACAGCCGCCAACCGGTGGCCGGCGGCGCTCACCCCGTCGACCTTCACCCGGGTGAAAGCCCGCCCGAGTACTGATCAGCAGAGCCGCCGCGAGCACCGTAGTTGTATGCCCTTCAAGGACCACCAACCCCACCTGGCACCGTCTCAAACCACTACCAACCCGGGGGCGGAGCGGGACCTCGTCGAGGCTCTTCGACGCCGGGATGAGACCGCCTACCGGACCCTGGTCCGCCGCTACACCCCGATGATGCTGCGGCTGGCTCGGCCGTATGTGCCCAGCCAGGCTATTGCCGAAGAGGTCGTGCAGGACACCTGGGTGGCCGTGCTGCAGGGCATCGACGCTTTCCAGGGCCGCTCCCGGTTCACCACCTGGCTCATGCGGATCCTGCTCAACACGGCGCGCAAGCGAGGCGTCCGGGAGCACACTCCCGCCCGTTGGGACGCCCTGGGCGCCAACCCCGAACCTCTGCTGGCGCCAGAACCATCCCCGGAGGACACCGCCATGTCTGCGGAAACCCGCGCTGTGATTGAGCGGGCGATCCGCGCGCTGCCCGAGCGGCAGCGCACCGTGCTGGTGCTGCGCGATGTCGGGGGCTGGCCGGCCAACGAGGTGTGCGCCCTGGTCGGCGTCTCGACCGGCAACCAGCGAGTGCTGCTGCACCGGGCCCGGGCGGCGGTCCGGGCGACCCTGACTCCGTACCTGAACGACTTCGGCCGCACCGATCTCGTCGGAGTGTGATGGCACGGCTGGTGTGGATTCCCTCGGTAGCTACTCAACCCAGCGCGAGCAGCAGGTGCAAGGTCAACGGCGATCGCAGTTGACTGGCACGATGCTTGGGCGTGAGGAGGTGACCGATGACGGTCGTGAACAACGCGGTGTACTCCGACGGCCACCGCTGCGTGGCACCCGAGTCGTTGGAGACGACCTACGAGCTGTTGCGCGAGCACAGCGCCGGCAGCAGCGAGTGTCTGGCCTGGATCGGCCTCTACCGGCCCGACGAGCAGGAGATCGCCTCGGTGGCCGCCGAGTTCGGCCTGCATGAGCTGACCGTCGAGGACGCGGTGCACGCCCACCAGCGGCCGAAACTGGAGCGCTATGGCGACATCCTGTTCGTGGTGCTGCGCCCGGCTCGCTATGTCGACCCCATCGAGGTAGTAGAGATCGGCGAGGTGCACGTGTTCATGGGCGTGGACTTCGTCATCACCATCCGGCATGCCGCCGAGCCGGACCTGGGCGAGGTCCGGCAGCGCTTGGAAGCGGAGCCCGAGCTGCTGAAGCGGGGGCCGCTGGCGGTGCTCTACGCGATCCTGGACCGGATCGTGGACGACTACATACCCGTTCTGCAAGGGCTGCGCAACGACATCGACGAGATCGAGGACCAGGTATTCCGCGGCGAGCCCAACGTGTCGCGGCGGATATACCAGCTGTCCCGCGAGGTGATCGAGTTCCAGCGGGCCTGCGAGCCGCTGCTCGACGTGCTGGGGTCGCTGATCAGCGGGTTCAACGGCTTCCCGGTGGACCTGGAGCTGCAGCGTCAGCTGCGGGACGTGCAGGATCACGCGGTGCACGTCGTGGAGCGGGTGGACGCCTACCGGCAGCTCATCGGCAACGTCCTGACCGTCAACTCCACGCTCGTTGCGCAGCGGCAGAACGAGGAGACCGCCAAGCTCACCGAGGCGAGCCTGGCGCAGAGTGAGCAGGTCAAGCGGATCTCCTCGTGGGCGGCGATTATCTTCGCGCCCAGCGTGATCGGCACCGTCTACGGGATGAACTTCACCCACATACCGGAGCTGAATTGGACCCTGGGCTATCCCATGGCACTGGGTATGATGCTGCTCGTCGCAATACTGCTTTATGTCCTGTTTCGTCGGCGCGGCTGGCTTTAGCCCTGCGCGGGGAAGTGCCGAGTAAACACCGCCCGGCAGGTGCAGCCACCGCGGGAGAGCTGGCCGCTACCGGCCCGCGGCCGGGTGTACCTCACAGTCCGGACCTGGGAAGACCAGGCGTTCCCGGCCGTCGTCGAACCGCACGAGGAAGGGTGGCTGGCCGTCCGGCCCCCGCACCTCCACCACGTCGCCCATGCGATCGGGCCGGTTGACGGTTCGGCCATGCACGCAGAGCCGGTCACCGATGGTCGCTCGCATGATGGATCACCTCGCTGGCACAGGTCGATTTCGCTCTTCCAGGATCGACGCTAGGCCCGTCGGGTTCACAGCTCAACCGCTGAGTCGGTCGATCTGCCGGCAATCCGGGTTGCACCATGGGCACGCGCGGCTGACACACCGAGCACGCGCGACCGACACACCGGGCACAGGCGACGGACACACCGGGCACGGGAGCCGGACACGCCGGGGGAGGGGGATGATGGGTGGGTGTCTGTGTTGCGATCAGCGCTGCGGATCGGGCCCTACCGGGTCGACCCGCCGGTGGTGCTCGCGCCGATGGCCGGGATCACCAACGTCGCGTTCCGGCGGCTGTGCCGAGAGCACGGCGCCGGGTTGTACGTCTGTGAGATGATCACCAGCAGGGCGCTGGTGGAACGGCACCCCAGCACCCTGCGGATGATCAGCTTCGACGCCGCGGAGCAGCCCCGCTCGATGCAGCTGTACGGGGTCGATCCGGTGACGGTCCGCAAGGCCGTGGAGATGGTGCGCGACGAGGACCTCGCCGATCACATCGACCTCAACTTCGGTTGCCCGGTGCCGAAGGTCACCCGCCGGGGAGGCGGCGCCGCCTTGCCCTACAAGCGGGCCCTGTTCGGCGAGATCGTCCGCTGCGCGGTCGACGCCGCCGGGCCGATCCCCGTCACGGTGAAGTTCCGGATCGGCATCGACGACGAACACCGCACGTTCCTCGATGCCGGGCGGATCGCCGAACAAGCCGGGGTGGCAGCGGTGGCCCTGCACGCGCGCACCGCCGCGCAGCGCTATTCGGGCACGGCAGACTGGGACGCCATCGCCGCGCTCAAGCAGGCCGTGACGTCGATCCCGGTGCTGGGCAATGGGGACATCTTCGCCGCCGCGGACGCGATCCGGATGGTCGAGCACACCGGCTGCGACGGGGTCGTGGTGGGCCGCGGCTGCCTGGGCCGGCCGTGGCTGTTCGCTGAGCTGGAGGCCGCCTTCACCGCCACCCCGGCCCCGATACCGCCGACCCTGAAGCAGGTCGCGACGATCCTGCGCCGCCACGCCGTGCTGCTCACCCGAGCGCTGGGCACCGACAAGGGCCTGCGCGACCTGCGCAAACACATCTCCTGGTACCTGCACGGCTTCCCGGTCGGCGGGGACGTGCGGCGCGCGCTGGGGATGGTGTCCAGCTTCGCCGAGCTGGACGACCAGCTCGCCCGGCTGGACCCCGATATCCCGTTCCCACCCGACGCCGACGGTCCCCGAGGCCGCCAGGGCTCTCCCGGACGGGTGGTACTACCCGAGGGCTGGCTGGACGACCCGATGGACCGCACCGTCCCCGCGGGCGCCGAGCTGGCCCATTCCGGCGGGTAATGATGAGCACCTAGTACGATCCCTCACCCGGACGGCGTAACACCTGGTCCAGGGGAGGAGGTCACGGTGCGCGACGGGCCGGAAGGTTCGCCACCCCGTGGGCACCACCGCGCCCGGCGAACCGGCAAAGCGCTGGTCGCTGCAGTGGCGTTCCTGGTCTTCCTGGCCACCGCCGGCGGATGGATCACCACGCAATGGCTGGACGGGCAGCTGCGCGACGTGCTCGCGCTCGACCCGCACTCCGCGGCGATCACCGACGCGGAAGCGCAGCGCGGCGACGAGAACATCCTGCTGGTCGGATCGGACAGCCGGGTCGGTGCCCAGGAGGAAGACAACGTCGGCGACACCGCACTGGTGGGAGGTGCCCGCTCGGACACCGTGATGATCGCCCACCTACCCGCCGACCGATCTCACGTGGTGATCGTGTCCTTCCCGCGGGACCTGCAGATCCAGCGGCCGCAGTGCGACGTATGGGACCCCGTCTCGGGTACCTACACCGGACGGACCGACCCGGGCGCTACCGTCGCCAAGCTCAACACCGCCTACCAGGTCGGTGGGCCGTTGTGCGTCACCAAAGTCGTCCAACATCTCTCCGGGCTGGCCATGACCCGGTTCGTCGGTGTCGACTTCAACGGATTCAAGAGCATGGTCGACGCCATGGGCGGGGTGCGGATCTGTGTGGAGCGACCGTTCAAGGACAGCCGCCTCGGCACGATCATCCCGCAACGGGGCCACACCACGATCTCGGGCGCCACCGCGCTGAACTACGTCCGGGCCCGGCACGTCACCGGCGACCCCACCTCCGACTACGGCCGGATCGCCCGCCAGCAACGCTTCCTGTCCGCGCTGCTGCGCCAGGTGCTGTCGCCGGGTGTGCTGCTCAACCCCGCCAAGCTGCGCGGGCTGATCACCGCGGTCGCCGCGAACACCGTTGGCGAGAACATCGACTCATCGGCGCTGCTCACGTTGGCCCAGTCGATGCAGGGGCTGGACCCGGCCGACGTCACTTTCGTCACGGTGCCGACCACCGGGTCGGCCAACGAATACGGCAACGAGGAGCTCCGGGAGCCCGACACCACAGCATTGTTCCGGGCGATCATCGACGGCGCGGCGCTGCCCGGCGAGCAGCCGCCAAGCGCGCAAGCACCAGTGGCGCCGAGTCCAGCGAACCCACAAGACGTGCGGGTGCAGGTGCTCAACGGCAGCCGGGTCGCCGGTGCGGCCACCCGGGCGTCGGAGTCGCTGCAGGCCGACGGCTTCGGCGTGCTCGGGGTGGGCAACGAAACGCATCTGGTGGACACCACAGTGATCCGCTACCCACCGGACCAGGAGGCCGAGGCGCGGACCCTGCTCGCAGCCGTTCCCCAGGCGGTGCTGCAGGTCGATCGGGGGGGTACCGCTGACAACGTGGTTCTGGTGGTCGGCCCAGACTTCCACCGCAACGTCCACCGGGACGGTCACGGGACGGCCGCCGCCGTGCCCTCGGTTGTTCCCCCCCCGCCAGCCACCGCCCCGCTGGCCACCGTCAACGGGGCCGATACCGCCTGCAGCTGAGCCCCTAGGCAGGCCCCTAGTGCGCCGCCGTACTCTCGGGCCATGCGGGAGACCTTCCATACCGAACTGGACAAACTGATCGGCGACCTGGCCAGGATGGCTCGGCTGGCCGGGCAGATGATGACCAACGCCTCGACCGCGCTCCAGCAGGCCGACCTCGGGCTAGCCGAGCTGGTCATCTCCGGCAAGGACGAGATCACGGCACTGTGCGACGACATGGACCAGCGCTGCGTCAACCTGCTCGCCCTGCAGGCGCCGGTCGCCACCGACCTACGGGTGGTGATCGCGGCCATGCACGCGGTGGGCGACCTGGGGCGGATGGGCGCCCTCGCCCAGCACATCGCCGAGATCGCGCGGCTGAAGCACCCGACCATGCCGATCCCGGATGAGGTCCGCCCGGTGTTCGCGCGGATGGGCGTGCTTGCCGCCAACCTCGCTGAGGAGGCCGCGAACGCGATCGAGAGCCAGGACCCGATGTCCGGTAACCGGCTGGCGAAGGCCGACGAGGAGGTCGACGCGCTGCGCCGCCAGATCTTCCGTGTCCTGTTGTCCGAGGACTGGTCGCACGGGGTGGAACCGGCGGTGGACGCCGCCCTCATCGGCCGTTACTACGAGCGCTTCGCCGACCACGCGGTCTCGATCGCCCGCCAGGTCAGCTTTCTCGTCACCGGACGGCCCCCCGGGCGGTGATGCGGCCGCTGCGGCGGGCGGTCGGGATGTGCGACCGTGAAGATGAGCCGCACCGAGAGGGAGTGACGCGATGACGACACCACCGCACCCGAGTGGGCCACCCGAACCGGAGCGGGGCGCCGAAAGTCGCGGCGCGTCAGATGCTGCCACCCCCGGCGTCCCGCCCGGGTATTCGCCACCCGGCCATCCCGGTCCCTACGGCTACCCGGGCTATCCCGGCTACCCGGTGCAGCGCCCGATCAACGGGTTCGCCATCGCCTCACTCGTGTTAGAGGGCTTAGGCGGCACGGCCGTCATGATCGAGTCAACTGTGAGGTTTGAGTCGGCTTTGGTGCAGCTCCAGGGTGTCAGGCCGCGAGGTGGGCGTAGCGGGCGAGGTCGTGGAAGGCGGCC
>JBQTHE010000085.1:0-6251 GCA_052390115.1 Pseudonocardiales bacterium | reverse complement strand
AGCGCGCCGACTGCCCAGTTGGCACCTATCCACGGCCAGCACGCTGCCTGCTCCTTGCTGTCCACCGGGAAGGCGACCACGTCGACCCCGGCGGCGCGCACGATGTGCACCATTGCCTGCGCCGCCTGGGAGAGGATCCGGGACGGATCGTCGGCTACCTGCTGGGACACCGGCTGGGCGATCCGCACCGCGCATACCGGGAGGTCGGCCAGGCAGCGTAGGCCGCCGATGCCGCCACCGAAGTCGTAGAGCCCGGCGCGCACGCCCAAATCGGCCAGCACCCGCATGTTGTCTTCGGCGTGTGCACCGCCCTCGCCGGCGAGTTCACCACTGACCGTGCGGATCGCCGCCACCGGCGCCCGCAGTTCCAGCCCGGCTGGTGCCAGGCCGGTCTGTTCCAGAACTGCTCTGACCCTCGCCACCAGGTCGGGGTCCTGAGCCTGGGACTGTGTCAGGTTGACGACGACCGGGGGCACGCCGCCAGCCATCCGCTGCCGCCAGGACACGGCCTGCTCAGCGGCGGTCTGCAGCAGCCACTGACCGGCCTCATGTACGACCCCGGTCCGCTCCGCGGCCTGCACGCACCGTTCGTTCGACAGCACGCCGAGCTCCGGGTGCTGCCAGCTCAGGGCAGCCTCGATGCCGACCAGCCGGTGGCAGTCCAGGGTGACCACCGGCTGGTAGGTCGCTCGCAGCTCGCCGGTTTCCAGGGCGCCGGGCATCGCCGCGGCCAGGCGGAGCTCCGCACGCTCGGCGGCGTCGATGTCTGGGTCGAACAGGTCCCACTGCCGCTTGCCCCTGCCACGCAGCCGGCGCAGCGTGGCGCTGGCGGCGCGCATCAGCTCCTCGGGCTTGGCGGACCCGCCGAACCGGCGTTGCACGACGCCGATCGTCGCGGTGACCGCCACCCCGATGCCATCGAAGTACAACGGTTCGGCGAGCTCGGTGTTGATGCGCTCGGCCAGGGCGCCGACGTCCGGTCCTGAATACTTGGATTGGATCAGAATCGCGTACTCGTCGGCTCCGAGTCGGGCAACCATCGCCTGCTGGTCGGCGACCACGCTTTCCAGCCGCCTGGCCACCACATCCAGCAGCTGGTCACCGGCATCGTGTCCGAGCCCATCGTTGATGACCGAGAAGCCGTCCAGATCGAGGTGCAGCAGGGTGACCACGGCCGACGGTTCGAGCTTCCCGAGCACCGTCTCCAGGTGGGTGACGAAGTATTGCCGGTTCGGCAGACCGGTCTGCAGGTCATGCAGTGTCTGGTGGTTCAGCCGCTGCTCAAGCAGGTGCAGGTCGGTGATGTCGTCGACCATCGTGGCGAGGTACTGGGGCGCTTGGTCGCCGTCGAGTAGCACCGAAGCGGCCAGGTAGACCCACGCGGTCTCGCCATCTGCGCGGCGCAGCGTACAACGAGCCCGGAACCGCGATGTCCGGCCGGTCAGCAGGCCCTGATAGTGCTCCTGCACCGTGGGCTGGTCATCAGCTGTGAACAGCTCGCTCAGCTGGCGTCCGGGCAGCTCAGCTGGCGAGTGGCCGAGGATCTCCTCGAGCGCCGGGTTGGTTCGGACGATCCGCCCGCCGGGCGCACTGATCGCGATACCCATCGGCGAGGAGTCGAACACCTCGCGGAACCGAGCCTCGCTGGTCCGCAGATCCCGCTCGACGTCCTGCCAGGCCTGCGACAGCGCCCGCTTGATCTCTTCTTGCTGGTCGAAGACGCGGTTGCGCAGTGCCCAGGTGTAGCCGGCGGACAGCGCACCGAGTAGCTCGATGATCCGGGCGCAGCTCGGGTCGGCGGCCGCTGAACTGTCTGCGACGCCGGGCAGGGCTCGGCCGAGGAACCCGATCGTCCGAGACAGGCTCTGCTCACCGGTGAGTCCGGCGGCTACCAGCCGGGCGCCGACGTCGGATGCGGCCTGGGCGTCCACCGAAGGACCGGATAGCGCGGCCACCAGCCGCTCGGTGAGATCCTGCAGGTAGAGCCGGAGGTCGGAAAGCGACATCGGCACGTAGGCGGTGGAGACGACCGCGCGGGCCCACTCCTGGGCGAGGCCAGCTAACCCTGTGTGGTCACTCACCCTGTCGACCCACCGATCACGTACCCGATAAAACCGGCGGGCGCCAGCTTACCGCCTGGTGGTCCCACCATTCTGGGTCCATCCGGCCTAAGCGTCGCGGGGGTCAGCCGCGGAGGTAAGCCAGAGCGCACCAGCCGGCGGCAGTCGTAGCAGCGCGGAGTAGGGCCGCCCGTGCCACGGTTGCTCGCTGGCGACGACCTCGCCGAGGTTCCCGACTCCGGAACCGGCGTAGCTCTCGGAGTCGGTGTTGAGCACCTCGCGCCAGCGTCCCGGGCGGGGTAGCCCGATCCGGTAGCCCTCGTGGGGGTTACCGGCGAAGTTCGCCACGCAGGCCAGCACCGACCCGTCGTCGCCCCAGCGCAGGAAGCTCAGCACGTTGCCGGCGGCGTCGTTGGCGTCGATCCACTCGAAGCCGGCCGGGCTGGTGTCCTGGCTGTAGAGCGCGCGGCGTGACCGGTAGATGGCGTTGAGATCGCCGACCAGCCGCAGCAGCCCGCCGTGCAGCGGGTGGTGGGGCAGGTACCACTCCAGCGAGCGGCTCTCCGCCCACTCGGCGGGTTGCCCCAGCTCGCCGCCCATGAACAGCAACTGCTTGCCGGGGTGAGCCCACATGTAGGCCAGCAGGGCTCGCAGGTTGGCGGCCTTGTTCCAGTTGTCGCCCGGCATCCGGGCCCACAACGAGCCCTTGCCGTGCACCACCTCATCGTGCGACAGCGGCAGCACGAAGTTCTCGCTCCAGGCGTACATCAGCGAGAAGGTCATCTCGTTGTGGTGATAGGTGCGGTGCACGGGATCGTGGCCGACGTAGTCGAGGGTGTCGTGCATCCAGCCCATATTCCATTTCAGGCCGAAGCCCAAACCGCCCAGATGGGTGGGCCGGGTGACCCCGGGCCAGGCGGTGGATTCCTCGGCGATCGTCACCACGCCGGGATGTCTCTTGTAGACGGTGGCGTTCATCTCCTGCAGGAATGCCACCGCGTCCAGGTTCTCGCGTCCACCGTGGACATTGGGTAGCCATTCGCCCGGCTGGCGGGAGTAGTCGAGGTAGAGCATCGACGCCACGGCGTCCACCCGGAACCCGTCGAGGTGGAATTCTTCGAGCCAGTACAGCGCGTTGGCCACCAGGAAGTTGCGGACCTCAGTGCGGCCGTAGTCGAAGATCAGGGTGCCCCACTCCGGGTGCGCCGCGCGCCGCGGGTCGGCGTGTTCGTAGCAGGGCGCACCGTCGAAGCGGGCCAGCGCCCACTCGTCGCGCGGGAAGTGCGCGGGCACCCAGTCCACGATCACGCCGATCCCGGCCGCATGCAGCGTGTCGACGAAGTAGCGGAAGTCGTCCGGGGAGCCGAATCGGGACGTCGGCGCATAGTAGGAGGTGACCTGGTAGCCCCACGAACCACCGAACGGGTGCTCGGCCACCGGCAGCAGCTCGACGTGGGTGAACCCGGTCATCGTCAGGTGCTCGACCAGCTCGTGGGCCAGCTCCCGATAATCCAGGCCCTGCTTCCAGGAGCCCAGGTGCACCTCGTAGATGCTCATCGGCTCCGCCGTCGGCTCCTTTTTCGCCCGCTCGGCGAGCCACTGGGCATCGCCCCATTCGTAGGTCGACGGGGCTGCGACCACCGAGGCCGTGTTCGGCGGAATTTCGGTGGCGCGGGCCATCGGGTCGGCCTTCTCGTGCCATCTCCCGTCTGGGCCCAGCAGGCGGAACTTGTAGCGGGTGCCCGCCCCGACGCCGGGCAGGAAGACCTCCCACACTCCGACCGAACCCAGCGAGCGCAACGGGGTCGCCACCCCGGACCAGCCGTCGAAGTCCCCGCACACCCGTACTCCCCGGGCATTCGGGGCCCAGACCGCGAACGAGGTTCCCTCGACCGGGCCGTTCGGCGTGGAGTAGGTCCGCAGGTGCGCGCCGAGCGCCTCCCACAGCCGCTCGTGGCGGCCCTCGCCGATGAGGTGCAGGTCGATTTCACCCAGCGTCGGCATCCAGCGGTAGGGATCGTCGGTGATCTCGGTGTGCTCGCCGTAGCGCACCCGCAGCCGGTAGTCGCCGGGGGGACCGGGCAGTACGCCGTGGAACAGGTCCTCGGCGTTGCGCTGAAGCGGGTACTCCTCACCGCCGGCGAGCACCGTCACCGCGTCGGCGTGCGGGCGCAGTACCCGGACCACGGTGCCGTCGGGGTGCGGGTGTGCCCCGAGTACCGAATGCGGGTCGTGGTGGGCTCCGGCGAGCAGCTTGCGCAGCTCGCCCGCCGGCGGTGCCGACGTCTTGTGGTCTGCCGCGTGCACGGTCACGTCCTCCCCGGGTTTGTCTGCCTCCAGTGTGTCGGCTCCCGCGCCGCCGCGCCGGGTGAAACCACGTGAGTGTTATGCTGGTCTGTCTAGACAGACTAGGAGACGCGATGAAGTGGCAGCTCCAGGAAGCCAAGCAGCGCTTCAGCGAGGTCGTGCGAGCTGCCCAGGCCGAGGGCGCGCAGTTCGTCACCCGGCACGGCGAGGAGGTCGCGGTGGTGCTGGACATCGCCGAGTATCGCAGGATGTCCGGAGCTGGCGTCGACCTCAAGGACTACCTCCGGTCAGCGCCGGACCTCGATGCTCTGGAGATCGTCCGACCCCGCGAGCCTGCCCGCGCGATCGACTTCACGAACCAGTGGTGAGTTTCCTGCTCGACACCAACGTGCTGTCGGAACTGCGCAAACGTCCACCCGACGCGGGGGTCGCCGCCTGGTTCGACTCGGTCGATTCCCGGCAGCTGTATCTCAGCGTGCTCACCGTCGGGGAGATCCGGCAGGGAATCTGCCGGCTGCAACGGCGTGACCGGGCTCAGGCGGCGGTCTTCGACCAGTGGCTCGCGGGTCTGGTGCGCGGCTACTCCGACCGTGTCGTCCCGGTCACCGCCGAGGTAGCCGAGGAATGGGGCAGGCTCAACGTCCCCGATCCGGTGCCCGTGGTCGACGGCCTGCTGGCCGCCACCGCGAAGGTGCACGACTGGACGCTCGTCACCCGCAACATCAGCGACGTCGCCACCACCGGAGCCCGGCTGCACAACCCGTTCACCGGCGCATGACAGTGCACAGGGTTCCGAGAGATGTTCCGCGGAACCGGGTTGGGGTCCCGGCTCAGACCGCGAGCAGGCGGACCGGGTACTCGGCGGCACTGGCGAGCTTGGCGAGGTCTTTGGGGTCGGAGGTGAGCACCGCGGCGTTGTGCTCGATGGCGGCCACGATCACGGCCGCATCGACGACGTCGGAGGTCCGGCTTCGAGCGAGCAGGCGTCCGACGTCGTCAGCGGTCTTTGTAGTGAAGGGGATTGCCCGACACATCTGGCGGATCTTGGACAGCGCGTGCTGCCGGGGGCTCACCCGCCAGACTTGAGCGAAGACCACCGCAGGAAGCAAGGCGGGACGTCGCGCGAGCAGCGCCAGTTGACACTCTGCGATGACCTTGCCGTGCGGATGTGCCTCCGCGCTGATCAGGGCTCCGGCATCGAGCAGCAGCTGAGGGCGGCTGTTCATCCGATCCGTCGACGCGTCTGATCAGCTACCTCGCCGCGCAGGCGCGCTAGCGCCGACAGCCGGGCAGCCCGCTCCTCTGCGGTCTCCGGTTTCCAGAACCCGATTGCCTCAAGCTCCGCCCTGGCTTCTGCCATGGCTTCCTCATCCGGCTCGCCGTACACCTCGTTGTACTCCGCGAGTGCAGCCTGGGCTGCGGCGAGATCGGCGGCTTCGCTCGCGGCGCGTGACAGCCAGGCCGACAGTGCAATGCCCTCGACGTCAGCAGCGTGCTTCGCCTGTTCGAAGACCTCGGAGTCGAGCGAGATACTGATCTTCTTCACGACCACGCGCTCAGCGTACCAGCGAAGTAGCACCTAAGTACGACTGCATTTCGTCGCGCTTGCCCGATTCTGTCGCTGCGAGTCGGTACCCTCCAGTGTCTACGACGGCTCACGGATCTTGCACCGGCGCAGGCCGAGTTGCTGGATCAGGTGTGCGCGGGGCCGCTCATCACCGTCGATGAGCTGACGCTGGACGGGGTGCTACCGGTGCCGGATTCGCGCCGCGTGCTGGCTTCGGGCTTGCCGGCCGCGGAACAAGACCAGCTGCACTACAGGTCGTAGTCGCCGTCTTTGACGCTGGCGACGAACACGGCCCACTCGGCGTGGTCGAAAACGGC
>JBQTHE010000084.1:0-25855 GCA_052390115.1 Pseudonocardiales bacterium | reverse complement strand
CGCACCTACCAGCGCGCCGTGCGCGAGCGCGCTGTGCACGGCTACCTCGACCACACCGGAACCGCCGTGCTCACCGGCTCCGGGCTGCCCGCCGCCGACGCCGCGGCCGCCGCCGCGCGCCTGGAGGTGCTGGCCGACGACCTGCGGGCGGCCGGGTACCCGGCCACGGTCGGCCAGACCCGCGCCGACCTTTACCTGCGCCTGCTCGACGGCACCCTCGACGGGCTCACTCGCCAGCAGATCCTGGCCACCATGCTGCGCCTCGGTCCCGTCGCACCTGCCGACGGTGATCCCGACGCCGAGCCCAGCCCGCAGTGCAACCGGGGCGAGCGCGACCACGAACCCCCGGAGCGTGACGTGCCCGAGCAACCTGCGCCGGCCAAGGGGCCCGACCAGCCTGAGCCCGACCAGCCTGAGCCCGACCAGCCTGAGTACGGCCAGCAACCCAGTACGGGCTGTCGTGGTGAGACCGGGACGAGTCGCCCGGTGAAGTACGGCATCGAAGTGCGGGTGAGACTGTCTACCTTGCTGGGACTCGACGAGCATCCCGCGGAGCTGCCCCTGTGGGGACCCATCCCCGCCGCGGTCGCGCGGGACCTGGTCGCCGCCCAGCACAACGCCGAATGGCGTATCGCGATCGTCGACAGCGAGGGGTACCTGCTCCACGGTGATCTCACCCGCCGCCGCCCCGCCCACCCCGGTCCATCGCGCGCCCGCGGTGACTGCGTCGGGGGAATCGTGGAGATCGCCCTCCCGGTGTCGATGCTGGACCAGTTTCCCGCGCTGGCGGTCGACCACCCCGAGTGGGCTCGGGTCCTGCACGGGATCTCCGGGAGCTGGGAGCACCGCGAGCAGGCCCGCGCAGCGCTGGACCAACACCCCAACCGGCGCTTCGCCCACGCCGCGCTGCGCCGGCATGTCCAGATGCGTGACCGGCACTGCGTCGGCGTCGGCTGCCGGCGCCGCGCCGCCACCGCCGATCTGGATCACACCCACGATCATGCCCACGGCGGGCAGACCGTCACTACCAACAGCGGTCCCAACTGCGGACGCCACCACACGATGAAGCACCAGGGCGGCTGGACCCTCCAGCAACCCCAGGCTGGCCACTTCATCTGGACCAGCCCCCTCGGGCAGACTTACCGCACTCGCGGCGAACCGCTCATCCTCGATCTGCCCCAGCCGCTACCCCGCGACGTCGACCCTGACCTACCAGGTGTCCCGATGACGTGGGAGGGACCGGTCTTGCGCCTACCCGAACCACCCCCACCGCCAGCGCGACCACCACCCGCCAGGCTGCCTGACCAACCGCCTTTCTGACGTTCCACCCGCAGCGCCCGGCGGCCAGCCGACCCTGCCGCCGGGCGGAAAGCGGTGGCGTATTTCAGCCGCACCGGATCATTGGTGCACGCTGGAGCCGTGACAGTTGCAGTGAGTTCGATGAGCCGGTCGCACCAATGGGTGACCAGCGGCCGCCCGAGCGGAGTGGTTCGGTGACGAGCTGGGCGAGGGTGAGGCGGGGGTCGGCGGCGGCGCGCGGTGACTGCCAGAGGAACAGCAACGGGGTGCGGGAGGCTCGCCGTGACGACCGATAGCCCCGACCTTGTGATCGCCAAACGGCTGCTCGACCACGTTAAGGCACAGGGCTTCCAGTTCCAGCGCGTTGCCGGAGATCCCGATGGACCGCTACTCGGCACCCGGCACACAGACGAATGGACAGACACCGTCTATCTCGACGGGTTCAGCCGGGGCTGCTATGCGTTGCGCGAGCGCAAGACCTCATTGGTCGTACCGGATAGCGCGCTGGTCGAACGCCGCGCTACCGGCGACGCGCTGAACGTGTCAACACCGTATTGACCTGGAGGCAATCGTAATCCCCGCGTGAGCGTCGCGGCTCCAGTAGCGGCAATCAGAATGGGTAGCGGGGGATGTCCCCGCGTGCGGTGATCCACCGGGTCTCGGTGAAGGCTTCGATGCTCGCGGCGGCCCCGCCGAACCGGGAACCGGTGCCGGACGCAAGCACTCCGCCGAAGGGCACGTGTGCCCCGTCGTTGAGCGTCTGGTCGTTGATGTGCGCGATCCCGGTCGGGATCCGCTCGGCCAGCGCCAGGCCGGCCGCCACGTCGGAGGTCAGGATGCCCAGTGCCATGCCGTACTCGCTGTCCGACGCCAGCTTCACCGCGTCATCGAGGGTGGCGAACCGGGTCACTGGCGCGACCGGCCCGAACACCTCCTGGTCGTAGGCCGGGATGGCCGGGCCCGCGTCGGCGAGCACCGTGGGGCGGTAGAAAAGGTCCCGGTAGGTTCCGCCCGCGGCGAGCCGTGCGCCCGCTGCCACGCTGCTGGTAACCAGGTGGTGGATCTTGTCGCGCTGGGCGGCATCGATGACTGGGCCCAGCGCGACCTGTTCGGTCGCCGGATCGCCGACCGGCAACCGGTCCGCCTTGGCGGCCAGCCGTTCCACGTACTCCGGGTAGATCGAGTCGTGCACCAGGTGCCGGCCGATGGCCATGCAAGCCTGGCCCTGGTGCAGGAATGAGCCCCAGGCGGCCGCGCCGACGGCCCGTTCGAGGTCGGCGTCGTCCAGCACGATCAGCGCGGAGTTGCCGCCCAGCTCCAGGTGGGCCCGCTTGAGGTGGCGGCCGGCCAGCTCGCCGACCGCCCGGCCGGCCGCAGTCGAGCCGGTGAACGAGACGACCCGGACGTGCGGATCCTCGACCAGCGCGGCGCCGATGTCGGCGCCACCGGGCAGCACGTGCAGGACACCCGGAGGCAGCCCGGCTGCTTCGAACACCGTGGCCAGTGCGACCCCGCCGCAGACCGCCGTGCGCGGATCCGGCTTGAGCACCACCGCATTGCCCAGCGCCAGCGCCGGGGCCACCGACCGCAGCGCCAGCACCAGCGGTGCGTTGAACGGGGCGATGACACCGACCACCCCGGCCGGCACCCGGCGCACCATGCTCAGCAGCGGCGCTTCGCCGGCCAGCAGCTCACCCTGCGGCCGGGACGGCAGCGCGGCTGCCTCGTAGCATTCCTGGGCGGCCATCTGCAGTTCGAAGTGGGCCTTGCCCGGGACACTGCCGGCCTCACGGACCAGCCAGCCGCCCAGTTCGTCGGTATGCCGCTGCAACGCCTCACCCGCCCGCCGCAGCACCGCCGCGCGCTCCTGGAACGGCGTCGCCGCCCAGTCCCGTTGGGCCAGCGCCGCCTGGGCCGCCGAGGTGGCGACGTCCTCGACCCCGGCCACGCCCACGAGGCCCAGCTCCTCGCCGGTCGCGGGTGCCACGACGGCGGCGTCCCCACCCGCCGCTCGCCGCCAGCCCCCATCGAAGATCCGCCCACACCACTTCTCATCCTCGAGCACGCCGTTCAGTATGGGGCGTGAACTCGACGTCACCGACATTTCCGGCGACGGCGATGTCGGTGACGTCGAGTTCACGACGCCGACCGGCGCCGGGAGCGGCGGGAGATGGCTTCCCGGACCTGGGCTGCCATGGCGTCTGGGTGGCGGAGGACGTCTGGGGAGGTGAAGCGGAGGACGGACCAGCCGCAGGCGTCCAGACGGTTCAGGCGCCGGGCATCGGACTCCTGCTGCCATGCCGTGAGGTGGCCCCGGCCGTCGTACTCGATCGCCAGCTTCAGCAGCGGGTACGCCATGTCCAGGCGAGCGACGAACCCGCCCAGCTCGTCGTACACCTGATACTGCAGCTCAGGACGTGGCAGCCCGCGCAGCACGAGCACGAGCCGGGAGCGCGTCTCCATCGGGGACTCGGCTGCAGGATCGGCGAGGTCGACCACCCCGGGCACCCGACGACGCCAGCGGGCCCGTGGGTAGCGGCCCTGGATCCGGAGCACGGCCGCGGGGCGGAACCGCCCAACCCTGGCCAACGCATCCATTGCCACCACTGCGTCGGCCGTCGGCAGCCATCGCGCCAAATCCCAGGCCGTGCGCAGCGCGGTGGTGATGGGCACGCCGCCGGAGTGGATGATCTCGTCGTCCGCCAGCAGGTCACGGTGGATGGTGAGGCCCGGTTGCTCCCGGAAATCACCGCCAGGCACGGTCAGCTCGGCGTTCGTGTCCGCTGGTGCGCATCCCGCGCCGAGCAGTTCCGCGGCCGAGTAACCGGACAGCGCGCACGGCCCCGAAGCAAGCAGTGCCGCCCCGCGCGACCGAGCGGCGAGATCAGCCCGTGCGCTCGCGAGCAGGTAGACGTCGGAGAACAGCCGGTGGTACCGGGACCCACGTAGCACGCGCTCGGTAACAAGCCCGCGCTGCACAGCCCACGACCCTCTGAACGGGGCGGTACCCAAGGTCAGCTCATCGATCACACCCCAAACCCTGGCCCACCCCCGCCAAACAGACCCCGGGCCTCGCCCTCACCTGTGGACACAAGCACAGATGTGGACAACTTCACACGCACGCCCACGCCCCCCAGCGCCGTGAGCTCCCCCAGCGCCGTGAGCTCCCCCAGCGCCGTGAACTCGACGAGACCGACATAGCAACGACCGAAAACGTCGGTGACGTCGAGTTCACGGGCGGGGCGACCGGCGGCGGCGGGGCGACCCGGCGGCGGGGCGACCGGGGCGCTACAGGTAGACGGCGGCGGTGAGGGTGAGGACTAGGGCGGCGCCCAACACCTGCAGGACGCGGTCGGCTATGGCGATCTCTTCGGGTTCGCCGCCGTTGCCGCCGTCGACGTCCACGGCGTAGCGCAGCACAGCCACCACGAAGGGCACCAGGGAGATGATCGGCCAGACCGAGTCGTTGATCTGGCTGAGCTGGAACGCCCACAGACCATAGGTCATGATCAGCACGGTGGCCGACAGCGTCCACACGAAGCGCAGGTAGGAGGCGGTGTAGCGCTCCAACGACTTGCGGATCTTCGCGCCGGTGCGCTCGGCGAGACGGATCTCGGCATAGCGCTTGCCGGCCACCATGAACAGTGACCCGAACGCGGCGACGAGCAGGAACCACTGGGACAGCTCGATCGTCGCGGCGGCGCCACCCGCGATGGCCCGCAACAGGAAGCCCGACGCGACGATGGCGATGTCCACCACCGGCTGATGCTTGAGCCACAAGCAGTAGGAGATCTGCACCGCGATGTAGACCACAGTGACGATGGCAAGGTCGGGCGACGCCAGGAAGGACACTCCGATCGCAGCCGCGAACAGCAGCACGGCGACGGCCAGCGCCAGCGGCGGTGCCACCACCCCAGCGGCGATCGGACGGTTGCGCTTGATCGGGTGTGCCCGATCGGCCTCGACGTCATTGACGTCGTTTACCAGGTAAACCCCGGACGCGGCGAGCGAGAACGCGACAAAGGCGATCCCGACCGCGGTGAGCACGTGCAGCTGGAAGAGGTAACCGCCGGCGAACGGCGCGGCCAGCACCAGGACGTTCTTCAACCACTGCCGGGGCCGCATGGTGCGGACCAGTCCGGCCACCGGGTTGGTCCGGCCGAGACTGCTGCCCTGCTGGGTGGTGGCGGTCATCGCCATCCTCTCTGGTGGCTTGAACGCAGTCGCCGGCGCACCCCGGCACCGATGGCGGCGCCCAGGGCGGAACCCACCAGAACATCGGTCGGGTAATGCACGCCCAGCACCAGCCTGCTGATCAGCATCGGGGGCACCAGCACAGCCGTGAGTGGGCGGCGCAACAGTCCGCCGTAGAGGACTGCGGCTGCGGTGGTGGAGGCGGCGTGCGAAGACGGGAAGGACAGCCGGCTCGGCGTGCCCACCAGCACCTCAACCGACGGGTCGGTCGGGCGGTGCCGGCGCACCACCCGCTTGACGCCGATCGACGCCCCGTGCGCGGCGGCCACCGTCGCCGTCGAGATCAGCCAATCCCGGCGGCGCCGCCGGTCGACCAGCGCACCCAGCGCACCCAGCGCCAGCCAACCCAGGGCGTGCTCGCCGAAATGGGACAGCCCGCGGGCGGCGGTCACCACCCGGGGCGCCGCGATCCGGCGCTGCACTGCGGCAACCAGAGCGACCTCCCGGTGATCGGTGGAGGCCCGGTGTGCACTGGTGAATCGTCGTCGCAACATCATGCGTTGAACACCCGCTTCCAGCTGGCCCGGCCGGTGAGCTCAGGGGCGGCGTCACGGTAGCGCGTGCGCAGTCGGGGGAATTCCCGGGCCAGTTCCCGGTGTAGCGCCACCGAGCGGGTGAGCATCGAACGGAACGCCTGTGGGTCCCGTTTGCGGTAGGTGACGCCGCGGCCGTCCGCGGTGGAGACGGTCACCCCGTCCATCCCGGAGAGCACGAACCACCGGGCGTCGGTGCGGGCCAGGGACAGCTGCGGGCGGTGATGGGACCGGGAATCGACCGGGCGCAGCTGATGCGCCAGGCGCTTGAGCAGGGTCGCCCCGATGGTGATCGGGTTGGTGGGCGGGGTCAGCAGGCGCTGCACCTCGACTTGCCCGCCGGCCGGCAGCGGCAGCTCCTGGGAGTCCACCACCTGCCCGTCGGCGAAGTCCGCACAGCGGGCCCGGA
Organism: Pseudonocardiales bacterium; assembly: GCA_052390115.1. Classification (GTDB taxonomy): domain Bacteria; phylum Actinomycetota; class Actinomycetes; order Mycobacteriales; family Pseudonocardiaceae. Next base: position 19,360 of record JBQTHE010000084.1, on the reverse strand, counting down.
CCTCGCCCAGCGCTGTGGGTAGCTTCTCGAACAGCGCCTGCGGCCCGGCCAGGAAGTCCCGGATCGCCATCTCCTGCAGCGCCAGCGTGGAGTACTCCATGGCCAGCGCGTGCTTGAGGGCATGTTTGAGGCTGTCGGCGAGCATCGCTGTCGGCCGGGTCTCGGTGCCGTGCAGGGCAGCGCCGACCAGCCGGTTGCGCAGGTGGAAGTAGGCCTGCCAGTCGGTGGCGTCGTCCTTGTCGGCAAACGACATGTGCCAGATCGCCACACCGGGGACAGTCGCGGTGGGGTAACCCGCGTCGCGGGCGCGCAGCCCGTACTCGACGTCGTCCCATTTGATGAACAGCGGCAGCGGCAGCCCGATGTCTTCGGCGATGGTGCGCGGGATCAGGCACATCCACCAGGCGTTGTAGTCCACGTCGGTTCGTCGGTGCATCCACGCGGTCTGGCGCAGCGGGTGCTGGGCGAAGTCGTGGTCGTACTCGGTGCCCGGCGCCTTGTTCCATCGCATCCGTTGCCGGTCGACGATCTCGCCCCAGGCGTGCAGCCGGGAGCGGGCCTGGGCCTGCAGCATCTGCCCGCCGACCAGCATCGGGCGGCGCGCGAAGCGGGAGAACGCCACCGCACGCAGGATCGAGTCGGGCTCTAAGACGATGTCGTCGTCCATGTAGAGGATCTGCTCGCAGTCGCTGTTCTCCAGCGCCTCGTACATCACCCGGGCGTATCCGCCGGAGCCGCCGATGTTGGGCTGGTCGATGATCCGCAGGCGGTTGCCGAGCACGGCCTGCGCCTGGGCGAAACCGTCCTGGTCGCGGACCTTGTTGGCACCCTGGTCGGGGATCACCACCGCGGTCACGATGGAACGGACCAACTCGTCTTCGCCGATCGCGCGCAGGGTGGCCACGCAGTCGGTGGGGCGGTTGAAGGTGGGCATGCCGATGGTCACCGCGGCGCGACCCGGCGCCTCGACCGGCGCATGCCAGCCGCCGGAGTGCACGATCAGCTCCGAGTCCTCGGTGCTGATGTCGAACCAGTACCACCCGCCGTCCTCGAACGGCGTCAGGTCCAGCTCGATGTCGAGCTCGCGACGACCCGCAGCACCGTTGATCAGCTCGCCGTGGGTGTGGATCGGAGTGGCGTCGGCCTTGGACCGGTAGACGTCGACCCGGCCCGCTCCCTCGACGCTCAGGCGCAGGTGCACGGTGCGCAGTGCGCTCCAGCGCCGCCAGTAGCTGGCCGGAAAGGCGTTGAAGTACGCCGCGAAGGACACCTCGGTCTGCTCAGGAACCCGCACGCTGGTGCGCGACAGCGCGCGCACCCGCCGGGCATTGGGGTTGGCGAGAGTGACCTCGAGGTCGACGTCATGACGGTCAGGGGTGCCGGTGGCGCCGGCCGGCGGCCATACCCGCTGCGCGGTGGCCGACTGCTCGTCGACATACAGCGCACGGACGGCCATCGGGTCGGCCCGCCGCGGCAGGATCACCCGCTGCAGCAGCGTCGAGGGCGGCTCGACAGGCTCCCTGACCTGCTCGCTGACGTGCTGCGGTGCAGGGTGCTCGGTGGTGCTCGTCAAACGTCAGTCCTCCAAAGACGCTGCGCCGTCGAGTGCACAGCCCTCGGTGAAGTAAGGCGCGATCCGGTTGTCGTACATCGACAGCGCCGAACCGATCGCCATGTGCATGTCCAGGTACTTGTAGGTACCGAGACGCCCGCCGAAGAGCACGTTGTGGTTGGCCGTCTCCTTGCGGGCCAGCTCACGGTAGCGCTCCAGCTTCGCTCGATCCTCTGAGGTGTTGATCGGGTAGTAGGGCTCGTCACCACGCTGGGCGAACCGTGAGTACTCACGAAAGATCACGGTCTTGTCGGTGCGGTAGTCCCGCTCCGGATGGAAATGCCGGAACTCGTGAATCCGGGTGTAGGGCACGTCCAGATCGGCGTAGTTCATCACCGACGTGCCCTGAAAATCCCCGGTGTTGCGCACCTCTTGCTCGAAGTCCAGGGTGCGCCAGCCCAGCTCGCCCTCGGCGTAGTCGAAATAATGGTCCAGCGGCCCGGTGTAGACCACGGGCACGTTGCCGGGCAGGGCATCGCGCACATCGAACCAGTCGGTGTCCAGCCGGACGTCGATGTTCGGGTGGTCGGCCATCCGATTCAGCCACGCGGTGTACCCTTCGACCGGCAGACCCTCGTAGGTGTCGTTGAAGTACCGGTTGTTGAACGTGTAGCGGACCGGTAGCCGGCTGATGATCGCCGCGGGCAACTCGGTGGGGTCGGTCTGCCACTGCTTGGCCGTGTAGCCCTTGAAGAACGCCTCGTACAGCGGCCGCCCGACCAGCGAGATCGCCTTCTCCTCGAAGTTGACCGCGTCCTTGCCCTGGATCTCCCCAGCCTGCTCGGCGACCAGCGCGCGGGCCTGGTCCGGGGTCAGGTACTCGCCGAAGTACTCGCAGATCGTGGCCAGGTTCACCGGCATCGGATAGACCCGGCCCTGGTAGATGGTGAACACCCGGTGCTGGTAACCGGTGAAGTCGGTGAATGCGCTGACGTAGTCCCAGACCCGTTTGTTCGAGGTGTGGAACAGATGCGCGCCGTAGCGGTGCACCTCGATCCCGGTCTCGGGTTCGGTCTCGGAGTAGGCGTTGCCGCCGATGTGGTGGCGACGGTCCAGTACGAGAACCCGCCGATCCAGCACCCTGGCGACACGCTCGGCCACGGTCAGGCCGAAGAAACCGGAACCGACCACGATCATGTCGTGCGGGGAGCCACTCACGGGCGTCGAGGGTAGCCGCTGAGTGTGCACGGCCAGACGTAACCCCACCGCGTGGTCTGGACGCACGTCGGGCCCGGGCAGGCGCACCGACGCTGCTAGCCTGCGCCTCGGCGCCACGCACGGTGATCCAGGAGTCTCAGATGGTCAATGACGACACGTGGGTGATCATTCCCGTGTACAACGAGGTCGCAGTGATCGCCCAGGTGGTCGACGACCTGCACGCGACGTTCCGCAACATCGTGTGCGTGGACGACGGCAGCACCGATGGATCGGCGGCGCAGATCGCCACGACGGCAGCGCACCTGGTCCGGCATCCGATCAACCTGGGACAGGGCGCGGCCTTGCAGACCGGGTTGTGCTACGCGCTGGCCCGCCCGGGCGGCCGGTTCTTCGTGACCTTCGACGCGGACGGCCAGCATCGGGCCACCGATGCTGCGCGCATGGTCGATGCGGCCCGCAGCGGTCTTGCCGACGTCGTCCTGGGCTCCCGTTTCCTCGACCCGCGCGATGGCCGGCGACACCGGGTGCCGCTGCTCAAGCGCGTGGTGCTGCGCTTGGTGGTGGCGCTGAGCCCGATGGCGCGCAAGATGCACCTCACCGATGCGCACAATGGGCTGCGGGTCTTCAACCGCGCGGTCGCGGGGCAGCTGCGCATCAGGATGAACGGCATGGCGCATGCATCGGAGATCGTCTCACTGCTGGCGCGGTCGTCGTGGACGGTGCGGGAGCTCCCGGTGACGATCCGCTACACCGAGTACTCAACAAGCAAGGGTCAGTCGGTCATCAACGGAGTCAACATCCTGTTCGACCTGGCCGTGCGCAACCAGAGGTGAGCTTACCGTGATCGTGCAGATCATTCTCGTCCTCGCGGCACTCGGCGCTCTGGTCTACTTCGCCCGCCGGGCGCACAACGTCCGCATCCGGGCGAGCAAGCGGATCGCGTTCTTCGCGTTCATCGCGGTGAACGTCTACGCGGTGCTGCGACCGGGTGATACGACGTGGGTCGCGCAACAGATCGGCGTCGGGCGCGGCACCGACCTGGTGCTCTACCTGCTGGTCGTCGCCTTCGTGTTCGGCATGCTGAACACCTACCTGCGCCAGCGCGAGATCAGCGACCACCTGACCAATCTGGCTCGTACCGTGGCGTTGCGCGACGCCGAGCTGGCCAACCGCGACCGCGGACTGGTCACCGAGCCACCGGGCCCCGAGTCACCGGTCGCCGGACCCCAGTCGTCCCGAACCCCGTCGCCAGGGTCCAGGGAGGTCCCCTGACCGCAGCCGGTCGCCGTGGTTGAGAGCCGCTCAGCACGAGGTTCCGGAGTCACCAGAAGAGGGGTCGTTCGCATGAGTTCCTTGCCAGAGTATGAGCAGGCCAACCTGAGGATGGTCGAACGTCGCAGTCTTGCTGCCGGGTTCGCCAAGCAGATCGAGCTGACGACGCAGCCTGTCCTGGACGTCCCGTTCGCCGAGGCAAGCGTCATCGACATCGGCTGTGGCTACGGACACTCCGCGGCAGAACTCGCGAAAACGTGTGCACGGGTGGTCGGGATCGAGCCGAACGAGGCTCTCGCACGCCATGCTCACGAACTGTCACTGCAGAAGAACTTCGAGTTCCGGCAGCAATCCGTCGACGAGCTTGAAGACGTCGACACCTTCGATGTCGGGGTCATGGACAACGTTCTCGAGCACATCGAGGATCAACGCGAAGCGCTCCGACGACTCAGTCGTTGTCTCAAGCCCGGTGGTGTAGCCTTCATACTGGTGCCGAACAAGCTATGGCCCATCGAAGTACACTATGGACTGCCCTTCCTCAGCTACCTGCCGCTCCCCCTCGCCAATCGTTATCTCCAGATCTCGGGGCGGGGCCACGACTACCGTGACGCCAGCTACGCGCCGAGCTATCGCCGGCTGCGGAGGCTGCTGGCAGAGCGGCCGGAGCTCGATGCCCGGCTCACGGTTCCCGCAGACATCTCTCTCGCCGAAGGGGGCGCGAGTTCCGCCTACAAGCTCGGCATCACGCTCCTCCAGCGTTTTCCGCAGCTCTGGATGATCTCGAAGGCGTTCCTTGTCATCGCCAAGAAGCGCGCGGGCGACGCCAAGATCTAGGGAGTTCCGCCGTGACACCGCACCCGGGTAACCTTGCCACCGTCCATTTTGTCATCCCCTTTTATGGCGCAGACCACTACTTGTTCGCCACGATCGCGAGCGCTCAACGGCTCAATCGGGCTGACTGGACGATGACCGTCATCGACGACTGCAACCCAGACACCAAGGCAGCCGATCACATCGACCAACTCGATGATGCCCGCATACGGTACATACGAAACGAATGCAACCTCGGCACCGGAGGCAACCTGTACCGGGCACTCCAGCTCGGTGCTGCGAGCACCGCCCGCTACGTCACCAGCCTGGGCGCAGACGATTTGCTCCTGCCCAACTACATCGATGTGATCGACAGAGCTTTTCGCGACCACCCGAGCGCCATCATCGTCCAACCCGGAGTGGCGGTCATCGGCGAACACGACGAGCCCATCATTCCACTCGCGGATCGAGTCAAACGGGCTGCGTCCTGGACAGCCCGCCGCCGTGGCGAGATCGGCGGCGAAGATGCCGTCACGAGTTTGCTACGGGGAAACTGGACATACCTCCCCTCCCTGGCTTTCCGCCGGGAAGTCATCGAACGGACCCGGGCGCACCACGATATCGATGCGATCTCCGACCTCAGCCATACGATCGATATGCTCTTGGTTGGCGGCACCATCGCACTGCCTGCGGAGATCGCATTCCACTACCGTCGACATGCTGGCAATGACTCATCGACCAGAGCGCGCACCGGTCAGCGCTTCGAGGAAGAACGCCGGTACTACCGGGAGATCAGCGCAAAACTCACTCGTCAAGGATGGACCAGAGCTGCCCGCGCAGCCGATAGACACCTGCTGTCCCGCCTACACGAAATCGTGGCGAAGTACGCCCGGAGTTAGCCGTCTTGACAGGTCGCGCCTGGCGCCAGCGAACAAGCCAAGCAGGTGCAGTGCCACGTCCATCTCGGCCATCGGCGTGGTTGATCCCGCCGGATCACTCCCGCGCGCGGTGGCGACTGTCATCGACATCAGCACCCGCCCTCGCCAGAAGCCCGCAACGTGCGGATCCGGGGGAGTACCGGCTGGTCGCAGCAGACCCTGGCGAATCTGGTCGGGCTGGACCAATCCCGGATCTCAGCCATCGAGCGCGGCGTGGGCCGGCTGCGCGACGTGGCCCTGGTCACCCAGGTGGCTAACGCCCTGTGGATTCCTCCGGTCCTGCTCGGTTTCAGCGACCCGGGGACTACCGTGGGTCAGGCGGGGGTGGATGGGCGAAAGCGGGTGAGTTGGATGGAACGCCGAGACTTCTTCCAGCACGTCACGGCCCTGGTCGTCGGCGTCACCGGGGCAGCGGGGCTGGACATCGACCGGCTCACCGCGCTGCTACCCCACGCCGACCCCACCGGCATCCGCCATGTCGGCGCATCCGATGTTGAGGTCATCGAGCAGGCCACCGCCGCGCGACGCCGACCACCCCTTCGGGACAGACCTAACCGTTTACGTGCTGTATGACATGGCGCTCCAAGCGGTGCACTTGAGCCGCCCCGATGAGGCGCTACGCCTGGTCCATCTCGCCCACGCCGCCACCACCGGGAGGTACCCGGTCTCCGCGGCCACCACCAGCAGCTTGGCAAGCATCCAAGCCCGGGCCCACGCCGCTAAAGGCGACGCGGTGTCCTGTGACCGGGCGCTGGGCCAGGCCATCGAGCGGTTCGGCACCATCGACCCGGCGACTCGCCCGCCATGGGGTGCGTTCTTCGATAAAATTGGGCTTGCCAGCTACCGGGGTGACGCCCACTACGAGCTGGCCGTGGTCAAGCGCGACCCGCGAGTTGCCGGGCAGGCGGTGCCGCTGTTGCGCCACACCGTGGACCACTTCGGCCCCGACTACGCCCGGCTCCGGGCGCTTGACCTCACAAATCTTGCCGGGGCCCACGCCATTGCCGGGGACGCCGATACCGCCGTCACCGTCGGCCACCAGGCTATCGACGCGGTCACAGCAGTGTCCTCACCGCGGGCGCACAACCAGTTGCGTGTCCTGAACACCGTGCTCGAACCCCTGCACACCAGTACCGGTGTCGCCGAGCTTCGCGAACGCCTGGCCACCACCGCCGCCTAACACCGTGAGGGGGACAACGACATGAGCAAACACGAGAAGCAAGACGATAAAGACAAGTACACGGACAACGGGCACAAGCCTGGGCCAATCCCGCCCAAGGATTCCGGCGGGAAGCACGGGAAGCCGGACACGGACGATAAAGACGATCAGGACACGAAGCAGTGACCACCACGGCGCCGTCGTCGTGGGCCGAACTGGTGGAGGGCCTGGCCGGGGAGGGGGTGCTGGGTGAGCCGTGGCGGGCGGCGTTTCTGGCGGTGCCCCGGGAGGTGTTCATCCCGGAGGTGATCTGGCGTTATGCCGGGGATGATCTGGTGCCGCTGCGACGCAGCGAGGAACCGGAGGAATGGTTGCGGCGGGCCTACGGGCCCCGCTACGTGGTCACCCAGGTCGATGACGGCACCCCGGCCGGCCCCGGCGGGCGCGGCCGGGTGGCGACCAGCTCGGCGTCGCGCCCGGACATCGTCGCCCTGATGCTGGCGGCCGGGCACCTCGAGCCGGGGATGCGGGTGCTGGAGATCGGCAGCGGCACCGGCTACACCGCCGCGCTGCTGGCCCACTATCTAGGCGCTCGGAATGTGACCAGCATCGAGATCGATCCGGAGCTGGCGGCGCGGGCCCGGGCCGCGCTGGGGCGCGCCGGCTACGGAGACGTGACCGTGCTCACCGGCGACGGCGCGCGCGGTCATCCCGCCGGGGCGCCGTTCGATCGGGTGCTGTCCACCGTCGCCGCGCCCCGGGTGCCGTATGCGTGGGTGGCGCAGACTCGACCCGGGGGGCTGGTGGTCACCCCGTGGGGGAGCGCCTACGAGCCCGCCGGGCTGCTGTCGCTGACCGTCGGCGCTGATGGCACCGCCAGCGGGGGCCTGGTCAACACCACCATCTCCTTCATGGACCTGCGCGACCAGCGGATCCCCCGCCCCGCAATCACCGATGTGGTGCGCGACACCGACATCCCTGAGGTCAGCGACACCGACCTGCACGCTTCCGAGGTCTGCAACGATGACGCGCCCTTCGCGATCGCACTGCAGGTGCCCGACTGCCACCGGGAGTACCTACCCGCCACCGACGATGACGACCGCTGGTGCGTGTGGTTCCTCGACGCGGCTAGCCGGTCCTGGGCGCGGTTTGACTACCAGCCGCAGACCCGACGCTGGCCGGTGCACCAGTTCGGGCCACGCCGGCTGTGGGACGAGATCACCGCCGCCTACCAGGAGTGGGACCAGCTCGGGCAACCCCCCGCCACGCGGTGGAAGTTCAGCCTCACCCCACACGGCCAGCACGTAATGCTGACCAGCCCACCCGCACCCGCCTGCGCATCCTGACTGAATGTGGCGTGTCGCTCACCGCACGCCCATCGAGCGGGCCCAAGCCAGGGTGCGCGCGAGCCCTTCGGACAGTGGGGTGGGTGGCGGCAGGCCCAGATCGCACCGGGCGCGGGTGACGTCGAGGCAACTGCGAACGACTTCGCCGGGGCGGGCAGGTGCGAAGTCCGGCTCGAAGTCCCCCGGGTCGACGCCCGCCGTCGCCGCAACGGCCGCGACCAGCTCCAGCACGGTGACCTCCGTGCCGGTTCCCACGTTGTACTCGCCGTGCGCCGGCTCAACAGCCCGGGCCGCGGCCAGGTTGGCCGCCACGATGTCGGCGACGAACACGTAATCGCGGGTCTGCCGCCCGTCGCCGTAGACGGTTGGCCTGCGCCCAGCGAGCGCCCGATCGCAGAAGATCGCGATGACACCGGCATCGCTGCGGGGATCCTGCCGGGGGCCGTAAGCGTTGCCGTACCGCAACGTCACCACATCCAGCCCGCGCGTCCGGCGAAACCAGCTGGCGTAATGCTCCGCGGTGAGCTTGCTCAGGCCGTAGGCCGAGACGGGGTCGGCGGCAACGGCCTCCGAGGTGGGCACCAGCGCGGACTCGCCGTAGATCGCACCACCGGTTGAGGTGTTCACCACCCGGCGCGCGCCGGCGGCGTGGGCTGCCGAGAACACGTTCACCGACCCGAGCACGTTGACCGCCGCGTCGTAAGCCGGCTCGTCCATCGAAGCCCGCACGTCGATCTGGGCCGCGAGGTGGAATACCAGCTCCGGCCCGAAGGTCCGGAAGGCCTCCTCGACGGCGGGACCGTCGCGGACATCCAGCTTGACCAGGCGGGCGCCGCGACCCAGCGCGGACTCGAGGTTGGCCAGCGTGCCCCGGCTCAGATCATCGACGACAAGCACCTCGGCACCGGCGTCGACGAGCGCATCGACGAGGTGGGAACCGATGAAGCCGGCCCCCCCGGTCACCACTACCCGCATGGCATTGCAGGCTAGCGGTACCGGCCCGCGCGGTCCTCGACATCGAATCCCGTACCGTTGCGGCGTGCTGGGCTCGAATAGCAGCTCCGCGCTGGGGATGACGGCTCAGCTGCGGGCGCGGCTCTCGGATGTCGCGCCGGTCGGTGCCGGGCTGGTCCTGCTCGGTATCTCCGCGTATGCCTTCCTCGGCCTCGCCGGTCACGCGCTGGCGCCTCGCGAGTACGCGGCGGTGGCGTCGCTGTACCTGCTCATCGCGGTGGTAGGACCCGGTGTCTTCACAGCTGTCGAGCAGGAGACCAGCCGGGAGATCAGCAGCCGGATCGCCACCGACCGCCCGACCCTGCCGGTGGTGCGGTCCGCCACGGTGATCAGCGCGGTGCTCGCGGCCGCCATGATGGCCCTGCTGCTCGCACTGTCCCCGCTGCTGGTGCACCGCGTGTTCGCTGGGGCGTGGTCGCTGCTGGTCGCGGCGCTCGTCGCCGTCGCCGGGGCCGCGTCGGTGCACCTCACCCGGGGCCTGTTCAGCGGGCAGCGCCGGTACGGCTGGTACGGGGCCAGCGTCGCGGCCGAGGGGCTGGCCCGGCTGGTGCCGTCGGTGGTGCTGGTCTCGGTGGGCATCGCTGCTACCGGGGCTGCCACCGGGGCTTTCGGGTTCGCGTTCGCGCTCGGCGCGCTGCTGGCCGTGGCGGCGACGATCGTCGGGGTCCGCCCCGGCGCACCGGGCCCGCCACTGGGCCTGCGACCGATGGCTCGTGGGGTCGGGTTTCTCGCGGGTGCCTCGGCGTTGACCCTGCTGCTGGCAAACATCGCGCCGGTGGTGCTGACCTCGCGACTCATCGACGATCCCGGCACGGCGGCCAGCTTCGTCTCGCTGTTCGTGCTCGCCAGGATCCCGCTGTTCCTGTTCTCACCCGTGCAGGCCTTCCTGCTGCCGTCGCTCACCGCCGCCGTCGAGCGCGGCGAGACAGCGCGGGTGCGGCGGCAGGTCCGCACCGTGGTCGCCGTGGCGGGTGCGATCGGCCTGGTCGGTGTGGTGGCCGCGGCGATCGCCGGCCCCTGGGCCGCTCGCGTCTTCTTCAACGCTCCCCTCGAGCTCTCCTGGCTGGTCGCGGCCCTGCTCGGGCTCAGCACAGTGATCATGATGATCGCGCAGATCCTGCAGCCCGCGCTGGTGGCACTGGGCGAGCACCGGACGACGATGTCGGCGTGGATCGTCGGCACCGTCATCTTCGGCGCACTGCTGTTCGCCCCGGCGGCTCCGCTGGTGGCCGCGTTGGCGGCGCAACTCGCCGGACCTGCCGTGGTCGTCGTGATCATGGCGCGCAGCGTGCGCGCCAGCCTGGCGAGGAGGAGCTAGCCGCCACCGATCGTCCAGCAGCTCAGTGCGGCAGCGCCGGGCCGAACGCGTGCCGGGCCAGTACCCGCATCCCGCTGCGGTGGTGCTTGCGCACCGCTGCAGGCAGCAGGGTCAGCGCGTTGAGCCGCGACGAGGTATGGCGGCGCGCGACCCGGGCCGCCCGGTGCCAACCGCGGGACTCCATCCGGACCGCCTCATCAAGGAAAAACGAGCGCTCCTCGACGAACCTGCTGCCATCCAGCGCCCGCCACGATGAGTCGCTCGCGCGGTGCCGCCGGTAGGAGAAGCACACCTCGGCGTCGACCACGAGCTGTGCACCACGCTCGACCAGGTCGAGCACCAGGGCGAGGTCCTGGACCACGTCGAGTCCCTCGCGGAACCCGACCTCACGGACCGCGGCGGACCGCCAGGCCAGCGACGGGAAGTAGAGCCAGTTACCCCGCAGCAGGCTCTTCGCGAGCTGTTCACCGGCCAACTCAGTGCGCCCGCTCACCCGCGGCGCGTACAGCACCCGCTTCGCGGAGTCGACCAGCCCCCGGGCCGGGGCCCCGTGCTCGTCGATGACCTGCACCCCGGGCTGGACGATGGTGACCTCAGGGAACTCCGCGAACACCGCGCGGACGCTGGTCAGGTAGTTCGGGAGCATCAGGTCGTCGCTACCTATGATCACGATCACGTCGTGCTCGACGAGGTCAACACAGCGCTGGTAGTTGCGGTTGGCACCCAGGTTCTGCTCGTTGCGCAGGTACCGGATGCGCTCATCGCCCAGGGAGGCGAACCATTCCGGGATGCTCGGCTCGGGGTAGCAGTCATCGACCACAGTCAGGCGCCAGTCCGGATCCTGCTGACCGAGGACGCTGCGCACCGCCGCCTGCATCAGGTCCACCGGCCCGTAGTAGGGCAGCATGACGTCGACGGTGCTCACGGCGCGCGCTCCTGAAGATCCGACCCTCTCAGGGGCGCTGCGGCGATTCGCCACCCTTGAACATCTGTTCCCAGGAGTCGACAGAGGTGAGCTCGGGCACTGCCGCGCGGTAGCGCTCCGCCGTGACGTCCCACTCCGTGACCAGTCGCCGGTAGAGCGCGACGGTGCGGGCGAGCAAGGCACGGAACTGCTGCGGGTCCCGCTTGCGGAAGGCGACCCCGCTGCCATCGGCGTTGGACACCGTGGCGGAGTCGACCATGCCGAGCAGGAACCACCGGGCGTTGCGGGCCGGCACGTTGATCTGCGGGCGGTCGCGGGTCTGGGGCGCCGGGGAGCGCAGGTGATGGGAGATCGTGGACAGGGCCCGCTTGGCGATGGCGGCCGGGTGCACCGGCGGTTTGAGCAGGCGCTCGATGCGAACCGGGTCGAACAACGGCATGGGCAGCTGCTGGGCTGACGGCAGAATCCGAGCGTCGTCGTAGCCTTCACGCAACCTGCGGACGGCAGGCAGGCCGTCGCGCAGCGAATCGAACAAACCATCCGGCCCGGCGAGAAAATCCTCGATCGACTTGTGGCGCAGCGCCACGGTCGAGTACTCCATCGCCATCAAGTGCTTGAAGGTGGTGCGCAGGCCATCTTGCACCAGCGCCCGCCGGACGTCATACGGGCTGTGCAACGCCAGCGTGATCAGCCGGTTACGCAGGTGGAAATACGTCGTCCAGTCGGTCGCGTCGTCCTTGTCCGTCCAGGGCATGTGCCAGATCGCCGAGCCGGGCAGGGTGACGGTCGGGAAACCACACTCAGCAGCCCGCAGCGCGTACTCCGCGTCGTCCCACTTGATGAACAGCGGCAGCGGCAGGCCGGTGCGTTCGAGCACCTCGCGGGGAAACAGGCACATCCACCAGCCGTTGTAGGTGGAGTGGATGCGGGCGTGCAACAAGCGTTGCTTGCGCAGCGTCAGCTTGGCGAAGTCGTGCTGGTAGACCGAGCCGGGTGCCGGACGCCAGAAGCTGGTCTGTAGATCCACGATCTCGCCCATGGCGTGCAGCTGGCTGCGAACCTGCAGGTTCAGCATCTGCGCCCCGACGATCACCGGCGATGACGTCGCGCTGGCGAAGGCGTGTGCGCGCAGCACGCTGTCCGGCTCCAGCCGGACATCATCATCCATCAGCATCACGTGGTCGACACCGGTGGTGCGCAGCGCCTCGAGCATGCCGCGGGCGAACCCGCCCGAGCCGCCCAGGTTCTCCTGGTCGATCACGACCAGCCGGTCGCCGAACAGGGCCGCGGCGGCGGCGAACCGCTGGTGGTCCCGGACCTTGACACTGCCCTGGTCGACCACGAAGACCTTGGCGATGACGTCGAGCACCGCCTGGTCCTCGGCCAGCGCCTCCAGCGCGGTGACGCAGTCGGCCGGCCGGTTGAAGGTGGTGATCGCCACCGCCAGCGGGTGGGTCGGCAATGGCTCGTCGATGATCCACGCGGCGTCGGAGACGGTCAGTGCGTCGCACCCGGTAGCGACGTCGAACCAGACCCAGCCACCGTCCTCGAACGGCGCGAGCGACTCGCGGAACTCCAGCTCGATCGTGTCATTTTCGGGACCGTCACCGGTGTCGAGTTGCTTACCCTCCAGGTGCACGACGTCGCCGTTGGCCTTGGAGCGGTAGAGATCCACCCGCCCAGCGCCGCGCACGGTCAGCCGCAGTGCCACCTCCTCCACCCGGGTCCAGCGCTTCCAGTAGCTGGCCGGGAAGGCGTTGAAGTAGGTAGCGAACGACAGCTGGCTCCAGGGCGGCAGGGTCACCACCGAGCGCGAGACGACTTCCGAGGTACGACCGTGCAACGACTCTGGTTCATCGAGGTACAGCGGGCGCACATCCGGAGGATCGTCAGCCCGGGGCATCACCACCCGGTGCAGGACGCGTTGCATGGAGACCGCAGCAGCCGCCGGGCCGACCTGCAGTGAGCTGACATCCGACAGCTTGCTGTCCGCTGCGTTGCTGCGCGCCGCTTCCCGGCGAGCGGCTCGCTCGATCGCCGTCGGCACCGCGATCTGATCGTTGGACTCGCCCGCCACCCGCACCGGCCGACCGCCCGCTTCCGTGGTTGCCACGTGATCCCTTCCCACGCCGGCCCGCCCTCAGTTCCAATCTTCGCAGATCGGGCAGAAGGCCCGGTAGGGCGACCTATGCCTGAGCGCCATGCCTCACGTTACCGAGCCCCAGCCGGGCGGCCCGATGGCGCCCGCAGCGCGCCGAGGTCGAGAGAGTAGACGGTGACCGAGCCGCTGGTGAACACGGGAGCCAGCCCCGGAAGTCCGGCTAGATCGGTAAGACCGGGAGCAAGGCTGAAACCGCCAGTCCCCGCCCAGCCCTCGGGCGATCCGGCGGAACCGATCGTGGGCGCCTGGGAGTCGACATACACCCAGGCCACGTTGTACTGCAGCAGGACGTCACGCAGCTGCTTGTCGGTCGGGTAGGAGCGGAAGGACTCCAGGAGCCGGTAGCTGTAGGGGATGGCGTCCATCCCGAGGGTTCCCACGTTCAGCACCGGGATGCCGCGCTCGACATACAGGTAGGTGGAACCGTCATTGGCCGAGTTGAGGACCCGCTGACCAGGACGGATGTGCTCCGCCAGCCAGCTGATCGCGCGCTGGTCGTCGGCGTTCACCCGGACGAAATCGGGAGCCAGGTAGCGGGACGCCATCGCCGTCACGTTGGTGTCGGCGTACCGCCAGGCCGGGCCCATCAGGTAGCCCAGCCAGGCCAGCACCACCAGCAGAGCCGCGACCGGCCGGGCCGGGGCCGGGGAATGGCGCCGCAACCAGACAGCGCACCAGCTCGCGGTGAGCACCACGCCGAGCCCCGCGAGTACGGGCACCAGCAGCGACACATGCGACCACACCCGCAGCTGGGCGTTGTAGAAGAACACGGTGACCAGGGAAGCCAACCCCGAGCCAGGGTGCAGGAACGCACCGATGGTCACCAGGCTCCAGGCCGCCCAGGCAGTCACCGGGCCGAACCCGCGCCGCAGCGCGACCACCGCGATCACCCCGAGCGCGACGAGGGCGGCTGCGAACGCCTGGCCAAGGGACTGCTGCGGGTCGAGATGCCCGGCATAGGACAGACCCAGCGTGGCGCCCACCGCATCGCCGAACGGGGTGGGCGGGATGTCCGGCGGCCACCCGCTGGCTCGCCCGCTGGACGACAGCGCCTGAGCGAGCGTTGCGGAACCGAGTACCACCGCCGTCCCGGTCGTGATCAGCAACCCGACCAGATGGCTCCCCCGCCGGCCACGCAGCTGACGGCGCCCCTGACGGGTCAGCGCCTGCCCCGCCCACCACGCGATGACCGTCAGCCCCACCGAGACCGCGGCGCTGGGATGCACCGACACCACGCCGGCGCAGGCCACCCCGACGGCCACCGCGGACCTGCGCGGCACGCGGGGCAACATCAGCACCCCGGCAGCCACGCCCGGCGCCAGCACCAGAGCGGCAGCGTTGCCCAAAATGCCGCCGTCGTGCATCAGATGGAAGGTCGGCCGGTACAGCCCCGACGCCACCAGCGCTGCGACACCCGCCGCCAGCATCGCCGTCGAGTGGGCCAGCCGCAGCTGGCGGGCCGCGACCACGGTCAAGGCCGCCGCTGACAGCGACAGGGCCACCGCCAGCACGACCACGGTCACGGCATTGAGCGCCGGCACCGTGCCACCGGTGAGATCACTGGTCACGGCCACCAGCAGATGCAGCCCGGACGGGTAGAACGCCACCGGAGCGCCGGTCAGGACATCGGCCGGCATCAGCTGCCACGGGGCCGCCTGACCGCTGCGCTCGATGTATGCGGCCAGCACGGCATGGACCACCATGTCGTGCTCCTGGGGGATGGTCGACAGCGGACCCATCCCGCCAAGCCAGGTGCGGACGCCCTCAGCAGCGCCGGCGGCCACCAGCACCGCACCGAACGCCTGCACCACCCATGCGGTGGCCGGACGCCGACCTCCCGCCCGGCGTTGCTGGGTCGAGCGCCGGCGCATCTGGAGCCCGGCCCCGACCGCGAACATCGCCGCTGTGACGAGCCCCAGCGGCGTGGCACCGAACGCCACCCCGAGGATCGCGGTCCCGACACCCGTTCCCACCGCCACGCCCACCGACGCCGCAGGCGCCAGACCCATCAGCAGCACGCCGGACCGCACACCCAACGCCGCCATCAATGCGAGCCCAGGCAGGTAACAGACCAGCAGCGCTATGAGCAGGACCAGTCCGTCGTGCACCGCGCCGCTCAGTCCTCACCGATGCGGGTGCGGCTCAACCTGGCCCATCCGTCGTTGGCCCGCCCGATGTCCTTGGCCTTGCGCACGCAGGCTTGGAGCGTCTCCACGTCGTCCAGGCATGGCAAAACGGGGGACAGCTCGACTCCCGGGGCCGGCACCGGCGCAGCGTATATCGGGCGCTGGTCCCGGTCCGTAGTGGAGTGCCTAACACTCAGTAGGCGCTACGCGCCGCCCTGCAGGGTGAACTGGGGCTGCTGCGGGTCGTGATCCGGTTTCGAAGCAGGGGATCAAGGCGGCTGGCACTCTCCTCTGCACGCCGCTGTCATGGAGGCTCAGCGATTCATGTCGTGCCCGGTGAACCGCCGGTAGCTCGTCGCGGTTACTCGGCTGATAGCTGCCTTGACCAGACCGAACACCGCCCCCTGCAGCGCGCCGGCCACCAGCACCTGACGGACGTCGTGGTCTAGCGCGGTCGGTTGGGGAGCCTCATCTTCATCGGATACCACCCGCCAGATCCGGGTGACGATGGCGCCGGCCATCGCGCCAGCCAGAATCCCACTGGCCAGGCTCAACGACTCATACGTGGCCTTTTTGACGTGAGCCTTCTTGATCTTCAACCTGCTCACGTGGTCCGCACCCTTCGCACTATGACGCTCAGGGCAATCAGCGTGAGCCCGGCTGCCACCAGCTTTGCCCACGGCTCCCGCGACGTTTGGCTGACGGCTTCACGGGCCCGCTCGGCGGCGTCAACGGCATGGTCGCGCAGCTCGCTACCACACACAGCAACCTGGCTGCGCAGCTCACTACTACGCCCAGCGACCTGGTCACGTAGCTCATTGCTCCGCCCAGCGACCCGGTCCTTCCACTGGTTGCTGCGCTCAACGACCTGGTCACGCAGCTCACTGCCGCGTTCGAGCACCTGGCTGCCCAGCTCGCTGCCACGCTCGATGGCTTCCTCCTTCAACTCGTTGCCGCGCTGCTTGGCGCGGGTAGGCACGTCGGCCTTGTGCACCAATGCCTGCACGGTCTCGCCCAGCTCGCCGCGCAGTTCCACGATCTCTTTCCGCAGCTCCTGCTCGCTGTTGGTGCTCATCGGTGCATGCTCTCCTTCACTGTCTCGATATCGCGCTTGGTGCTCTGCATGGCCTGCTCGGGCACCACCGGCGACGAGCTACGTACCTGCCCGATTCCCGCTGCCGCCAGGCCCCCGGCCAGCAACAGAAGCACCACCCCGACGAGGAGCGCGGCCAGCCAAGCGGCCAGCACGGTCGCCAATCCGAGTACCGCCGCCGCGACCAGCGCACCGAGGCCCAGCAATGCGACCACCGCGCCGGCGCTGCCGATCCCGATCCCGACACCGGCTTGGGCACCCTTGCGTTTCATCTCGGCAGTAGCCAGCGCCATCTCATCCCGCACCAATGCCGAGACCTGGGCCGACAGCCGCTCCACCAACTGCCCCACCGAGGTGTCAGCCCCGTTGGGCTGCCCCTGCTGCTCGTGAATCGTCATTCCTCCTCCTTCACCTCAGCTCTCGAGGTAGGCATACCCGGTCTTCGGGGCCTTCACACACACCGTGACCTTCGCAGCCCGCTCCTCCTGCCTGGCGGCCGCGGTGCGCGGCCCACTGCTGACCGGGATGTCGATCGACGCGGCCAGCCCCACTCGCTCGCTGAACACCTACGGCGACCTCCTCATCGTCAGTGGCGAGAGCCATCCCGCTGGCGCGCGCGGCGTCGACGGGAAGTCCTTCCAGCGCCTGGAGGACTTCCTCAGGACGCACTGGAACGTCGACGAGATCAGCTACCGAAGGTCCGCGCAGGATCCGACGTCCTACGACCAGCTACCGTCCGTGGACGGCGCCCGCATATCCCCCGGGGGCACTGTCCGTGAACTCGACGTGGCCGACGTTCCAAGCCCTTCCCATGTCGGTCTTGTCGAGTTCACGGGGCGTGGCACCGATCACACGCCCGACTATCGCCCTGGCGTCGGCTTAGCCTCCTGCGCTGGCCGTCAGGCAGGCGGGTATTGGCGGTCCTGCAGCAGCCGGGCAAGGTGGGGCACATTACTCGCTAGCATGCCCGGCGATTCATGGTGCTGGAGTACCCCAATCCTGCTGCGCTCACGCGCCCGCCGAGCGCGCCGGCTTTCTTTGACGTCCGTCACTGGACGGTTTGAACCCTCGCGAGACAGGGGATGCCAACGCCACGGTCAGATATGGAGGAGGCTGCACATGAAGGCAGTGACGTGGCACGGCAAGCGTGACGTTCGGGTCGACACCGTCCCCGATCCGAAGATCGAGTATCCGACGGATGCGATCGTGCGCATCACGTCGACCGGGATCTGCGGATCTGATCTGCACCTTTACGAGATCCTCGGCCCGTTCATGGGCGAGGGTGACATTCTCGGTCACGAGCCGATGGGGATCGTCGAGGAGGTCGGCAGCGAAGTCACCGCGATCCGCCCAGGTCAACGCGTGGTGATCCCGTTCAACATCGCCTGCGGAACGTGCTTCATGTGCGAGGAGGGTCTGCAGTCGCAGTGTGAGACGACCCAGGTTAGGGACCAGGGCATGGGGGCTGCGTTGTTCGGCTACACCAAGCTCTACGGGCAGGTGCCGGGCGGTCAGGCGGAGTACCTACGGGTGCCGTTCGGCAACACGTTGCCGATCGCGGTGCCCGACGGCCCGCCCGACGAGCGATTCGTCTACCTCTCCGATGTGCTGCCCACCGCATGGCAGGCGGTCGAGTACGCGGGGATCCCAGCCGGCGGGAGCGTCGTGGTGCTCGGTCTGGGTCCGATCGGCGATATGTCGGCACGTATCGCACGGCATCGGGGCGCCGGTCGGGTGATCGGCGTCGACTTGGTGCCCGAACGTTTAGCGCGTGCTCGGCTGCACGGTATTGAGACGCTCGATCTGCGCGAGCACCAGAAAGATCTCGCCGACCGGGTCCGCGGGATGACATCGGGTCGTGGTCCCGACGCCGTCATCGACGCCGTCGGGATGGAGGCGCACGGATCACCAGGTGCGAAGATCGCGCAGCATGCGGCCGGCGCACTACCCAAGCCGGTAGCCACAACGCTGATGCAGCGCGCGGGCGTCGACCGGCTCAACGCCCTCTACTCGGCGATCGACATCGTGCGCCGGGGTGGCACGATCTCGGTGATCGGCGTCTACGGCGGCATGACCGATCCGCTGCCGCTGCTGACGATCTTCGACAAGCAGATCCAGCTGCGAATGGGGCAGGCCAACGTCAAGCGGTGGGTGGACGACATCCTGCCGTTGCTCACTGATGACGATCCGCTCGGCGTGGAGGGCTTCGCGACGCACACCCTGCCATTGGATCAGGCCCCGGAGGCGTACGAGATGTTCCAGAAGAAGCAGGACGGCGCCATCAAGGTCCTCTTGCAACCATGAGGGTTATCGGAAACTATTCTCCGTTAGTTTGCTGACCGGCGTGTCGGTCCCACAATAAGGCCCGACCCCTCGAGAGAATTGAAAGGTCTTTCTCACGGATCTTTCATTCCCCGGAGGGGCCGGT
>JBQTHE010000083.1:0-10701 GCA_052390115.1 Pseudonocardiales bacterium | reverse complement strand
ACGAGGCCGGGCCCGCCGCCTTCCTCCCGGGGTGGCGGGCCCGTGCCGAGTTGTGATATTCGAATACACCCAACACGAAGAAAGAATGGAGGTGAATGACGTGCTTTCTGTTTCCTCGCTTATCGAGTTTCTCATGAACCTGCTGCGCGACGAGGACGCTCAGATGGAGTTCGTGGCGGACCCCCATGGCATGCTGGCCCGGCATGGCCTGGGCGATCTGTGTGGTCAGGATGTGCGGGATGTGCAACCGATCCTGGCCGACCACGCAGCCGTACACGTCAAGGACGGTGGTTATGACGCGCCGCGATACCACGACGACGATCCGGTTCGGGAGATCTCGCACATCACGGAGCACTACGAGGTCCGCAACGTGGTGGTGAACGACTCCGACGAGTACAACTTCACCTATGTCGATGACCGGGACACGATCGTCAACGTCGACGACCGGGACACCACGACGATCATCGCGGATGGCGATGTCACCATCGAGGACTCGTTCAACCAGGACAACGACGTCAATGTGATCGAGGACTCGTTCAACCAGGACAACGACGGCGTCGACAACAAGGGCGGCACGATCGACGACAGCGTCGTGGCGGGCGAGGACATCGAGGACTCGCTCAACTCCGACGATGACACCACTGTCGATGGCTCGTTCAACACCGCCAACAGCGAGACCAACGTCGACGCATCTGACGACGACATCACAGTGGTCGATGTCGAGGACTCGTACAACGAGGACAACGACGACGTCGACGTCGACGGGGACGAAGCTGCGTGAGCCTACGGGCTACCCTCCCCGGTGAACCTCGGGCAACAGCGGTTCCGCCACTCTCCCCACCCCGGAGGGTGGCGGACCTGGGTGTCCGGCTACCCGATGTCCGGCCATCCCCGGGGCGATGACAAGGAGGAGCAGTGACGCTATCGGCGCCGGTCAAGGCGGTGGATCTGGCGCTCGCGACGATCGCCCGGTACGACCGATCGGATCTCGACGCCCGGCTGCAGCAGGCCCGTGCCCGGCTGCTCGACGAGCAGGTCCGGGTGCTCGTCGTCGGGGAGTTCAAACAGGGTAAGAGCCTGCTGGTCAACGGGTTGGTGAAGGCGCCGGTGTGCCCGGTTCACGACGACATGGCCACCTCGGTGCCCACCGTGGTCCGGCACGCCCATATCCCGCTCGCAGCCCTGGTCCGGGTGCTCAACCCGGAGGGTGACGACCAACGCGGGGGGCGGACCGAGCGCGTCGAGGTACCCGTCGACAAGCTCGCCGAGCACGTCTCGGAGAGTGGCAATCCGGGCAACCGGGAGGGGTGGAGCTACGCCGAGGTCGGCCTCCCGCGTCACGTCCTGACCGGTGGCCTCGAGCTGGTGGACACCCCGGGAGTCGGTGGGCTGAACTCGGTGCACGGCGCGGCGACCATGGCCATGTTGCCGTCGGCCGATGCCGTCCTGCTGGTGTCGGACGCCTCGCAGGAGTACACCGCGCCCGAGCTTGAGTTCCTGCGGCAAGCCAACAAGGTGTGCCCCAATGTGGCCTGCGTGCTCACCAAGATCGACCTGTATCCGGAGTGGCGGCGGATCGCGGAGCTCAACCGGGCGCACCTGGCGACGGTGCACATCGATGCGCCGCTGATGTCGGTCTCCTCCACGCTGCGCGTGCATTCGATCAACGCGCAGGACGCCGACCTCGATGCTGAATCCGGTTTCCCGGCGCTGATCAGCTACCTGCGTGAGGGTGTCGTGGGACAGGCGGACCTGCTGGCCCGCCGGTCGACAGTGCACGATGTGCTCGTGGTCACCGACCAGCTCGCCGGTGGGTTGCGCGCCGAGCAGGCGGCCCAGCTGGACCCCGAAACCGCCCAGGCAGTGATCAAGCAGCTGACCGAGGCCCAGCAGCGCGCCGCGGCGCTGAAGGAACGATCCGCGCGCTGGCAGCACACCCTCAATGACGGCGTCACCGATCTCAACGCCGACATCGACTACGACCTGCGGGACCGGATGCGCGAGATCGTCCGGTTGGCCGAGGAAGAAGTGGACCGCAGTGGCGACCCGAAGAAGACCTGGGACCAGCTCTCGACCTGGGTCGAGCAGGAGGTCTCCTCGGCGGCGTCGGCGAACCTGGTGTGGGCGACCCAGCGGGCGCGGTGGCTGGCCACCCAGGTCGCCGACCACTTCTCTGAGGAGGAGGACCGGTTACTGCCCAAGCTGCGCACCGAGGTCGCCGATGCGCTGGGCGAGGTGCGAGCCATGCAGCTGCGTGAGGGCGAATCGTTCGGCATCGGGCACAAGGCGCTGACCGGGCTGCGCGGCGGTTACGTCGGTGTCCTGATGTTCGGGATGCTGGGGATGGCCGTCGGGATGGCGACGCTCATCAACCCGTTCTCGATAGGTGCCGGCCTGCTGCTGGGCGGCAAGACCATCACCGACGAGCGCCGCCGTATCGTCAGCCGGCGGCAGAACGACGCGAAGATGGCGGTGCGTCGATACGTCGACGATGTGATCTTCCAGGCGAGCAAGGAGACCCGGGACATGCTCCGGCGGGTACAACGCGACCTGCGGGACCATTTCACCACCCTGGCCGAGGAGACGAACCGGTCGCTGACTGACTCATTGCGGGCCGCCGAGAGGGCCGTGAAGACGTCCAAGGGAGATCGGGAACGCCGGCTGGCCGAGATCAAATCCGAGCTAGAGCGCCTGGAGACGCTGCAGCAGAAAGTCCGCACGCTGCTGCCCCGGAAGGATGCGACGCAGGACAATCCAACCCAGGAGAATCCAACGCAGGACAATCTGGCGCAGGCGAGTCCGGCGCAGGCTCGATGAGCGGTCTGCTGCAGGTGGAAGGTCAACGCAGCCTGTCTGTGACGGTCCGCGGCGTGCTCCGCCGGGCGATCGAGGTTTACCGCGACCAACCGCAGACCGCGCAGTGGCTGCGCCAACAGCTGGACAGGCTCGATGAGCCGCTGCGCGTCGCGATCGCAGGCAAGGTCAAGGCCGGCAAGTCGACACTGCTCAACGCGCTGGTCGGGGAGCAGATCGCGCCGACCGACGCCGGGGAGTGCACCCGGGTCGTCACCTGGTACTGCGACGGGCACAGTCCCAAGGTTGTGATGCATCCCAAGGAGGGTCCGCCCACCCCACTTCCGGTGCAGCGGCAGGACGGGGCACTCACCATCGATTTGCAGGGCACCCCCGCGGAGAAGCTGAACCGCCTGGTGGTGCACTGGCCCTCGCAGAGCCTGCGTACCGCCACCTTGATCGACACTCCGGGTATCGCGTCGATGTCCACCGAAACCTCGCAGCGCACTCTCACCTTCCTCACCCCGGAGGACGACTCTCCCGCCGAGGCCGACGCGGTGATCTACCTGATGCGTCACCTGCATGCCACCGACGCCGCCTTCCTGGAGTCCTTCCGTGACCAGGGGGTGGGCCGAGCGACTTCGGTGAACACCGTCGCGGTGCTCTCCCGGGCCGACGAGATCGGTGGTGGCCGGGTCGACGCGATGTTCTCGGCGAAGACCATCGCGCAGCGTTACCGGAAGGACCCCACGCTGCGCGGGCTGTGCCAGGGCGTCGTGCCGGTGGCGGGGCTGCTCGCGCAAACCGGCCGGACGCTGCGGCAGGCTGAGTTCGACGCGCTGGCTGCACTGTCCCGAGCGCCGCGGGAGGAGGTGGACGGGTTGCTGCTGTCCACTGACCGGTTCCTGCGGGCCGACTGCGCTGTTTCACCCACGGCGGCACTCGAGGGCTCGGAGGCCAGGCGCGGGTTGCTGGACCGCTTTGGCCTGTTCGGACTCCGGCTGTCGGTGACGCTCATCCGACAGGGCACGACGGACACTCCGGGTGCACTCGCCGAGGAACTGGTGCGCCGCAGTGGGCTCGACGAGCTGCGGTCGGTGCTGAACACGCAGTTCACCGAGCGTCGCGACCTGCTCAAGGCCCGCTCAGCCCTGGTGGCGCTGGATAGCGTGCTGCACGCCGGCGACCCGCGCGCAGACATCGGGCCGCTGCTCGGGGAGGTGGAACGCATCCTCGCCGGCGCGCACGAGTTCGCCGAGCTGCGGCTGCTGTCCGCGCTGCGGTCGGGTGCGGTCAACCTGCCGAAGACGGAGCTGGAGGAAGCGGAACGGCTGCTCGGTGGGTCCGGTGGCGCCCCGGAGGTGCGGCTGGGGCAGCCACCCGGCTCCGGGCCCGACGAGCTGCGACAGGCTGCCCTGGAAGCACTCACTCGCTGGCACCGGCGGGCCGAGAACCCGCTCTCCGGCCGGGCGGCGGCCGACGCGTGCCGGGTGGTGGTGCGCAGCTGCGAGGGCATGGTCGCCAGAATGGCGGGGCATTCAGGGTGATCATGATCTACGCTACGCGGCGATCTTGGCTCATGCCGGCTGTCCGGTCTGGTGCGCCCGCCACTGGCCCGGCGTAGCGTCGGCGGCCATGACCACTGGTTCGAGTGCGGCCGTGCTTGCCGGTCGCACCGCGCTGGTGACCGGGGCCGCGTCGGGGATTGGCGCCGCGCTGGCCCGGCGGTTGGTGGCCGACGGTGCGGCGGTGCTTGCCGTGGACCGCGACGAGGCAGGGCTCAAGGTCCTCGCCGACGAGGTGCCCGGCGTTGAGCCGGTGCCGTGCGACCTGTCCGACCTCGACGCCGTGGACGCGTTGCCCGCCGAGGTCGACGTGCTGGTCAACAACGCGGGCGTGCAGCACGTCGCGCCGGTGCCCGAGTTCGACCCCGACCGCTTCTCGCTGATCCTGCGGGTGATGCTGGAAGCCCCGTTCCGGTTGGCCCGGCGGACCCTTCCGCACATGTACGGCCGTGGCTGGGGCCGGGTTGTCAACATCTCCTGCGCGCACGGGTTGCGGGCGAGCCCGTTCAAGGCGGCTTACGTCAGCGCCAAGCACGGCCTGGAGGGGCTGTCGAAAGTCATCGCTCTGGAGGGCGCTGCGCACGGCGTCACGAGCAACTGCATCAACCCCGCTTACGTGCGCACCGCGCTGGTCGAGAAGCAGATCGCCGACCAGGCCCGCACGCACGGCATCGACGGGGACACCGTCATCGAGCAGATCATGCTCACCCCGGTGGCGGTGAAACGGCTCATCGAGCCCGGCGAGGTCGCCGAGGTCGCGGCGGTGCTCTACGGACCGGCGTCGTCGTCGATCACCGGCTCGTCGCTGTCGATGGACGGCGGCTGGACGGCGCACTGAATTCCCCGTCGCCCGGCGTCGGGGTACGTCCGGCGCTTGCTTCGACGGGTGACCATGACCGCTCTGCTGTCGCCGAGCTCGACCCCAGGGCTGTCCGAAGCCGCCCGGGCAGCCCTGGTGTCGAACTCGGCGCACGTAAGGCTGCTACGCGCGGCAGCAGCCCCCATTTCACCCACCAGGGCGGCGTGTAGCGCCTACGGGTTGGTTCGGGTGCGCTGAGCGCGCTGCCGCAGGCGGCCCGCCTTGACCATGGAGACAGATCGGCAGATTCGGCAGCGGCGTACGACGCCGGACGGCAGGCGACCTATGGTGCCGACCTCTGTGCGAGACGGAGGACGAAACTGTCGGCCCCGTCGGGTAAGGATAGGGTCGCCGACGGCCCGCGTGGGAGCGACAGGCAGACGCGGTGGGACTGCTGAGGAGCCAGATGAGCACCAGCATTGGAATGGAGGCCTCGGGGCTCGTTACTGCCGCTGCAACCGCTACGGCAGGGTCTCCTAATGAGGAAAACCTCCGGCACGAGCTTGAGAAAGCCCTTGAATCCGCATGTGGCCGCGCTGGCATCGTCTGGACTGCTTACCAGTTGGAGCGGACCTTACGCGGCGGTGATGCGGCGAAGACCCGGTTTACCGACGTCGCTCATGGCGGCGTGGTCATTGAGTACGAGCCACCACGGAGCTTTTCTGGTGGCGCGGCGTTGAGGGTGATCGCGCACGCCCAAGATCAAGCCAACGAGTACGCTGAAATGCTGGCCGAAGAGGAAGGCCGTCCGCTCGACGAGTACTCGTTAATCGTGTGGGACGGGGCTCATATATCGTTCGGGCGGTATGATGGCTCGGAGTTCGCCTGGGAGGCTATCGGCCCCTTTGCCGAAACAAGCGCCACCCGTCTTCTTCAGATGCTGAGAGACGACGGTGCGCCGTTAGTGCATCCACGTGTTCTTTCGCAACTGGCGGGTCCGGATTCTGACGTGGGGAGTCGCCTGCTCCCGAAGTTATACACTGCTGTGCGCGCCTCCATTAAGCCGAAGTCGAAGACCATGAAGACCACGAAGACCACGCTGCTCTATATCGAATGGCGCCGGCTCTTCGGGCAAGTCGTAGGACTTCAATCCGACCGGCTTAAGAATCTCTTGAGCACGCAGGGGCGCGCCCATGGGCAGAATTACGAGGAAGACCCCGCGGCTTACCTCTACGCCTTGAATACGTACATTGCAGTTGTTGCCAAGATAGTCGCGGCAATGTCGCTCCGCGAATCGAGCCAAGACATTGCTGACAGCAACGTGTCGATCGCAAGTCGTATCGATTTGCTCGAATCGGGGCAGTTGTTCGCAGATGCAGGCATTCTGAACATGCTTAACGGTGACTTCTTCGCCTGGTATCAAGACGATCAGGCTTGGCCGACCTACTCCGAAGACCTGTCGTCATTGATAGATACCCTCAACGTCATCAACTTCGATGTAAGCAGAAAGAACGCCGAGTCTACTCGCGATCTCTTCAAGGGTCTCTACATGAGTTTTGTACCGAGGGCGTTACGTCACGCGCTTGGGGAGTACTACACGCCGGACTGGTTGGCCGAACACGCCCTCGATCAAGTTGCGTGGTCTCCAGAGGAGACACTTCTGGACCCCACAGCCGGGTCCGGCACTTTCATTCTTGAAGCGCTGAAGCGCCGGCTCGCCGTCAATCCGCATGCCTCAGCACGGCTGCTGCTCGACGGGTTGTGGGGCTTGGACCTAAATCCGCTGGCGGTTTTAGCAGCGCGCGCGTCGCTTGTGGTTTTTTTGTCCGACCGGCTCGACGCTGCCGATCCAATTCGTCTTCCGGTGTTTTTGGCTGACGCGATAAACTCGGCACGGGCGGCCGCAGATGGGGTCTATGAGCATGAGCTTCAGACCGAGATGGGCTTAATGAAGTTCCGGTTGCCCTCAGACATCGTAAACGACGACAGATTCTTTTCGCTGCTCGGTCGCGCTAGAGACCTTATTGACGCCGACTATAGCAGTGGCCGAATCATGGAGTCACTTTCAACTGAGTTCGACCTGGGGGCCCTCCCCGATGTCTCCCATGTGGGCATAGCCGAGTTCTTCGAGACACTTTCCAAGCTGCACGTGCAGGGTTGGAACGGTATATGGTGCGCCGTCCTGGGGGATCGCTTCGCGGCCGGATCAATTCCGCGATGCAAGTTCGTAGTGGGCAACCCACCATGGGTCAAGTGGAGTCATCTGCCGCCTGAGTACGCAAACTTCATCAAGGCGCGCTGCCTGGAGTTGGGCGTTTTCAGCGTTGACCGATGGGTCGGTGGAATCGAATCGGACATTTCGACGGTCATTACTTACGAAGCAGTTGACAAATACCTAGCAGAGTCTGGCCGCTTGGCTTTCTTCATTACCGGAACAGTATTCGCGAACGAGTCAAGCCAAGGCTTTCGCCGGTGGCATCTTGATGCGGCGAAAGTGGACATGCGAGTTGACTTCGTCGAAGATTTCTCTGCGGTCGCGCCGTTCGAGGGCGTGAGTAATCATGCGACTCTTTTAGCGATTACTCGGGGAACGGAGACGAGGTACCCTGTCGCGTATCGTGTCTGGACCCCACCGCGCAATTCAAAGAACCGGAGATCCGTGAAGCGGTCGTTCAAGGATTCGGCATCGTTTCGAGCCGAGTCGACGAGCGTTGAACTCCAGGCGATGCCGGTTCCTGGGAGTGACGCTGGGCCGTGGCTCAAGGGGACTCGTGCTTTACACGACGTATGGGCACACCTATTTGGGCAGCAAGAAGCTTCGTACCGCGCTCGAAAGGGGGTTACCACAGACGCGAATGGTATTTTTTTTGTTAGGGCCGAGGCTAGTCGCGTCGCGAAGACAGTATTGATCACGAATGATCCCTTGCGTGGCCGACGGCGAGATATTCCTGAAGTGCGAGCGATCGTAGAGGCGGAGCACGTGTTCCCGCTTGTACGCGGCGAGGGGGTCAGTGCATTTAGAGCGGCACCCGATCCTGAGTATCGAATCCTGGTACCGCAGCGTGAAATGCACGGCGATCCGGACCTGCCGTCGGACGCGCCGCGCACCCACCGATTCCTCGCGCGTTTTGAAGAAATTCTTGAGACTCGGTCCAGCTACAAACGGTTTCAGATGCGGACAGGAGCGCCGTACTGGTCGGTGTGGAGCACGGGCGAATACACGTTCTCTCCGTTTAAAGTTGCCTGGCGTGAACTCGGCGGCGGCAAGTTCGCAGCGGCGTATATGGGTCATTACGCCGACCCGCTCCTTGGGTGCAAGATAATGATCCCTGACCACAAGCTATATTTCGTACCATGTGCCAGCCACGACGAGGCGGCGTATTTGACTGGTTTCCTGAACGCGCCTGTGGTGGCAGGAGCTGTATCGGCGTACGCCGCACAGCTCAGCCTGGGTGCGAGCGTTGTTGAGTATCTCCTTATTCCTTCATACGATGAGTCGAGGCGCGAACATGTCCGTCTTGCCGAGATTGCATCACTTATAACGGAGTCACACACTGATGCAGCGCCTGGTCAGCTCGAAGAGCTGGATGGGGTGGTGTGCGCCTTGATGGGCATATCCGATGACATTCGAAGGGCTGTGCATGAAGAGGCCGACGATCCACTTATTAAAGATGCCGAAGGGATGAGCAGATCTTAGGTACAGACGTGACGCCCGTGAGCGACTCGAGGCTCCCGCTCACGCTTTAGTGGGGTGGGTCGCGGTCGGGCGGTGGGTCGTTCAGGGCGGTGCGCACCGCCCCAAAAAGGTCGATCTCGCGGCACAGCCGCAGGGAGTTCTCCCCGGGTGGCCGTACCCAGGTGATCGGCCCGCGTGGGGTCACGGTGGGAGGCAGCAGCAGGACGCCGATCACCCGGTGCACCTGATGCGGAGGGGCAGCGTCACGTCATATCTCTGTCCGGTGAGCACGATCCGGTGATCGGGGGTGTAGGGGTGGGCCAGCACCGGTGGGGCGCACCGTCGCTGGGTGAGGATCTCGGTCACCGTGGTGCACAGCGGGATCGGGATCGTCAGGGCCGACACGTCGTGGTGCAGGCTAAGCTGTATCTGGTCACGATGGCAGGTCACCGGCCAGCCCCATTCTTGGAAGGTGACCCCACCAGCGGCCGGCCCCGCGGTATCCGCACCGTCGGGATTGGTCGCGGGTGGCTCCCGGGTCGCAGTGCTGCTGGTGACGTGGTTGACGACGCAGAGCCGGCAGGGCATGCCCTGGCCGGGGGTGACGGTCTCGATGTTGTGGAGGCTCAGCAGCGCGCCGCACAGTGCGCTGACCGCGCCCGCCTGCGAATCGGTGGGTAGCGGGACCACGTGAACGATGCGGGCGGTCTGCCCGGTCACGCCGGGGCGATAGCGGACCAATACCACCGGCCGATCCCCGGTCACCGCCGCGCCGGCACACGGCCCACCATCGCCGTTGGTGGCGGTCACCGTGCTGCCCTGCGGTGGTGGTGCCCTGGGGGCGGCGGGATCAGTGCGCCCGCAGTGGCAGCGTGTGGTCTCGCCACCCCCTGACCCGCACCCACACCAGGAGGAACGGGAGCAACAGCCCCGCAGCGCGGGCAGCTCATGGCGCGTACGTAATTGGGGTCTCGGCCTTGCATGTTCAACTCCTTCGGGGCGCAAAGAATGTGGCGAGACGGTCGAGGACGTGCGCAGCGACGTGTTGAGCCGCCCGCTGGTTGGAGTCCACGCGCAGCACATCGAAACCTGCTTTTATTAGCTGTTCGGTTGCTTGCTTGTAGAAATAGATTTCGGCGTGGCTGCTGCCGGGTGAGAGTTGGAAACGGTTGTGGGGGCCGCGTTCATCGAGCCGTTGCGCGATCACGTCGGGGTCAGCTTCCAGGATGACGGCTAGGTCGGGCCGGTCCGCTTCGGCGTTGAGTTGCCAAAGGAAGGCGAGGTCGATGCCGTCGAAGCGTTGAATGACTAGGCCGGAGGGTATGTAGCGGTCGGAAATAACCATCGTGCGGTTTTCGAGGTGTGGCCGTATCTCGGTTTCGACGTGGTGATACCGGTCTGCCGCGTACAAGCATGCCAGGGCGTGGCCGGTGACCGTCTCGGTCAGCTCACGCGCCAACGTCCCGATAGGGCCGTTGGACGGCTCGGCGGTGACGTGAACGGTCTCGCCGCGCGCAACCAGCATTTGCGCAAGGTGCTGCACAATGGTCGATTTTCCCGCGCCGCTTGGCCCATCTACGGAGATGAAGAGGCCGCGCTGGTCGTCAGAAAAGAGCCGAAGAGCCATCGCCGTCCCCACCTGATTGCCGGCACAAGGGGACGCCAATACAACACCGTCCGATACCTGCGCCGTACCGGGGAACTCATCAACGTCAACGACTCAACGGCCACATGCGACGGATACGGCTCAATCTTCTTGTTATCAATACCCGAATACGTGAACAGCAACGTCACCTTGATGTGCCGAAGCCGATTAAGCCGGTCGCCATCTTCCGGCTTCATCTGATGCCGCGTGATCACCAAGACAT
>JBQTHE010000082.1:0-49580 GCA_052390115.1 Pseudonocardiales bacterium | reverse complement strand
GGTGGCGGGTCAAGGATTCGAACCTTGGAAGGCATCAGCCGACGGATTTACAGTCCGCTCCCATTGGCCGCTCGGGCAACCCGCCTGGTGGCCGGAGTGTGCCAGCCGTGGGCAACGATACACAGGGTGACACCGGCATGACGAGTAAGGTCGGCACCCGGCTCAGCGGAGGAGGATGCGGTGGCGGATCCGTCGTTCGATGTGGTCAGCAAGGTGGACCGGCAGGAAGTGGACAACGCGCTCAACCAGGCGGCCAAGGAGCTGTCGACCCGGTTCGACTTCCGAGGTACCGGGGCGAAGGTGACCTGGGCCGGTGAGGAGGCGATGACGATCGAGGCTGAGACCGAGGAGCGGTGCCGGGCCGCCCTCGACGTGGTGAAGGGCAAGCTGGTCAAGCGGGGCATCTCGCTGAAGTCCTTCGAGGTGGACGAGCCGGCCGTCTCGGGCAAGGTCTACCGGACCACCGGGCGGATCCTGCAGGGCATCAGCCAGGACAAGGCCAAGGAGATCGCCAAGGCGGTACGCGACGAGAAGCTCAAGGGCGTCCAGGCCCAGATCCAGGGCGACCAGCTTCGCGTCTCGGGCAAGAAGCGCGACGACCTGCAAGCCGTCATCGCCCTGTTGAAAAGCCGCGAATTCGGTGTCGCCCTGCAGTTTACGAATTACAGGTGAAGGGAATCGTCCTCGCCGGCGGCAATGGCAGTCGGCTACATCCGATCACCCAGGCCGTCTCCAAGCAGCTGCTGCCGGTGTATGACAAACCGATGGTGTACTACCCGCTCTCGGTGCTCATGCTGGCCGGGATCCGGGAGATTCTGGTCATCTCCACCCCGTTGGATCTGCCGCTGTTCCGCCGCCTGCTCGGTGACGGCACCACGCTGGGGCTGCGGCTGAGTTACGCCGAGCAGCCCGAACCCAACGGCCTGGCCGAGGCCTTCGTGATCGGCGCGGACTTCATCGCCGACGACCCGGTCGCCCTGGTCCTGGGCGACAACATCTTCTACGGACACGGCTTCGCCACCACCCTCCAGCAGTGTGCCGCCACAGTCGACGGTTGTGTGCTGTTCGGATATCCGGTCAAAGATCCGCAGCGCTACGGGGTCGGCGAGGTCGACGGCACCGGAAAGTTGATCTCCATCGAGGAGAAGCCGGAAACGCCCCGCTCGAACAGGGCGATCACCGGCTTGTACTTCTACGACAACGACGTCGTCAAGATCGCCCGCTCGCTCACCCCGTCCGCGCGCGGCGAGCTGGAGATCACCGACGTGAACCTGCACTACCTGCGGCAGGGCCGGGCGACGATGATCGACCTGGGTCGCGGGTTCGCCTGGCTGGACACCGGGACCCACGAGTCGCTGCTCGAGGCAGGTCAGTTCGTGCAAGTGCTCGAACACCGCCAGGGGGTGCGGATCGCCTGCTTGGAGGAGATCGCCCTGCGGATGGGTTTCATCGACGCCGAGGCCTGTCACGCACTCGGCGAGTCGCTGGCGAGGTCCGGCTACGGCCGGTACGTCATGGAGGTCGCCCGCTCCGCGCGTTGACGTCAGGGCAGCTGGCGCCGAGCCATCTCCTCGAGGCGGTTGACCCGCTCCGCGATCGGCGGGTGCGTGGAGAACAACCGCGCCGCGCCGTCGCCCGGCCGGAACGGGTTGGCGATCATGAGGTGGGACTGCGAGGTCAACGCAGGCTCCGGGCGAAGCGGCGCGGCGCGGGTGCCGTACTCCAGCTTGCGCAGTGCGCTGGCCAGCGCCAGCGGGTCGCCTGTGAGCTGCGCGCCGGAGGCGTCGGCCTGGTACTCCCGCGATCGGCTCACCGCCATCTGCACGATGCCGGCCGCGATCGGGCCGAGCAGCGCGATCAGGATCATGGCGATCGGGTTGGGGCGGTCGCCGCCACCGCCGAACAGTCCTGCGAACATCGCCAGGTTCGCCATCGCCGTCACCATGCCGGCCAGTGCCCCGGCGACAGAGGAGATCAGGATGTCCCGGTTGTAGACATGTGACAGTTCATGGCCGAGCACTCCGCGCAGTTCGCGCTCATCGAGCAGCTCGAGGATCCCGACAGTGCAACACACCGCCGCGTTGCGCGGGTTGCGGCCGGTGGCGAAGGCGTTGGGTGCTTGCGTCGGGCTGACGTACAGCCGTGGCATGGGCTGGCGTGCGTCGGTGGCCAGCTCCCGCACTATCCGGTACATCGTGGGCTGCTCGGGCTCGGACACTTGTCGAGCGTGCATCGCTCGCAGGGCCAGCTTGTCCGAGTTGAAGTAGGCGTAGGCGTTCATCCCTACCACGAGCACCAGCGCGATGAGCACTCCGGTGCTGCCGAAGGATGACCCGATCAATACGACCAGCGCCGACAGCCCGCCGAGCAGCAGCGCTGTCTTCAGCCCGTTGACGTGGTTGTGCACGGTGGTCAACCTCCCGGTTTGTTCGGGCTCCACCACTGCAACGCGCCCACCGGGTGCGGGGTTCCGCGCCCGCCCCCACCGACACACCGTGCAGCAGCGGCGGACACACCGGGCACGAAAGGACGACACACCGGGCACAGGAGCCTGACACGCGGGGTTTAGGGGCGGAGTTCGAGGGTGCAGCATTTGGGGCCGCCGCCGGCCCGGCGGAGTTCTGACACGTCGACGAAGACCGGTTCGAAACCGCGGGCGGCCAGCGCGCAGCCCAGATCCACCGCTTCGACGGGCAGCACCACCGAGCGGCCGTCGGACACCCCGTTGAGCCCCAGGCACGCCGCGTCCGCCGCGCTGGCGGGCACCGCGTCGGGGAACAACCGCGCCAGTACCCGCTGCGAACCGGGCGAGAACGCACCCGGGTAATAGGCGATCAGCGGGGAGGCCGGTGAATCGTCGAGCACCAGCAGGCAGGTGTCGAGGTGGTAGTAGTACGGGTCGACCAGCCGCAGCGAGACCACCGGCACCCCGAGTACCTCCTGTGCCTCGGCGTGCGCCGCCGGCTCGGTGCGAAACCCGGTGCCGGCCAGCAGCAGCCGACCGGTCCAGGCCAGGTCTCCCTCACCCTCGTTGACCGCGTTGGGCATCACCATCTGCGGTGCGCCGTGCGCGGCGAACCAGCGCCGGTAGTGCTCCGCCTCGGCGGCCCGTTGGCTGTCCCGGAACCGGGCGCCCAGCACGACGCCGCCGATCACCGTGGCGGCATTGGCCGCGAACACCATGTCCGGTAGGTCCGGCTCGGCGCCGATCAGTTCCACCGTGTGCCCGAGCGCGCGGTAGGTGTCGGCCAGCGCTGTCCACTGCGCCATCGCCCGTGCGGCGTCCACCGGCCGGCTGGGGTCCATCCAAGGGTTGATCACGTAGCTCACCGTGAAGTACCGGGGCGGGCACATCAGGTACCGGCGCGCGGTCCCCCAGCGCAGTGACCTCGCTGATCTCAGAGCGGACGACATGATCCGATGGTATGCAGCGCCAGCTTCAGAGCTCAATGTCGTTTTATTGCCCATGTACCAGCAGAATGTTGCGCATGGATACACTAGACCATCAGATCGTGGCGCAGCTGGTTGCCGACGCCCGCTCCAGCTACTCGGAGATCGGCGGGATCGTCGGGCTCTCGGCTCCCGCTGTGAAGCGCAGGGTGGACAAGCTGCTCGACGCCGGCGTGCTGCGGGGCTTCACCGCGGTGGTCGACCCCGGGGCGTTGGGCTGGGGCACCGAGGCCTTCGTCGAGGTGCACTGCCGGGGCAACGTGTCCCCCACCCGGATCCGGGCCGGCCTGGTAGCGCTGCCCGAGGTGGTGGCGGCCTACACGGTGTCCGGGGCAGCGGACGCGATCGTGCACCTGCGCGCCGGCGGCATCGCGCACCTGGAGACCGCGCTGGAACGACTCCGGGCGGTGGAGTTCGTGGATCGGACGGTATCCACCGTGGTGCTCTCCACCCTGCTGGAAAAAGTGCCGCTGCGCGACCCGTGAGTGGCGTTGAGGGCTAGAACACTGTTACACACTCACAAGCATGGATGTGCTTCTGGAACGGCGCGGCGGCGTCGCCGTGCTGACGGTGTCCGATCCGGCCCGCCGAAACGCCCTGACCCTCGACCTGTCCGACCGGTTGGCTCGTGCCGTCGAGGAATGCGACCGTGACGAGTCGGTGCACGCCATCGTGGTCACCGGCACCCCGCCAGCGTTCTGCGCCGGAGGCGATCTCGCCGCGCTCGCGGCCGTGGGCAAGTCCGGTTCGGTCGCCGACCTGCACCGCATCTACGTCGGCTTCCTCGCTGTGGCGAACGCCGCAGTGCCCACCATCGCCGCCGTCAACGGGCCAGCGGTGGGGGCCGGGCTCAACCTGGCACTGGCCTGCGACCTGCGCCTGGTCGGCCCCGGCGCGTCCTTCGACGCCCGGTTCCTGCAGCTGGGCATCCATCCCGGCGGCGGCATGACGTGGCTGGTGCAACGCGCTGCCGGTCGGCAGACCGCTGCGGCGATGGCGCTGTTCGGCGAGCCGCTGGACGCCCAGGAGGCGGTGCGCACCGGCCTGGCCTACCGCCTGGTCGACGTCAACGACGAGCCCCGCTCATCCGCCGCCCACGAAGCGGTAGTGGCCGCCGCCGTGGAACTCGCCCGCCGGGCCGCAACAGCCCCCCGCGACCTCGTCATCGCCACCAAGGCCGCCCTCCGTGCCACCGCCGCAATGCCCGAGCACGCCGACGCAGTGACCTACGAAACCGCCCCCCAACTCGCCTCCCTCCGTTCCGCCTTCCCGCGCAGTCTGGATGCAGAACGCTCCTATTGAGCCCGCGATTACAGCAGTCTGCATCCAGACTGCGCTAGCCGGTGCGGGCGGAGAGGTAGGTGGTGACCGAGGCTAGGGCTTCTCGGGCGGGGCCAGCCGGTAGTACGGCTAGTTCGGCGCGGGCTGAGTCGGTGTAGGAGCGCAGCGCGGCCACCGCCCGATCGAGGCCCGGTGACGTCCGCAGCAGGTGCAACGCCTCGGCGATCAGGGTGTCATCGGTGAGCGGGCCGGCCAGCAGCACGCCAAGCCGGTCGACGCCCGGTTCGGCCAGCGCGTAGAGCATCGGCAGGGTTCGGATGCCCTCGCGCAGGTCGGTACCCGGGGTCTTGCCAGACTGGTCGGCCGGTGAGGCGATGTCGATGATGTCGTCGGAGATCTGGAACGCGATGCCGATCTTCTCACCGAACCGGCGCAGCGCGTCGATGCGCTCCTGGGAAGCGCCGGAGAACATCGCGCCGTAGCGGCCTGCAGTGGCGATGAGTGAGCCGGTCTTCTCCGCGACCACCGCCAGGTAGTGCGCCACCGGATCGGTGCCGGGGGCCGGGCCCACGGTCTCGCGCATCTGGCCGGTGACCAGCTCGGCGAAGGTGCAGGCGATGATCCGCACCGCGTCCGGTCCCAGGTCGGCGACCAGTCGGGAAGCGTGCGCGAACAGGAAATCGCCGGTGAGGATCGCGACCGTGTTGTCCCATCGGGCGTTGGCGCTCACCGCCCCGCGGCGCATGGTGGCCTCATCCATCACGTCGTCGTGGTAGAGCGTGGCGAGATGCACCAGCTCCACGACCGCGGCCGCGCGCACCACGTCCTGCTCCTGCCCTGGCCCGCCGTCCCGCCCGAACTGCCCGGCGAGCAGGGTGAACAGCGGACGGAACCGCTTGCCTCCGGCGTCGATCAGGTGCAGCGATGTCTCGGTGAGGAAGCGGAACTCGCTTTTCACCTCCCGGTGCAGCAGATCCTCGACCTGCTCCAAACCACGTTCCAGAGCAGCTCGCAACGCCGGGTCAGCCAGCTCTACGCCGGCGACCTGCTCGGATGTCGACCCGTTCATCCACATCAGGAGGCGAACGCGCCGAGCGCGGCCCAGTCCAGAGCGAAGGTGGGCAGCACTCCCAGTAACAACGTGACCACCACGCCGAGCGTGATCGCGGCAGTGGTAAACGCCCCGGGGACGCTCACTGTCGGACCGTCAGCGGCGGGTTCGCTGAAATACATCAGCACCACCACCCGCAGGTAGAAGAAGGCGGCCACCGCACTGGCCACCAGCGCCACCACCACCAGCGGCGCCATCCCGTCCGCCACGGCAGCGCTGAACACCGCGAACTTGCCGGTGAAACCACTGGTCAGCGGTATTCCGGCGAGCGCGAAGAGGAGGAACGCGAAGACCGCGGCGGTCAACGGCGATCGTTTGGCCAGCCCGGCCCACTGCGACAGGTGGGTGGCCTCACCGTCGGCGTCGCGCACCAGCGTGACCACCCCGAACGCGGCCAACGTGGTGAAGCCGTAGGCGAGCAGGTAGAACATCGTGCCGGACAGGCCGGCCTCGGTCAGCGCGATCGCCCCGACCAGCAGGAAGCCGGCGTGCGCCACCGAGGAGTAGGCGATCATTCGCTTGATGTCGGTCTGGGTCAGACCCAGTACCGCGCCGATCACCATCGAGGCGATCGCGACACCCCACAGCAGGCCGCGCCACTCCCAGCGGGTGCCCTCGAAACCCACCGTCAGCACCCGCAGGATGGCCCCGAAGGCAGCCACCTTGGTGCAGGCCGCCATGAACGCCGTCACCGGCGTCGGTGCGCCCTGGTAGACGTCCGGGGTCCAGGTGTGGAACGGCCCGACCGAGGCCTTGAACAGCAGCCCGATCACCAGCAGCGCGAGCCCGCCGAACAGCAGGGTGTCCGGCCGGTCGATGCCCACCGACGCCTCGGCGATCGCGGACAGGGTGACCGAGCCCGCGTAGCCGTACAGCAACGCCACCCCGTACAGGAAGAAAGCCGACGAGAACGCTCCCAGGAGGAAGTACTTGACCGCCGCCTCCTGGGACAGCAGCCGGCGTCGCCGGGCCAGCCCGCACATCAGGTACAGCGGCAGGCTGAGCACCTCGAGCGCGATGAACATGGTGAGCAGGTCGTTGGCCGCGGTGAAGACCATCATCCCGCCCAGCGAGAACAGGAACAGCGGGAAGACCTCGGTCTGCATCGTGGTGGCTGTCACGGTGCCCGTCGAGGTTCCGGTCGAGCTGCCCAGGGCCTGCGCTCGATCCTGTGCGGTGCCCGGACGCACCGCGGCGTCGGCGGTGAACGCACCCCCCGGCTCCACCGATCGATCCGCGATGAGCAACACCGCTCCCAGACCCAGCGCCAGCAGCGTGCCCCAGAGGAACAGCGCGGGACCGTCGACGGCGACCGTCCCGGCCAGCGTTATGACGTCGCTGGTGCCGTCCCGGGAGAACGAGTAGAGGTGCACACCCAGCGCGGCACCGGCCGTCCCCAGCGTGAGCAGGCACAGCCCGACCTGGGCCGACCACCGCGCCGAGCGCGGCACGAAGGCCTCTACCAGCACGGAGATGCACGCCGCCCCGAGCACCACCAGCACCGGGGCGATCGCCCCGTAGTCGATCGCGGGCGGTTGCAGCAGCGGGATCTGCGCCAGAAATCCCGCAAGGAGTTCACCGTCGAGCACCTCAGTTGCCTCCCTGCTCGACGACCGGGTCGGTCAGGCCAACCTCGGTGAGCGTGGCTCCGACCGAAGGATTGATCACATCCAGCACCGGCTGCGGGTAGAACCCGAGCAGCAGGATGAGCGCCACCAGCGGCGCCAGCACCACGACCTCCCGGATCGACAGGTCGGGGAACCGGGCACGCTGGCGCTGCGCGGCGGCTTCCGGCGCTGTCGCGGTCCCCGGCCCATCCAGCGCCCCGACTACAGCGGCGCCCCGCAGGGGGCCCTGCATGACCCGTTGGTAGACCCACAACACATAAAGCGCGGCCAGGATGATCCCCGCGGTGGCGATGATCGTGAACACCGGTTGGCGCGGGTAGGAGCCGACGAGCACCATGAACTCTGAGACGAACGAGTTGGTGCCGGGCAGCGACAGCGATGCCAGCCCGGCGACCAGCATCATCCCGGCCAGCACCGGAGCCAGCGCCGCCACGCCGCCGTAGTCGGCAATCAGCCGGGAGCCGCCCCGAGCGATCAGCATCCCGATCACGATGAACAGCATCCCGGTGGTGATGCCGTGGTTGACCATGTAGAGCACTGCGCCGGCCTGAGCCTGGGTGGAGAAGGCGAAGACGCCCAATCCGATGAAACCGAAGTGCGCCACCGAGGTGTAGGCCACGAACCGTTTCAGGTCGGACTGGCCGACGGCGAGCAGCGCGGCGTAGATGATCCCGGTGACGGCGAGCACCAGCACGAGCGGCGCCAGTGCCCGGGACGCTTCGGGGAACAGCGGCAGGCAGTAGCGCAGGAAGCCGTAGATGGCGACCTTGTCCATCACGCCGACCAGCAGCACACCGACGCCTATCGGCGCCTCGGCACCGGCGTCGGGTAGCCAGGTGTGCAGCGGCACCAGCGGCGCCTTGATCGCGAACGCGACGAAGAACCCGAGGAACAGCCAGATCTGGGTGCTCTGCGGGATGGTCCCGGCGATGCTCACCAGGGTGGCCCAGTCGAAGGTGCCCTGGCCCAGCCGCTGCGAGCTCACCACGAACACGCCGATCACGCTGGCCAGCATGACCAGCCCGCCGAGCAGCGAATACAGGAAGAACTTCACCGCCGCGTACTGCCGTCGCGGCCCGCCGAAGCGGCCGATCAGGAAGTACATCGGCACCAGCATGACCTCGAAGAACAGGTAGAACAGGAAGACGTCGGTGGCTGCGAAGACCCCGATCATCATCGACTGGGTGGCCAGCAGCAGGGAATAGAAGCCCGCCGTGGTGCGGCCCTCGGGCAGCTTCTCCTCCCAGGACGACCCCATCACGATCGGCACCAGCAAGGCGAGCAGCGCGATCATTACCAGCGCGATGCCGTCGACGCCGAGCGCGAAGCGAGCCCCGAAGGCCGGGATCCACTCGGTGGACAGCAGCAGCTGCAGCCGCTCACCCCCGGGTTGATAGGCCGACCAGGCCAGTGCGGCCAGCACCAGCTCGCCCAGCGCGAACGCCAGCGCGGTGACTTTGGCTGCGACCGGAGCGGTGCGCATCGGCGCCACCAGCAGGCTGCCCACCAGGGGCAGCAGCAGCATCGCCAGCAGCAGGCCCCCACCGGTTGGCACCACGCTCATTGGTAGCTCACCGCCAGCAGCAAGGCGATCACCACGACCGAGCCTCCCAGCATGCCCAGCGCGTAGCTGCGCACGAACCCGGTCTGCATCCTGCGCATCCGGCCTGACGTGCCACCGAGCAGCGCCGCGGTGCCATTGACCACCCCGTCGACGCCCTTGTTGTCCACGAACACCAGCGCCCGGGTGAGCCAGGTACCGGGCCGGGCGATGATTGCCTCATTGATCGCGGTGGCGTAGAGGTTGGCACGGGCTGCGGCCACCGGCAGCGAGACCCGCTCGGGCCGGCGCACCGGAACTCGTTGCCGGCCGACGAACAACC
Organism: Pseudonocardiales bacterium; assembly: GCA_052390115.1. Lineage (GTDB taxonomy): Bacteria > Actinomycetota > Actinomycetes > Mycobacteriales > Pseudonocardiaceae. Next base: position 40,227 of record JBQTHE010000082.1, on the reverse strand, counting down.
AGGCCAACAGGGCACCCGCCGCGGAGATCAGCACGGTGAGCCACGGGACGAGCTCGACCGGGAACGGAGCGACGGTGCTGTGCTGCAGAGCGCCCAGCGACGGCTCCAGCCAGTGCGCCAACCGTTCACCCGAGTACAGGAAGTAGCCCACGCCGACCGAGCCGATCGCCAGCGGCACCATGGGCAGCCACATCACCGCTGGCGCCTCGTGCGGGTGGTAGCTCTCACCGTCGGGAGTGCGCAGGTTGCGCCAGCGCTCCTCACCGAAGAACGTCATGAGCATCAGTCGCGTCATGTAGAAGGCGGTGATCCCCGCGGCCAGCATCGCCGCCCCGCCGAAGACCCAGCCCTGGACGCCACCCACGCCGAATGCGGCCTCGATGATCGCATCCTTGGAGAAGAACCCGGACAGGAACGGGAACCCGATCAGCGCCAGGTAGCCGGTGGTGAACAGCACGAAGGTGAGCGGCAGGTGCCGGGCGAGCCCGCCCATCCGGCGCATGTCGACCTCGTCGTGCATCGCGTGCATCACCGAGCCCGCACCGAGGAACAGCACGGCCTTGAAGAAGCCGTGGGTGAGCAGGTGCAGGATGGCCAGCGCGTAACCGGCCGGGCCCAGCCCGACGGCCAGGATCATGTACCCGATCTGGCTGACCGTGGAGTAGGCCAGCACCTTCTTGATGTCGTCGTAGGCGCAGCCGATGATCGCCCCGATCATCAGGGTGATCACACCGACCGCCACGACGGCCAGCCGCCCGGTCTCGGTGAGGTTGTAGAGCGGGTTGCAGCGGGCGATGAGGTAGACCCCAGCGGTCACCATCGTCGCAGCGTGGATCAGGGCGGACACCGGGGTCGGCCCCTCCATCGCATCGGGCAACCAGTCCTGCAGCGGGAACTGGCCGGACTTGCCGCAGGCGCCGAGCAACAGCAGCAGGGTGATCGCCAGCAGGGTGGGCCCGCCGATCTCCCCGGCGCGGGCGAATACCTCGGAGAACTGCACCGTGCCCAGCGACCGCCAGATCAGGAAGATCGCCAGGGCCAGGCCGACGTCGCCGACCCGGTTCATCAGGAAGGCCTTCTTCGCCGCCGTCGCGGCACTCGGGCGGTTCTGGTACCAGCCGATGAGCAGGTAGGAGGCTAGGCCCACGCCTTCCCAGCCGAGGTAGAGCGTGACGAAGTTATCGGCGAGCACCAGGATGAGCATCGCCGTGATGAACAGGTTGAAGTAACCGAAGAACCGGCGCCGCCCAGGGTCATGCCCCATGTAGCCGATCGAGTAGAGGTGGATCAGCCCGCCGACACCGGTAATGAGCAGCACGAAGGTCAACGACAGCGGATCCAGCCGCAGGCCGTAGTCGACCTGCAGGGAGTTGACCGCGAACCAGGTGCCCAGGCTCAGCTCCCGGCTCCGCTGCTCGGCGTCTAGCGCCAGCGTCTCGGAGAACAGCGCCACGCCGTAGCCGAAGGACGCGAGCACCGTCGCGCAGCCCAGCAGGTGCCCCCAGGCGTTGGTCCGGCGGCCGCCGACCAGCAGCACCAGCGCGCCGAAGGCCGGCAGCGCGACGAGCAGCCACGCGTACGACGCAGCTCCCCCCACGGCATCAACCGGGGGCAAGACCTCGGTCACGCCAGCCACTCCGTTCGTCGGTATGAGCAAGCAGGTCTGGCAGCACTCCAGCACACCGAGGCAGCACCGGCTACCACGTCGTCACCGTCGCGTCAGTTTAGGGGCGTGGCCGTGGCAGACCACCACCGCCTCGTCGCACCCGGTGAGCAGCGCCCGTTGTCATACCCGGACAACAGTCAGGCCGGCCACGCCCTCTAGGAGGTCGAAGTCGTCATCCTGAGTGATCACGGGCAAATGGCGCGCTGCCGCGGAGGCGGCGATCCACAGATCATTGACACCCACTCTTCGACCGGCCTCCGCCAAGTGCACCCTCATTCGTGCCCAGGTCACCGCAGCGTCCTCGTCCACCGGGATCAGCTGGATGTCGGCTATCGCGTCAAGAGTGGTCATCCGCATTGCCCGCGTCTCGGTGTCCGCAGCCGCGAGAACCCCGGCGTGCAGTTCGGCCAGCGTGACGACGGAGACCGCAGACTCCGCCGGAAGCCATTCCTCCTTGAGCGATCGACCGTTCTCGGCGGCGATGAAGACGCTCGTGTCGAGCAGTCCCCGGGATGGTCCGGTCAACGGATGGGCCCGAGCTGGTCAGTGGTATCGCCCGCGAGGATGGCGAGATCGTCGCGTAAGCCGGGATCGGCCTGCGCCACGCGGAGCCGGCGGGCCAGTTCTGACCGGGGAAGCCAGCGGCGGCGAGTCTGTTGGAGCGGTATGAGCTGGGCCACCGGCTTCCCGTTCACAGTCACTGTCACTTCTTCGCCAGCCTGGACACGGCTCAGCACGGCTGCCGTGTCGTTGCGCAGCTCCCGGGACGCCACCTCAGACATGCGACGATCGTAGCAGTCACGTAGCATCCGGCATTCATCGATGCCCGGCCACGGAGCTCGGCGACGGCGTGGTGAGGTCGGCGGTGGCGTCGGTGTAGCCGAATGGCAGCAGTTCGGACAGCGGAGGCTGCGTCAGTTGGCCTCGTCCCAGCCGCTTGCCAGGTCGGTCATCGCGCGGGTCACCAGCGCTCTGGCTTCGGCTCCGTACACTGCTGACTGCTGGAGCTGCTCGAACATCGTGGCGTAGAGGCGGATTTCGCGAGGCTGGGTGACCTCTAGATAGGCCGTGGGTGTCTCGACGCCGACCATCATGTCGTCAAAGATCCAGAAGCCAACGGACGTGAATACCTTGCGGGGCGCCACCGCTGGGATGATGCCGAGGCTGACCCGCGGTAGCGACATCATCCCCAGCAAGCGATCGAGCTGACCGGCCATGGTATCGAGATCCCCCACACGTTCCCGAATCGCGTGCTCTTCGAGCACCACCGCGAAGCGACGATTGCCGGAGTAGACGATGCGCTGCCGCTCCATGCGGGCCTCGACGGCAGCGTCAAGGTCGTTCTGGGCATCCAGGAAATCGATAAAATACAGCAGCATTGCCGCTGAGTACTCGGCCGTCTGGAACAGCCCGGGAATGATGTTGTGCTCATAGATCCGGAACAGCTTGGTGCGTTCATAAAGCGGCGCTGAGGAAAGCATGAGGCGCTTCATGCCGGTGCGGGTCTGCCGCTGCCACTCCATATACATCGACTCGATGCTACGGGTGGTGGCGATCAGGTCAGGGATCTGGTCTTCGGCGCGGCAGACGCGGCACCAGGCCCTGATGTTCTCCTCGGAGGGTGCCTGGCCGCCGTTTTCAATGCGGCTGATCTTGGTGTAATGGCACCCGATGCCGACCGCCAAGGCACGTCCCGTGAGACCCGCCTCCTTGCGGATCTCACGAAGACGAACGCCAAGAGCCTCCCGGGCCTGCTTGGCAGGGTTAGGTCGGCCGGTACTCACTGTGCGGGATGGAGAGCTTCCACACTTCCTCGAACGATGTCCGGCACAACTCAATCGCGCTGCGGTCCGTTGTCCTGTGCCGGTCTACCACGAGCCCGCTGGCGGCGAAGATCAGGAAGACCACGACCTCATCGTCGAACAACCAGAAGTCGTTGCCCGGTAGCGCCACCGTGGACACCTGGCGCCTCGGAACCCAGCGGATGTCCTCACCGACTTCAACAAACGGCGGGGTTACCTCAAATGCCCACTTCCGATAGTCGGAGATCGGCTCCGACACGATGAGCGCCCGCCGGAACACTTTGCCGGCCTGGGTTCCGGCACGGACCAGATCAAACCACGGCTGGAGCCATTCGGTGTCGTCCGGCTCGCCCGCTTCCCACTTGCGAAGGTGCGGTATCTCTTCGGCCGTACCGTAAGAGTCTCGCATCTCTAAATGGATCGCTTCCCGCTGGAATGACGTGAAGAGCGCATCAAACTCGTCATAGGTAATGCTGTCCATCTAGGCTCCGACCAGCGCCGCCACCGCGGACCGCGAGACTTCGACGCAGGTTTCATGATCGGGGATGGTCATCTGGTCCAGCGCCTCGGAGTCCGTCACGCGCCGCCCCCTGATGATGTAGTTGCCGTTCGCTGCGACATGCACGATCGGTGGAACCAGGTTCACCACATCGCCGCTGAGCCCGTCCTTGGCGAGGTGTGCCATGAGCTTGGCCGGCACCTCAACGATCGTCTCGTCGTCGGACACCGCGATCATGGCCAGGATCTCCGGATCGGTGACGATCCACCCCTGCACCACGTATGAGTCCCGGTCAGTGGTGAACAGGGTCGGTGAGTTTTGCGGGTAGGAATCCTTGCCCAGGAATGTCAGGTGCATCGCTGCCCTCCGGTCAGAGCCGTTGCTAGTTGTTGCAACCGCAGTCTCGACCCCGACCGCTGTGCCCGTCAAGGCCTGGCACCAGTCGATCCGACGTGCTGAAACAGGTGCGGTGGTCCCAACTAGTCTGAGCGGCCCAGCGCCAACGCGGCAGCAGTCGACGGGCATGGATGCCATCGCAACCTGCAACTTTCTACAACATCCTTGGTTCAGTCTCAGCGACTCTCTAGCGTCACGGCATGGGATGGGCCGGCGCCGCGTGACGGCCGAGGCTCCGGAGAGAGGCGTGGCATTGGCAAACGACGCAGCGAGGCTGGTCGCATCGTGGTAGGCGGGAGTGAGCGGGCCATCATGGGTGACAGCGCGGACGTGGTGACTGGCAAGCGGCTGCTCGACATCGCCAAGCACCAGGGCTTCCACTTCCAGCGGGTCGCACCGGGCCCCGACGCTCCGCTGTGGGGGGTTCGGGAGAGCGACGGCTGGCGGGACACGATCTACCTGGGTGGGTTCTGGGAGCCCGAGTCGTGCAGCGCCACCCGCAGCCGCAAGTCCTCCCTGGTCATCCCAAGTGGTCTACTCGTCACCGAGCGGGTGTGTGGGGACGCGCTGAACGTGCTCAACACCGTGGTGAGCCGCTGGCCCACCTGATCCCCGGCTGGCCACCGGTCGAGCACCTGTCCCCCGCCCGCTCCCGGTGGCCAGCCGGCTTCACGGACGCGCCTCAGTACTTCAGCAGGTTTGCGGCGTCGACCGAGGCCGAGCGACGCGTCTTGAAGATCGCCATGATGATGGCCAGACCGACCACCACCTCGGCGGCGGCCACGACCATCACGAAAAACGCCATGATCTGCCCGTCCAGGGTGCCGTTGATCCTGGAGAAGGTGATCAGGGTCAGGTTCACCGCATTGAGCATCAGCTCGATGCACATGAACACCACCACAGCGTTGCGGCGCACCAGCACGCCAACCGCGCCGATGGTGAACAGCAACGCCGACAACAGCAGATAGTAAGTGGGCGTCACCGTGAGACCTGCCCGAGGCCTGCTTGCAGGGCCAAGGCATCATGACAGCAGGGTCGAACCGTCACTCTGCCCCTCCTCCTCGGACCCGGTGGGTGGCACCGGCCCGGGTAGGGCGCGAGTATCAGGGTCTGCACCAGCACCCGCAACGCTGCGCACGTCGTCGTCCAGCCGCTCGCGGGAGGTGGACTCCAGCAGCTCGGACAGTGACTCGGTCGCCACCGAACCGTCGGGCAGCAGAGCCGGGGTGGCCACCGAGTTCATGGTGGCGAAGACGCCGGGGCCAGGCAGCGGGGACGGACGCGCACCGCGGATCCGAGCCTCCACCCGCTCTCGCTGAGTCTGCCTGCTCTCCTTGGTTCGCTCGGTGAACGTCAGCACCATCGCGCCGACCGCGGCGGTGATCAGCAACGCGGAGGTGAGCTCGAAGGGGAACAGGTAATCGGTGAACAGGATGCGGCCGAGGTTGGCGACGTTGCCGCCGCCGGTGGTGTTGACTCCGACCAGCCCGGCTGCGGTGACCCCGGTGAAGGCCCGGCCCAGCATCGCCACCAGCAGCACGGCCAGCCCGATCCCGGCCAGCGCAGCGGCGACCCGCTGACCGCGCAGCACTTCGACCACCGAGTCGACGCTTTCCTTGCCCACCAGCATCAGGACGAACAGGAACAGCATCATGATCGCGCCGGTGTAGACGATGATCTGCACGAAACCCAGGAACGGCGCTTGTTGGACCATGTACAGCGCACCCAGGCACAGCATGGTCTGCGCCAGCCACAGCGCCGAATGCACCGCGTTGCGGGCGAACACCATCGCCAACCCGCCGGCCAGCGCGAGCGGACCCAGGATCCAGAACGCGACGGTCTCCCCGATGCCGATGGTGTCGGTCGACACCGGGGACGGCAGCGGCACCCCGAGCAGGACACCCAGCGTGGTCACCGCTCTTCCTCGCCCACCGCGCCCGAACGCCGCTCCAGGGTCGGACCCTGCACGTAGTAGTCCTGCTCGCTATCGCCCAGCCGCATCGGGTGCGGTGGCTGCTCCATTCCGGACAGCAGCGGCGCGAGCAGGTCCTCCTTGGTGTAGATGAGGTCTTGGCGGTTGTCGTCGGCCACCTCGTACTCGTTGGTCATGGTCAGCGCGCGGGTCGGGCAGGCCTCGATGCACAGGCCGCAACCGATGCAGCGCAGATAGTTGATCTGGTAGATCTCGCCGTAGCGCTCACCGGGCGAGTAGCGGGCCTGGTCGGTGTTGTCCCCGCCCTCGACGTAGATCGCGTCCGCCGGGCAGGCCCAGGCGCACAGCTCGCACCCCACGCACTTCTCCAGCCCGTCCGGGTGCCGGTTGAGCTGGTGCTTGCCGTGGAAGCGCGGTGCGGTGATCTTCTTGACCTCGGGGTACTCCTCGGTCACAACCTTCTTGAACATCGTCGAGAAGGTGACCCCGAAACCCTTAACCGGATCAAGCAGTCCCATGGCCGTCCTCCTCCGTGATCGGTGGCGCGCCTGTGGTCACTGCAGCGCGCCGGCGCGGTGGTGCCGGCACCGCCAGGTCCAGCGGGGGCAGCGGGTAGTCCGAGCCCGCGGTGGGCACCTCCTCGCTGCGCTGGCCTGTTGTGAGCTGGACCGAACTGGGCTGGGCCGACTTGCGCTCGGGGAGCAGGAAAGCGACGAGCACCAGGGCGCCCAGCAGGATGCCGCCGACCACGAGGATCCCGGTCGGAGTGACGTCGGTGCCGCGCAGCGCCCTGACGCCGGAGACCACCACGATCCAGGCCAGGCTGGCCGGCACCAGCAACTTCCAGCCCAGCGCCATGAACTGGTCATAACGCAGCCGGGGCAGGGTTCCGCGCAGCCAGATGAACACGAACAGGAAGGCCAACGTCTTGCCGATGAACCACAGCGGGCCCCACCAGCCGCCGTCCAGCGGGCCGCCGGCCAGCGGCCAGGGGGCGTGCCAGCCGCCCAGGAAAAGCGTGGTCGCCATGGCCGAGACGGTGACCATGTTGACGTACTCGGCGAGGAAGAACAGCGCGAACTTCAGCGACGAGTACTCGGTGTGGAACCCACCGACCAGCTCCGACTCCGCCTCGGGCAGGTCGAAGGGGGCGCGGTTGGTCTCGCCCACCATCGCCACCACGAACACCGCGAAGCTGGGGAACAGCAGGAACACGAACCACCACTGCTGCGACTGCGCGGCCACGATGTCTGCGGTGGACAGCGACCCCGCGTACAGGATCACCGCGACGATCGACATCCCGAGGGCGATCTCATAGGAGATCACTTGGGCGGCCGAGCGCAGCGAGCCCAGCAACGGGTATGGCGAGCCCGACGCCCAGCCGGACAGCACGATCCCGTAGACGCCCAGCGAGGAGGCGGCCAGCCAGACGAGCACCCCGACGGGCAGGTCGGTGATCTGCAGTACGGTGGGCTCACCGAAGATCGACACCTCACCGCCGAGCGGGATCACCGAGAACGCCGTGAACGCCGCTACCGCAGAGATGATCGGGGCCAGGACGTACACCCGGCGATCGGCCTGGGTGGGCGTGATGTCCTCTTTGAAGGCCAGCTTGAGGCCGTCGGCCAGGGATTGCAGCAGCCCGAAGGGCCCGACCCGGTTGGGGCCCGGCCGGTGCTGCATGCGCCCCACCACCCGTCGCTCCATCCAGATCATGAACAGGGTCATGACCATGAGGAACACGAAGATCACGACCACTTTCAGCGCCGTGAGCCAGAGCGGGTCGTCGGCGAGCAGCGCCTCGGTGGGCGTCATGGCTTACCTCCCCGCACCTTGTTGGTCCCCGGTCTGTAGGTCGTGCCGTTCCCGCCCCGGACGGTGACCACGGCGCCGTGGCCGGCACCGAGGCTGCTGCGGACGGTAGCGGGTCCGGAATTACCCGGGATCCACACCACCCCCGGGGGCAGGTCGGCGGCCGCGGCCGGCAGCGTCACCGAGCCCTGCGTCGTGGATACCGTGACCTTCCCCCCGAAGTGCACCCCGAGCTCGGTGGCGGTGGCCTCGGACAGCAGCGCTACGGCCGGCCGGGCGGTGCCGGCCAGATGCGGCTCGCCGTCCTGCATCGATCCGTTGTCCAGCAGCCGGCGCCAGGTGGCCAGCAAAGCCTGTCCCTCGCCGACCTGCGCAACCGGTGCGGCGGGCACCTGCGGGGACTCCGCACTGTTACCCCCGCTGGTACCCAAGTAGCCGCTGAGCGCTGCGAGACCAGCCCACGCCGCGGCGGGGGTCTGAGTGAACAGATCGACGTCCATCTCGATGGCGAGGCTGTCCAGCACACGGCAGTCCGGCAGGGTCGCCTTAACATGACGCGGACCCGAGGTGGCGGTGATCGTGGCGGCGAACTCGCGGCGGCGGCCTTCCCAGTCGAGGTAACTACCTGCCTTCTCGACTGCGGATGCGATCGGCAACACGACATCGGCCGCCTCGGTCACGGCCGACGGGCGCATCTCCAGGCTCACCACGAACCTGGCCCGGCTCAGCGCCTGCTCGGCCAGCCGGGGGTCCGGGAGATCGGCCGGGTCCAGGCCGCCGATGACCAGCCCGTCCAGCTCCCCGGACGCTGCTGCGGCGAGGATCCCGGTGGTGTCCCGGCCGGGCTGGCTCGGCAGCGTCACGCCCCAGGCGCGCTCGACCTCGGCGCGGGCCGCCGGGTCGGCGACCAGCCGGCCGCCGGGCAGCAGGGTCGGCGCCGCCCCGGCCTCCAGGGCGCCTCGCTCACCGGCTCGTCGCGGGATCCAGGCCATCCGGACCCCGGTACTCGCGGCCAACCGGGCCACCGCCGAGTACAGCCCGGGCACCTCGGCGGCACGCTCGCCGACCAGCAGTACCGCCCCCGGCGCGCGCAACCCGTCCAGCGCCGGACCGTCCAAGTTGTCCAGGGCACCCGGTTCCCCCCCGGGCGGGACCCGCAGCAGCGTGCCGAAGGTCTTGCGCACCGCGGCGGTGGTGAACTGCCCGAGGTGGAACACCGGCATGGCGCGGTCCCGGGCGGCGCGGCGCAGCCGGAGGAAGACGATCGGCGACTCCTCCTCCGGCTCGAACGCCACGCAGAGCACCGCGGGGGCAGCGCTGAGGTCGCGGTAGGTCACCCCACCGGTGTCGGGGGTCACGCCGACCACGTGCGCGGCCAGGAAGCCCAGTTCCTCGGCCGAGTGCGGCCGGGCGCGGAAGTCGATGTCGTGGGTACCCAGCGCGACCCGGGCGAACTTCGCGTAGGCGTAGGCGTCCTCGACGGTGAGCCGGCCACCGGCGAGTACCCCGGCACCGCGTTCCCGGCTCGCGAGCAACCCGGTGGCCGCGGCCTGCAACGCCTCGGTCCACGACGCCGGCTTCAGCTCACCGTAACTGTCCCGGACCAGCGGCCGGGTGATCCGGTCTTCGCCCCGGGTGTACTCGAAGGCGAAGCGGCCCTTGTCGCAGTTCCACTCCTCGTTGACCTCGGGGTCGTGACCGGCGAGCCGGCGCAGCACGATCCCCCGCCGCCAGTCGGTGCGCTGCGCACAGCCCGAAGCGCAGTGTTCGCACACACCCAGGGTGGAGACGAGGTCGAAGGGCCGGGACCGGAACCGGTAGGCGGCGCTGGTCAGCGCACCGACCGGGCAGATCTGGATGGTGTTGCCCGAGAAATAGGACTGGAAAGGCGTGTCGGCTGCCACCCCGACCTGCTGGCCGGCGCCGCGTTCGAGCATGTCGATGAACGCATCCCCGGCGATCTGCTCGGAAAAGCGGGTGCAGCGGGCGCAGAGCACGCAGCGCTCGCGGTCCAGCAGCACCTGCGAGGAGATCGCAATCGGTTTGGCGAAGATGCGTTTGGTGTCGATGAACCGGGAGTCGGCCCGGCCGTTGGACATCGCTTGATTCTGCAGCGGGCACTCGCCGCCCTTGTCACAGATCGGGCAGTCCAGCGGGTGGTTGATCAGCAGCAGCTCCATCACACCCTGCTGCGCCTTGTCTGCCACCGCCGAGGTGTGCTGGGTCTTGACGATCATGCCGTCGGCCACCGTGAGGGTGCAGCTGGTCTGCGGCTTGGGCATCGGGCGCCCACCCATCTCCACCTCGACCAGGCACTGCCGGCAGGCGCCTGCCGGGTCGAGCAGTGGGTGGTCGCAGAACCGTGGCACGAGGATGCCGAGCCGCTCGCAGGTTCGGATCACCAGCTCGCCCTTGGGTGCATCGACCTCGCGGCCATCGATGGTCAGCCGGACGTGACCCTCCGGGACGGGCCGGTCAGCGCCGGAAGGATTGCCAGCCTGTTGAGCCAGCGTCATCGGTGCAACCCTGCCAGCGTGACCTGCGCGTTGCCCTGCTGGGCCGACCGGCCGGCGCCGGGTTGTTTGGCGCACAGGTCCAGGAATTCTTGCCGGAAGTATTTGATGCCGCTGGTGATCGGGCTGGCGGCGCCGTCCCCGAGCGCGCAGAACGACCGGCCCAGGATGTTGTCACAGATGTCGAGCATGGTGTCCACATCCGACGGGGTGCCCTCACGCCGCACCATTCGCTGCAGGATCTGAGTCAGCCAGTAAGTCCCCTCCCGGCACGGGGTGCACTTACCGCAGGACTCGTGCTTGTAGAACTCGGTCCACTTCATCACCGCCCACGGCACGCTCACCGTGTTGTTGAACACCATGATCGCGGTGGTGCCCAGCATGGAGCCGGCCTCCGCGGCGCCTTCGAAGTCCAGCGGGATGTCCATGTGCTTGGCGGTGAGCAGCGGGGTGGATGACCCGCCCGGCGTCCAGAACTTCAGCGGGCCGCCTGTCACCCCGCCGGCCATATCCAGCAATTCGCGCAGCGTGATACCCAGCGGGGCCTCGTACTGCCCGGGCCGCTGCACGTGCCCGGAGATCGAATAGATCTTCGGGCCGGGCGATTTCTCGGTACCCATCGAACGGAACCAGTCCGACCCACCGTTGACGATATAGGGCACGCTGCAGACCGTCTCGACGTTGTTCACCACGGTGGGCGCGGCGTAAAGCCCGGAGGTGGCCGGGAACGGTGGCTTGAGCCGGGGCTCCGCCCGGCGGCCCTCCAACGAGTTCAGCAGTGCGGTCTCCTCACCCGCCTCGTAGGCGCCGGCGCCCGCATGCACCACGATGTCCAGGTCGAACCCGGAGCCGAGGATATTGCTGCCCAGATAGCCGGCGGCGTAGGCCTCGTCGACCGCGTTGCGCACCCGGCGGACGCAATGCAGCATCTCGCCACGGATGTAGATGAAGCACCGGTGGGCACGGATCGCGTAGCCGGTGATGATGCAGCCCTCGATCAGCGAATGCGGGTCGGCCATCATCAGCGGCACGTCCTTGCAGGTGCCCGGCTCGCCCTCGTCTGCGTTGATCACCAGGTAGGTGGGCTTGGCCGCCGGCCCGGTGGGCTGCTCGCCCGGTTTGGCCTGCGGGATGAAGCCCCACTTCATCCCGGTGGGAAAACCCGCGCCACCACGGCCCCGCAGGCCCGAATTCTTGATCAACTGGATCAATTGATCGGGCTGGGCGGCCAGCGCGGTACGCAGCGCGGTGTAGCCCTCGAGCTGGGTGTAGGTATCGAGGGTCCAGGACCCCGGCGACAGCCACCGCCGGGTCAACACCGGGGTGAGCGTCCGCTCGGTCACGGCTCCTCCTGCTGCTGGCTGATCATTTCTTGTCGGTCATTTCTTGTCCGGAACGTCAGGTGGCGGTGGTGCCTGGTCGGGCATCGCCGGCGCCTGCCAACCCTTCTCCCGGGCAAGGAGGCTGCCGGCCAACGTCTCCGTAGCCGCCGACGGCCCATCCACCGCCTCCCGCAACTCCTGAGGCTCGCCGAAGAAGCCGGCGAGCTGCAACTCGGCGCTGCGCCAGTCGGTCAACGGCGCACCACGGGTCGGCGCCGGCCGGTCCCCCCGGCTCAGCGCGTCCACCAGCTCCACCGCCGACTCCGGGGTCTGGTTGTCGTAGAACTCGTAGTTCACCTGCAGCACCGGAGCCAGGTCACAAGCGGCCAGGCATTCGGCGTGCTCGAGGGTGATCGAGCCCTTGGAGCCCGGATGGCCCGCGGTCTCCTCGTGGCCGACGCCGAGCCGCTTGCGCAGCCTGGCGTAGATCTCGTCGCCGCCCAGCGCCGCACACAGCGTGTTGGTGCACACGCTGACCAGGTGCTCGCCATTGGGCTTGCGCTTGTACATCGTGTAGAAGGTGGCCACCGTGGTCACCTCCGCGGTGGTGATCTCCAGCAGCTGCGCGCAGAACGCGATCGCGGCCTGGCTGACATAGCCCTCCACGCTCTGCACCAGGTGCAGCATGGGCAACAGCGCCGAGCGGCGCTGCGGGTAACGCGCGATGATCTCCTGCGCCCGCCGCCAGGTCTGCTCATCGAACCCGCTGGTGTCCACCCACAGCGGGCGCTCCACCGGCACGTCCTGCGCGGTGGACAGGGTCGTCGGCGCGTCTTGGTCCGCAGCCTCCGACGCCTGCGCGGGATACGCGGTGAAGGCCGGGTTCTCGGCCGGGCTCATCGATCCACACCTCCCATCACCGGGTCGATCGACGCCACCGCGGCGATGACGTCGGCCACCAGACCTCCCTCGCTCATCGCCGGCATGGACTGCAGGTTGACGAAGCTGGGATCCCGGATGTGCACCCGCAACGGCCTGGTCCCGCCATCGGAGACCAGGTGATAGCCCAACTCCCCGCGCGGGGACTCCACCGCGACGTAGGCCTGACCCGGGGGGACCGCGAACCCCTCGGTGACCAGCTTGAAGTGATGGATCAGCGCCTCCATCGACTGTCCCATGATCTTGCGCACGTACTCCAGCGAGTTGCCCATCCCATCGGCGCCGATGGACAGCTGGGCCGGCCACGCGATCTTGCCGTCCTCCACCATCACCGGACCGGGCTCCAGCTTGTCCAGGCACTGCGCCACGATCCGGAGTGACTGGTGGATCTCCTCCACCCGCAGCAGGTATCGGGCGTAGGAGTCGGCGTCGGTGGAGGTGGGGACCTCGAAGTCGTACTCCTGGTAGCCGCAGTAGGGCTCGACCTTGCGCAGGTCCCACTCCAGCCCTGCCGAGCGCAGGATCGGGCCAGTAACCCCCAGCTGCAGGCAGCCGTCCACCGGGAGGTAGCCCACGTTGTGCAGCCGCTGCTTCCAGATCGGCTGCCCCGTGAGCATCTTGTCGTAGTTCGGCAGCCGGGAGTCCATCACCTTCAGTAAGTCCCGGGTCTTGGTCTCGTAACCCTCAGGCAGATCCTGGGCTACGCCGCCGGGCCGGATGAACGCGTGGTTCATCCGCAGGCCGGTGAGGAACTCCAGCAGGTGCAGGACCTCTTCGCGTTCCCTAAACCCGGAGGTCATCCCGGTCAGTGCGCCGAGCTCCATGGCACCGGTGGCTATCGCCACCAGGTGTGAGCTGACCCGGTTGAGCTCCATCAGCAGCACCCGGATCACCTGCGCGCGCCGCGGCACGGTGATCCCCAGCAACTTCTCGGTGGCCAGGCAATAGGCCGCCTCGTTGAACAGCGGCGACAGGTAGTCCGCCCGGGTGACGAAGGTGACTCCCTGCGTCCAGGTCCGGTACTCGCAGTTCTTCTCGATACCGGTGTGCAGGTAGCCGATCACCGAGCGGGCCTGGGTGATGACCTCGCCCTCCAGCTCCAGCACCAGCCGCAGCACACCGTGTGTGGAGGGGTGTTGCGGCCCCATGTTGATGATGATGCGTTCGTCGTGTTTCCAGTCCTCGATCAGGCTGTCCCAGTCACCACCGGTGACGGTGTAGATCCGGCCCTCAGTGGTCTCCCGTGCGGTGGCAGTGGTGGTATCGGGGTCCGGGCTGGTGCTGTCACCGGTCCCGGTGTCACTGGCGGTGCCACTGGCGACCGTGTGCGCTGGTTCTGTCTCCCTGGTCACGAGTACGCCCTCCGCTGGTCCGGCGGGGGGATCTCGGCTCCCTTGTACTCCACCGGGATCCCGCCGAGCGGGTAGTCCTTGCGCTGCGGGTAGCCGTCCCAATCGTCGGGCATGAGGATGCGGGTCAGCGCCGGGTGGCCGTCGAAGACGATGCCGAACATGTCCCAGGCCTCCCGCTCGTGCCAGTCGGCGGTCGGGTAAACCTCGACCACGCTGGGCACGTGGGCATCATCGACGTCCACGGCGACCTCGAGGCGGATCCGGCGCCGGTAGGTCATCGAGGTGAGGTGGTAGGCCACGTGCAGCCGCTGCGCGACCTCGGTGCCGTAGTCCACGCCCGAGACCGAGCTGCACAGCTCGAAGCGCAGCGCCGGATCGTCGCGCAGGGTGCGGCACAAGCCGACCAGGTGCTCACGGCGCACGTAGTAGGTGATCTCCCCGCGATCCACGGTGACCTGCTGGATCGCCTCAGCGGGTACCCCACGCTCGCGCATCGCGGCGAGCAGCTCGTCGGTGACCTCATCGAACCAGCCGCCGTAAGGCCGCTGCGCCGCGGGCGGGGCGTAGGCCGGTAGCGTCAGCCCGCCGTAGCCGGAGGTGTCTCCGGAGCCGCGAACGCCGAACATGCCCTGCCGGGACCGGCCGGCGACCACACCGCCGCGGGCCTCATGTTCGTCCTGTTCGGCTGAGCTCATCTCAGCGGAGCTGTACTGACCGGGCTCGAGGCCCTTGCCCTTCTTCGGGTCCTTGTCGTCCTTATCCGTCATGCCGCTCACTGCTTCCGAGCTTCGACGACCTGGGATCGGCCGCTCCCCGATGGTCTGGGGTCCTTCTGCGGCCCGTACCGCACCGAGGAGGGCACCATCTCGGTGCGCTGGCCCGCCTTCACCGCGGCCCGCTTCGGCCCGAGCGGCTCGTCCATGATCTTGGCGTGCAGCTTGAGGATCGCGTCGATGAGCATCTCCGGCCGTGGTGGGCAGCCGGGTAGGTACATATCGACCGGGACGATGTGGTCCACGCCCTGCACGATCGCGTAGTTGTTGAACATCCCTCCGCTGGAGGAGCAGACTCCCATCGCGAGCACCCAGCGGGGCTCGGGCATCTGGTCGTAGATCTGCCGCAGTACCGGAGCCATCTTGTTGCTCACCCGGCCTGCCACGATCATCAGATCGGCTTGGCGGGGGGAGGCCCGGAACACCTCCATACCGAAACGGGCCAGGTCGTAGCGGGGCGCCCCGGTGGTCATCATCTCGATCGCGCAGCAGGCCAAGCCGAACGTGGCCGGCCACAGCGACGACTTGCGCGTCCAGTTGACCAGCTTCTCCACACTGGTCAGCAGGATCCCGCTGGGCAGCTTCTCCTCGAGGCCCATGATCAGTTCCAGTCCAGCCCGCCGCGCCGCCACACGTAGGCGTAGGCGAAGCCGAGCGTCACAATGAACAGTGCGACCTCCACCAGACCGAAGATTCCCAGCGAGTCCGCGGCCACCGCGAACGGGTAGAGGAACACCATCTCGATGTCGAACAGGATGAACAGCATCGCGGTGAGGTAGTACGCCACCGGCATCCGCCCGGCTCCCACTACCGGTTGCGGCGACGGTTCGATACCGCACTCGTAGGCGTCGAGTTTGGCCCGGTTGTAGCGCCGCGGCCCGATATGGGGGGCCGCGACGATAGAGAACACTGCGAAGGCCCCCGCGAGCAAGAACATCATCACCAGGGGAACGTAGGGTTGCAGCACTCGCGTCCCTTCCTTCCCGTCTCATGAACGTCCCGTACTACCCTACGTGCGAGCCGGTCACGCGGTGCCCTGAGGCTAACCTAAAATCCGGCCCCGATCAGGCGTTTCTGTCCTGGGGTGATCACACGCTCGGCGCCAGCCGGGTCATCGCCGTGATCACCCGGTCCATCGCGTCGCCCTCCCGGGTGTCATAGAGGTTGGCCAGCAGCTTGAGCAGGAAACGCATCAGCGTCGCACGCGGCAAGGCGTGCCGGGTCGCCGCTCGCATCACCGCCGGGTGGCCGATCAACCGGCTGAACGCGGTCCCCAACCGGAAATAGCCTCCCAGTTCGTCGCGCAACGCGGTGGGGTAACGGTGCAGGGCACGCTCCCGGCCCAGCCCATCCGGACGGGCCATCGCCTGGACGATGCACTCCGCGGCAAGCCCGGCGGACTGCATCGCATACGCGATGCCCTCGCCGTTGAATGGATTCACCATCCCGCCGGCGTCCCCGACCAGCACCAGACCAGCCCGGTAGTGCGGGGTGCGGTTGAAGCTCATCGGCAGGCCCGCTCCGGCGATCTTGCCGGTGGCGTTGCTCTCACGGAAGCCCCACTCCTGCGGGGTGCTGTCCAGCCAGGACCGCAGCAAAGCCCGGTAGTCGGTCTTCCCGTAGGCCTTGGAGGTCGACAGCATTCCCAGGCCGACGTTGGACGTCCCGTCGCCCATGCCGAAGATCCAGCCGTAGCCGGGCAGCAGCCGGGGCTGCTGCGGATCGGTGCGGTCCCAGAGTTCCAGGTGGCTTTCCAGGAAGTCGTCGTTGGTGCGGGGGCTGCTGTAGTAGCGGCGCACCGCGACCCCCATCGGCCGGTCCTCGCGCTTGTCCATTCCCAGGCTCAGCGCGAGCCGGGCGCTGACCCCGTCGCAGGCCAGGGTGAGCGGGGCGCGGTATTCCGCCGGCTGTTTGTCGGGGCCCTGCCTGGCCCTTACCCCGGTGACCCGACCGGTGCGCTGGTCGGTGATCGCCTCGGTGACCGTGTTGTGCTCGTGGAGCCGGGCGCCGGCCTTCTCGGCGTGCCGGGCCAGCATCTCGTCGAAGTCCAGCCGCTGGCGGACCGCGCCGTAGGGCGGAAAGCTGGCCAGGTCCGGCCACAGCAGTTCGATCGTCACTCCCCCGCCCACCACCCGCAGGCCCCGGTTGTGCAACCAGCCCGCCTCGGTGCTGGTGTCGATGCCCAGGTCGATGAGCTGCTTGACACCGCGCGGGGTCAGGCCGTCGCCGCACACCTTGTCCCGGGGGAAGCTGGACTTCTCCAGCAGCAACACGTCCAGCCCGGCGCGGGCCAGGTACGCCGCGGCCGTCGAGCCCGCGGGTCCGGCCCCCACCACGATCACGTCCGCATCGTTGCCGCTGGCGCTGGCCATCCCGCTCCCCTGTTGTTCAGTGACTCCCAGAAGCCGAGTGTAAGCGCCAGCCCGCCAAACCCGCCCCCGCCGCTGCCACCCGCGCCGCCGCCCCCGATCGCGCTGAGCGCGGTCCGGGTGGTTCAGGACGATCCGGGAACCGGGGCTACGGGCTTGACCGCGCGGTGCAGGGCGACGATGCCGCCGGTGAGGTCGCGCCACTCGACATCGGTCCAGCCTACGGCGGCGATCCGTTGGGCGAGCGCTCGCTGGTCGGGCCAGGCCTGGATGGACTCGGCGAGGTACACGTATGCCTCCGGGTTGCTGCTCACCCGCCGCGCGACTGCCGGCAGCGCACCCATCAGGTACTCCAGGTACACGGTGCGAAACACCCGCCACGTGGGGGTGGAGAACTCGCAGACGACCAGCCGGCCGCCGGGCCGGGTGACCCGAGCCAACTCGGTCAGCGCGGCGTCGGGATCGGCCACGTTGCGCAGCCCGAAGGAGATCGTGACCGCGTCGAACGCCCCGTCGGTGAAAGGCAGCGCCAGCGCGTCGGCTCCGACCAGCGGGACCTTGCGGTGCCAGCCCGCGCGAAGCATCCCCAGGGAGAAGTCGGCGGCCACACACCACGCGCCGCCGCGGGCCAGCTCGACGGTGGAGACGGCGGTACCCGCGGCGACGTCGAGCACCCGCTCCCCCGATCCGGCAGCCACCGCGATCCGGGTGCAGCGCCGCCACCACCGGTCCTGCCCGAACGACAACACCGTGTTGGTCAGGTCATAACGGCGGGCCACCCCATCGAACATCGCGGCAACGTCGCGAGGGTCCTTGTCCAGCCCAGCTCTCGGCACAGCGCTCACCCTACGGTTGGTAGCCCTTCAAGTACCGCCAACGGCCGGTGCGGCTGTCCTTAACCGCTGCCAACCTGCGGGCGTTGGCCCGGGTGGCGGTCGCCGGCCGCCCCTGGGTCGCCGCCGGGTTGGCTGTCGTTACGAGCCATCCGAGACCGGGTTGGCGGTACTTGAAGGGCTACCAACATGCCGGTCACTGCAGAGGGCCAGGTGAACTCCTCGGCGCGGGCTCGGGCAGCCGCCCGGCGGGCCGGCTCGGGCGCATCGAGCAACCGGCTGACCGCATTCGCGAAGGCCGGCGCGTGATCGGCGACGGCAGCGCCGCAGGTCGGACGGATGATCTCACGCAGCGCCGAGGAACGCGACACCACGACGGGGGTGCCCGAGGCCAGCGCCTCCAGAGCCGCCAACCCGAACGTCTCGTGCGGCCCCGGGGCCAGCGACACGTCGGAGGTGGCGAGCAGCTTGGCCACATCTACCCGGCCGGGCACGAATCCGAGGAAGGTGATCGGCAGCCCGGCGGCACGCCGCTGCAGAGCCGCCCGGCGCGGGCCGTCACCGGCGATGACCAGCCGCACCCGCTGCCCCGACTCGCGCAGTTCGGCTATGGTGTCCACGGAGCGTTCCACGTGCTTCTCCGCGGACAGCCGCCCGCAGTGCACCAGCATCACCTCAGCGCCCCTGGCCAGCTCGGCACGCAGCGCGGTGTCCCGGGCAGACGGCGCGAAGGTGGCCAGGTCCACCCCCAACGGAACCTGGACGACGTTGCGCGAGCCGATCCGGTCGAACTCCTCGCGGGCGAAGCCGGTGGTGCACACCACTGTGTCGTAGGAGGCCGCCATCCGGCGGTTCGCCCAGTCAGCCACCCGGCGCGCCGCGGGGTCGGGCAAGAGGAACTGGTGTAGCAGCCGGTCCAGCCGCTCGTGGGAGAACACCACACTGGGCACCCCGTGTGCAGCGGCCCACCGGCCCATCCCGCGCAGGGTGAGACGGTCGGATACCTCGATACGGTCTACCGGCTGCCCGCTTCGCTCCAGCCCGGCCAGCAGCGCCCGCACCTGCCACGGGTCGACCGCGCGATACCCACCGGCGCCCGGGATCTTCGCCGCCGACAGGGTGATCCGCCGCACCCCGCTGGGCATCAGCTCGTCGGTCCGCCGGTGTCCGGGCACGACGAGCACCACCTCATGACCAAGGGCTGCATACCCGGCTCCCAAGTGGTGCAGCGCCGTGCGCAGCCCACCAGACCGCGGGCCGTAGAAATTCGCCAACTGGACGATGCGCATCGGCCTCAGGCCACCCGCCGGTTGACCAAAGGCAAACCGGTGACCTCGGCGTAGTGTCCGAGCAGCTCGTCGCACAGCGCCGGCCAGGTGCGCTGCAACACTGAGCGGCGGGCGGCGATGCCGTACCGGATCCGCAGCTCCGGATCGTCGGCAAGGGCGCGGACCGCGCCGCGGAACGCGGCGCCGAAGGTCTCGTCGGCATCGGCCTTGCCGGTCTCCGGTAGCAGGAAACCGGTGCGGCCGGAGGCGACCAGGTCCCGTGGGCCGCCCGCGTTCGGAGCGATCACCGGCAGGCCCGACGCCAGCGCCTCCTGTACCGCCTGGCAGAACGTCTCGAAGGGTCCGGTATGCACGAAAACGTCCAGGCTGGCATAAGCCTGCGCCAGCTCGTCGCCGGTCTTGAACCCCAGGAACGCGGCCTTGGGCAGCCGCTTGGCCAGCTGGCGGCGGTCCGGGCCGTCACCCACGATGACCAGCGCAATCCCGCGGGCATCCTGCAATGCGGACAGCCGCAGCACTTTCTTCTCCGGCGCCAGCCGGCCGACGAAGCCGACCAGCACCTCGCCGTTGGGGGCCAGCCGCGCGCGCAGCTGCTCATCACGGCGGTACGGGGCAAAATGGGTGGTGTCCACGCCCCGCGCCCAGCGGTGCACCCTCGGTATGCCGTGGGCGGCCAGCGCCGCCGCCGCGGAGCTGGACGGGGCGAGCGTGCGGTCGGCGCCACTGTGCACTCGCCGGGTCCAGCGCCACGCGGTGCGCGCTGCGAAACCCAGCCCGTAGGAGTCGGCGAACCCAGCGATGTCGGTCTGGTAAACGGCCACCGTGGGTACTCCGAGCCTGCGGGCGGCCCACAGTCCGCGCGCTCCGACGATCACCGGGGAGGCCAGATGGACGATGTCAGGGTGGAAGTCCCGCAATGCAGTGACGATCTTGCGGGTGGGCACGCCGACCGGCACCGAGTCCACTACCGGCAGGTCCAGCGCCGGTACCCGCACGACCGCAGCGCCCTGGTAGCAGTCCGGACCCGCGCCCGGGGCGATGACCAGCACCTGGTGCCCACCGCGGACCAGATGCTGCACCACCTGGACCACCGAGTTGGTGACGCCGTTGATGACAGGCAGGAAAGCTTCGGTCACGATCGCGACGCGCATGCCGCTGACCGTGTCGGGAAGGGCTGGAGAGGAGGCGAAGCGGCCGTGTCGCACCGCGGAACTCCTGACGAACACCTTCCACTGCACCTCTGTGCCGCATCCGCACCCCTACGCAGCGCCGGTATGGCGCCGGCGGCGCAACCACCAGGTAGCCGGCGCCACCAGGACCCACAGCACCACGAGTGTGATCACCGCCGGCGCCACACCGGTCACCCAGGTCCGCCCGGCGACCCGCACCTGCTCGGGATCGGCGCTGTCGTACTCCACCCGCACCAGCTGCCCCACCTGCAGTCCCGACGGGTAGGCCACGCCCTCTTCCGGGCTGAACACCCGGCCGTCGGACACGGCGAACTGCACCAGCGTCCGCATCGAGGTCACCGCGAGCACCTGGGCCGTGGCGTGGCCGGTGCGGGCGTCGATCTCGGCATCATCGACAGCCGCTCCAGCCAGCGCCAGCACGATGAGACCGGTCAGCACGCCAGCCACGCCGAGCAGCACCCACGACGCCGGCCGGCGCAACCGGCCGAGATCCCCTCGTCGGGCCCCGGTCCCCGCAGCGGTCATCCGGCCGAGGGTAGCCGCCGCGGCTCGCGATCGACGCACGCGCCGCGGCGCACGGTGCGCCCTAATACGCTGGCGGCGTGACCACCGCCCCGCTGACCGATCGGCTGGTCGTGCGCTCGCACCTGGTGCGGGGGGATGTCGACCTGCTCAACCTGTTGCCTTCCCCTCGCGGGGCGCTTTGCTGGGTGCAAGCCGGGGAGGGGTTGGTGGCCTGGGGCGAGGTGGCCCGGGTATGCACCGAGGGACCGCACCGCTTCACCCGCGCGCAGGACTGGTGGCAGTCCTTCTGCGCGCAGCTGGACACCCATGACGAGGTGGGCCTGCCGGGCAGTGGCCCGGTCGCCTTCGCCAGCCTCGCCTTCGACGACACCCCAGGCAGCTCGGTGCTGGTGGTGCCGAGGGTCGTGGTAGGCAGGCGACAGGGCCTGACCTGGGTCACCGAGTTCGAGACCGGCACCGTGACCGGGTCGGTGGTACCGGTGCGCCGCCCCCGCGGCCTGTGCTACTTCGACGGTGAGCTGCCGGTGACCGCGTGGCGCGATGCGGTGGCCCGCGCGGTGTCACGGATGCGCAACGGGTCGGCGCCGGCGAAGGTGGTGCTCGCACACGACCTGCTCGCTGTCGCCGACGAGCCACTGGACCCCCGGTTCCTGCTGCACGGGCTGGCCGCCCGGTACCCGTCCTGCTGGACGTTCGCGGTGGACCAACTGGTGGGCGCGACCCCGGAGCTGCTGCTGCGCCGGCGAGGCACCGAGGTGCTCTCGCGGGTCCTGGCCGGGACTACCTGGCCGCATAACGGCACCGGCGCCGAGGCGCTGGCCGTCGAACTCCTCGGCTCGGCCAAGGATCGCGACGAGCACTGCTACGCGGTGGACTCGCTGGCCCAGGCGCTGCGGCCGTTCTGCACCGACCTGGAGGTCCCCACCGCACCCAGCGTGCTGCCGCTGCGCAACCTGCTGCACCTGGTCACCGAGGTGCGCGGGGTGCTGCATCCCGCCGGGCCCCCGCTGCTCACCTTGGCCGACGCGCTGCATCCCACCGCCGCCGTCGGCGGTACCCCTACCCCGGATGCGGTCAATGCGATCGGTGAGCTGGAGGCGATGGACCGCGGACGCTACGCCGGTCCGGTGGGCTGGGTCGACGCCGCAGGAGACGGTGAGCTGGGCATCGCGCTGCGCTGCGCCCAGGTCGTTGGCCGATTCGCGCGGCTGTTCGCCGGCTGCGGGATCGTGGCCGGCTCGGACCCCGACTCGGAGGTCGCCGAAGCCGCCGCGAAACTCGTACCCATCCGCGACGCCCTCGAAGGAGTCGACTGAACTGCGCCCCGACATGGAGACATACCGGGCCTATCAGTGCCGCAGTGACCCCGATATGTCTCCATGTCGGGATCGGAACGGGGAAGAGGGGTCAGGTGGGGGGTGAGGCCGGGCGGGTGGGGGTGAACAGCCAGGTTTGGGCGACGTCGTCGACCTGCTCGCCGGAGACTCGCTCGATGAGGGCCAGGAAGTCGGCCACCGATCCGTTGCCGTCGTGACGCTCGGTGGCCCAGCTACGTAGCGCGGTGAAGAAGTCCTCGTCCCCTACTGTCACCCGGAGTGCCTGCAACGCCATCGCGCCGCGGGTGTAGACCGCTCCGTCGAGCACGTCGGCCGCGCCGGGATCACCCGGCGGCGTCCGCCAGTAGTCGGAATCAGCGGGTCTGAGCTGGTAGGTCTGCGCCGCGATCTGCTGCGCGCTGGGGCCGCCGGTGCGTTCGGAGTACAGCCACTCGGCGTATTTCGCAAAGCCCTCGTTGAGCCAGATGTCGCGCCATTGGCGCACCGAGACGCTGTTCCCGAACCACTGGTGGGCCAACTCGTGCACCACCACCTCGATGTCCGAGCCGATGACGAAGAACACCGGCCCGTAGACCGGGCGGGTCTGGGTCTCCAGCGCGAAACCCATCGTGGGAGCGGCCGGCACCACACCACCGAGGTTCTCGAACGGGTAGGGGCCGAAGATCTCGGCGAGGAAGCCGGTGATCTCAGGTGTCCGTTCCACCGAGGCCCGCGCGGCGGTTGCGATCTGCGGATCGAGACCCTCCGCGTAGGCGGCCAGGTAGGGACCGTAGGGCGTGTCCCGGCGGACGATCTCGTACTGCCCGATCGCGACGAACGCCAGATAGGTGGCCATCGGCGCGCTGGCCTGCCAGCGCCACCTCTCCCAACCCGGCCCAGCCGGTTCCGGACCACCGAGCAGGGCCCCGTTGGAGATCGCCTCCACACCAGCAGGCACGGTCGCGGTGACCGCGACGGTCGCCTTGTCCGACGGGTGGTCGTTGGACGGGTACCACCAGGCTGCGCTGTCCGGCTCCCCAGCCGCGACCGCGCCGTCGGCGGTGCGGATCCACGGCGGATCCTCACCAGGTGCACCCGGGATGCTCGAAGGCACTCCGACGTAGTCCACCAGCACCGTCATCTGCTGGCCAGCGCGCACCGGCGCAGCCGGGGTGACCTGCAGCTCGCCACCCTCCTGGCGGATCGCAGCCGGCCGGTCGTCCACCGCGACGGCGGTGGCCGGCAGCTTCAGGTCGAGGTTGAACCGGGAGAGGTCCTGGGTGGCTCGGGCGGTGATCGTGGTGTGCCCTTCGAGCCGGTCGGTGGGCGGGTCGTAGCGGATCTCGATGTCGTACCCGAGGACGTCGTAGCCGCCGTTGCCTGCGCCGGGGAAGTAGGGGTCGCCGATGCCGGCGGCACCGGGGACCGGCTGGAAAGCGGCGGCGGGAGGCGGCGGCGCGACCGGCGCGGGACCGGGATCGGAGCTGCCCCACGGGACGACCACGATCACGATCAGCGCCAGCAGCAACACCAGGCCCGACCCGATCAGCAGCGCCCGGGTTCGCATCGTCACTTCCCCTCAGCCGGGTGGCGCGGGCGGCTTGGTCGGGCTGAACAGCCAGGCCTGGGCGACGTCATCGACCTGCTCACCGGAGACTCGCTCGACGAGGGCCAGGAAGTCGGCCACCGTGCCGTTGCCATCGTGGCGCTCGGTGGCCCAGGTACGTAGCGCGGTGAAGAAGTCCTCGTCTCCTACCTTCACCCGGAGCGCCTGCAAAGCCATCGCACCGCGCGAATAGATCGGTCCGGAGAGCACCCTCGCGGCGCCGGGATCGCCCGGTGGGATCCGCCAGAAGTCGGCGTCGGCAGGAAGACGCGCGTAGCGCTGCGCTGCGGCCTGCTGCGCGCTGACGCCGCCGGTACGTTCGGCGTATAGCCATTCAGCATAGGTGGCGAAGCCCTCATTGAGCCAGATGTCGCGCCATTGGCTCACCGAGACGCTGTTCCCGAACCACTGGTGGGCCAGCTCGTGCACCACCACCTCGACGTACGAGCCGCCGCCGAAGAACACCGGCCCGTAGACCGGGCGGGTCTGGTTCTCCAGCGCGAAGCCCATCGTGGGAGCGGCCGGCACCACGCCACCGAGGTGGTCGAACGGGTACGGGCCGAAGATCTCGGAGAGGAAGGTGGTGATCTCGGGCGTCTGCTCCACCGAGGACCGCGCCGCGGCCGCAACCTCGGGGGCGAGCCCTTGGGCGTAGGCAGCCAGGTAAGGACCATGGGGCGTGTCCCGGCGGACGATGTCGTACTGGCCGATCGCGACGAACGCCAGATAGGTGGTCATCGGTTCGGTCGCCTGCCAACGCCACTTCTCCCAACCCGGCTCGGCCGGTTCCGGACCACCGAGCAGGGCCCCGTTGGAGATCGCCTCCACACCAGCGGGCACGGTCGCGGTGACCGCGATGGTCGCCTTGTCCGACGGGTGGTCGTTGGACGGGTACCACCACGCTGCGCTGTCCGGCTCCCCCACCGCGACCGCGCCGTCTGCGGTGCGCACCCACGCCGCGGCGACACCGTCCCCGTCGGTGGTGATGTTCGAGGGCACCCCGGCGTAGTCCACTCGCACCACCATCGGCTGGCCGGCCCGCACCGGCTGGGCCGGGGTGATCTGCAGCTCACCACCGACCTGACCGATCTCGGCCGGCTGACCGTCGACGGTGACGGCCGAGGCAGCCAGCCTCAGGTCGAGGTTGAACCGGGAGAGGCTCTCGATGGCCTGGGCGGTGACCGTGGTGTTGCCCTCGAGCCGGTCAGTGGCAGGGTCGTAGCGAATCTGGATGTCATAGCCGGTGACGTCGTAGCCACCGTTTCCCGCCCGCGGGAAGTAAGGATCGCCGATACCGTCGGCACCGGCGATCGGCTGCCCAGAGTCCGCAGCCGGGGCTGACGCGCTCGGCGCCGACCCGGAATCCGAACTCCGCCACGGGTACAGGACCACCGCTACCGCGACGAGCAGCGCCAGGACCAGCCCGATCAGCACCCGGATTCGCATCTGCCCACCTCCCGGGAACCGACCTTAGGCCCTGTAACCGGGCGACCTACCGACGGCCACCACCACCGCGGCCCGGATTCGCTCGTGCAACGCCCGCAGCCCGGCCCGCTCGGTACGCACCTCCAGCACGCGCACCCCCGGGGCCGCGGACAGCGCCGCGACCAGTTCGGCGGGCTGCACGAGAATGTGCGGCACGTGGTGGGCCGCACAGAGCGCCGCGAGATCGGTGCCCTGCCGGGTGCCGAAGACCCGCTCGAAGGCGCCGGCGTGCTCCGGGGCGCCCTGTTCGAGCAGCCCGAAGATGCCGCCACCGTCGTCGTTGGCGACCACCACGGTCAGGTCCGGGCGGGGCTCGTCCGGACCGGCCAGCAGCCCGTTCGCGTCGTGCAGGAACGTGAGGTCGCCGACCAGGGCGTAGCCCGGCCCGCCGTGCACCAGCGCCGCCCCGGTTGCGGTGGCGATCGCCCCGTCGATGCCGGCGACACCCCGGTTGGCCAGCACGGTCAGCCCGCGCCGCGGTCGGGCGGCCAGGGCCACGTCCCGGATCGGGTTGGACGAGCCGAGCAGCAGCAGCGCGCCGGAGGGCAGTGCGGGCAGCATCACCCGGGCCACCCCGAGGCCGGTGACTTCCGGGTTGTTCTCCACTGTGGAGGCCACCGCTTCACTGGCTCGAGCGTCGGCCTGCTGCCAGCGTCGCAGCCATCCCGGGTCGGGTGAGCCTATGCAGCGCAGGGCGGTGCCGGCCGCGACCGCGTTGCCCGTCACGTCCGTCCACTCCGGACGGTCGGTGATGACGGTGACGGCCACGGACGGGTCGGCCAGCAGCCGTTGCACCGGCCGGTGCAGGGTGGGCCGGCCGAGCACCAGTACCTGCTCGGGTCGCAGCTGATCGACTACCGGCGAGCCCAGCAGCCACGGCCCGGCCGCCAGCCCATCGGGCCAGCCGGGCGCAGTCGGCTCGGCGACCAGCGGCAACCCAGGCGGGGCCGGTCCGGCCCGGTGGCCGGCGATCACGATCGTGCGCCGGTCCAGATCCAGCTCCACCTCGGCGCGAACCGGCGGCGCGGCGGGCACCACGGTCCAGGGTGCGTTAGTTGGACGGCCTTCAAGAGCCGCCAACCGGTCCGCCGAAGCGCCTGGATTTGATGGGGGTATCAGCGGCTCGCGAAACGGCACGTTGAGGTGCACCGGCCCGGGCCCGCCGCCCAGGGCGCCGCGCGCGGCTGCGACCGCTCGATCCACGGTGGACCGCCACTGCGCGTGCTGCGCACAATCCGACGGTGCCGCCAAGGACGGTGCCGCCCGCACCGCCGCACCGAACAGGCCGGTTTGACGCACCGTCTGGTTGGCCCCGGTGCCGACCAGCTCGTCCGGGCGGTCCGCGGTGACCGCGAGCAGCGAGACCCCGGCGTGGTGGGCTTCGAGCACCGCCGGGTGCAGGTTTGCCGCCGCGGTGCCCGAGGTGCACACCACCGGTACCGGCACACCGGACCGCAACGCCATACCCAAAGCCAGGAACGCTGCGGAGCGCTCGTCGATCCGGACGTGCAAGGTCAGCCGCCCGGCCTGCTCGGCCGCGTGCAAAGCGAACGACAGCGGCGCATTTCGCGAACCCGGGCAGAGCACCGCGTGCCGCACTCCGCACCGCACCAATTCGTCGACCAGCACCGTGGCCAGTGCGGTGGACGGATTCACGATCGTCCAGCATGCCCTGCACCGCCCGGCTCGGCGGCGAAGGGTCGGCCGGTTCGTATGATCGCCGCCGTGACCGTCTCCGAGCTGTTCGACCCCTCCGCCTGGCGCAGTGTCGAGGGCTTCGACTTCGCCGATATCACCTACCACCGCGCAGTGGAGCACGGCACGGTCCGGATCGCCTTCGACCGGCCAGAGGTGCGCAACGCCTTCCGCCCCTCCACGGTGGATGAGCTGTACCAGGCGTTGGATCACGCCCGGATGAGCCCCGACGTGGGGTGCGTGCTGCTGACCGGCAACGGGCCCTCACCGCGAGACGGCGGCTGGGCGTTCTGCTCGGGGGGAGACCAGCGGATCCGAGGTCGATCGGGCTACCAGTACGCGTCAGGCGAAACCGCGGACACCATCGACCCGGCGCGGGCCGGGCGGCTGCACATCCTGGAGTGCCAGCGGCTGATCAGGTTCATGCCCAAGGTGGTCGTCGCGGTGGTCGGGGGCTGGGCGGCCGGTGGCGGGCACTCCCTGCACGTGGTCTGCGACCTGACCCTGGCCTCGGCCGAACACGCCCGATTCAAGCAGACCGACGCCGACGTAGGCTCCTTCGACGGCGGGTTCGGCTCGGCCTATCTCGCCCGCCAAGTCGGGCAGAAGTTCGCCCGGGAGATCTTCTTCCTCGGCCGCGAGTACAGCGCCGACGACGCACACCGGATGGGCATGGTCAACGCAGTGGTACCGCACGCCGAACTCGAGGCGACCGCGCTGGAATGGGCCGGCGCGATCAACGCCAAGTCCCCCACCGCGCAGCGGATGCTCAAATACGCGTTCAACCTGATCGACGACGGGCTGGTCGGCCAGCAACTCTTCGCCGGCGAGTCCACCCGGCTGGCCTACATGACCGACGAGGCCGTCGAAGGCCGGGACTCCTTCCTGGAGAAACGGGCCCCCGACTGGTCGGCATTCCCCTGGTACTACTGACCGGGATAGTTGCGGGGCTACAGGACCGGTGGCCGCGCCGACTACGTACCAGATCGCGTCGATGATCGCGTGCACTGGCGCAAACGTCGGGGCAGGCAGTGGCTGTCGGGGGTTAATCCAACACGTACACGCTGAGCAGCACCATCAACAGGAGGCACCCCGAACCGAGCACTGCCCAGCCGAGCCACTCCGCTTGCAAAAACCCCGCCCTGGCAAACGACGCCACCCCAAAGCAACCAACGACAACCAGCAGCACCCGGCCGCAGAGAAACCAAAACCTGCTGCGCGGATCAAGTGGCGGGAACGGTTCGGGCGGCTCGCCAACTGGTGGCTGTTGTGACGTTGGAGGGGTCATCGGAGGGGAGCTCCCGTTCTTCCCTCCTCATCTGCTCATCGCGGACCAACTCACGGGCGTTACGGGCTCGATGCGAGCAATAGGATGTATGTCCGATCAGCTCCGCTGGCCGCGGTGCGCCTACACCGCTACCAGACTGGAACGACCGGGTTTTCGACCACGGTCGTGGACCGGTCGCGGCCGGTTCTAGCGCAGCGGTGGCGCAGGCCCGGACGAGCGCGGGTCGGGTTTGTGATCAGCGCTGTAGTTCCCGAGCTCAACACCAGCGCTGCCCGAGGGCGACTGAACAGCACTGCTGTTGAGCTCGGGAGGCTGAGGGCATCCGAGATCCGGCCATCTGAATCGGTCCATGATCTACGGGGCAGGGCAGCTATGCCTGCGAGACGCGACGGTGGCGCTGGGTGTCGGCGGCCCCGTGCAGCACAGGAGAGCTGTGTCGCAGCTGCCAGTCTTACCCGGATCGCGTAAGGCAGGATGGCGACCACGTATAGGGAGGTAGAGCATGATCATCGAAGTGATGTGCCGCATCGCAGATGGCCCGCTCAGGCCAGGCAAACTAGAAGTCACTCAAGCAGCCGCTCCCCTGGTGAGCTGGTCCGTTGACACTCGCGACCGATCGGAGGCGCGGGACCTGCAAGACAGCGACCTGGCCATCGAGCTTCACTTTCCGGACAACACCGTATGGACGGGTGAGGTGTACCCAGTGGCCGACATCGAGCCCGACCACCAGGCGCTTGAACAACCCCCCCAACACGAGTTTCCGTTGAAGGTGCAACTACGCGGTATCGGCGCACTCAGCGAGAATTCGATCCCGGTGCACGCTGACGTGGTGGTTCAGCGGATCGACGCGATGTTGGCCGCGTCGGCGCCGAACCAGGAGGCCTAGCTGAGTTCCGGTACGGTTCTGACAGCATCACGGGGAGGGCAGCGGACCGGTGTGCTCTAGACGTCCCGAACTCAACAGCAGAGCTGTCAGCGGACGGCCTGACGACGCTGCTGTTGAGTTCGGGAAACGGGGAGCGGTTGAGGCACCCGGAGCGGTCCACCGGTGCGGGTGATCCGCTGTGATGGGTCGCCGGAGGCTGTCCGGGAGCTGGACGCCGCATTGCAGGCAACGCTGGCCGGCGGCCAGGCAGTGGCCCCGCTGGGTTCCGAGCAGCCGCCACCGCCGCAGGATCCGGGTCCCGGCCAGGTCGTGGTGAGCACCTCGGGCTCCTCCGGGCAGCCCAAGTGGGTGCAGCTCAGTGCCGCTGCGCTGGCCGCCTCGGCCGCGGCCGCCCATGCCCGGCTCGGCGGTCCCGGTCGGTGGCTGCTGGTGCTGCCCGCACAGCATGTCGCCGGGCTGCAGGTGCTGGTCCGGTCAGCGTCGATCGGCAGCCGGCCCGCGGTGCTCGACCTGCGCCGCGGATTCGATCCGGCCGCATTCGCCGCTGCCGCACAGCAACTGGCCCGGGACGCTGGGAGGCGACGTCAGCGGTGCTACACCGCAATGGTGCCCACCCAACTCGCGCGGCTACTCGAGACCGGCTCCCTCGCCGGCTTCGACGCGGTGTTGCTCGGTGGTGCCGCCGCACCTGACCGGCTGCTGCGACGGGCCCGGGCGGCGGGAGTACGCGTGGTGACCACCTACGGCATGACCGAGACCGCGGGTGGCTGCGTCTACGACGGGTGGCCGCTGAACGGGACCCAGATCCGGGTGGATGGCGAGGGAAACATCGAGCTGACCGGTCCGATGCTGGCTACCGGCTACCTCGATGCCCCCGAGGAGACCGCGGCAGCGTTCCGCGACGGATGGTTCCGGACCTCAGACGTCGGACGGCTCGATGCGCGAGGCCGGCTGCAGGTGCTCAACCGAGCTGACGACGTGGTCGTCACCGGTGGGCTCAACGTTGCCCCAGCCGACGTGGAGGCCGTGCTCACCGGCTTGCCTGGGGTAGCCGCAGCCTGCGTGGTGGGCCTACCCGACCCGGAGTGGGGTGAGCGGGTCACCGCCGCGGTGGTACCCGCCGATCCGGGGCGACCGCCGGATCCCGCCGCATTATGCGCCGCCGCACGCCGCCTGCTGACCGGGGCGCAGACCCCGAAGGAGATCGTCCTGTTCGACGCGCTACCGCTGCGCGGCGTGGGCAAACCCGACCGCAGCGCCGTCCGAGCCATGCTCGACTCGCGGGATCGCTGACCGCTCACGCCGGCCCGCCGTTAAACACGTTCGGTGCAGGTTCACCCACTCTGGGTATGGACGCCAGCCCATGCTGCGGGTTCTCTGGACACCAATCGCCCCATCAATCACATCAGTCACAGCGGAAACACCTGTCCCCGACGCTCAGGAGCATCCGTGAGGCCGCTGGCTCGTCGCAACCGGCGCAACCGCCGTATCCGCATCACAGCCCTGATCGCCGTATCGGCTGTGGCAATGCTCGCGGCGTTCGTCGTAACGGATTCGCCGGCTGTCGCGCAGGACAGAGTTCCGGACGCCACGCCGGACAGCAGCGCCACCTGGATCGCCCGGCTGGCCCCCGACTGGGACGACACCAACGTACGTTCCGGCATCGGAGGGCTGAGCCTGAACGACGGCCCCGCCGGATCGGCGAGCATCAAGACCAGCCGGCCGCAAGGCATGCTGGTCACCCCGGCGCACCGGCTCACCCAGCCCAGCAACCAGGTGACCGCGGAACTCGTCGCCGATCAACCGGCCGGCTCGACCGTTGCCGTCGACGTCCGCGGTACCCGGGAGGACGGGTCGTGGACCGAGTGGGTGCCCGCCAGCGCCGCGACGCCCGCGGTGTTGGACGCCCTGGTGACGACCGTGCAGACCCGGGTCGTGCTGCGCGCCGGTGATGGTGCAGCGAGCCCGAGGGTGCAATCGGTACGGCTGATCGCGCAGACCGTCGCACGAACCCTCGTCGACCGCCCCCGGGTGCCGCACACCTTCCGGGTGTTCGCTACCCGCGAGGGTCTGGTCGGGGGCACCACGGCCAACGGCCACGTGATCCGCGAGCGGGACCACTTCGTCGCGCTGCCCTCCCGCCGGGGGCTGGCCCCTCGCGGCTCGGGCGACTACACCGTGAAGGTCTGCTCGGACCGTGGCCGATGCGAATGGGCGCCGGTGTGGGATGTCGGTCCGTGGAACACCACCGACGACTACTGGAACCCCTCCGACGCCCGCCAGACCTGGCCCGACGTGCCGCACGGGGTGCCCCAGGCCCAGGCCGCCTACGACGACGGGCACAACAAGGGCCGGGACCAGTTCGGCAGGAAGGTGCGCAACCCGGCCGGGATCGACCTTGCGGACGGCACGTTCTGGGACGGTCTGGGGCTGCGCGACAACAGCTGGGTCACCGTCACCTACCTGTGGACTGACGGTGGGCCGCTCGCCATCGTGCGGATGCCGCTGCTGCACGTCCGCACTGGCCCCGGCACGCAGCACCCGGTGGTGGGTTTGGCGGCGCAGCGCGCCACGCTGCGCGTCGAGTGCACCGTCGTGGGGCAGGCCGTCACCGGCAACCAGGGCAGCACCGACCAGTGGCTGCGGATCGGCCCCCAGCAGTACGTGTCCGCTGCGCACGTCACCGTCCAGGGATCCGGCGGCAGCTGCACAACGCCGTAAGGTTGGCTCGTGGCGACCGTCGCGCAGTGGGTGGAGGGGGCACGGCCTCGCACCTTGCCCAACGCGATCGCCCCGGTACTGGCCGGCTGGGGCGCGGCAGCTGCACTCGGCCCGCCGCACTCGGTACCCCGGGCACTGCTGGCGCTGGTCGTGGCACTGGCGCTGGTGATCGGCGTGAACTACGCCAACGACTACTCCGACGGCGTTCGCGGCACCGACGCCGTGCGGGTGGGACCGATGCGGCTGGTCGGGTCCGGTGTCGCGGCACCCGGCGCGGTGCGCGCCGCAGCGTTGGCCAGCTTCGCGGTCGCCGCAGTGGCGGGCCTGGTGCTGGTCGCGATGGCCGGACAATGGTGGCTGTTGACGCTGGGCGCGGCGTCCATCGCCGGAGCGTGGTTCTACACCGGCGGGCACCGGCCCTACGGCTACGCCGGGCTCGGCGAGCTGGCGGTGTTCGTCTTCTTCGGCCCGGTCGCGGTGCTCGGCACCCAGTACGTCGTCAGCGGGCAGATCACCCCCACCGGTGGCTTTGCGGCCGTTGCGGTAGGGGCGATGTCGGCGGCGGTGCTGGTGACCAACAACCTGCGTGACATCCCCACCGATTCCGCCGCAGCCAAGCGCACTCTTGCGGTGCGCCTCGGGGATCACCGGACCCGCGCGCTCTATACCGGGTTGGTGGCCGTCCCGTTCGTGGTGACCGCCGGCTTCGCCGTCACCCGCTGGGCCACCCTGGCCGGCCTGCTTGCCCTGGTCTTTGCGGTGCCCGCACTACGCCGAGTCCGGGCCGGGGCCAGCGGTCCGGCGCTGATCCCGGTGCTGCGCGACACCGGGCTGGCGCTGCTGGTGTGGGCCGCCGCCACCGCCGCCGCGCTGGCCCTCTAGCGACGCCAGCCCACCATCAGGGCTGGTCGCCGCCGTCGCGCTCACCACGGAGCTGGCTGCGTAGCCGGTCGCGCTCGGACCGGCGGCGCGCCCCGGCCGCCGCCATACCGGCGGTCACCCGGGCCCGCAATGAGCGCAGCAGCACCATCGACAGCGGCAGCGCCACCACCAGAGCGAGCAGGACCGACACCAGCAGCGGCACCCCGGCCAGCACCAGAAGCGACGCCACCACGGCCACCAGGGCCAGCCGAGCCGCACTGTAGAGCGCGACGTCGCGAGCGAGCGCGGAGCGCCTCGGCGGGTTCTGCGGTGCCCCCACGACCGCCAGCCTAAGCCAACCCGGCCCAGCCCGACGGCAGCCCCGCCTCCTTGGGTACCCTTACGATGTCACCGATTTGGCACGGTTCATCCCATTACCGACGCTTTACCTCGACAGAACCGTTCGAGTACCTGCCGCGCAACCTGTCACGATAAGCCGAAAGATCCCCTACTGTGAGGTCGACGAGTCTGGGGAGGCCCGCGATGTCCCAGTCACCGCATGCAGAGCGACTACTCACTCCGGGGGAGGTCGCTGCGCTGTTCCGGGTGGATCCCAAGACCGTCACCCGGTGGGCCTCCGCTGGGCGGATCGGCTCGATCAGGACCCCCGGCGGGCACCGGCGGTTCCGCGAAGCCGAGGTCCGAGCGCTACTCGCCTCGCTCACCACCCCGGCGCCACCGGATCGAGCTGACTCGCAAAGCCGTCCACAATCCGGTGCTGTGAAATCCGGGTGAGGCCCGCTCGTCCGCCACGCTGGACGCGGCTACGCTCGGTGGCAACCTGAAGGAGGTGGCTGACGTGCAGTACGTAATGGCGGCAATCGGGCTGGCTGCGGTCACCGCGCTGCTGTGGAAGGCATTCGGCCCACAGCGCCCGGCCGCACGCTCGGTGCTGGCACCCGACGACGACCCGGAGTTCCTTCGGGGCCTGAACCGTAAGCGCCCGGATCGCGGCAACGAACGCTGACGTGACCCTATTCACTGTGGACTCGCGCTACCGGTAGCCGCGGCTGCGGGTGGCAGCGTGCGGGAAGTCGTCAGCAACGGTCGCCGCCAGCTCCAGTGCGGCCAGCCGGGCGCCCTGGCCGAGACGGTCGAGGTCGATCTCCCCACCCTCCTCGAGGTGCTCGTCGAATGGCATCCGGCACACCGACCGGCAGCGGGCGGCGAAGTGCGTCGCGACCCGATCCAGGTCCACCTTGCCCGCGGTCGGGCGCACCGAGTTGATCACGGCGACCGACCGGCCGACCAGCTCGCGGTATCCGTGCGCGTCCAGCCAGTCCAGGGTGGCCGACGCCGAACGTGCGCCGTCGATAGAGCCGGATGAGACGATGACCAGGGAGTCCGCCAGGTCCAGCACGCCCTTCATCGCCGAGTGCATCAGCCCGGTCCCGCAGTCGGTGAGCACGATGTTGTAGAAGTGCTCGAGCAGGTTCACCGTGCGCCGGTAGTCGTCCTCGCTGTAGGCCTGCGACACGGCCGGATCCTGCTCGCTGGCCAAGATCTCCAGCCGGCTGGGACCTTGCGAGGTGTAGGAACGGATGTCGGAGTAGCGACGGATCCCATCCGCGTCGCGCAGCAGATGCCGCACCGTGGCGGTGGTCTCCAGCGGGATCTTCTGGGCCAGCGTGCCCCGATCGGGATTGGCGTCCACCCCGATCACCCGGTCACCGCGCAGCGAGGCGAAGGTGGAGCCCAGCGTGGCCGTGATGGTGGTCTTGCCGACACCGCCCTTGAGGCTCAGCATCGCGATCTTGTAGCAGCCCTGTAGCGGCTGGTTGATCCGGGAGATCAGCTCCCGGCGCTGCGTGTCGGAAGGGCTCTCCCCGAGGTTGACGGTGCGCCCGGAGGCCACGAACAGCGCCCGTCGCCAACCGGACCGCGGGGGCCTCTTGTCGGTCTGCCGGAGCAGCTGTGCTGAGGACAGGTCGTGCGAGGGGTGCCCGTCGCCGTGGCCGTCGGGGTGACCGCTGGGGTGACCGCTGGGAGCCCGACCCGCCGGCTGCCCGGGCTCGTCGTGGCGTTCGATCACGCTGGTTGCCTCCCTGAACGCAGTGTTGCCTCCCTGAACCCGGTGTCAGATCCGGGAGTACCTAGATGCCGGCGTAGGAGTGGAACCCGGCGATGACGATGTTGACGAAGAACAGGTTGAACAGCATCACCGCGAAGCCCACCACGTTGATCCAGGCGGCGCGCGAACCGCGCCATCCCGCCGTCGCCCTGGCGTGCAGGTACCCCGCGTAGACCACCCACGCGACCAGCGCGAAGGTCTCCTTCGGATCCCAACCCCAGTAGCGGCCCCAGGCGGCCTCGGCCCAGATCGCGCCGGTGATGACCGCGAAGGTCCAGATCGGCAGGGCAACCACCGCGGTGCGGTAAGCCAGCCGGTCCAGGGTGGCCCTGCCGGGCAGCCGGGCGGCGATCCGCGAGCCGCCCCCTGCGCTGGCCAGGTAGAGCACGCTGGCTACCCCGGAGACGAGCAGGATGCCCGATGCGGTGGCCGCCGCGGAGACATGGATCACGATCCAGTACGAGTTCAGCGCCGGGATCAGCGGCGCAGCCTGCGCGTAGAGCACCGTGCCACCCAGGAACATCAACACCACCACGGGCAGCAGCACGAACCCACCCAGCCGTTGTAGCGGCGCGGCGCCGGGCTGCCGGTACAGCACGACCAGCCAGGCGATCACCGCAACGAGGCAGATGGCCGAGGTGAACTCGTACATATTGGCCCACGGCACCCGCCCGACGGCGACGCCGCGTAACCCCAGCGAGGCGGCGTGCACCAACGCCGCGAGCACGGTGAGTGCCACCGCGGACCGGCCGAACCGCTGCGCCCCGCCCCGCGGACCATGCGGCGGGGCCAACGTCGCCACCGGTCCGTCGCCCTCACCTCGATGGGCCTTCGCCACCCCCGGTGCGCTGACCCGACCGGCGGCGTACTCGACGACGTGCAGTGCCATCGCGAGGAGGTAAAGCACCAGCGCGGTGCCGTACGCGAGGTCGCTGTAGGACGCCAAGACCTGGTTGACGGGCATCGCTTACGGTCCCTCCCTCCACGCTGCCGCGGTCACCGGTGGCTGCGGTGCCCCGGGCGGCAGCAGGTCGGCGGCGATCCGGTCGAACTCCTCGCCGTACCCGGCGGCCTCGGTGCGGGCCAGCCCGCCCAACTCGACCACGGTACCGTCCGGCCCGGCCGGGATGACGCGCACCCAGAACCGGCGCCGCTTCACCGCCAGGGACAGCCCGAGGCCGCCGAGCACCAGGATCGCGAAACCGAGCACCCAGCGCTGGGCCGGATCGTAGGACACCTGAAGCGAGACGAACCGGGTCACTGCATCGAAGCGCACCACCGTGCGGTCGGGCAGGGTGAGCTGCTCGCCGGGGCGC
The DNA here is from genome assembly GCA_052390115.1 of Pseudonocardiales bacterium. Classification (GTDB taxonomy): domain Bacteria; phylum Actinomycetota; class Actinomycetes; order Mycobacteriales; family Pseudonocardiaceae. Next base: position 3,709 of record JBQTHE010000082.1, on the reverse strand, counting down.
AGGTTCTGCCTCGCCACCTGCTGGAGCCGTCCCGAATCGACCATGGACTGGTCGATGGAGAAGATCGACTGCCCACGGCCGGAGTTGTTGCCCAGATCGCCCTGGAGCACGTCGATCGCCACGGCCGGGTCGAGCAGCTCGGGGAACCCCGAGGACAGCAGCGCACCTTGAAACGCCGCGGTCGGCGCGAACAGCCCGGTGATCGCAAGCTGGCGGGTACGCCGCACAGCGTCGTCGGTGACCCCAGGCGGGTCGAACTTCGTGGTGCCCTCGGAGAGCATGGTGGCGATGTCCACCGGCCGCCACTGCACCAGGCCACTGCGCTGCTGCCCGTCGGGGAAGGTGACGGTGAACTGCGGCGCGTAACCGTGGCCGAGCAGGTAGACCCGGGTGCCGTCCATCCGCAGCGGGTCATTTACTTTTAGCTGGTACGGATGCCACCTGCCTGCGGTGAGGTCCTCGGGACCCTGGTAGGAGATGTCGGCGCGGAACTCCTGCGCCTGCCCGGTGCTCAGGTACGTCGGAGTGAACCCGTCGACCTGCACGCAGAAGGGGTCGAGCGCGGTGCCGTCGACGGTCAGGCCGGGACGGAACGAGTCGTAGGCCAGCGGGCCGGAGTTGCAGAACTGGGAACCGTTGGCCAGCACGATCACCTGGCCCTCGTAGCCGACCAGCTTGCCGATCGCGAAGGACACCAGGAGCCCCAGCAGAGCGACATGGAAGACGAGGTTGCCGGCCTCCCGCAGGTAGCCCCGCTCGGCCGACAGGGTGCGGGCACCGCCGGGCTCCGCCCGCTCGGCGATCCGCCAGCCGCGCAGCCGCCGTCGGGCTGCGGCCACGACCTCGTCGGGGCTGCCCGCGGCAGCGTCGTCGGCAAACCGGGCGCGAGCGTGATGCGGCAGCCGGCTCAGGTTACGGGGGGTGGCTACCGGTGCCCGGCGTAGCTGCCGGGCGTACTCGACACTGCGCGGTAGCACGCAGCCCACAAGGGACGCGAACAGCAGCAGGTAGATCGCGGCGAACCACGGGCTGGCGAACACTTCGAAGAGGCCCAGCCGATCCAGTATCGGGCCCAGCGTCGGGTGCTCAGCCTGGTATGTCCGGACTCGTTCGGGGTTCAGCGAGTACTGCGGCAGCAGGGCGCCGGGCAGCGCGGCCAGCGCCAGCAGGAACAGCAGGATCAGTGCGGTACGCATGCTGGTCAACCCGCGCCAGGTGTTGCGGACCCGCGCCATCGGCTGCGTCAATCGAGCCAGCGCTGTCCGCTGCGTCAAGCGGCCCATCAGATCGGCGTCTCGAAACCCCGGACTGGCCCTTGGAGCAGGGCGACGAACTCCGCCCACAGCCCGGTGACGAGCATCAGCCCGACCAACACCAGCATCCCCCCGCCGGCCAGCTGTACCCCCCGGACATGATCACGCAGCCAGGACATCGCGCGGATCGCCCGCCGGGCGCCGACGGCAAGCAGCAGGAAGGGCAGGCCCAGCCCGAGGCAGTAGGCGGTCACCAGCAGCACGCCGCGAGCCAGGCCGTCGCCGGGGGTGCCGACGGCCAGCGCGATCACTCCCACCAAGGTGGGTCCCAAGCACGGCGTCCAGCCCAGGCCGAACACCGCGCCCAGCAGCGGGGCGCCGAGCACATGCCGCGGTTTCAGCCCTGGTCGCGGGTGCACGCGGACATCGCGCTGCAACATCGGAACCAGCCCAACGAACACCAGCCCCATCGCGATGGTGACCACGCCGCCGACCCGCTGCAGGGTGACCTCGTTGAGGGTGAGCCGATCCGCGACGCCGAGGACGGTCACCACGCTGGCCGTGAACACCACCGAGAACCCGAGCACGAACAGCGCCACCGCACCAAGCACCCGCCCCCGGCCCTGAGCGCCGCTCTCAGCACCGTTGCTATCGACACCGTTGCTATCGACACCGACCAGCCCAGTGAGGTAGGCCAGATACCCCGGCACCAGCGGCACCACACACGGCGACGCGAAACTGACCGCGCCGGCAAGTACCGCCACCCCAGCCGCCACCAGCAGCGGCCCAGACGTAGCCAGTTCAGTCAACCCCACGCTGGTCACTGTAGGTCGAGGTAGCTCTCCAAGTACCACCAACCCCGGGCGCGGGCCCTCTCAACGGCTACCAACCCCCTACCGCAGCAAGGGGCGGACACGGTGTGCACCAGCGGCCCGCTGCTGGACAATGCTCACCTCAAGTCGACCACACCGAAGGTGCCCGTAGCCATCCCGCTCGCGCAGGAACAGTAGGGACATGATTCGACAAGATCTGCTGGCAATCCGTTCGTCAAGGGATCAGTCACTGCGATGACCGCACCCGGACGGCCTGGGGACCCCGAACGGCGGCTGGCCGATCTACTCGACCGGCAGGACATCAGCGCGTTGCTCGTCCGATTCGCCCGCTGCCTCGACACCAAGGACTTCACCGGTTACGCCGATTGCTACGCCCCCGAAGGAGTGCTGCAGTTGCCGGGTGGGGGCCACGAGGGACGCGCTGGGATGGCAGATTACGTCGAGCGCGATCTCGGCGGGTACGTCGCTACCCACCACGTGAGCGCCAACCACGAGATTGAGATCGATGACGACACCGCGCGCGCTCGTTCATCGCTGCATGCCACACACGTGCGCTCGACTGAGGACGATTTCTGGTCGGTCGGCGGCTGGTACGACACAACACTGCGCCGGACACCCGAGGGTTGGCGGTTCACCCGGGTCAGTATCAACCCGGTCTGGAGGTTCGACACCCGCCAGTTCCCGTAGGCCGTAGATCATGGAACGGTCCGGGTTCGACGATTGTAAGGTCCATAAACTGGACGCCACGGACATTTCGCCCTACCGGGAACGTCGGTGGCGTCGAGCTCACTGCAGTCACCCGATTGTGCGCTGAGCGGGAATGATTGGTCGCCGAACAGGTCGCCGTTCGTCGTTGCGGAGTGACCGCTCGTCGCATTCCCAGTTTTTTCAGGAGAGTGGTCTCGCCGGGGCCCGGAATTGTCAGGGGTGCCCGCGAGAATCCTCTCATGACCACGGTGGAGGAGGATCGCACCCAGGCCCGCATTGACGGGTTGCTGCGGGTACTGCGTGCCGCCGAAGCCGATTTCCGACGGTCTTATGCACGTGTCCTTGAGGTAGTCGCGGAGTTGGACGCCGAGCGGGCCGGTGCGGTCGCCGGATTCGGTACCACGACCCGATTGCTGGTCGGAGCGCTGAACCTGTCGAAGGGTGAGGCCAAAGCCCGAGCCGACCAGGCCGAGCTCCTCAGCCCGCGGCGTTCACTCACTGGAGAGGTATTGCCCCCGGCGTTGCCGGCTACTGCGGCGGAGCTGGCCGCCGGTGCGATCGGGCCCGCGCACCTGCGGGTGATCACCGCCATCATGCGCCGCATCCCACCGTCGACGCATCCGGAGGTAGCCGCCCAGGCCGAGGAGACCCTGGCACACACCGCGCGCCGGTTCGACCCCGCCGCCCTCGCCCGCGTCGGCGAGCGACTCCTTGCCCACTTGGACCCCGACGGGAAAGCGCCCACCGAGGAGCCCGAGACCATCCGTGAACTGCGGGTCCGCGCCGGCTCCGACGGCACCGTCAGCCTGGCCGGGAAGCTCGACCCAGAAGGCGGCGCCCGGGTATTGGAAGTCCTGAACTCCCTCAACGGCCGCCGCCCACCCGCCGATGGGGTGCCTGACACCCGCAGCCAAG
>JBQTHE010000081.1:0-10483 GCA_052390115.1 Pseudonocardiales bacterium | reverse complement strand
GGGGGGTGAAGACCACCTGCTACAGATTGCGGGGCTAGTTCACCCAAGGATCCCTAGGAGTCCGCGGCTGTTGTGACGATCGTAGCGGCGGCCTTTGCCGTAACCGTAGTTGCTCCTGTAATGGTCCCCACGCCGATAGCTGCGGCCGGAACCGCCGCGACGGCCGCGGCCGCCGTCCCAGTCGAATGAAAAGATCTCCGCGATCTTCATACGCCCCTCCTCATGCCTATTTTCCCAGAAACTTCTGTTCCTAGGCTGACGCACCCTTCGCGAGGAATGACGAGACGATCGGCGACACCAACCCGCGCAGTTAGGTGCACCATCGTCTGCCCCGCGACCATCAACAGCTCGCTTACCAGAGCTGCCACTGGAACGGATCACCGGGGCGACGTCATGACTATTCGTTCGAGGCTCACTGACAAGTGGTTCGGCCCGAGACCAGATCGTGATGGGGTTCATCCAGGTGCGCGTGGCCCACAGGCGCTGCTGCACGATCCAAAAAGAGGCGCTACGCAAACCTGGGACGGCGAGTGCTGATCCGTATCGATGAGCGGGCCGGGTCGGTCCCGTCCCATGGCGGCGCCATCGCGCCGCCTGCGGGCAGACCCGCGACGTAGACCCGCCGCGGGTCGATGCGCCAGTGCGCGTCCCCGGCGACGCAGGATCCGGGGGCTGACGCAGGGTCCGGAGGGCGACGGCAGCCGACTGGTGACACCGCACCCCGACCGTTACCGCTCAGCAGGCACCGGCACCACTGGGTACCGGCCCGGGCCGGTACCCAGCCGGTCACCAATAGTGGCGTCGGGGGCCGACGGTGCGCCCGAACCCCCCGAGCAGAGCCAGGATCGCCCCCACCACGATCAAGATGACTCCAATGGTGATCAGAATATTGAGCGGAAGCAGGTAGCCAACTATCACTAAGATGATACCAAGGATGATCATGGTTCCTCCTGGGAGTTACGCCCGGATTCGACTAGCCCGGACCTGTGCCGGACGAGGCGAACCGTTGGCTACGATACCAAGTTTTTACCCCCTTTTGAGGTTCGGCAAACGTGTCGAGGCTAGTCGGCCTGAAGACGGCGGCGTACTACCGCCGTTCGGGTCCGCGCCTCCGGTGTGGTCACGTTGGCTGCAGGAGCCGAGTCACTGCCAAGTAGGCCTGCTGCCTTCGGGCAGCTACCTGGCGATCTCCCACCCCACCGCGGAAGTCCACGGCGAAGCGGCGGAAGAGTCCGTACGGCACGGGAACTCCAGCGGCGCGGGTCCGATCAGAACCCGCAGCCGCCATGAACTCATCGGCTTCTTCGACAGACTTGATCTTTTGGGGCCACTCAGCACTCTTTGAACATGCTGTTCAGGAATCTGGTTGTCTCGGTGGGAGACTTGGCCTGGACGCACAAGCGGTCCATGATCACCAGATAATGCTGGATATCCTCGCTCTTATCCAGGTAGAGGGCGCTGGTGAGCTGTTCGAGGTATACGATGTCCGGTAGGTCGGGTTCGGAGAATCGCAGGATCGAGAACGGACCACCTATTGCTGCGTGCCCCCCGGAGTAGAGTGGGATCGCTTGGATCGTGATGTTGGGTAACTCGGCCATCTCGATCAGATGTTTAATCTGTTCCCGCATCGTCGAACGTCCGTCGAGCCGTAACAGGGCCGCCTCGTCGATCACCGCCCACAAGTTGGGTGCACCGGGTTGGGTGAGGACTTCCTGACGCTTCATCCGCAATGCGATCCGGCGCTCGATGTCGTCGGCTGATTCGGCCGAGTGGCCGAGCCGGATGACAGCGCGCGCACACTCCTGGGTCTGCAGCAGGCCGGGCACGAGCTGGGGCTCATAGTTGCGAATGACTGCGCACGATTGCTCGAGACCGAGGTACAACTCGAACCACTCCGGCAGGATGTCGCTGTAGCGGTGCCACCAGCCGGGCGCGTTGGCCCGCTGGGCCAGCTCCAGGAACACTCCTCGATTCTGCTTGTCTGTGACGCCGTAGAGGGTGAGCAGGTCGGCAACGTCGCGTTCGTTGAACGCCACCCGTCCGAGCTCCATGCGGCCGATCTTGGCAGGGGACACTCGGATCGCGCGCCCGGCCGCTTCGGTGGTGATTCCCCTCGCTTCACGAAGCCGGCCCAGCCGAGCTCCCAACGCGATGCGCAGGACGGTCGGTCCCTGTGGCCGTGGTCGGACCTGTGCAGGGCTACCGGCCGCGTCCTGCCACTGAGGTTCTCTCATCAGTCCTCCACAGGTGAAACGCCACGCCCTCGACCGTCCCCCAAGCTGCTCCCAGCCCTGCTGCCCATCCGGCGCGGGCAAAACCGCTATCCGAACGGGGAATCACTTGCTTTTCTCGTCGAACATACCATCCTTCACGCTCTGGACGAACGCCGCCAACTCGGCCCGAGTGTGGATCAGGGCGGGACCACTCGGGTGCCGGGAGTTGCGCACGGCGACGATCCCGACTGGCAGCTCCGCCAACTCGACACAGTTCCCGCTGGGATTGCTGTGACGGCTCTTTCTCCAGGTGACCCCCTGCAACCGCGTGGCCGGCATGCCGTTGGTCATCTGCAGCACCTGCTGCCCCTTCCATCGGCTCGGGGTAGGTCAGCATGCCCACAGGAGGCGGCGCAGAGCAACATCTGAGACCTGTGAAGGCAGGCCCAGGATGGGTTGGCTGGCGTGCTGGACCTGCATTGTGATCAGCCGGTTCCGCAGAGTGGTGATCGTGACGTTGTGCCACTACATGTGCCGGGATTAGGCGCGTCGTGAACTGGACACCACCGACGTTTCAGTGACCGGAAATGTCGGTAACGCCGAGTTCACACGCCCGGCGACACTATTTCGACATCAGAGCTGTGCACCAAGCCCGGGACAGCTCTCTTGTCGAACTCGGCGCACCCCGAGCGGTTACCAGCGGGCGTCCAGAGCACTTCAGCGACCCAAGGCTTCTGCATAAAGCTCTAGGTCCCCGTCTCGGTGGTGCGGCGCACGTGGTGGACGGTGGCAGCTCGTAGGTCCCGGCCTCAGAGTCGTAGTGCAGGAATCCGCTGGCGGCCTGCGCATTGCACCACTGCCCGGACATAGCGCTCCGCGGTGCCGGTGCGGTCCGCGAGCTCCTTCGACGACAGCAGACCGGCGCCGGCCAGGGCGGGGTAAGGCCCGAGCTCGTCACCGACCGTGACCAGCATCGTGTTGTAGGCGGCCCCGGTCTCGTCGAGGTGGCGCCGCGCTGGGTCTCCTCGGCCACTTCGAACTCCCCGCGAAGTCGGCGAGGAGCTCGTAGGCGTCGCCCACGTCTGGCGCCCGAAGGCCTCCCCGCCCGGTCGATCGTGCCGGCCACACTCACAGTGTGGCTCATCAGCGCGTCGGCTAGGCCCTTCGACGCCCACGCCGTCGAGCGCTTTAGTCCTTGGGCCTGCGGTCAACGATGAAGCGCACCTCGTCGCCATTATCGACGGGTTCGACGTCAAGTTCCTGCTCGTGGAGGTCGTAGACCACGGTGGACGCCAGGAAGACCTTGGCACCACTGGTCTCGATCACGGTGTCCTCATCGGCCGGGGCCGCCGCGATGGACAGCCCCAACCCTTCTGACCGGCTGGTTTGGCCCTGGGGTGCGATCCGCAGGCCCGCCCCTTCCGGCATCTTGTTCTTGGTCACGAGTGCGTTGATGGCCCGGGCCGCCGCCTCGGTCACTGTCAGCATGCCGTTACCGTAGGCGTTATCCCCTCCGAACGGGTAAGCGGAGGGTCTTCGCAGCAGCCATGTTGGCTGCCAACATGAAACTGTGGACATCCACCTGCGATTACTGACTGGTCAGCCATGCGAGATGGCGGCTCTGCAGCGCGTCCTCAAGGGCGCGCCGACCTACACCGAGCTTGTCACTGGTCACCCGCCGGGAGCGGCGGAGGCTCAGAGCCTGTTCACTGCCCTGCCACCCGGGATCACCTGCGACAGCAAGTACCTCTACGGCTTCATGACCGACGTGCCTGAGCTGGTGGGCTGCGCGGATCTCATCCGCGGCTGGCCGACGCATAGCACCGCGTTGATCGGCCTGCTGCTCCTCGACGAGGAACACCAAGGCCAGGGTATCGGCGAATCGGCCTACCAGGAGGTGGAAGCGAAGGTGCGGCACTGGCCGGAGATCGACGTGCTGCGGGTGGCGGTAGTGCGTGCCGACGCCGCTGTGCTGCCGTTCTGGCAGCAAGTGGGCTTCACCGAGACCGGTGAGGTGCGGCCCTATGTGTACGAGGAGCTTGTCTCAGAGTCGATCATTCTCGGGAAACGGCTACGCGACAGCCCCAGGGTCACCTAGACCCCGCACCTGCCTACAACTCATCGCAGCTGGACGGGGCCCGATGGCGGCCACGCAGTCGGCTGTCGACGTCGATGCAGTGCGCGGGCAGGGCAGCGCGACACACCGGACAGCTGCGCCGGACACGCCGGGGTGTTTCAATGCTCCTGGGTCTCCTCCTCGGGGGTCAGCGCTTCGACGGTGTGCTCGCGCACCGGACGCAGCTCGAACTCCCCGAACTGGCCGCGACGCACGGCCACGGCACTCATCGGCAGGGGTCGGCTCTGCCGATGACGGGGAGTGATGGTCATTCCGGCCCGCGGTCGGCGGTCGGAGACGGGCGTGCGCATGTGGTCCTTCTTCGTTGTGGTAGCACGGCGGCCGCCAGCTGGGGCGGGAGCGCACAACACGCGTGCACAGCAGGGCGAAGAATCCCCGCATGCTCGGGCGCTCCCCGGCCATCGACGGATCTACTGATGTTATTCAGACGAGAAGCCAGCATGGTGCTGCCCCCGGCTCTCGCCCGCCGAGAAGGCTACTCCCCGCCTTCACGGCGAGCATACCTGCTATCGGATGGCACCCACCTGGGTGACAGTGCGAGCTTGTGCGGTGCGAGATCGCCGCGGAGCCCGTCCGGTGCGAGGCTGTGCGATCATCAGCACAGGTAGGCTCACGACCGCAGGACACCCACCAGCGCGAGGGAGGCTCCGGTGGAACTCGACGACCATCCCGTGCAGGCCGGCCGGTGAGCACTCCCGAGACCGGGGAGCGGTTTACCGGCGAGACCGTATCCACGCCAACCCGCCGTGCGCCGCAGGCAACGAGGATGCTCGCCTGGGCGGGCGTAGCTGCGCTGCGGCTGGAGGCGGCGCGGGTGGTTCTCGGCGATCGCAGCATGCGGGCCAGCGGTTCCCTGATCAGTGCGCGGCAAGACGGCGCCGAGGCATACTCAGCGTCCTACTCCCTGGCCACCGACGACGCAGGTGTAGTGCAGCGGCTGACCGTCCGCACGATTCGGGCCCAGGGCGAGCAGTACGTCAATCTGACTCGCTCAGAGGAGGGCATCTGGCTGGTCGAACGGGTCGGCCAGGGTGCGGGCACCATACGGACCAAGTTCAGCGGCGCCTTGGACGTCGATCTGGCGTTCAGCCCACTGTTCAACGCTCTGCCCGTGCGCCGGCTGGGCTTGCACCGCACGGCCGCCCAGCACGAGCTGCAGGTGGTGTTCGTCTCGCTGCCGGACCTTGTGGTGGGCTGTGGCCTGCAGATCTACCGCACCGTGGTGGTGGGCGAGACGACGGTGGTGCGCTTCGCCAGCGACTCGTTGGAGGCGGATCTCACCGTGGACACCGACGGTATGGTGCTCCAGTACCCCGGATTGGCCCTGCGCACCTGAACCCTGGGCACCTGAACTGGCATCAGCCAGCGGCAATCCGGGCTCCGGCGGCGAGCACCGCCTGCTCCCCACCCTGCACTGCGGCGATCTGGATCCCGACTGGTAGCCCGGTCACTCCCGGTGCGGGCACCGACACGGCGGGCCAGCCCAGCAGGTTGAAGGGGAGCGCGAGGGACAGCAGTGCAGGGCGCACCGCGACCTGGGCACCATCGGAGGCTTGGACCTGCTCGGCGCCGATCGGGGTGGCACGCAGCGGGGTGGTCGGTAGCAGCAGCAGGTCGATCCCTGCGGTTGTCAGCCGACCGGTCAGCTCGGTGGCCAGCCTGCGTCGGGTTCGCTGCGCGCTGACGTAGTCGGCGGCGGTGTGTCTGGCGGCGGCCTGCAGCCGCGCCGCGGTGGCCGGCTGGTAGTCGCCGAGGCGCTGGGACAGCCAGCGCGCGTGGGTGGCGTAGGCCTCCGCGCCGACGATCACGTAGTAGGTGGCGGCGAATTCCTCGATGCCGGGCAGTTCGACGTCACGCAGGACGGCGCCGGCAGCCGCCAGCGTGGCGGCGGCGCGGTCCACGGCGGCGATGATCTCCGGGTCATGCACCCGCCAGTAGGAGCCGGTCGGGCGCCCGACCACGGTGCCTTCCACCGGGGCTGCCGGGTCGATCCGGTGCCTGGTCAGCGCGCTGAAGGCAACCGCGACCGTGTTGATGTCGGCGCCGAGCAGCCCGATGTGGTCCAAGGTCTCCGACAGTGGGAACACCCCGGTGGTGGGTAGCGCGCCGCGCGCCGGTTTAAGCCCGACCACCCCGCACAGCGCGGCCGGCGTGCGCGTCGAGCAGCCGGTATCGGTGCCCACCGCCAGCGGCACCAGTCCCGCAGCCACTGCGGCCGCCGACCCGCTCGACGAGCCCCCGGTGATCCGCTGCGGATCGTGCGGGTTGCGGCACGGTCCCTCGGCGGCGATGTCCCCGGTGGGGCCGTAGGCGAACTCGTGGGTGTGGGTCTTGGCGACCACCACTGCGCCGGCTGCGCGCAACCGGGCCACCACGTCGGCGTCGTGCTGCGCCGGGGCGGCGTCGGCCAGCACTGCGCTACCACAGCGGGTGGGCAGGCCGGCCACGTCGATGAGGTCCTTGACACCCACCGCCCACCCACTCAACACTCCCGTGCCCTGCGCACCCTCGCTTGCCACCACCTGCACGATCGCATTCCACGGGTCCTCGCGCAGCCAACCGCGATATGGATGCTTGTCGCACCCCAGCGGGCCTTTTCCACTGCGACAAGCATCCATATCGCGGTCCAGCGTCACAGGGTGACTTGGCAGCGGGTGCCGTGGAGGGCGATCACCCGGCCGCCTGATCGGCCGATCTCGCGTAGTTGTGCGAGTGCGCCGGGGGTGGCCAGCTCGACGTGCACGGTGTCGATGTGGACGGTGTCGCTGGGCCCGCGGGCTGCGTCGAAGGCTCGCCGGGCCAGGTGGCCGGCCCGGACGGTGGCGTCCAGCGCGCCGGTGGACGCCAGTGAGCCGCGGGCCGCGCCCAGCCGGCCGAGCGCGTCGTCCACTGCCCCGAGCAGTGCGTCGCGGTTGCCCTCGCACATCGCGCGCACCAGTTCGGGCCGGGAAGCGGCTACCCGGGTGCCGTCGGTGAACGAGCCCGCGCCCAGCGCCATCGCCAGGGGCCCACCGCCGGCGCCCACCGAGGCGAGCACCGCGGCCAGCACGTGCGGCAGGTGTGACACCCGGGCGACTGCCGCGTCGTGGTCTGCGGCGCCGGCCGGCACCACGTGCGCTCCGCAGTCCAGCGCGAGCCGGGCGACCTGCGCCCACACCACGCGGTCGGCGCCGTCGTCGGTACCCACTACCCAGGGCGCCCCAGTGAACAGCGTCGCAGACCCAGCCGCCCAACCCGAGGCGGACGCCCCCGCCATCGGGTGCCCGCCGACATAGCGGGCCGACGGGGCATGCCGCGCCACAGCCGCCGCGACGGGTTGCTTGACGCTGACCACGTCGGTGAGCCGGCAGTGCGCAGCGTGCTGCGCCACCATCGGCAGCACGTCCGTTACCGCGGGCAGCGGTACCGCGAGAACCACCAGAGCGTCGTCGGCTGCGGCTGCCCGCAGCGCATCCTCGATCGATGACGTGATGTCGAAGCCGGCTTCCCGGGCCGCATTGACGGTGGTCGCCGACGGCGCGGTGCCCCGAACCTTCCACCCAGCGTTGTCGGCGGCACGCAGCAGCGACCCGCCGATCAGGCCCAACCCGATCACGCACAGCGCGCGGTCGCTCACCGCGTCAACGCCTCGAGCGCGAAACCGGCGTACAGGGCCACCCCGTGCACCATCGCCGACTCGTCGAAGATGACCCGGTTGGAATGGTTCGCCGGTGTGGTGTCCGGCTCATCGCCTGCCGGGCAGGCGCCGAGGAATGCCATCGCGCCGGGCACCTTCGCCAGCACGTAGGAGAAGTCCTCGGCGCCCATCATCGGGTCCGGCATGGGCTCGGCGTGGTGTTCACCCAGCACCCGGCGGGCCATGTCGAGCACTTGCGGGCTCACCTCGCTGTCGTTGACGGTGACCGGGTATCCGTGCTCGATCGCCACGCTGGCGGTGCACCCATGCGCTGCCGCGACGTGCTCGCAGACGCGACGCACCTCCTGGTGCACGGTGCTGCGGGTGTGCTCGGACAGTGCGCGGATCGTGCCTTCCAGCTCCGCGGTCTCGGGGATGATGTTGGAGGTGGTGCCCGCGCAGATCCGGGTGACAGTGATCACCGCTGGGTCGAAGACGTTGAGCGTCCGGGTGACCATCGTCTGGAGTGCGCCGACCATCGCGGCTGCTGCGGGCACCGGGTCCAGCGCGTTCTGCGGTGCCGAGGCGTGCCCGCCCCGACCGGTGACGGTCACCCGCAGCACATCTGATGACGCCATGATGGCGCCGGGTCTGGTCTGCACCACCCCGCGGTCCAGGGTGGAGGTGATGTGCACGGCCAGCGCGCGTTCCGGCATCCCGGCGACGTCCAGCAGGCCCTCGTCGAGCATCTGCCGCGCTCCGTGGAAGCCCTCCTCCCCGGGCTGGAACATCAACAGCACCCGCCCGGCCAGCTCCTCGCGCTGCTCGGCAAGCAGCCGCGCGGCCGAGGCGAGCATCGCGACGTGGGTGTCGTGCCCGCAGGCGTGCATCGAGCCCGCCAGCTCCGAGCTGAACGGCACTCCCGACAGCTCGGCGACCGGCAGCGCGTCCATGTCTGCCCGCAGCAGGACCGTCGGCCCCGGCCGGCCACCCTCTATCACCCCGATCACGGAGCTGGCGCCGTGCCCGGTCCGTACCTGCACGGGTAGGTCGGCCAACGCCGCCAGCACGGCGGATTGGGTCTCGGGCAGGTGCAGGCCCTGTTCCGGGTGCCGATGCAGGGCGCGGCGCAGCGCGACCGTGCGCGGCTGCAGCGTCCTGGCCGCGCACACCAGGCTGCTCGGGCCCACATCGGTCGAACACGGTCCGGAACGGCTGCTGACGCGCCGTCGATGACGGGGGGCGGGCGTGCTCACAGCGCTCTATCCTCGCACCTCATCTGGGTATCGGGGGTTCCGACACGTATTGTGCTTCCGTGCAGTCTCGGGCAGCGCATACTGGTGTCATGGCGGTTACCGGCTTCGCCGTCGCTGTGGTTCGCGAGGACGGGCGCTGGCAGTGCACACCACTGGACACTGCGGCCCTGCGAGATCTCGACGCGGCCATCACTGAGCTGCGCGGACAGCGCTCCACAGGGGCGATCTTCGGCCTGCTCGACGTCGATGACGAGTTCTTCGTCGTGGTGCGACCCGTGCCCGGTGGCGTGTCGTTGCTGCTGTCCGACGCTGTTGCAGCGCTGGACTACGACGTCGCCGCCGACGTGCTCGACCTGCTGCGCGTCGAGGTCCCCGAAGAGGACGCAGTAGACGCCGACGACGTCTGGCCGGAGGGCGACCTCGGGCTGCTCGCCGATCTGGGGCTGCCGGCAGCGGAGATGCAGGTGATCATCGATGAGGTGGACCTGTACCCGGACGAGCAGCTCGAGATGATCGCCCAGCGCTGCGGGTTCCGGTCGCAGCTGTCGGCGTTGCTGGAGAAGCAGCCGGGATGACGGCCGCGGCGGCCGGCGCCGACGAGGCGCTGGTCCGGCGCGCTCTGGAGGTGGCTGGTGGTGCGGCGGCCACCGGTGACATCCCGATCGGGGCGATCCTGGTGGACGCTGACGGTGTCGAGCTGGCCGCTGCCTGCAACGCCCGGGAGGCCACCGGGGATCCCACCGCCCACGCCGAGTTGCTGGTGTTGCGTGCCGGGGCCGCCCGGTTGCGCTCGGACGGTCGGGACTCGGGGTGGCGGTTGGCGGGTTGCACCCTGGCGGTCACCGTGGAGCCGTGCACCATGTGCGCGGGTGCCCTGGTGGCGGCCCGCGTGGGGCGTCTGGTGTTCGGTGCCTGGGAGCCCAAGACCGGTGCGGTCGGCTCGCTGTGGGACGTCGTCCGGGACCGCCGATCCCCGCACCGCCCGGAGGTCGTCGGCGGCGTCCTAGAGCAGGAGTGCGCTGATCTGCTCACCGGGTTCATGCGCCTGCGGCGCTTGTGAGTGGCGGGTGGGGCCCCGGGGGGCCCAGCCCCACCACCGGGGCGGGCCGCCGGCCGGGTAGAGTCCCGCGGGGGGGGGGGCGCGCCGGCGGCCGGGGCCAACCCGGGAACCCCCGCGGGCAGCCCGTGAAAGGGGGCCAAGACCGCCCCCCACCCACCCCGCCCCCGCGTCAGGAGTTAGGAAGGGCGGACCCACAATAAA
>JBQTHE010000080.1:0-12062 GCA_052390115.1 Pseudonocardiales bacterium | reverse complement strand
GGCCGCCTTCCACGACCTCGCCCGCTACGCCCACCTCGCGGCCTGACACCCTGGAGCTGCACCAAAGCCGACTCAAACCTCACAGTTGACTCGATCATGACGGCCGTGCCGCCTAAGCCCTCTAAGGAGGGCAAGCGTTGGTAGGGCGAAGTGTGCTTCCGAGTGCCGGAGCAGACACGCCGCCGGGCCGAGGAGCGCGCACGGGCCGAAGGGCCGATCAGCGCCCAACGGCTGACCGAACGGCTTCGCCTGATGGCCACCTGCCTGACGTACCGGTGAAGGGCAATCTGGCATGGGGATTGGTCGCAAGCGGCTCGTGTGGCCACTTGCTGCCGTCGTGGCGGCCAGCGTGTTCCCGGTCGGCGGGCTGTCCGGGGCCGCGCCACCCTCGCCCCCGCTGGCCCGTGCAGGAACTGGTCAAGCCCCCTGCACGCACGATCCTGCCACCCCCAAGCGGCAACTGCGTGCCATGTGGATCGCCAGCGTCGCCAACATCGACTGGCCCAGCCGGCCAGGCCTTTCCGCGGAGACGGTTCAGGCCGAGTACCGGGCCTTGCTGGATCTCGCCCAGCGCCATCACCACAACGCGGTGGTCGTACAGGTACGGCCCACCGCCGACGCGTTCTGGCCGTCACCCTACGAGCCGTGGTCGGAGTGGCTGACCGGTCGCCGCGACGGCGCGAGCCCGGGCTGGGACCCTCTTGCGTTTCTCGTCGCCGAGACTCATCGGCGCAATCTGGAGTTTCACGCCTGGTTCAACCCCTATCGGGTGAGCATGCCCAGCGGCGCTGGGGCGGATATCGGCAACCTCGCGCCCCACCATCCGGCCCGCCAGCACCCCGATTGGACCGTGGCCTACCCAGTCAACGCCGCCGATAGCCGCCTCTACTACAACCCCGGTATCCCAGAGGTACGCCGGTTCGTCGAAGACACCATCCTCGACGCGGTCGCCCGATACGACATCGACGGCGTGCACTTCGACGACTACTTCTACCCCTACCTCGCCGCCGGACAGGACTTCGCCGACGACGCCACCTACGCCCGGTACGGCGCCGGGTTCGCGCCCAAAGGCGACTGGCGCCGCGACAACGTCAATCGCCTGATTCAGGAACTCGGCCAGCGCATCAAGGACCTCAAGCCGTGGGTGAAGTTCGGCATCAGCCCGTTCGCGATCTGGCGCAACAAGGCGACCGACCCGCTCGGCTCGCACACCAACGGGTCGCAAAGTAGTTACGACGCGCTCTATGCCGACACACGGCTGTGGGTCAAGCAGCAGTGGATCGACTACATCGTGCCCCAGGTGTACTGGAACATCGACTTCAACCTGGCAGACTACGCCCTCCTTGTCCCGTGGTGGTCCGACGTCGTGTCCGGCACCCGGGTGCAGCTCTACATCGGCCAAGCTGACTACAAGATCGGCACCACCGGGGCCTGGCTGGATCCCGCCGAGATGACTCGCCACCTGACCTTCAACCGCGACCATCCAGAAGTGCTCGGTAACGTGCACTTCAGCGCCAAGGATGTACGCGCCGACCGGATCGGCGGAGTCAGCCGCTACGTCGCCGATCACTACACCCGGCCGGCGCTCGTCCCACAGATGGCGCACTTGCCGTCCCGGCCGCTCCTCCCCCCGCTCATCACCGGGGCAACCCGTGACGCCGACACCGGTGCGGTAACCCTGACCTGGCGACCGCCGATTCAGCGCCCACCGTTTGATACGGCCACCTCGTACGCCATTTACCGCTTCGACGGTCCAGCCCTCCCCGACCCGTGCCGCTTCGCTGACGCCACCCACCTGCTGACCACCCAACGGAGGATAAACGGGGTGCCACAGACCTACACTGACTCAACCGCGCAGCCCGGCCACCCGTACATCTACTACCTGACCGCCCTCGACCGGGCCTGGAACGAAAGCCACCCCAGCTCACCCGCAGTCATCCCGTAGCTCGATGCCGTGTTCGTCACGATCGGTACCGGGCCGCTGACCTGGTCGGGAGACGGGCGCGTTAGCCTCCTGCGGGTGTTCGCGATGGCGTGCTGAGCCACACGTGCGGTGCTCCAGCCCCAGCAAGCATCCTCACCCGGTCACGAGTGCCACCGCAGAGAGGATCGGTCAGCTGAGCGATGATGATCGCGTGGCAGACGATCGAGAGCGTCTGAGAACGACCTTCGACTCGAAGGCGGGGCGCTACCAGCAGGCCCGGCCAGAGTATCCCGACCAGCTCTACGACCTCCTCGTCGAGACGGTCGGGATCACGCCCGGTGATCATCTCTTGGAGGTCGGGTGCGCCACCGGAAAGGCGACCATCCCGCTTGCCCGGCGCGGCTTTCGAATAACGTGCGTCGAGATCGGACCAGACCTGGCCACCGCCGCCCGGCGTAACCTCGCCGACTTTCCGAACGTAGAGATCGTTGAGAGCGCGTTCGAGACCTGGCAACCCCGGATAAGTGATCGATTCGACCTCGTCTTCGCCGCGACCGCCTGGCACTGGCTCGACCCGACATTGCGCTACCAGCGGGCCTGGGAACTGTTGCGCCCGGGAGGCCACCTCGCCTTCTGGAGCGCCACCCACGTATTCCCCGACGGCGGTGACCCGTTCTTCGTCCAAATTCAGGACGTCTACGAAGAGATCGGTGAAGGTCTACCCAAGGATGCGGCCTGGCCACGTCCCGGGGCGCTGCCCGACAGCCGTGACGAGATGGAACAAAGCGGGCTCTTCGAGAACGTCTTCGTTCGCCAATTCGACTGGGAGATTAGCTACACCGCCGAGGAGTACATCCGGTTACTCGACACCTTCTCCGGCCACATCGCCATGGAGGCATGGCAGCGCGACCGGCTCTACACGGAGATCAAGCGACGCCTCGGCCAGCGGCCCGACGGTCGTCTCCGCCGTCACTGGGGCGCAGTCTTGCACATAGCCCGCAGAACCAACCCGCCGTCGTAATGCCGCGCGCCAACTTCCGGGAAGTCGCATTCCCGGATCGACCGGCGTCGAGCCATCGCCGGATACCAACAAGATTGCCTGCCGCATTGGGTCGATTGCAAACAAGATCCGCACCTCGCTTCGCCCCGACGATCCGGACGCAACTCCTTGAGGGTTCTTCACCGCGCTGCCGGTCAGCGCGTCGGCCAACGGCCGCGGCAAGGATCGCCCATGCTCGGCAACAGCCTCGATCGCGGCGAACACACAGGCTGTGGTCTTCTCATCCAGAGTCCGCATCCACGCCTCAACCTCCGGATGCACCAGCACCGGCCAACCCACAACCACGATAAAACATATGTCGAGCCGGTCTTCGAGGCGGACATGTTGGTGTGCAGCTATGGGTTTCGGCCCAAGCGCGGCGCATGACGGACCGCAGGTTCTGATCGAGAATCCTGGCGGGGCCGACGCTGGTGGTGGAAACCGATATCGCCAACTGTTTCGAGGCGATCCCGGTCGCGACGTTGTCGCAGGCAGTCGAGGAACGCGTGTGCGACCAGTCCGTGCTCAGCTCCTGCGGGTGATCCTGCGCGCCGGGGTGTTGCAGGACGGGCAGGTCCGCCGGTCGGTGACCGGCACCCCTCAGGGCGGGAGCGCGCGACTGAGCACTTGCCCCGTGCGCCGCGCGATGATCAGGAGCGGTGGCGCATCGGCTCGTGCCGTCCTGGCCGCCGATCTCGTCGCACCGCGATGTGGACGATCGCCAGGCGGGTGAGGGGGAGCCCTCAGAACAGACACCATCGATCTGAGCGACCAGCCAGCATCTCACCCAGCACCACGGTTAGTATGATCACTGGAGGTCACAACCATGGCATTTGATCGAATCACCATCGACCATGAGAAGATGGGCGGGCTGCCGTGCATCCGTGACCTGCGCATCCCGGTCAGCACGCTCCTGGGCCAGCTAGCGGCCGGGCGTGAGACAGGAGAGATCCTGGAGGACTTTCCCGACTTGGAGCCCGAGGACATTCTGGCTGCTCTCGAGTACGCCGCCGCAGCGGTTCAGGAGCGTGAGCTGCCATTGGCGGCTCGGTGATGAAGTTCCTTCTCGACTCCAACCTCTCACATCGTGTTGCGCAGTTGCTGCGTGATGCCGGCATCGAGACCGCTCACGTCCGTGATCACGATCTGCAGCACGCCACCGACTCCGACAGTGGCTCCCGTCGATGACTTCCCGGATCGAGGACACCACCCGGTGGCTGTCCTCGCCGCGGGCTTGCCCAGGTACACCACAAAGTGCAGCGCGGAAGCGACCAGCAGGTCGTCCTTGCCCATGCTCATGGCGTTGGTCAACGGGATGACCTCCGGGCCGCGGATCTCACCGACGATCACGCGGTCCGGGGAGGCCGCAGCGACTGCCACACCAGGTCGGACTGGCTGATCGCACCCTGGCCCTCTCCTTGCTCAGATCTCGCCGCACCAACACAGCGCTCAGACCGAGCAGACAACGCACGAGCCGGTACAAGATCGACAGTAGCAGCATCCGACGATGATTCATACCAGCCAGCACACGAGGAGCGCAGGTCAGGACGCTGCATCGAGTTCCCGAGCCCCACAGGATAACCTCCGTGACCGTGTTCATGCCGAGTTAGCCCGCGAGGAGAATCCGCTTGAGTGAGGAGAACAACGATCTCCGTGACCAGCTGGAGTGGCGCGATCAGCCGCTGCCCGCGGTACCCGTTGGCACCGGGGACAACTCTGGCCGCTGTCTCCCGCAGCGGGTGACACTGATGTGGTCACCGATCACGGGACGTTCGCCAGGTGCTGATCACAACGTCCAGACCGCCACGAGGCTGACCCGAGCCCAGGAGAACGCTGATCCGGTGACTGAGGAGGCCAACACCGAGGCGAGCAGGATGCTCGACCAGGCTAGGATCCACTGCGTGCAACTGCTCTCAGAGGCACAGACGAAGGCCCAGGACATGGTCAACGAGGCCCGAGTCAACGTCGAGAGCATGCTCCATGACGCTCATACCCTGGAACGTCAGTCTCGGGACAAGGCAGCGTCGCTGGAGCAGCACGCGACTTGCAAGCACGCTGAGATCCTGGAACTCAACCAAGACAAGAGCCTGCTGGAAAACACCATCGATGACCTGCGGGCCTTCGAGCTGGAATACCGCACTCAGTTGACGCTCTATTTGCAGTCACTGCTTGACAAGCTAGACGGGCCCAGATCCGTCGCCCCTTCAGACCCCCCACACATCCAGCAAGACTTTGTGGGCTCTGAGCTGGGCGCACGCGATGAAACCGGCCAATCCCCGCCCTCACCGAGCTAAGTTCGACGGCACCTGAAAGCCACCGCTCCCACGACACCTAATGGAGCCGCCCGCCAGGGCCCGCAGTTGGCGATGCAGGCTGGGCTGGTTCCGCTTCACGGTCACTACGTAGTGCGCACCCCGGCCGGTGAAGTAGGTGGCGTGGCGGTGCTGGGTGTGCAGCGCGTCTTATGGGGACGCACTGGTTATGCCGAGGTGCTGCCCGGAGACGCTGCTGGCGGTGACGTCCTGGGCAGCGGGGTCGGCATAGTCACAGGCTGTGGAGGAAGGCCATGGTGGTGATCTCCTTGCGGCGCGCCGAGACGGCTACCAGCGCGCTGAAGAGAAGTTCTTCCTGCCACCTGTTGTGCATTAAGCGGTCGGCCCGCCGGACTTCTTCCACTCGGCCGACCAGAGGCCAGGTGCAGGTCGCCAAATGCCCGGTTTGTTACGGTTCTCCAAGGTGCTCAAGGGGCATGCCCCTCCGCTCTGCTGCATGGCGACGGCGCCCTTCGCCTTAATGCAACAGTGCCCATCCACGACCACGCAACCCACGAGGAGCACAGGTCAGAGGCGCTGCATCGTGTTCCGAGCCCAACAGGGTGCTCGCGGGCTGACGCTGACCTTCGGTGTCAACCGGAGCTGGCTACCCGGTCGATCATCGCCAAGAAACCTTGTGCAGTGAGGCTGGCGCGCGTGGCTCCCACGCCGTCGAGCACGTTGAGTTTGGTGAACTGCTCGATGTTCTCCTTGTTCACCGTTCCGCCGTAGATGACCTTCGGGTCGCTTGCCCCGAGTCGGCGCAACAGGTCTTTGAGGCCTGCGACCATCTCCTGGACGTAATCGGCGTTGGCCGCACGGTCGGCGCCGATGGCCCAGACGGGCTCGTACACGACGAGCAGGGGGTGCTGGCCGAGGTCGATGTGGGAGATTCCCTGCCTCAACCGGTGCTCGGTCTGTGAGCGGGCACCGGCTCCGGGTTCGTCTTCACCGACGAAGAGGATGGGGGTGAGGCCCGCCTCAGCGGCTGCTGCCACCTTTCTGGCGATCTGCTCGTCGGACTCGCAGATGGCTCGCCGCTCGCTGTGCCCGATCAACACGTACTGTGCCAAGCCGACCAGCATCACTGGTGAGATCTCCCCGGTATGGGGGCCCTCCTTCTCCCAGTGGCAGTTCTGTGCGCCCAGGCGCACCAACCGCTCGTCGACTACGGCCCGCAAGGGCACCAACGACACAAACGGAGGGCAGACGATAACGCTGGGCAGCTGCTGTCCTCGAGAGGCCCGCTCCCGCAAGCCCTCCTGTATCGCCTGGACCAGCGCGACCGCCTGGTCGATGGTGGTGTGCATCTTCCAGTTGGCGAGCAGGTAGTTCATGGCCGTCTCTCCGCCCATGTTCGGGGACCGCCGCGCGCCCGTACCCGCACGCCATCAGGACAAGGTGACGGGCTTGGGCTGTACCCAGCGGCGTTCGATATCGGCCGTGCGAACGGCGTCGAAGATCGCCTGCACGCGCAGTCCCTCCTTCAGCGATGGCACGGGCGCAGCCCCCTGCCGGATCGCCGCCCAGAAGTTGCGGGCCACCCGCTTGAACGCCTCGGCCGAGCTCGCGTCGAGCGGACCCTCGCTCTGCAGCTCCTCACCGGCGCGTCCCCACCAGACCCGCCGATCGCCGTCGAGCCGCACCGTCCCCTCATCGCCGTGGATCTCGATGACATCGCCGCGTCCGTGTCGTGCGGTGGCCACGCAAGTGACCACCGCAAGCCCCCCGCCGCGGAACCGCAGCAGCAGCGCGTAGGCGTCCTCGGCCGTCACGGGCCGCAGCTCACCTTCATCCGCCCTGCGGAGGGGCACGCCGACCTCGGTGGCGGCGGCCACGGCGTCGACGTCGGGAAATATCTCCAGCAAAAGGTCGAGGTCATGCACTCCGTAGCCCTGCAGCCGTCCGCCCCTTAGCCGGGCGTCGTGCACCCAGGTGTAGGGACGTGAGTCGGGGTCGGCGTGGTCGGACTGGACCAGCGAGACCGACGCCATTCGTGGTCGTCCCACCACCTCACGCGCACGCTCGATGACCCGCCTGCGGGTTTCCTTCATCCGCAGCTCGTAGTCGACCAGGCCGACCACGCCGGCCGACCGAATGGCCGCCACGATCCGGCAAGCACCTTCGAGATTGTCGGCCAGGGGCTTCTCGCACAGCACATGCAGCCCCCGCTCGGCAGCGGCGACGGCAAACTGGACGTGCGTCGCCACCGGGGTGGCGACGTGCACCGCCTCCAGCCCCGGTACCGTCAGCAGCTCGTCGAAATCGGCGGTACCGAGCCCCACGCCGGCCTCCTCGGCCAGCTCCCGGGCCCGCTCCGGCCGCCGCGACCACACGGCCACGGGCTCGAACTCCTCCAGCTCAGCGTAGACAGGTAGGGCGACCTTCCGCCCGTAACCACCGCCGGCAATGGCGATCTTGATCGGCTTCTCCACGAGGACCCCTCCGGTTAAGGAACCTACCGCAGAGCTGAACCGGCTGACCGACCTCGCGCAACCCCACGTGGGTTTGTGTCAGGTTGTTTGGTGCTTGGGTGCGCCGAGCTGTCGTGGGGCCCAAGATGGCTATGCGCTTGCCTGGGTCAGGTGGCGGTGGCCGACGACTTCGTTCCAGGTGGTGAATCGGGTGTTCATCTCGTGTCGGTACTGGGCTGCTGTGAGTCGGTGGCGTCGGGGTCGAATATGCGGTGATACGCCGCTGAACGCGGACAGGAATCACTGCGCGTGACCAGGGGAGGTGAACTTCTTCATCGCGCGCTGGTGGCGGTTTCGACCGCGCCGCGTTCACTATCGACTGGGACCACCGACGCGTGATCTGCCCCCAAGGGGTGACCAGCACTATCTGGTCGTCGTGCACTGAGCGCGGACGTCCCTCCATCGTGGTGCGTTTCCCCGCCCCGACGTGTCAAAGGTGTCCGGTGCGGGCGCAGTGCACCTCCTCCACCCGTACCGGCCGTCAGCTCATGCTCCGGCCCCGCGAGATCCACGAGATGGTCGAGCAGGCCCGGGCCGCCCAGACCGCCGAGCAGTGGAAACAGCAATACGCCATCCGGGCGGGGGTCGAAGGCACGATCCATCAGGCGACCGCCACCACAGGCCTGCGCCGCAGCCGTTACCTTGGCCTACCCAAGACGCACCTAGCACACGTCATCACGGCTACCGCGATTAACCTGATCCGCATGGATGCCTGGTGGACCGGAACTCCACCCGGCCGGAAAACAGACCAGCCACCTCGCCGCACTCGGCGCCTCCCTCGCCGCGTAACAGGAACGACCAAGAATTAGGCAACAGAGTCCCACAGGTAGTCCCAAGTTGGTAACGTCACTCTCGTGAGGAAGATTCTCGAGCAAACGGGGCCGAACGAGGTCTTCGCGCGGGACGGGACCCCGCGTGAGCTTTACGAGCCGGTGCTGGACGAGCTGGAACAGATGGGCGTTGAGGAGTGGGAGAACGTACGGGTCGGGCTTGCGAGAGGATCCTCGAAGAGCAGCACGGCTACGGCATTTTCGAAAGGGGAAAAACGCACCCCACTGATTGGTTCCCGCGTCTGCTCTCCGCTGGAGAGTGGGAAGTGATCGAGCACGGCCTCACTCAGCGCTCTTTCGCGATCAACGAGTTCCTGAGGCGTCTGGAGGCGGGCAGAGAAGAGGTCGTCCCCAAAGAAATCATCGAATCGAGTACCCTCTACGACGCCTCCATTCCCGTCCGCTTCGGGGAGGTGCCCGCACGCCAGATGGGCATAGACCTCGTCGCGTTCGAAGAGAACGGGGCCTGGAAGTACTCCATCATCGAAGACAACGTACGGATGCCCGTCGGCGCGATGTCCATGAGCCGCCTGCGCAAGCTCACGCCCAAGGTCTTCCCCCAAGCTTACGCGGCGCTTTCGGTGCGCACTTTCGATGGCCTGCTCGAGCGGCTCGGAGACGTGCTGCGGGCGTCCTCCCCGCGCCCCGATCCCACGCTCGCTATCCTCTCCACCGGTCCCGAGGACCAGTACTACCTCGACCACAACCTCTTTGCCAAAGAGGCGGGGGCCATCCTCGCCGAGCGGCACGAAGTCGAGCTCGACAGAGAAGGGTACCTGCTTCATGGGGCAACGGGGCAGAGGATAGACGTGTTTTACGAGCGCATAGAGGAGGGCAGGATCTTCGACGACCTCCCCGGGCTCGTCGAGTCCCACCTCGGAGGGCAAAGTGCAGGCCATCTTCCCCAAGAACTCGGAGATAGCGGACGACAAGGCCGTCTACACCTTCATTCCAGAGATGATCCGGCGCTACGTGGGCGAAGAGCCCGTGATCCCGAACGTCGAGACTTACTCCTTGGCCGTCAAGGAGGACTGCCGCTACGTCCTCGACCACTTCGACGAGATGGTCGTGAAGAGCCGCAGCGGTTGGGGTGGCAAGAACGCCCTCATCGCCCCGCAAGAGCCCGAAGAAGCCATCAAGAAGTTTCGCAAGATGGTCGAAAAGAACCCGATAGAGTACGTCGCCCAGCGTCTCATTGACTTCTCGACCCACGTCCTCTGCGCCGTCAAGAACGGGGAGATGACCCTGCGCGACTCTTACGCCGACTACCGCGTCCTAGTCTTCGTATCGGACCCGGAGACCGTCGAGATCGTACCCGGCGCCATGACCCGCGTCGCCTCGCCCGGCAGCCGCCTGGTCAACATCTCCAGCGGGGGTGTCATGAAAGATACCTGGGTCTTGAGCTAGGTAGATGGCGCGGCTGGCCGCGGGCGCGGCCGGACTTGGGCACGACTGGATCCCCGAGAGCTGCGCCGCAGCTTCGTGTCCATCCTCAGCAACAACGGCGGCGTCCGGATCGAGGACATCAGCGACCTGATGGACCACAGCGGCACCTCCGTCACCGAAACGGTCTACCGCCACGAGATCCGCCCAGCACTCACCAAAGCCGCGACCGCCATGAACAAGATCCTCAAACCACGCAGGCCAGGCCCGCGGCATGCCACCTCCGCGTAATCCGAACGTCGACTGGCTCCCCGTTTGGCTCCCGAAGATCCAGAAGGGCTCCTGGATAATCTCCGGAACCCTTCTGACCTGCTATAATCTGGTCGGGACGACAGGATTCGAACCTGCGACCCCTTGACCCCCAGGACGTGGGAGTAGATATCTGCGCTGGTCAGCAGCGGTGCCAAATCCGTGCGCGCGGCCAGTCGACGTGCGGGTGGTCTGCCTGCGTGCAGGACGTGTGGTCCCCAAGTGGTCCCCAAGTGGTCCCCAACCGCACTATGTCGGCCCCGTGCGATGGCACGTCGGGTGACGTTGGATGGCACGACGTGCACTCGATTTCGTACCGGGGCTGCCCTGGACTGTGGAGTTCGGTCGGAGGCTGAGGCACGCGGGGCGGAAACGGGTATCTCGTCACGTTGGCGGGATGGCACAGCACTAGGCACGTATGGGTCAAGGACACGCCGACTAACCCCCATCCGAGCAGACGGTTGTCTCCGCCTTATGGCGGAGTGACAGTTACACCAATTGAATCAAGGCTCTGTGTGTGGACTACGAATACACCTGCGGCGCTCCGAACGAGACCAAGCCTGGCGTCTGTGGGCGCGGCGTTCCTGGATGGGACATGCGGTGCTGTTGTCACAGAGGTGGAGGGTGCGGTCACCGTGGGGCAGCTTCGGGCGAGCGAGCTTATCCCGACGTACCGCAGCCTCGGGAACCGCTGACGCCCTATCGACCCAGCGATCATCAACTTGCGGCCACGGCGAGGGTCGTCCAAGAGATCGTGACGGACGGCTGGAAGACCGCTGTCTCAAATAAACTTGCGACGGTCTTGAACGACGATCTCTGGAAGAGCGGACCACGCTGGTCGCGGAGACGCCTCCCCGACTGCCGGCGGCTAGCGAAGCTGGCCAACACCATGGAATCCACCAAGGCCAGCGCTCACAACGCCATCGGCGCAATGGCTAACGAGGGTCTCGGATTGCTCGGGCGACCGACACTCGAACGGCGCATAGGCGAGGAATTCGCGAAGAAGATTCCACTGCCGGGCGATAAAGAAATCGCTGCCGTTATTCACGCGTTGCGGATCACCGGCGTCTGGGTCTGCGTGCCCAAAGGAATTACTTACGTCATTACACAATGCCCGTGCTTCAGTTCCCTCGCGAAGGACAAGACAGAGGAGGAGCTCAAAAAAGCACTCAACGACAAACTTGACGTCCTGGAGGTCCAGCATCGGCCGACTTGGCTCCCGTCTTAAGGTTCGTCCAGCCATCGCGCGACCACCGGACCAAACTTGAGGGATACGTGCGAACCCGTCACGCCGTTCCCAGTGACGGTCGGCTGACGATGATCGCATGTGAGCCCCAGCTTGGAAGACTGCGCTCGACGCGTGGTCAGAGGCCTTGACCTGCGACGAGACGGCGTCGCAATGCCCCGCTAGTGACCGTGGTTTACTGCTGCTAATAGCACGCCGTGCGTCGTCGCTCCGCACGGCAGACGAGGAGAAGGCAGAAGCGGGTATCCCGTCGCGATGGCGAGCTTGTCTCAAAGCGGGCCGAGGGCAGGGGGCAAGGTGGAGCACCGTATGTGATGAACGATTTTGCCCCCTGCCCTCGGGCTGCTACGCCTTCGGCGCCGACGCGGTGGGATAAGTGGCTTCATGGTGACTCACCACTGTCCGTACCCGGCCCAGGCGCAATGCCGCTAAGTTAGGCACGGGACCTTGAAGATGTGGATCTTTGCTGGACCGTTATGGAGTTGGCCGTGGTCGGTAGTTCGTTTGATGCGGTGATTGTGCGCGCGGTACCTTTTGATCACCCT
>JBQTHE010000079.1:0-22951 GCA_052390115.1 Pseudonocardiales bacterium | reverse complement strand
AATAACAACACACCACCACACCCCACCCACCCCCCCCTCCCCCACGGTTCCTATTTCGGGGGTGCGGGGGTTTTTCTCGGGTGTTGTTGCCCCCCGCCTCCCCGTGTCCCCCCGCTCCGGTGGCTGGTCCTCGCTACCCTGCTCACGGGCGTTCACTCGCGCTCCGGCCCCCGTAGCTCAGCCGGATAGAGCAAGCGACTTCTAATCGCTAGGCCGCAGGTTCGAGTCCTGCCGGGGGCGCTCCGCCGCAGGGGATGAACGCCACCATCCACTCGCGCAACCGAGCTACCGTCGTGATCGGCGCCCAGCTCGGCGGGCTTCTCGCCGACGCCGTGGGCCTGCGGCCCGCACTCTGGGTCGCAGCACCGGGCGTCGCTACAGCAGGCGGACTCGGCGTGGACGAGCGTTCGGTCGATTTCACCGGGTACTGACGCCTCAAGCTGACCAGGACGACCCCAAGCGAGAAGTACCTCGCCGAGGAGCAACAGTTGGCGGATGCACAGGTCCAGAGAACGCGGTCTTGAGCCGATTGAGTGGGTAAATCTGCTCCTCAGATGCGGTAGGTTCCGTTCCGGTCTGGATTCAGACGGAGCGTCTTGCTGGAGTGATGGAGCACCATGGGCGAGTCAGGTGCAAACCTGGGGCCACGTGAGGTATTCGCGGAGCGGTTCGCGTTGCTGTACGCCGAAGCTGGCGATCCACCGTTGAGACGGGTAACCACGGCGGTAGGGCGATCCCGCCAGATGGATGAATCGGGACGACGCATTCGGGTGGCTGTGCAGCGGGTCAGTGATTGGCGACGCGGCCGGAGCGTGCCTGCCCGGTTTGCCACGTTAGCTGCGGTGCTGAAGGTGCTCATCGGGCACGCCAGCAAGGCGCGGCCGTGTCCCTGTCTGGATGGTTTGTACGACTTGGATAACTGGCGCGGGCTGTGGGAGGAAGCCCTGGCCAGCCCGGTAGCCCCGACCAGCCCGGTAGCCCCGACCGTAGGCCGGCCCTCAAGCCCTCCCTCCACCAGCCCGGAGGCCGGCTGGACGCCCGACACCGAGGAAACAGGTGTGTGTCCTTACAAGGGACTCGCGGCATTCAGCGAAGACGACTCCGATTGGTTTTTCGGCCGTGAGCGGAGCACCGAAACACTGCTGGTGCAGCTTTGCGGTGCGCTCGACGTCGGAGGAATCGTCATGCTCGTGGGAGCATCGGGCGCTGGAAAATCCTCCTTGATCAACGCTGGCCTGGTCCCGGCGCTGGCACGAGGGGCCCTCACGAGGGGGTCCGGAAACTGGCCCGTGGTCATCATGACCCCGGGGATCGACCCACTCGGCGAGTTGGCCCACCACGTTCCGGAGCTGACCGAGATCCTGGACACAGCTCAGTACGCCACGAGAGTGGAGACCACTGAAACCGACACCGAAACCGCCGAGACAGGGCAGGACACGGATGCGGATGCGGTCGATGGGTCGGGTTCGATATCTGTGAACCAGTTCGCGTCCCGTGTCCGGGCTGCGTGTGCCGCGCACGTGAAGCGCGAGGCTGGGGACGCTGCCACCAACCCTGCTGCCGGCAGGTTGATAATCGTCGTCGACCAGTTCGAAGAAGCGTTCACCTGGTGCGGGAGCGAGGAACGGCGTCGGCTGTTCGTGGAAGCCCTGGATGCAGCCAGTACACCCGGCACGCCGGGTGGGGTAGCTCCCGCGTTGGTGGTGGTGGGTGTGCGGGCGGATTTCTACCGGCGCTGCCTGAACTACCCCGAACTCGCCGCCGCATTGCAGGATCGGCAGATGGTTCTGGGCCCGATGACGGCGGTGGAGTTGCGAGCGGCGGTCACCGGCCCGGCGAAGGCTGTGGGTCTGCACCTGGAGAGCGGTCTGGTGGAGCTGATGCTGCGGGACCTGGGAGTCAGCAGCGGACGCGCTCGGACCGGGGTCGGTCGGCGGTCCTACGACGCGGGCGCGCTGCCGCTGCTGTCCCACGCCGTCCTGTCCACGTGGCAGCGCCGGGAGGGCGACACGCTCACCATCGCCGGTTACCGGGCGGCTGGCGGACTTCAGGGCTCCGTGGCGGAGACCGCTGAACGGGCGTGGGCCGAGCTGGACCCAGCCGGACAGGTCGCTGCGCGCGCGGTGTTGCTGCAGTTGGTACGGCTCGGGGACGACACGAAGGACACCCGCAGGCGGGTCACCCGCGAGGATCTGTTGGAACAGGTAGGCAGCGGCGCGGCGGCGCAGCAGGCGTTGGAGGTGCTGGCCGGGGCGCGGTTGGTGATCCTCGATGCCGGATCGGTGGAGATCACTCACGAGGCGTTGCTGGAAGCCTGGCCGCGGCTGCGAGGTTGGATTGATGAGGACCGGGCCGGACACCTGGCTCGACAGCGCTTGGTCGAGGACGCTGCCGCCTGGGACAGGGAAGGACGTGACCCCTCACTGCTGTACCGGGGGTCACGCCTTGACTACGCCCGGCACCTGTCACGAACGGCGAACTCTTCCGGCCTGACCGGCCCGACCGGCCCGACCGGCCTGCCCCGAGACTTCCTCATCGCCTCGACGCGGCAATGGCGGCGCAGCATCTGGGCACGTCGAGCCGCCGTCGCCACAGTGGTGGTGTTCGCACTGATCGCGGCGACGGCCGCGCTCGTGGCTGCCCGGCAGCGAGACGAAGCAGTGTTCAGACAAGTGGTGGCCGAGGCCGACCGGATGCAGGTAACCGACCCATCCCTGTCAGCCCAGCTCAGCCTGGTCGCACATCAGATGCGCCCCGGCGACGATGACGTCTACACCAGGTTGATCGCGACGCAGAGCGCTCCCCTGGCAACGCCTCTGGTCGGCCACAGCGGTGCCGTGTATCTGACCTCTTTCAGCCCAGATGGACACACCCTTGCCACCGCCAGTTACGACAGGACCGTCCGTTTGTGGGACACCCGGGACAAGACAAACCCCAAGGCACTCGGGCAGCCCCTCACCGGGCACACGAGCTGGGTGACCTCCGCGGTGTTCAGCTCCGATGGACGAACACTGGCTACCGCGGGCGACGACAAGACCGTCCGGTTGTGGAACGTCACGGATCCCGCCAACCCAGTGCCGCTCGGCGAACCGCTCACGCCCCAGAGCGGCACGATCTACCTCCTGGCGTTCAGCCCGGATGGGCGGGTGCTCGCCACCGCCAACGAAGACCACACGGCTCGGCTGTGGGATCTGAGTGATCCCACCCACCCGGCACCTCTGGGACAGCCGCTCGCCGGGCACCAGGCACCGGTGCGGTCGATCGCGTACAGCCCGGACGGACGAACTCTGGCGACGACAGGCGACGACATGACCGTCCGCTTGTGGAATCTCGCTGATCCCGCCAACCCGGTGCCGCTCGGCTCACCGCTGACCGGGCACGACGACGGTCTGCACTCAGTCGCGTTCAGTTCAGACGGGCGCCTGCTCGCCACCGGCAGCTCGGACAACACCGTGCGCCTGTGGGACGTCCGCGACGCGACTCATCCGGTGGCCCTCGGTCAACCCCTCGCCGCGCACGACGCCCCCGTGTGGTCAGTGGCGTTCAGCCCGGACGGACGCCTCCTCGCAACGGGTAGCGCGGACGGCACAGCCAAACTCTGGAACGTGGCCGACCCATCCCGCGTCGAGCCGTTCAGTCAGCCCCTCGCCGGAGGGAGCAGCACTGTATTCGCCGTGGGATTCAGTCCGGACGGGCGTACGCTCGCCACAGGTAGTGAGGACGGAAACGTCCGGCTCTGGTCGATCCCTACCGTAGTCCTGGTCGGCCAGAATTCCGATGTATCCCTTCCGGTGTTCAGCCCCGATGGCCGCCTCCTTGCCGTAGGCAACGACGACCGAACCATTCGACTGTGGAATGTCACCAACTTGACCAACCCGGCACCCCTCGGGCAATCCCGCACCGGGCACAGCGCGGGTGTGTGGGCGGTTGCCATCGGTCCCCAGGGGAACTTGCTGGCCAGTGCTGGTGGTGACAAGACCGTCCGGCTGTGGAATCTCCGCGATCCGAAGAATCCGACGGCCCTTGGCCAGCCCATCACCTTGGACACGCGGTACACCGCTGTGGTGGCGTTCAGTCCCGATGGGCACGTGCTGGCGACGGCGAACGACGATCAGTCCGTCCGTCTGTGGGACGTGTCCGACCCAGCAAAGCCGCTAGCCCTCGGGCAACCCCTTACCGGCCACAGCGGCTATGTGAACTCCGTTGCGTTCGGCCCGGACGGGCGCCTGCTGGCGACGGCGAGCAGCGACCAGACGATTCGTCTGTGGGACGTGTCCGACCCAGCAAACCCCGCAGCGCTCGGACAACCCCTCACCGGTCACTCCGGGGACGTGCGACAGGCCGTGTTCGGGCCTGATGGGCACACCCTCGCCAGCGCAAGCAACGACAAGACCGTACGCCTGTGGGATGTCAGCAACCCGAGCAACCCGGCAGCCCTCGGACAGCCCCTCACCGGGCACAACGCTCCCGTGCTGTCCGTGGCGTTCGCCCCCGATGGGCGCACCCTCGCCAGCGGGAGCGCCGACCAGACGGTCCGCCTGTGGGAGGTTGCCACCCCGGGCGAGGCGACCCCGCTCGGTGAGCCGCTCACCAGGTACGCCAGCATTGGGCACCTCGTGGCATTCAGTCGCGACGGGCAGTTCCTCAGTAGCGCGAGTGGTAACACCGTGGGTCTGTGGGACCTGAACGAAGCACACGCCATCCAACGAATCTGCGCCGCCACCCGCGGCGTGCTGACCACCGAACGATGGCAACATCACATTCCCCAGCTCTCTTATGAACCACCCTGCCGAGCAGGATGAAGATCCTGGCCCGGTTTGGTAGCCTCCGGATGGTTCTGGCGGTGCTCACCGCAATAACGTCCCTCCATATGGGACTGATCACCCTGGGTAACATTAGCGATTACGACACTAACCGCACGTTCGTCGAGCATGTGCTCACCATGGACACAACATTCGACTCATCAAACACAAAATGGCGCGCCATCACCGATGACAGGCTTATCACCGCCACGTACCTTACGATCATCGCCTGGGAAGCCCTCACCACGACCGTCCTCACAGTAGCATTCCTTTGTTGGCTGCGGGCGATCGCCATAAAGCGCGGTGTCGTGGTGGCCTGTCAGTTATCGACCGTTGGATGGCTCATGCAGATAATACTGTTCGGAGGCGGCTTCCTCACCATCGGTGGAGAATGGTTCCAGATGTGGCAGTCCTCGGAGTGGAACGGGACGCAGTCGGCGCTCCAGAACTTCCTCATCGCCTCGATCGGTCTCATCCTCGTACATCTATTCAGGCCGGAGTCGCCGAATGAGTCCCGAAAATCGTGAACCGGGCTACCGGCTCCGTCCCCCCAGCTGGTACCGGATCAACCGAGCGCTGTTGCCCACCACCGCCACCGACGACGCGTTGTGCAGGATCGCCGCCACCACCGGCGACATCGCCCCGGCCGCCGAGACGAGCAGTCCGGCCGCGTTGACGGCGATGGACATCCCGTAGTTCTGCCGGATCAGCCCGATGCTGCGCCGGCCGAGGTCGCGCAGCTCGAGCAGCCGGTGCAGGTCGTCGCCGGCCAGCGCGACGTCGGCGGTCTCGACAGCCACGTCGGTACCGCCCACGCCCATCGCGATCCCGATGTCGGCCAGCGCCAGGGCTGGGGCGTCGTTGGTCCCGTCACCGATCATTGCGACGGTGTACCCCTCGGCTTGCAGCGCGCGTACGAGGTCCTGCTTCTCCTCGGGCATGACCTGCGCCCGGTACTCGTCGATGCCCAGATCGGCGGCCACCGCAGCGGCGGTTTCCGGGTGGTCGCCGGTGAGCAGCACGATCCGCTGCACGCCGTCGGCGCGCAGCGCGTCGAGCACCTCGCGGGACTCCGGACGCACCGTGTCGCGCAGGCTGACCAGGCCGACGAGCCTCCCGTCGACGGCGAGCAGCAGCGGCGTCTCGGACGCCTTCTGCAGCCGCCGCACCCAATCCTGCGCGCGCCGGATCACCTTCACGTTCTGCTGGCGCAGCAGCTCGCGGGACCCGATCAGCAGGGTCCGGCCGTCGCTCTGCACCCGCATGCCCTGCCCGAGCAGCACCTCGCACTCCTCATGCGGCGGGATCGCGATATGCCGCTCCTCGGTCGCCCGGATCACCGCCTGGGCCAGCGGGTGCCGGGAGTGGATCTCCGAGCTCGCGGCATAGGCCAGCACCTGCTCGGGCGACCACGCGTCGTCGAAGGACACGACGTTGGTGACGACCAGGCGGCCCAGGGTGAGCGTGCCGGTCTTGTCGAACACGATCGCGTCGACGCGTCCCACCACCTCGAGATGCGCGCCACCCTTGATCAGGATGCCGCGGCGGGCACCGTTGCCGATCGCGGCGCTGATCGCCGTCGGCGTGGCCAGACCCACGGCACACGGGCATGCGATGAGCAGCATCGTCATCGCCCGTCGGATGTCGCGGGTGACGAGCAGGGTCAGCGCCGAGAGCGCGAACGACGTCGGGACGAAGCGGCGCGAGAAGTTCTCCCCGACGGTCTGGATCGGCGCTCGGTCGGACTGCGCCAGCTCGACCCGGGCGATGATCCGCCCGATCGCGGTGTCGCAACCGACGGCGCAGGCGCGCACCACGATCCGTCCGCGCAGCAGTACCGACCCAGCGGGCAGTGCCATCCCGGCGCCGACCGACACCGGCAACGTCTCGCCGGTGATCGCAGCCTGGTCCACCACCCCATCGCCCTCGACGACCACGCCGTCGACCGGCAGCACCACGTGCTCGTGGACGACGACCCTGTCGCCGATCCGGACAGCGTCGATGTCGACCTCGACCTCGGTGCCGTCGGCCAGCCGCATCCAGATGCGGGTCTGCCTGCCGATGAGCAGCTCGGAGATCGCGCGCCGGGAGCGGCGCAGCGTGAGGTCCTGCAGGTACTCGCCGATGTTGAGCAGCCACAGCACGGTGAGCGCGACGACGTTCTCGCGCAGCACGAGGCTCGCGACGGTAGCCGCGGACACCAGCGCGTCGGTACCGGCACTGCGGCCACCGACGAGCGCGCGGAGCGCTCCGCGCAGAAATGGGTAACCGGTGAAGATCGTGACGCCAGTGGCCGCAAGCCGGCTGGTCTGGCCGAGGACATGCGGGCGACGCAGCCCGTAGCGGCGAACGCCGAGCAGAGCCAGGGCGACACCACCGGCGACGAGGCGGACGAGGCCGCCGTGGCGGACGTCGGCCGAACGGGGGGTGCGGGCGGCGGTGGCCTCCGGGTCGGCGTCCAGACCCTTGCCGATGGCCTCGACGAGCTCGGCGCGGTCATGGCGCTGCGGGTCGTACCAGACGACGACGTTGCCGGTGCGCGGGTACGCGTGGACCAGCCGGACCCCGCCCACAGCGTCGACGGCATCCTCGACGGCCACCGCCACGGCGGGCTGGTGCAGCAGAACGGGGGTGGAGAAACGGACCCGGCCGGCCGCGTCGGAGACGGTCGTGATCGGCACAGGTGGTCCTCCGGTGACGGGTGCTCAGTGCTCGTGGGCGTTCCCGTTAGCGGCAGCGGCACCGGGTGCCGGGGTCTGCTCGCCGATACGTTCCCGAGCCTCGCTCACGATGTCCGCAGTGGCCAGTCGGGCCTTCTCCGCACCGGTCTCGGCGGCACGCACACCGCGCAGGCCCCACGACGTGACGGTCACGGCGGCACCGTGCAGGATATCGCTGCGGGCGATCCTCTTGACCCCGTCGTAGGCTGCCGCACCGACCAGGCCGCTAGCGACGAGCCCCGCTGCCTTACCGACGAACCCGCCGAACATCACGCAGCCTCCATTAAGATCTCCAGTGCTCAGCAGAGCGCAACGCCGACCTTAGCGGGACGGCCGCCATTCGGCCCAGCGTACGGGGCCACGCGGGCTGCTGGCCGCCACGGTCTGACCCCGGCACGTGGTCCGGTGAGGGTCCGGTCAAGCGGCCGCTGCTGCGGTGGTGGTGGTGGTGGTGGCCGATTCGAGGGCGAGGTCGAGCACCTCGCGGACATCACCGACCCAGTGCACGGTGAGCTCCTCGCGTACCGACTCAGGCACGTCGTCCAGGTCGGGCTCGTTGCGCCGGGGCAACAACACGGTGGTGATCCCGGCCCGATGCGCGGCGAGCAACTTCTGCTTCACGCCGCCGATCGGCAGCACCCGTCCGGTCAGCGACACCTCACCGGTCATCGCCACGTCGGCACGCACCGGTCGTCCGGACAGCAATGAGGCCAGTGCGGTGGTCATGGTGATTCCGGCACTAGGTCCGTCCTTGGGCACCGCCCCGGCAGGCACGTGTACGTGCACACCCCGCTCGGCCAGGTCACTGACCGGCAGCTCCAACTCTGCCCCGTGCGAGCGGAGGTAGGACAGCGCGATCTGGGCGGATTCCTTCATCACGTCACCGAGTTGCCCGGTGAGTGTGACATCCGTCGATCCGGTCTCCTTGTCGGCCAGCGAGGCCTCCACGAACAGCACGTCGCCGCCGGCGCCGGTCACCGCGAGCCCGGTCGCCACCCCCGGCACTGCGGTGCGTTCCGCAGACTCCGGAGTGTGCTTCGGCCGACCGACGTAGTCCTGCAGGTCGTCCGGCCCGATGTGGACCGGTAGCTCGCTGCGGCCCAGCGCCAACCGCGTGGTCACCTTGCGCAGGATCCGGGCTATCGAACGCTCCAGCTGCCGCACCCCGGCCTCGCGGGTGTACTCCCCCGCAAGCCGGCGAAGCACGGCGTCGTCGACGCGTACCTCCTCCGGGTTCAGTCCGGCCCGGTCGAGCTGTCGACGCAGCAAATGGTCGCGGGCGATCGCGACCTTCTCGTCCTCGGTGTACCCGTCGAGTGTCACCAGCTCCATCCGGTCGAGCAGTGGCGCCGGGATCGACTCGAGGACGTTCGCCGTCGTCAGGAACACCACATCGGACAGATCGAGCTCGACTTCGAGGTAGTGATCGCGGAAGGTGTGGTTCTGCGCCGGGTCGAGCACTTCGAGCAGCGCAGCGGTCGGGTCGCCCCGGTAGTCCGAACCGAGCTTGTCCACCTCGTCCAGCAGGACCACCGGGTTCATCGTGCCCGCCTCGGTGATGGCCCGCACGATCCGACCCGGCAGCGCCCCGACATAGGTCCGGCGGTGCCCTCTGATCTCCGCCTCGTCGCGCACGCCGCCCAGGGCGACGCGAACGAACTTGCGGCCCATCGCCCGGGCCACCGATTCGCCGAGCGAGGTCTTGCCGACCCCAGGTGGGCCGACGAGGGCGAGCACCGCCCCGCTGCGCCTGCCGCCGACGACGCCCAGGCCGCGGTCGGCCCGCCTGCGACGCACAGCCAGGTACTCGATGATGCGGTCCTTGACCTCGTGCAGGCCGAAGTGGTCGGCGTCCAGTACCTCACGGGCACCGCCGATGTCGAAGTTGTCGTCGGTGCGGGAGTTCCACGGCATGTCCAGCACGGTGTCCAACCAGGTGCGGATCCAGCCGACCTCAGGCGAGGCTTCGGCGGTCCGCTCCAACTTGTCGACCTCGGTCAGCGCCGCCTTGCGCACGTGCTCCGGCAGCTCCGCGGTTTCCACCCTGGCCCGGTAGTCCTGCTCTTCGGAGGCGGGCTTGCCATCCAGCTCAGCCAGCTCCTTGCGGATCGCGGCCAGCTGCTGGCGCAGCAAGAACTCCCGCTGCTGGCGCTCCATACCCTCCTTGACGTCCTTATTGATCGTCTCCGCAACGTCGAGCTCGGCGATGTGCTCCTGACTCCAGCTGACGAGCTTCTCCAGCCGCTGGACCACATCCGGGGTCTCCAACAGCCAGAGCCTCTGCTCCTTGGTCAGATACGAGGCATACCCGGCGAGGTCGGCCAGCGCGCCGGGCTCGTCGACCTGGCGCACCGAGTCGATCACCTGCCAGGCGCCTCGGCGCTGCAGGATCGTGGTCACCAGACCCCGGTACTCCCGGGACAGCTCCCGAGCCCGATCGCCGACTACCGTCTCATCCAGGACGGTGGCCTCCACCCACAACGCGGCGCCCGGGCCCGACGTGCCGGTTCCAATCCGGACCCGCGACGTCCCCCGCACCACCGCGGCCTGTTCCCCACCGGGCAGTTGGCCGATCTGTTCCACCACGCCCCACGAGCCCACCGAGGCGTACTTGCCATCAAGCCGCGGCACGAGCAGCACCTGCGGCTGGCTGCCCGAGTCGCCATTGGTAGCCGCACGAGCGGCTTCGATGGCCGCCCGGACCTCGGCGTCGGCCAGCCGCAGCGGAACCACCATTCCCGGCAACACGACGTCGTCGAGCGGCAGGACCGGCAGCTTCACAGTCTCAGTCAAGATCGTCACACCCCTGCGAGAAAATTGAGTCCAGGGGGCTCAACTACGTGGGACCCCTCGATATTCCGCGGGTCACGCCAGCACAGCCAGCACGACGTGTGGGGCGGACTCGAGCGGAAGTACGCCGGGGCCAATCGCCATTCGGAGCCGAATGGCGGTTTCGGCCACCCGTCGAGGCGCCATTCGGAGCCAACGCCGTAGGCGCTACGCGCCGCCCTGAGGTGTGAAATGGGTCGATTTGCAGGGCCTTGGCAGCCCTGCGTACGCCGAGTTCGACACCAGGGTTGTCCACGCGGCTTCGGACAGCCCTGGTGTCGAACTCGGCGACAGCAGAGCGGGTCGTGGGTCGCCCGTATTTCGAAGCGAATGGCGGTCTCGGGCGAGACCAGTACGCCCTCGCTAGAGTACGAGGTGAAACGGGCGAACGAGAGTTAGGTGCATCATGGACCTCACCGGCGCCATCTGCCGCAAGTCCCAATACGGTCTGTGACCAGACGCATACCGTCCGTCATCTTGCTTGCGGCGCTCACTGTTGGCGCCGCTGGTTGTGGTGAACCCACCACTGCGCAGCCCGCTCCGACTCCCGCGCCCGCTGCCCCGGCCATTCCTGCCCCCACGACCGCGCAGTCCAGCTGGACAATGCCAGATCTCGTCGGGTCGAACCTCCAAGAGGCTCAGGACACCATCCAAAGACTGACTGATTTCGGCATCACCGTGACGAGATCACACGACGCGACCGGTGCTGGACGCCAGCAGGTGCTGGACCAGAACTGGCGAGTCTGCTCTCAGAGCATTCCCCCTGGCGCCACGATTACCAGCAGCACGATGATTGACTTCGGTGCAGTCAAGCGCAGCGAGCGCTGTTAGCGGCGGGTCGGCCGTTCGACGCACGCGGAGTGCGGGGGCTACCAGACGTCGCCGTCGCGCCAATCGCAGGTGAGTTCGCCGGACAGATCCAGAGAAACCGCGAAGGGAAGGACGTAGATGCAGCCGTCCTCGTCCTCGGTGCGCTCGATGCCGGTAGGCGTGAGCGCCGAGGCCGGCCCCTGCCACAGCTTCCAACCGCGCGCCAGGTAGAAGTCCACAGCGTCATCGGTGGCGCCCAGCGCCCCTAGGTCGTACGCGCTGCGCACCACCCGCTCCAGCGCTTCCATCATCGCCGAGCCGTACCCGCGCCTACGCCGGTCCGCGCGCACTCCGACGCCCTCCACGTAGCCCGCGCGCAGGGCCCGCCCGCCGTGCAGCAACCGCCGTTGGACCACGGATGCGTGCCCGATCAGCTCGGCGCCCTCCCACACCAGGGCATGAACGCCGCCCAAAGCGTGCTCCCAGTCGTGTTCGGTCAGATCTCCCTCGAAGACATCGTTAAGCAGAACTCGGGCCGCCTCGAGGGTCGCGATGTCCAGGTCGGCGGTATGGGCGGTACGTACCTCGGTCATACCGAGCCATCCTCGCAGCACGCCGGCTCGCTCAGCCGGGTGGCCGGTGAGGGACGGCCGCCTACGGTGTACTGGTCAGGGGAAATCACCTTTCGGCCCCCAGGCGGCCCCATAGGAGGTCAAACGGCGATGGCATGAGCTATCTGGACCGGGTCGATCAACTTCGGCCTCGTGGTGATCCCGGTCGAGCTGTTCAGCGCCACTGAGGACCACACCATCCACTTCCACCAGTTCCAGCGCGGCACCGCCGACCGCATTCGCTACCAGCGGGTCAACGAGCGGACCGGCGAGGAGGTCGACTACGCCGACATCGTCAAGGGCAAGGACATCGGAGGCGGCGACTACGTGATCGTCGAACCGGAGGAGCTGGAGGCCATCGCCCCCGGCCGCTCCCGCACCATCGACATCACCACCTTCATCGACCTCGACGAGATCAATCCCACCACGTTTGTCATGCGCGGCAGGGAGTACCTCACCGCGATCCGCTCCGACGAAGGCGTGCTGGCGTTGGAGACCCTGTTCTTCGCCGACGAGATCCGCAACCCGGCCGACGAGCTGGACATCCTGCCGGAACGGGCATCGGCTCCGGGCAAGGAGCTGGACCTGGCGATGGGGTTGATCGAGTCGATGAGGGGGCCGTGGCGCCCGGATGACTACCACGACACTTACCGCGAACGCGTGGAGCAGCTCATCGATGACAAGCACCGCGGCCGCGAGGTGGTCACCGGGACCCAGCCCCCCGAGCCCACCGAGATATCGGACCTGCTCAAGGCGTTGCAGCGCAGCGTCTCCTGCGCTCGCAGCGGCGGGCGCAAGCCGGATCGGAGATCCCAGAAGGAGCCGGATCTCTCCAAGGCCAGCAAGGCCAACCTCACCGGTATGGCCCGCGACCTCGGCGTCAAGGGCCGTTCGAAGATGAACCGCGGCGAGCTGGAGAAGGCCGTGGCCGAGGCGTCGGTCGCAGCCCTGGGCCCGGGTGGCTGACGGAACTCGTCCCAAGCCATCGAGACGACTCAAATGCTGGGTGGAGCCGGCTCCGGTCCGGGCAGCGGCGGGACGGGTCCAGGCGGCGGTGGGACGGGTCCGGGCAGCGGCGGAACCGGCCCGGGCGGCGGTGGGACGGGTCCGGGCAGCGGCGGAACCGGCACCGGTACCGGTTCTGGTGGGGGAACCGGCTGCGGTTCGGGGTCGGGTGGGATCGGATGGTCGGCGGCCATGACGACGTCATTCTCCTCACCTTGTGGACTGGTGGTTCATCTCGGGTCCATCGCTCACGACCGCAGCTGGGAGATGCGGTCTTTTGAACATCGTGCTGGCGATGCCGCTTTGTGCGGCTGGTCGCGCAGCCAGGTCTGTGCGAAGCCCTTGGCCTGCGCGTAGCCGATCTTGCCAGGTTGTGGCGGCTCGTGCGGGCCGACGTCCACGTCGACCAACGCCGCCCATCGTGGGCCAGTGCGGTGCGTAGCGCGAATTGTTGTTGCTCACCACCACGGTGATTGGCAATCGCTGGCGGACAGCGGTCAGGAACTCGGCCATCAGCTTCGAAAACCCGCCGTCGCCGACATAAGCGATCACCTGCCGGCCGGGACGCCGCGATCCACTTCATGACGGCTACCTACCCGAATCCGGCAGCCGGCAACCGCGCTAACCAGCTCGTCACGCCACTCAGTCCCGTGGGTAGTCCTCGGCGTCGCCGCCGCCTAGGTTGCGGTGTTGTTCGACCGCGTCGGCGGCATCGACATCGTCGGGCAGTTCGCTGAGGTCGTCCTCGCGCTCCTCGATATCATCGATTGGCATCTGCTGCTCGATGGCATCGGCGTCGGGCAGTTCGGCACTACTCATGGCGCTCCTGTAGTTGATCGTGGGTCTCTGACGGGGCCGGCCGCTATTCGGGGCTGCCTGCATCATTACTCCCATTGTCAGGCCGGGCGGCCGGCACCGCGGCGATGGGCAGGTGTTCGACACCGCCGACGTGGTCGACGCGGCGGGGTGTGGCCCGACGTCGTGGCTGGCCGCACCGAGGCGGCTCAGGGTGCCAGCTGACAGGACGGGCACCACACCGTGCCCCGGCCGCCGACCCTGGCATGCTCGAGGACTGTGGCGCAGCGGGGCAGCGCGCGCCGTCCTGGTCGCGGTGGCTGGTCAGCCATGACGAGCGCGCCGGCACCCTGCCCAGCGGCGCTGCGGTATGCAGCACCCACCGCATCCGGGTGTGCAACCGGGACAGTGCACCACGATCCAGTTCGGTGAGGCCGCGCTGCGGGTGCAGCCGTGCCCGCCAGAGGATCTCGTCGACGAGCAGGTTGCCCAGCCCGGCGACCACACTCTGGTCCATCAGTGCCGGCTTGAGCTGCCGGCGCCTGCCGCACAGCCGCCTGGCGAACTCCACAGCCGACACCATCAGTGCATCGGGCCCGAGGTCGGCGAGCAAGCCGGCCACTTCGCGCTCCTTGCGGGCCAGGTGAAGGCCGGTGAGCTTGCGCATATCTCGGTAACGCAACTCGGCACCCTCCAGGGCGAATACCACCCGGTCGTGCCGGTGCACAGAACCGTCGGCGACTAGGGACCCGGTCATACCGAAGTGCACCGCGACCGCCGGACCGTCGGTGGGCGCGATGAGCCACTTGCCGTGCCGCCAAGGCTGGGCAAAGCGCCTCCCGACCAGGCACGAGCGCAGTGTGCCAGCGCTGGTGCCGCGCAGCACGCCGCTGTCGCGCACGTCCACGTCCACGACACGCCGCCCGGTAGCGTGCTCGGCGAGCACCCGGCGGAATCCCTCGACGTCCACCAGCTCCGGCATGCAGTCAGGTGAACCGCCAGATGCCTCACCAACCAGGGCAACATGCCGAGCGGGCGGGCGCAGAGCGCTCAGTTCAGTCGACAGACAGTGCTTCGAGCAGACTGCCGACCTTCGGATCCGGTATCGCTCGCGCCACGTCGGCTTGGGAGACGACGCCGACCAAGTCGTGCCCGTCGATCACCGGCAGGCGCCGAACCTGGTAGTTAGCCATGGTCGCCAGGATCTCCTCGGCGTCGTCATCCGCGCCGATCGTGACGGCTTCGCCTTGACCGAGTTCTCCAGCATGCACGGCGCGGGGATCGTGACCGGCAGCGAGTACTTTCACCACGATATCCCGATCGGTGATCATGCCCTTGAGCTTGTTGTCCTCACCGCAGATCGGTAGTGCCCCCACTCCGAGCTCGGCCATCCGCTTGGCTGCCTCATGAACGGTCTCGCTGGCCCGCACACAGGTGGGGTTCGGCGTCATGATCTCTCGTGCGGCGGTCATCCTTGCCTCCTTCGTCGGGGGTTCGGTGCTCTCTGGGCTACCCGGGTACCAGCCGGAAGAAACGCCGCGTTTCAGGTTCAGCCACCACGGGTAGCCGACCTCGACGTTCGTCTCCCCCGAGATCGAGGAGGTCCTCGATGGCCACCACCGCCGAACCGATGGGGCACGACGACGATGTTCTGGCCCAGAGCGAGGCCCTCGATGAGGACGACATGGGCGTCGATCCCCTGGAGGGCGGCATGGATCCCGCGGACGACTGGTCGGCATCCGATCGGTACGGAACCACGGAGCTGGAGCAGGCAACCGACCGGCCGCTGACCGATCGGTTGGAGGAGGAGCGTCCAGACGTCGGCACCGAGCCGGTGCCGGATCGTCCGGTGGCCGCAACCCCGCTGGAGGAGCTCGATGAGTCGATCGACGATGAGGTGATGCCCGGGGAGCCGACGGGCGGGGAGGGCCAGGTGCTCGTCGGCGACGAGGTCGACAACACCGGCGAGTCCGCCACGCGTCGCAGCGGGTATCTGGTGACCGAACCGGATCAGCCCGCCGCGGACGAGATCGCATCTGGCCGGGAGAATGAGCAAGCCCACATTCGTCAACTGACCTGCTCCAGGTGTGGCGTGCGCCATGGCCGGGTAATCGGTGGGAGTCCGACACCAGGAGTTACGAGGATCTTAGGAGCACGGTGCAATGACCGACATCACGCAACTGATCCTGGACGATCACGAGACGTTTCGACGGGAGTTCGCCGCCCTCGACGACGCCAGCGAACCTGAGCAGCTACGCGCGATCTGGGAGCCCCTCGCCACACTGCTGGACGTGCACGCAGTCGCTGAGGAGGCCATCTTCTACCCGCAACTGCTGCGTCGTGGTGACGACGCCGAGGACGAGACCGTCGATGCGATCGGCGACCACAACGACATCCGCGACGGGGTACACGAGGCAGCCCGGCACTCGATCGGCAGCCCGCAGTGGTGGGACGCCGTCCACCAGGCCCGGCTGGCCAACAGCCATCACATGGCAGAGGAGGAGGACGAGGCCCTCCCCGATTTCCGTCGTAACGCCCCGCTCAGCCTGCGCGTGGACCTGGGCCACCAGTTCCTTAAATTCAAGGCCGACCATGCCGATGCCCGGGACCTGGATACCAGCGACAAGGACCCACAGGAGTACGTCGACGAGGTACAGGAACAGATATCTCCCAGCAGCGAGAGCGAGTCACTGGGTATCGGCAGCCAGAAAGGACGTTGAAGCCAAGCCGCGCCGGGGCCCGGGGTTGGCGCGGGGCGCTCGGCCGGTCGCAGCGTCACCGACGCGATGCTGCTGTCGTCCCGCTCGTCGATGGTTGCCTGCCAGCGGCCGAGGTCGAGCACCTCGCCGCGGTCGGGAACCCTACCGGACAGCCCCACCAGGTAGCCGCCGAAAGTAGCCTCCCGGTGGCCCCCTACGTCCAGGTCCAGTTCCTTGCCGACCGCCTCGAGCCGGGCCTCGCCGCTCACCCGCACCGTGCCGTCCGGCCGAAGCTCGACGGATTGCCCGGGAGCGGGGTCGTACTCGTCGCGGATGTCACCGACGATCTGCTCGAGGACGTCCTCAAGCGTGACGATGCCGACTGCCGTGCCGTACTCGTCGGCCAGCAGCGCCATGTGCTGACGGCGGTCGCGCATGTCCGCGAGCAGCTCGTCGAGGAGAACGTCCTCCGAGGTCCGTAGCAGGGGCCCGGCCAGCTCCGAGAGCTCGGGCCGCCGGTCCCCGACGAGCGCGCCGAGCAGCGACAACGTGTGCACCATCTGAGTGGCGCTGTCCAGGTTCCCCGTCTCGTCGCATAGGGGCAACCGGTTGTGACCGGAGCCCACCGCTACCCGCGCAGCCTCCTCCACCGGCTGGTCGCTGCGGAGTACCTGCACCTGCCGGCGCGGAACCATCACCTCGCGCGCCCGGCGATCGCCGAAGCTGAACACCCCTTCGGTGAAGGTCCGCTCCTCCGGGTCGAGGATCCCCTCACGCTCGCTCTGTTCGATGAGCGTGCGCAGCTCGCGCTCGGTGTGCGGAGCGTGTCCCGCCTCGCTGGCCGGGGGGATTCCGAACGGCTTGAGCACCGCGTTGCCCATCCAGTTCAGCGTGTCCACGACCGGCTTCGTGACCAGGTAGAACAGCCGCATCGGCGGTGCGAGCGCCAGCCCGGTCCGCTCCGTTCGCGCGATCGCGAGGCTCTTCGGTGCCAGCTCACCAAGGACGACGTGCGCGGTAGAGACGAGCGTGTAGCTGAGCACGAATCCCACCGCGGCCGCGCTCACCCCCCAGATTGTCCCCTCCCCGAACAACGCCTCGAAGGCATGGGACACCACGGGCTCGGCGGTGATGCCGAGGCCGATCGAGCAGACCGTGATGCCGAGCTGG
The DNA here is from genome assembly GCA_052390115.1 of Pseudonocardiales bacterium. Taxonomy (GTDB): domain Bacteria; phylum Actinomycetota; class Actinomycetes; order Mycobacteriales; family Pseudonocardiaceae. The sequence goes on along the minus strand of JBQTHE010000079.1, from coordinate 5,510 downwards.
CAGGCCGACAAGTAGGCGTCGATGTGCCTCACCGCGTGCTGCAGCGACCGCGCGCCGCCGACACCGCGGGACACCAGCTCACTCACCATCGTCGGTCGCGCCCGGGTGACCGCGAATTCGATCGCGACGAAGAAGGCGTTGCCCGCAAGGAGCAACACCGCGATGACGATCTGCATGAATTGCACTATCCCGGCTACCCCAACGCCGAACACGACAAACCCACCGCCGCCGGACGCGGACTCACCCGAGCTCGTCGAGTTGCTCGGTGAGGCGCTGCACCCTGCGCTCCGCGTCGTGCCACGCACGCTCGGCCTCCCGGACGCGGCGTGCAGCGGCGTCTCGCCGCTCAGTGGCCTCAACCAGCTCCCGCTCCAACCGCTCCCGCCGGCGGCGCTGTGCCAGCTTGTCCTCCTGCGCCGCCGCACGGCCGGCCGGATGTTCGCCCTCCGGTCGCGACGAGGGTGGCGACGGCGCCACGGCCGGGCCGAACCCCGCGTAGCTCAGCGGCGTGACAAGCCGCCCGGCCCGCACCTCCTGCGCCGCGTCGGGATCAACGAGCGCCGCACCGAGCGTCTGCTGCACCTGATGGGCGGCCTCCGTCCCGAGCGGGTGGCCTGCGTCTTCGGCCAGCTTGCGCGCCCGCCGCGTCAGCGCGGCGAGCACCTCGTGCCGCTCGTGGCTCAGCCGCTGCAGCGCCTCGCCCCGCATCTGCTGCTGGGCCTCGCGCAGCTGCTCGCCCAGCGCTACCAGGCGCGCCAGGCCGGCGACGTCGTCCCGCGCAAGCAGGTTCAGCGCCCAAGCCGCCAGGGAGGGACGCCGTAGCTTTCCGATCGCGGCCGCCAGCTCCCGATCTCCAGCGTCGCGGGCCGCGCGGGCGGCTTCGGTGCGCGCCGCGACGAACGCCGAAGGCTCAACCGCGTAGAGCCGGGCGGCCACGTCGTCCACGCTGCGGGTCGTCATCGCGCTCGGGTACCTCCTGCGGCCTAGTCTGTCGCGGTACTGGCCCTTGCACACCAGGCGACCCAGTTTTCCGCCCCGGTCGCCGCCGGGTTTCACCGCGAGGACGACGAGAAGCGAGCAGCCGTGATCACGACGCTGGGGTTCGCCGCGGGTGCCTCGCTGCCGCTGCTGGCAGGGGCGATCGCCGGCGTGCTCTGGCGCCCCCCGCGGTGGCTCGTCGCCGTGGCGCTGGCCTTCGCGGCCGGCGCACTCATCTCCGCGGTGTCCTTCGAGCTGTTCGAGGAGAGCTACAGCACAGGCGGCGCGCTGCGGGCGGGGCTCGGGTTCGTGGCGGGGGCGACCGTGTTCGTCGTGGTGGATGCGTTGCTCGACCGGGTCACGGCCGCCAACCCGACCGGGTTCGCGCTGCTCGCCGGGGTAACCCTCGACGGGGTGCCGGAGAACGTCGCGTTGGGGGTATCCCTCAACGCCGCAGGCAGCCTGGCGCTGCTCGTGGCCGTGTTCGCCAGCAACTTCCCCGAAGCGCTGGCGGGCGCGGTGAGCATGCAGGAGCAGGGACGGTCCCGCGGCGGAGTGGTCGCGCTGTGGGGTGGTGCGACACTGCTGCTTGGCGCCGCGGTGTTCGTCGGCCAGCTTGCCTTCACTGGCGCGCCACCCCAGCAGCTGGCCCTGCCCCTGGCCTTCGCGGGCGGCGCGGTACTGGCCTCAGTGATCGACACCCTCGCCCCCGAAGCGTTCCGTGAGGGCGGCCCGTTCGTGGCGCTGGCCAGCGCCGCCGGGTTTTTCACCGCGTTCATCCTCAGCGCGTGAGGCGGTGGCCCCCCGTGGCGCAATCAGAACGGCGGGATGTCAGCGCTGGGGTCAGGTTCAGGCGGCGGGGCCTCCCCGGTAGCTACCGGTGACCTAGCTCCTCGGCGATGGCATCCGCTAGCGCTTGGCGCGCACGGAGTTCGTTTGGGTGCAGCTCCTCCCGAAGCAGGGCCCCGGCAAAGTCGGGCAGTGGCAGATTGGAGCGACGAAGACTTGATCACGAGTTGATCGCGAGACGGCGCGTCACCGGTGAGGATGCAACGAAGCTCCGCTAGGACAGGCGATCGACCAAGATCAGCCGAGTTCCGGGAGCTTCGTTGCGCGCGCAGTCTGCCACGTCCGGCATGTCCCCTACCGAGCCCGTGGGCTCTGCTCACCCAAACGAGCCGGACACGGCGGCCGAGTCGGTCGAGGGAAGCTGCCGTGACCTGCTTGAACAGCTGCAGCTGGTGGCCGACCCGCGCAAGCCGCGCGGGATCCGCCACCGGCTGGTGTCGATCCTCGCGCTGGCCGCCGCGGCGGTGGTCGCCGGCGCCCGGTCCTACGTCGCGGTCGGCCAGTGGGCCGCCAACGCCCCGCAGGCCGTGCTCGCCGCGCTGCAGGTTCGCCGTGATCTGCCCACCGGGGAGTTCGTCGTGGCTCAACGAGTCGACCATCCGACGAGTCCTGCAGGCCTGCGACGGCGACGGCTTGGACGCTGTGTTGGGAGCCTGGCTCTACCCCCGGCTGCCGGCCGGGCAACTCGTCGTGGACGGCAAGACGATCCGCGGCGCCCGGGCCGGCGACGGGCGAGCGGTGCACGTGCTGGCCGCCATGCTCGCCGGATCCCGCACCGTGATCGCGCAGCGGGAGATCGCGGCGAAGACCAACGAGATCACCACGTTCGCCCCGCTGCTGGCCGAGCAGGACCTGAGCGGAGTCTTGGTCAGCGCCGATGCTCTGCACACCCAACGGGCGCACGCCCGGTTCCTGGTCGAGGACAAAAACGCCGACTACCTACTCGTCGTCAAAGACAACCAACCCGGCCTGTTCGCCCAGCTCAATGCCCTGCCCTGGCCGAAGTACCGGTCGCCCACGTCCAGCACGACCGCGGTCACGGCCGCGTCGAGCGGCGCACCATCCAGGTACTGCCGGCCCCCGACACGATCAAGTTCCCGCACGCCGCGCAGGCCTTCCTGGCCGAGCGCTACGTCGCTGACCTGCACGGCCACCCCATCTCCGCGGTCGCCGTGCTCGGCCTGACCAGCCGGCCCGCCGAACGCGCCGACCCGACACAAATCGCCGCCGCCGGCCTCGCATGACTTTGCCCGGGCCCTGCCTCCCGAAGGTCTTTCAGGTAGTGAAGAGGGTGTTCCTGTCCCTCCTGGTAATTGTCTGCAATGGCCTGCAACACCGCCAGTTCGAGCCGGATCTTCACGATAGCGGATCGCCAGGACTGGTGAAGTGTGCGTACGTTGTCGGGGCCGAAGGCCGCCAGGTGCGCCGCGATGGTCGCCTGGTCAGTAACAGCGGGTTCGGGCACCTTCACGAGCTTGCGCCTGGGCAGCCAGTTCCTGGCTTCGGGGTTGGGCTCAAGGTCGGCTTCTTCGGCTGCGATATTCAAGTTCGTGATGCGGGCCTCAATCCATTGGCCTTCGCGCTCGACGATACGCAGCACTTCGAGGTATGAGTCGGCGAGACGCTGCTGCGTGCGCTCTTCGGACCGAGCGGCGTCCTCGCGGGTCCATCTGGTTTGCTCACGCTCGCATTCCCGATACCACCGAGCATCCTCACGGAGGTGGGCCTGGCGCTGCGTGATCATGACGCCGACGAGTGTGAGTAAGCCTCCCAAGGAGGCGGTGATCAGCGTGATCCAGATGGGGTTTGTTGCCATTCGCCAATCATGCAGGGACCCGGTGATCTTGCGGGACGTCGCCACTGAGCTGCGGTGATCCTGCAATCAGGATCCCCGAGATCGACGGAGCGCAACCTCACGGGCGGTTCAGGTCCGGTAAGCTGGTTCTTACGGTCGCTGGCCGACGCCTACACCCACTGGGGCGGCTACTCGACGGTCACCCGTAGCGTGCAGCGCTGTGCGGTGTGGAGTTCGTGCCCCGCGCGCTGCCGCGGGGCGTCCCGGCGCTGCCCGTTCGACCCCCGACCAGGTCTGCCCGGACCGCCGCCGCGTCGAGGGCGACGGAGCCGCCCCGCCCGGTGGGCTGTCTTGCCCGTAGACGCCGCCGTGCACCTGCTCGATGGTGGCCACCTCCCGGCGTGCCCCGGGCGCCGCGGGGCGCTGCTGCCCACGGCTGCACCGACACGACCAGCCACCACCAGGGCCGCCGTGTGAGCCCTGCCGGGTGGTTCCGGCACGCCAGCCAACGCCGGGCAGTTCTGGCACGATGCACCCTCGGTGATGGACGCACTGGGGGTGAGGACCAGCGGACGTGACGAGGCTATGGGTGGCGGAGCTGAGCATCAGCCGCCGGACCGCTCAGAAGATCACCCAGGTCCATGGCATCACGGAGGGGGAGCTGCGCGACGCGGTCGAGTGCGTGCAGGGTCTCGACGGCCGCTGGGACGACGATCCGGAGCGGGGACGTCGTGCCTTGATCGACGTGACAGTCCGCGGTCGATCCGCCACGGTCGTGCTCTACCCAGCGACACACCCGATGGGGATGCTTGGAAGCTGGGCAGTGTGTACTTCGTTGACGACGACTTCTACGAAGACGACGAGCCCATCGAGAAGATCCGGCAGATCCGCCGCCGACCACCAGACTTCGTCACCGGCCCGAATAACGACCGCGGGGTGACGGTGTTCTTGGCGCCGTCAGCGAACGGCGAATGGGTTGAGCACTCTGAGCCCGCAACATGGGTTGAGGCGGGCGTGTGCCGCTGACCAAGCCACAGATCGGGTTCAAACTCATTCTGTGCGATGCAGCTCAAACAGACGCCGCGACCGGCAAGATTCACATGCTGGGCGCGGGCTGGACGATCACGGGTAGCCCGACCGCTCCGCACACAGTGGCATTGATGATCCAGGTTCCCTGGGATCGTACGAACCAGAAGCTGCCCGTACGGGTGGAGCTGGTCACTGACGACGGCCAACCGGTGTCCATGCCTGGGCCCACTGGACCACAACCACTCGTGAGCAACGTCGAGCTTGAAGTTGGCCGGCCAGCCGGTATTGCACCGGGTAGTACGTTGAGCGCAGTATTCGCTGTCAACGTGGCACCGATGTCCCTGTCGCCCGGTCGGTATGAGTGGCGGGCAAGCGTCGATGGTCACAGTCAGGGCGAGTCATTCCAGGTGATGGGGTCTCGAGCAACGCAGTTGTAAGGCCTGCAGCAGCCGGATCGCGGGGCCCTGGGCGGACGGGTTGGATCGGATTGCTGGCAGCTACGCCGAGCTGGCGTCCGTGGTTCGCCGAGGTTTTGGAGAACCTTCGCGGGGTGCAGCCGCTGGACGCCGGTGCGGCCAGCCGCTGCACGGTGGGGGTGGTTTCCCACTTTTGCAGTGCGTGCAGGCGAAGCATGCCCTGGTCGGCGCGTCCGTCGCGCGTCACCTGGGTCACGCCGACCTGGCCGTCCAGACAGCGTGTCGCGGCTACGACGCTGCCCGCCAGCTGGATGACCTAGCCGGGCTTCGCCCTATCCCGACCAGGCGTGTTCCCTCGCTGGCTTGCCCGGGGGTGCTGTCCGTGAACTCGACGCGGCCGACATTCCCAGTCCTTCCACATGTCCGTCTCGTCGAGTTCACGG
>JBQTHE010000078.1:0-20721 GCA_052390115.1 Pseudonocardiales bacterium | reverse complement strand
GGCGGTGGCCTGGTTGCCCCCCCGCGCGGGCCCGCCGCCCCGCGGGCTCGCCCCAACGACGCCCGCCACCACGCCGGCGACGGCGCCCTGGGGGGCCGGGCCGGGGGGGCCTGGCGGGGCCCTCGACTCGGTGTCCAGCAGCAGAGTCCGCTCAGCGTCGGCGACCAGGTCGGTCAGCGGCTGGGTGACCCGGCGCCGCAACGCCCGCAGCTCCGCGGCCAGCGCGCGCAGCCGCTGGTGGCCCAGCTCGGAGTAGTGAGTCGGATCCCCGGGCGAATCCAGCGCATCGACCAGTCCCGCCTGGTCGGCCAGTTCCCCGGGGAGCTCCCCGGGCAGCGCGGCCAGCACCTGCTCCGGGCCGGCCCCCTGGGCCAACGGGATCCGGTGACCCATCGCCAGCTCCCGAGCACGCTGCCACAGCGCGGCCAGGTCGGCCGCTCCGATCCGCCACCGCGCCCCCGTCAGCAACCGCACCGCGGCGGTGCCCGCCAGCGGGTCGACGAGCAACCGCAGCACGCTCACCAGGTCGCGGACCTCTGGCGTGTCCAGCAACCCACCCAGACCCATCACCTCGACGGGCACGTCGCGGGCACGCAGGGCAGCGGCGAGCATCGCCATGTCCGCGCGCCGGCGCACCAGCACCGCGGCGGTCGGCGGGCCACCGCGGTCGACCACCGCGCAGTGCCAGCGGTCGGCGATGGCGGCGGCAACCCAGCTCACCTCGGCACGAACGTCGGGCAGCAACGCGCAGCGGACCTCGCCGGGCCCGGCTCCGTCCCGGGAGCGCAGCTCACCGACCCGCACCGGCCCGGCACGCAACTCCCCGGAGACCGCGTTGGCCACCGCGAGCACCTCAGGGGGGTTCCGGAAGCTCGTGAGCAGCCCACGGGTCACCGCGGGGGTCCCGTCGGCGCGGGGGAAGTCTGTGGTGAACTGCGGCAGGTTGGCCGCCGAGGCGCCACGCCAGCCGTAGATCGACTGGCAGGGGTCGCCGACCGCGGTAACCGAGATCGCCCCCCCGGGTGGCGCAGCCTCGGGCAGCGCCGTGCCCGGCAGGGAGCCACCGCTGAACAACGACCGCAGCAGGACCCGCTGGGCATGCCCGGTGTCCTGGTACTCATCGAGCAGCACAGCGCCGAAGCGGGCCCGCTCGGCCGCGCAAACCTCAGGGTGATCACGCGCCAGCAGGGCAGCGACACCCATCTGGTCGCCGAAGTCGAGTACGGCCTCGCGGCGCTTAAGCTCGGTGTAGCGCTCCACCAGCGGCAGCATCGCCAACCGGGACCGCTGGGACTCGACCACCGACTTGAGGTCGCGACTCAGCGGATTGCGGTGGTGCGGGCCGGGTGGCGCCGTGCTGAGCGCGGTGATCACAGTTTCGGTGAGTTCCCGCAGTTGCGCCGGCTCGCATAGGTGCTCGGCAAGCTGCCCGGCCAGGCCGAGTACCCAGCCGGTGACCGTGCGGGGCACCTTCCCGTCCAGGTCGAGGTCGGGTTCCCAGCCGGCGGTGACCCGGTGCGCGAGCTGCCACGCGCCGGTCCCGGTGAGCAGCCGGGCCCCCGGGTCGGTGGGCAGCCGCAGGGCGTGCTCGGCAACCAGCCGACCGGCGTAGGCGTGGTAGGTCAAGACGGTGGCCTCACCGGCCAGCACCGCTGCCCGGCGCGATCCGGTCGGGTCCAACCGATCCAGTACCCCCGAGCCGACGAGCCGGCGCAGCCGCGCCCGGACTCGCTCGGCGAGCTGCTGGGCGGCCTTGCGGGTGAAGGTCAGGCCGAGTACGCCATCGGGAGTGACATACCCGTTGGCGACCAGCCACACCACCCGAGCCGCCATCGTCTCGGTCTTGCCCGATCCGGCGCCGGCCACCACGAGGGTGGGTGCGTGCGGATCGGCGGCGATGACGTCGGCCTGCTCGGCGGTGGGTGGGTTGATGCCGAGCTCCGCCGCGAGCTCAGCAGGCCCGATGCAGGTGGCGCCCACCGCCGTCATCCGGTCACCGGCCGGCCGGAGTCGTGCAACGGGCACGCGATCTTCGAGGGGCACCGTGCGCAGTCACCGTTGTCGATGGCAACGAACTCCGGCCCCGCGGTGCGCCGGGCCGCCTCACGCACGATGCCGAGCCAGTGCGCCAGGGCCGGCCCGTCCAACGGCTGCTGGTCACGTTGCACCGACCTGGCACTGCGCGCGGAGACCTGGACGATATGGGCACCACCGGGTTCGGTCGCCAAGCCGTGCTCAGCGAAGGCACCGTGCGCGGCGGCAAGCTGGTAGGTGGCCAGCTGGGCGTGCTCCTGCGCGGCCTGCTTACTGACCGGGGTCTTGCTGCTCTTCACGTCGACGATCACCGGCCGGCCCTGACGGTCGCGCTCCAGCCGGTCCACCCGCCCGCGCAGCAGGACGGCCGCACCATCATCAGCAGGCGGAAGCAGTACCTCGACGTCCTGCTCGCAGCCGACCTCGGTCAGCTCGCCGCGGCTGTCGCGCCACCAGTGGCGGAACATCGTGACCATCTGGCGCACCCGGTGCTGCTCGGCGCGGGAGTACCACGGGGCGCCCGCGTCGACGCCGGTCCAGGCGTCGACCAGAGCCTGCTCCAGCTGGTCGTCGGTGGCGCCGGCCGCCGCGGCCGCAACCAGCCCGTGCACCAGCGATCCAGTGATCGCGGGCAGGGCCCGGACATCCTCGCCGCCGTGCCGGGTGAGCAGCCAGCGCAGCGGGCAGCTCGACACCAGCTCCACCAGCGACGGCGACACCCGGGCCGGCTCGCCCTGCACCCGCAGCGGGGAGTCGCTTGACAGCGACCCCAGCCCATACCAGGAATCAGGATGCGCGCCGGGTACCCGGGCCTGCGCCAGCTGCGCCAGGCCGGCCGCTGCGTGGCGCCGCCTTGAGCCATCCTCGGCCGGATCGCAGCACACCTGGCGCAGCTCGGCGACGAGCTCGGGCAAGCTCAGGCCGCGCTCCCGGGCAGTCACCGGTCGCTCGTCAGCCGAGGCGTCGATGCCCTCCAAGCCCTCTACCTCGTCCAGGAACCGGGAGGGCTGCTCATCCTCCCCGCGCACCGCGCTGACCAGCAACCGGTGTCGGGCACGGCTGGCCGCGACCAGGAGCAGCCGCCGCTCCTCGGCCAGCAGCGGCGCGGTACGCGAGACCGTGGCGGATTCGACGCCGGCGGTGGTGTCGACCAGGTGCTCCACGCCCAGCAGGGACCCGCGTAGCCGCAGATCGGGCCAGCTGCCTTCCTGCACCCCGGGTACCGCGACCAGGGCCCATTCCCGGCCGGCTGCGGCATGCGCAGTGAGCACCGCGACCGACTCACCCTGCGGGGAGTGCGGAGCCAGCGAATCCCCGGGAATCTGCTGGTCGGTGACGTAGTGGCAGAAGCCGAGCACACCGGCCGGGCCACCGTCGGCACCGGGCAGCCGATCGGCATAACGGGCCGCGGCATCGAACAGCGCGACCACGGCGTCGAGGTCCCGATCGGCCTGCGCACCGACCGGGCCGCCGCGCACCGCGGTGGCAGCCCAGTGGTGCGCGAGCCCACTGTCCTGCCATACCTGCCACAACACCTCCTCGGCGCTGGCTGCGCGCTGGGCCGCGCGAGCGGCGGTGGCCAGCAAACCGGCCAGTTTCCTGGCGGGCCCAGCGGTCCGGTCGTCGAGCCCGTCCAGCTGGCCCTCCAGCCGCAGTGCGTCGACCAGGAGTGCACCGCTGGTCCGCTCACCTCCCGCGGCGAGCTCCCGGCGCCGCAGCTCCCGGCGCAGCCTGCGCAGCGCGAGCGGGTCCGCGCCGCCCAGCGGGGAGGCCAGCAGCGCAGCCGCTGTCTCCTCGTCGAGCGCGGCCGGCTGCACCGCGCAGCGCAGCACCCCGAGCAGGGGCAGCACGGCGCCGTGGCGGGCCACCGGCAGCTCCTCGCGTGGCACCGCCACCGGCACCCCCGAGGCGAGCAGCGCCCGGCGCAGCGCCGGCATCGTGCGAGCCGTAGAACGCACGATCACCGCCATGTCCGCCCACGCCACCCCATCCAGCAGGTGAGCGCGGCGGAGCTGGTCGGCCACCCAGGACGCCTCAGCCGCCGCGGAGCCGAACACCCGGACGGCCACCGTCCCGCCGGGCTCCTCCCCTAGCGGGCCGTGCAGGTGGGCCCGCGGGCCGGGTAACCGGGCGGCGAGCCGGCACACTGCGGCCCGCACCGCCGGCGCCATCCGGTGATCCGTGCCCAGCCGGACAACCCCGGATTCGCCGGTGGTGAGCAGGGCCGGGTCGGCGCCGCGAAAGGAAAAGACGCTCTGGTCCGGGTCTCCCAGCAGTAGCAACTCGCTGGCGCCGGCGCCGAGTCTGGTCACCAAGGCGGCCTGCAACGGATCGAGGTGCTGAGCATCATCGACGATCAGGTGCCGCACCCGGTCGGACTCCCTGCGCAGCACCTCGATGTCGGTGTCGAGCACCAGCAGTGCCGCCGACACCAGCTCGGCGGCGTCCAGCGCCGGAGCGGTGGCCTGCGGGGCGACGGTGCCCACCGAACCGCGCAGCAGCATCACCTGCTCGTAGCTGCGGAAGAAGCGCCCAGCGGCAACCCACTCCGCCCGCCCGCTCGTGCGGCCCAGCGCGATGAGGTCCTCCGGGCCCAAGCCACGTTCCGCGGCACGCATCAGCAGATCCCGAAGTTCCGCGGCGAAGGCCGGCAACCCCACTGCCGGCCGTAGCCGAGCCGGCCAGCTCCGCCCGCCGGTCTCGAGCTCACCCGCGAGCAACTCCCGGACCACCACGTCCTGCTCGGCGCCGGAGAGCAACCGGGGCGGGGGGAGGTCCTGCAGGGATGCCTGCAGGCGCAGCACGGCGAAGGCGTAGGAGTGCACGGTGCGCACCAGTGGTTCCCGCACGGTGGGCGTGACACCGCGCGCCGCGAGCTGCTCGACGATGCGTTCCCGCAGGTCGGCGGCTGCTCGGCGGCTGGAGGTCAGGACCAGCACCCGCTCGGGGTCCACCCCGCGCTGCAGCACCCGGTCGGCGACGGTGTGCGCCACGAGCGTCGTCTTGCCGGTGCCCGGACCGCCCAACACCCGCAGCGGCCCACCGCCGTGCTCCAGCACCTGGCGGGCCTCCGGCCCCCAGGCGACGGCACGGGGTTCAGCGGCTACGGAGCGAACCAGGATGGACACGCTGCGCATGCAACCACGCCGCGCCGACACTCCGCGGCGGGGGAGGATGGCTGTGATGGATGTCGAGGTCCTGGAGCGGGTGCGAGCAGTGGTGGCGGCGATCCCCGCGGGCTCGGTACTGGCCTACGGAGAGGTCGCGGCCCGGGCCGGGCTGCCGGGTCGGGCCAGGCTGGTAGGCCGGATCCTGGCCGAAGACGGCCATGACCTGCCCTGGCACCGGGTGCTGCGCGCCGACGGCACCCCCGCGCCACACCTTGCTGTGGAGCAACTGGCCCGGTTGCGCGCCGAGGGTGTGCTCGCCGAAGGCGGGCGGGTCCCGATGCGCCGCTACCGCGCCAGCCTCTGTCGCACACCCATCACCTGACCGCCATACGGACAATAGGAGCTTCTTGCGCCACCACGGCTCCGAAAAAGGGAGAAATGACACTGCAGCCGACCCATGCGGCAATACGAGAGTCGAAAAGGCTCGCCAGTCATTCCCGAAGTGGCGGCCAGATATACACACTCTCATGCTCCGGATCTCGATTGGCTGGCACGGCCGGGCTGGATCGGTCACCCGGCGTGAGGTAACTGGCAGGTTGCGGTTGTAAACCACCCGGAAACTGTGTGACACACAGCTGTTAACCGCACCTGGCGCACGACATGATCTGATCATGAGCGGTGCGGCGAGCGATAGAGTTTCCGCAGCTAGCAGGGCTTACCATGCACTGTCCGGCGGACCTGGAATATGAACGACATGTTACGTAATCCGCACCGTCACATCGGTGATGGTGTGAGACCGGCGGACCTTCTTGAAGGGTACCAAACCACCGTCTAAAGTGGGTGCGACCAGCCGCCCGTGAACGTCATTATCACCCGGAGGGGTGGCGTCCGTGACCGATACCCCCGATAACAGCTCAAGTGTCGGTGTGGACACCAGCTTCGCTGATTCCCTGCTGCGTATCGGCAGGCATTTCCAGCGCGGGGACGCCTCGGCCGATGGGCGCACACTGCACCAGATCGGCGGCCGGTCGGCTGACGTCTTCTACCGGGACCGCTGGGCCTACGACAAGGTGGTGCGCTCGACTCACGGGGTGAATTGCACCGGGTCCTGCTCGTGGAAGATCTACGTCAAGGACGGGATCATCACCTGGGAGTCGCAGCAGACCGACTACCCGTCGATCGGCCCGGACAAGCCCGAGTACGAGCCGCGCGGCTGCCCGCGCGGTGCGTCGTTCTCCTGGTACACCTACTCGCCGGCCAGGGTGCGCTACCCGTACGTGCGTGGCACGCTGCTGGAGTTGTACCGGGAGGCCAAGCAGCGGCTCAAGGATCCGGTGCTGGCCTGGGCCGATGTGGTCGACGATCCCGAGAAGGCCCGCCGGTACAAGTCCGCGCGCGGCATGGGCGGGTTCGTGCGAGCCGAGTGGTGGGAGGCCACCGAGATCGTCGCGGCCGCGCACGTGCACACGATCAAGCGCTACGGTCCGGACCGGGTTGCCGGGTTCTCGCCGATCCCGGCGATGTCGATGGTCAGCCACGCCGTCGGCGCCCGGTTCATCTCGCTGGTCGGCGGGGCCATGCTGTCGTTCTACGACTGGTACGCCGATCTTCCGGTGGCCTCCCCGCAGGTGTTCGGCGACCAGACCGACGTGCCCGAGTCGGCCGACTGGTTCGACGCCGGCTACTTGATCATGTGGGGCTCCAACGTCCCGGTCACTCGCACCCCGGACGCGCACTACATGACCGAGGCCCGCTACCGGGGCCAGAAGGTGATCGTCGTGTCGCCGGACTACGGCGACCACACGAAGTTCGCCGATGAGTGGCTGCCGGCGCGGCCGGGCACCGACGCCGCGCTGGCCATGGCCATGGGCCACGTGATCCTCAAGGAGTTCTTCGTCGACCGGCAGACGCCGCGGTTCACCGACTACGTCAAGCTCTACACCGACCTGCCGTTCCTGGTCACTCTGGAGAAGCGGGGCGACGCTTACGTCGCGGGCAAGTTCCTCACCGCGGCAGATCTGGGCGACATGAGCGAGGGTGCCGAGTCCAAGACCGTGCTGTTGGACACGCTCACCGGGCAACCGGTGGTCCCGAACGGTTCGCTGGGCCACCGGTTCACCCACGCCGGGGAAGGTCATTGGAACCTTGAGCTGGACGGTGTGGATCCGCTGCTGACCATGGATGGCAGCGGCAGCACCGCAGACGTAGACCTGCCCCGGTTCGACACCGCCGAGCCCGGGGTGCTGCGCCGCGGGGTGCCGACCCGGACGGTCGGCGGCAAGCTGGTCACGACCGTGTTCGATCTGCTGCTGGCGCAGTACGGGGTGCATCGCCCGGGGCTGCCCGGCAGCTGGCCGACCGGTTACGACGACGCCGAGCAGCCGTGCACCCCGGCCTGGCAGGAGCCGATCACCGGGGTGCCGGCGTCGGCGGCGGAGCGGATCGGCCGGGAGTTCGCCGACAACGCCGAACGCTCGGGCGGCCGGTCGATGATCCTGATGGGCGCGGGCACCAACCACTGGTTCCACTCCGATCAGACCTACCGGTCGTTCCTGGCGCTGGTGATGCTCACCGGGTGCCAGGGGGTCAACGGCGGCGGCTGGGCGCACTACGTCGGCCAGGAGAAGTGCCGGCCGATCACCGGCTGGTCGACGCTGGCCTTCGGCCTGGACTGGCAGCGGCCGCCGCGGCAGATGCAGGGCACCATCTACTGGTACCTGGCCACCGACCAGTGGCGCTACGACCCGTTCACCGCTGAGGCGATGGCCTCACCGCTGGCGAAAGGGCGCTTCGCCGGGCGCACCGCGGCGGACAACATCGCGCTGGCCAGCCGGCTGGGCTGGATGCCCAGCTACCCGACGTTCAACCGCAACCCGCTGGACCTGGCCGACGAGGCGCAACGCCTCGGCAAGGACCCCGCCCAGCACGTCGTCGACGGGCTGTCCACCGGGCACCTTCGCTTTGCCTGCGAGGACCCGGACGCGCCGGAGAACTTCCCGCGCTGCCTGACGGTGTGGCGGGCCAACCTGCTCGGCTCCTCGGCCAAGGGCAACGAGTACTTCCTGCGCCACCTGCTGGGCAGCGACTCCAACCTGCAGGCCACCGACCACGACGGAGTGCGCCCGGTCGAGGTCACCTGGCGGGACGAGGCGCCGGTCGGCAAGCTCGACCTGCTGCTGTCGCTGGACTTCCGGATGACCAGCACCACGCTGTTCTCGGACGTGGTGCTGCCCGCGGCCACCTGGTACGAGAAGCACGATCTGTCTAGCACCGACATGCACCCCTACGTGCACGCCTTCTCCCCCGCGATCTCCCCGCCGTGGGAGACCAAGACCGATTTCGAGGCTTTCCACCGGATCGCCCGCGGCTTCTCCTGGCTGGCCGAGAAACACCTCGGAGTGCGCCGCGACATCGTGGCCGTGCCGCTGCTGCACGACACCGCCGATGCCACCGCGCAACCCGGCGGCCGCGTGCTGGACTGGAAGGCCGGCGAGTGCGAGCCGATACCCGGCAAGACCATGCCGCGGCTGATCGTGGTGGAGCGCGACTACCCGGCGATCGGCGAGAAGATGGCCGCGCTCGGCCCGCTGGTGGAGCGCGTCGGCCTGACCACCAAGGGCGTCACCGTCCACCCCGACGCCGAGGTCGACTACCTCAGAGCAGCCAACGGCGCGGTCATCTCCGGGCGCGCCGCCGGGCGGCCGTCGCTGGCCAAGGACACCCACGCCGCCGAGGCCATCCTCGCGCTGTCCGGCACCACGAACGGCCGGCTGGCCGTCGAGGGCTTCCAGGCCCTGGAGCGGCGCACCGGCACCAAGCTCGCCGACCTTGCGGGGGAGAACGAGGGCAAGCGGATCACCTTCGCCGACACCCAGGCCCGCCCGGTGCCGGTGATCACGTCACCGGAGTGGTCGGGCAGTGAAGCCGGCGGCCGGCGCTACGCCCCGTTCACCATCAACACCGAGCGGCTCAAGCCCTGGCACACCCTGACCGGCCGGCAGCATTTCTATCTCGACCACGACTGGATGGCCGAGCTCGGCGAGCAGATGCCGATCTTCCGGCCGCCGCTGGACATGACCGCGCTGTTCGGCGAACCGAACGTGGGGGCGACTGGCCTCAACGGACACCGGTCGATCACAGTCCGGTATCTCACCCCGCATTCGAAGTGGTCGATCCACTCCGCCTACCAGGACAACCTGCACATGCTCACGCTGTCCCGTGGCGGGCAGGCCATCTGGATGTCCGATGTGGACGCCGCCAAGATCGGCGTGGTGGACAACGAGTGGATCGAGGCGATCAACCGCAACGGCATCGTGGTCGCCCGAGTGATCGTCAGCCACCGGATGCCCGAGGGCACCGTCTTCATGTACCACGCCCAGGAGCGCACCGTGGGCGTTCCGCGCATCGAGAAGACCGGCAAGCGCGGCGGCATCCACAACGCGCTCACCCGGTTGATGATCAAGCCGTCGCACCTGATCGGCGGCTACGCCCAGCAGTCGTTCGCGCTGAACTATCACGGCCCCACCGGCAACCAGCGCGACGAAGTCACCACCATCCGCCGCCGCAGCCAGGAGGTGACCTACTGATGAAGATCATGGCTCAGCTGGCCATGGTGATGAACCTGGACAAGTGCATCGGCTGCCACACCTGCAGCGTCACCTGCAAGCAGGCGTGGACCAACCGGGGCGGCGTCGAGTACGCCTGGTTCAACAACGTGGAGACCAGACCGGGGCAGGGGTACCCGCGGCAGTACCAGGACCAGGAACGTTGGAAGGGCGGCTGGACGCTGACCAAGCGCGGCCGGCTGACCTTGCGCTCGGGCTCCCGGTTCAAGCGGCTGCTGAACATCTTCGCCAACCCCGACCTGCCGACGGTGGCCGACTACTACGAGCCGTGGACCTACGACTACGACAACCTGCTGTCCGCACCACCGTCAGACACCACCCCGACGGCCCGGCCCACCTCGCTGATCACCGGCGAGGACACCAAGGTCACCTGGGGCGCCAACTGGGACGACGACCTGGGCGGCGGTCCCGAGCAGATCGGCCGCGACCCGTTGCTGGCCAAAGTGTCCGACAAGGTGAAGCTGGAGTTCCAGCAAACGTTCATGTTCTACCTGCCGCGGATCTGCGAGCACTGCCTCAACCCATCCTGCGCGGCCTCCTGCCCGTCCGGCGCGATCTACAAGCGCAGCGAGGACGGCATCGTGCTGGTCGACCAGGACGCCTGCCGCGGGTGGCGGCAGTGCGTCACCGGGTGCCCGTACAAGAAGATCTACTTCAACCACAAGACCGGCAAGGCCGAGAAGTGCACGTTCTGCTACCCGCGGGTGGAGGTGGGTATCCCGACGGTCTGCGCGGAGACCTGCGTCGGGCGGCTGCGCTACATCGGAGTGGTGTTCTACGACGCGGACGCGGTGCTGGCCGCAGCGTCGGTGCCCGACGACAAGGACCTCTATCCAGCGCAGCTAAGCGTGTTCCTCAACCCGCACGACCCGCGGGTGGTGGCCGAAGCCGAACGGGCCGGCATCTCCCAGGAGTGGATCGAGGCAGCACAAGCATCCCCGATCTACAAGCTGATCGTGGACTACCAGGTGGCGCTGCCGCTACACCCGGAGTACCGAACCATGCCGATGGTCTGGTACATCCCGCCGCTGTCCCCCGTGGTGGACGTGCTGTCGAGCACCGGGCATGACGGCGAGGATCCCGGCAACCTGTTCGGCGCGATCGACGCGCTGCGCATCCCGGTGGAGTACCTG
The DNA here is from genome assembly GCA_052390115.1 of Pseudonocardiales bacterium. Taxonomy (GTDB): domain Bacteria; phylum Actinomycetota; class Actinomycetes; order Mycobacteriales; family Pseudonocardiaceae. Next base: position 9,819 of record JBQTHE010000078.1, on the reverse strand, counting down.
GCCGAGCTTTTCACCGCGGGCGATGTCGGGCCGGTGCGCGCTTCCCTGCAGCGACTGGCCGCGATGCGCGCCCACATGCGCCGGGTCAACCTCGGCGAGCCGGTCCGACCCGAGATCGCGGAGTCGGTACGGCTGACGCCGGTCGAGATCGAGGCGATGTACCGGCTGCTGGCCATCGCCAAGTACGAGCACCGCTACGTCATCCCCAGTGCCGCCGGCTCCGACGCGCACCGGCTGGATGCCCTGGCCACCGGCTGCAGCCTGGACTCCGACGGCGGGCCGGGCATGACCGCCTTCGACGTCATGGACGACAAGTTCCATCTCACCGAGCAACCAGCCGACAGCAATGGTGCCGCGGCGCCGGCGGACAAGGGGCGCCGGATCAACCTGCTCAACTGGGACGGCAAGAGCACGAATGGCCTGTTCGCCGCCACGCCGGATACCAACGGCGCAACGAATGGTGCCGCGAAAGACCCCACGCCCGCCGCGGAGCCGACCCGATGAGCCCGGCCTGGCTGCGCCGACCGCGTTCTGGGGACAGAACGCAGTTATCGACCTCTGATAAGAGCGTTCAGTCTCCAGAACGCGGTGTAGATCAGCGCGTCGTGTGGCGGATTGCTGCGTTGCTGCTGGATTACCCCTCGCCGCAGACGTTGGGCATGCTCGACCAGTTGCAGGCAGGGGCTAGGTCGCTGGCCGCGCCGACGGGACCCGTACTGGTGTCGTTCGTGGACCACATCCGCCGGACACCGCCGCTGGAGCTGGCCGCGTACTACGTGGAGACCTTCGACCTGCGCCGCCGCAACTGCCTGCATCTGAGCTACTACGCCTACGGTGACACCCGCAAGCGCGGCATGGCGCTGCTGCGGTTCAAGCACGCCTATCGCGCGGCGGGTGTCACGCTGGGCGAGCACGAACTGCCGGACCATCTGGCAGTGGTGCTGGAGTTCGCCGCGACCGTCGACCCGGTGGCCGGTCGGCGGCTGCTCGTCGAGTACCGGCCGGTTGTGGAGCTGCTCAGGCAATCCCTGCACGACTGCGGGTCGCCCTATGCGGCACTGCTCGACGCGGTGTGCACCACCTTGCCGGAGCTCAACGTCGCCGACCGCCGCCGGGTCGCCGAGCTGGCCGCGCAGGGGCCACCTGAGGAAGAGGTGGGTCTGGAGGCGTTCGCGATGGACCCGGCGCTGCAGGAGCACATGGGAGGACGCCGGTGACCACTCTGTTGTGGATGACCGTGCCGTACCTGGCGTTGATCTCGTTCGTGGTCGGCCACATCTGGCGCTACCGGCACGACCAGTTCGGCTGGACCACCCGGTCTTCCCAGATGTATGAGAGCCGGCTGCTCCGGTTGGGTAGCCCGCTGTTCCATTTCGGGCTGCTGGCGGTGCTCCTCGGTCACGTGCTCGGCATCCTCATCCCAGCCAGCTGGACCGCGGCGCTCAGCGTATCCGACCATGCCTACCACCTGGTCTCGGTGTCCTTCGGCACGCTGTCGGGTCTGGCCACCGTCGCCGGGCTGGCGATCCTGCTGTACCGGCGAATCACCGTGGTGGCGGTGCGCAAGGCCACCACCGCCATCGACAAGGTCATGTACCTGTTGCTGACCGCCGCGATCGTGACCGGGATGCTGAACACCGTCGGCAGCAACCTGATCGGCGGCGGCTATGACTATCGGGCGACGGTATCGCCATGGTTCCGCAGCCTGTTCACCCTGTCTCCGCAACCGGAACTGATGGTGGGGATCCCGATCAGTTTCCAGGTCCACAACCTGGTGGTGCTCGCCCTGCTGGCGCTGTGGCCCTGCACCCGCCTGGTGCACGTGTTCAGCGCACCGCTGGGCTACCTGGTCCGCCCCTACGTCGTCTACCGCAGCCGTGACCAGCACCCGGGCGCCCGCCGCTACGCCCGCGCCTGGGACCAACCCGCCCCCATCCCCACTTCCCCCCGCCGCTAGCCGACCTGGCGCAGTCTGGATGCAGATCGCGCCTTTCGACTGCTCGATTACCGCGTTCGGCATCCAGACTGCGGTCGCCGGAGGGTCACCGGTCCGCGGATTTGAGCGCCTCGTCGGGGCGCAGTACCAGGCCGAGGTGGGCAAGGCGACGGTGCAGCTTGTCATTGGCCGTGACCAGCGGCTCGCCGAGCCGTTCGGCGAGTGCAACGTACAGCATGTCGTAGATCGGATGGTTGTCGTAACGACGGGCCAGCTCCCAGGCCCGACGGCGGTCACGTCCGTCGTCGTGCAGCGTCATCGGAAGCGAGCCGACCAAACTGGCTGCGTCATCGGCGGCCTGGCCGTCCCACCGCTGCCTGCGCACCCCGGTGAGCAGCGCGTTCATCACCTCCAGCGGGAGCATCGCCGGGGCGTGCAGCTCCTCACCGATCTGCGCCCAACAGTCGAAGAGCTGCTGGACGGCCGCTGCGGTGTCCGCGTCGGGTGCGATGAACTCGACGACGACGGACGCGTCAACGATCGCCACGGCCCGATCGCTGCATTCGATCCTCGATGACCAGCTGCCCAGCGCCCCCGCAGGGTGACACGTCGTTGCCTGCGCGCCAGGCCTTCACCTCGGCCACCCACTCACCAAGCGTCAGCTCGGGCTCGCGGGGTGCAGGCACACTAGCGGCGATCGCGTCCAAGTCGCTTTCCCGTACCTGGTAGCTCTGGCCGAGCTTGCGGGCAGGCAGCTTGCCTGCCCAGATCCACCGGCGGATCGTCTCCTCCGCGCGGCCGACCCGCCGCGCGGCCTCCCGCACGGTAAGTTCCCGGCCGTGAGATGTAGTAGACATTGGTGGGCACTTTACTACAGCAGAGCTGCGGGATGTAGTAGAGCCGTGCGGCCGGACCTCCCTTCAGCACGGTTACCCTTGAGGTGCCTTGTCCGATCCTGTGCCACCACGACCGGGTCGAGGCAGACCGTGCTCGGCGCCTTGTTCTTGCTCGCGGTGGTGAAAGCCGGCAGATACCTGAGATCCAGGCTCGGCAGCGGGGCCAGCAGCGGCTCGGCGGAGATGAAGCGGACGGCCGCCGGCACGTGGCGAAGGTCGTCAACTCGGCGCACGTGGTCGTCGTCCTCCACGCTCACGCCCATCCACACGTTCCTCGGCCAGGGCGAGCGCTTGGTCAACATCTGGTAGGCGTGCCGAGGCGTCACCTGCATCACCGCGAGAACGCGGAGGATGAACTCGTCCGAAACGCGCGCGGCCTCGGTCCACTCGATCGAGCTCTTATCACCCACGTGGCACAGGGTAGGTGCTGACACCGTCAAGATCGATCAGGCCGGGCGGTGTCGCGCGGTGTTCAGTTGTCGATAGGTCCGATCGCCGGCAGTCCCTCCTCTCCTGCATCGCCGAACTCATCGACCAGAAGTACGGCGGCAGGGTCGTTAAGCGCTACATGTACGAGTTGCGTGTCACCCACAGGCGTTCGTCAGCATCCGGTCTCCCAGGTCAGCACTTCGTTGAGCACGTCGAGTGCACTGCCAGCCACCCGGCGCTCCACCAGTCCATTCCCGGGAACGATCAGCGACGACATCCGCGAACGCCACGCAAAGCAATCACGACTGAATCCCTCGATATGAATGGTGTCCTCCCAGGTACCGCTCACTCGGTGTCCCACCAACGGCCCGTCAACGCCGGTGGCGTTACGCCGGAACTGGAAGCCGCACAGCTTGGCATGGTCGAGCAGTCGCATGGCAATTACCAGATCCGGGCTATCAGTCCGCATCCAGCGCCCCGTCGGCTGGCGCCTCCGGCGCACGGTCTACGCACTGCTCAGGCTCCACCGTGGCCAGCGGGAGTCTGAGATCCGGCACCGGCGCAGCCCCAGGCCACGCCGCACGGGCTAACCCGGCCGTCAGCACCCCGTCGGCCAGCAGATGCTCGACACCCTGGACGACGCCGGCCACCGGCAGTACCTGCTGGCGCCACTCATCCTCGGCACCGGTCCGGTCTGTCACGTCATTCCTCCGGCGAGCAGCAGCGACCTGCCCGAATGAGGCGGTGGCGGCTTGTCGGGTGGAACACGGCGAGGCCGGAGGCCCTCGGGATCATCCCCGGGCCCCACCACCGTGATCTTGGTCCGGCCGTCCCTCCCGGCGGAATCCGCGGGGAGGAAGCGGGGAGAGACGGCCGGGGTCTGCGACGGATCACCGCGCGGATCGCCCATGACTCGGGACAGCACGTCGGTGTCGCTGGGATCGATCCCGGCCGTCATGGTCAGGCTGGACCGGTCGGGCGGACTCGCTGCACCTGGTGCGGGCGCGGTGCCCTGTTCGAGTTCGCCGGCAAGGTGGGACAGCAGCAGCGCCTCATCAGGTTGGCGTAGCAGCCAGTAGCTCGCCCTGATGTGGATCCGGCAGGGTCGGCGCCGGAGCCCGATCATCGCGCCAGGGCGTCGACAAGATCGGCAACGGCCCCGCCGATCGATCGGGTGATCGAGCAGCAGCGTGTACAACACGGCGAGCGCCCGGTACCGAATCGAGCCGATCCTCTCGACGGCGCCGGGCCCCGCATGTACGGCCTGGCGCAGGACCCCGGCGCAGCGCGTCACAGATGAGCCGATGACTGGTTTGATCGACGGTCCAGCCCGCGTTGGTCACAGGCATCACACCGTCACCGTCGAGTCCGGGCAGGTGGTACGGCGGTGACGTCGGCCCGCTACGCTCCCGACCATCGCGGAGTGATCTAACATCACTCATGATAACTATCATCATAGTCTGATAGTTATCATGAGTATATGCCCCGAACGGGTGGGCGTGAACCGCGCCTGTTGTCCGTGGCCGGGCAGAGTTCCGTGACTGCTGACGTGACTTCGGGAGGGCGCGGATGGCCACCAGCGCGACGTCCAGCATGGTTCAGGCCTGGGAGCTGGGTCTGCGGCTGCGTGAACGCCGCGAGCAGCTCGGGCTGACCGCGACGGTGGTCGGCAACACGACCCGGATCGGCGGGACGAACCTGTCGGCGATCGAGAGCGGCAAACGGCGGCTCACCGCCACCAAGCTCACCGACCTGGCCCGGGCCTACGAACTGTCCGCCGACGAGCTGGCGGAGCTGGACACGATCCGGGCCCGAGCCGACCAGCGCGAGTGGTACCACGACTACACCACCCTGCACTCCGAGGAGTTCCTGCGCTTCCTGGGCTTGGAAGCCGGAGCCGCCAGCGCCCGCAGCTATCAGTCAGAGCTCATCCCCGGCCTGCTCCAGACCGCCGACTACGCCCGAGCGACGTTCAAAGGAGGCTCGCACTACATCCGCTCTGTGGACGTCGGGCCACGGCTGGAGTCCCGGCTGGCCCGCCAAGCACGACTGGGAGGTGACACCCCGCTGCGCCTGTCGACGGTGATCAGCCAGGCCGCCCTACGCCAGGACGTCGGCGGCCGTACCGTGATGGCACACCAGCTCGAGCGCCTCGCCGCGGTCATCGAAGATATGCACGACCACGTCGAGATCCGCATCATGCCCTTCACCGCCGGCGCCCACCCGCTGATCGGATACCCGATGACGATCCTGAGCTTCGACTCGCTGCGACTGCCTGACCTACTCTGGCAAGAGACCATCAGCTCGCAGGCCATTATTGATCGTCGCGATACGCTCCGGGAGTGCGTTGCAAGCTTCGACGCAGCCACGGACCAAGCCCTGAGCAGGGAAGACTCGCTGGCGCTGATCCACGAAACCCGCAAGGAGACCGCATGACCACCAAGGCGCACGAGTCGCATGTCTTTGCGGCCGGTGGGTGGTTCAAGTCGAGCCGGAGCGGTTACGCGGGAGAGTGCGTCGAGATCAACTTCGATCATCGCGACGGCCTGGTCCGCATCCGGGACAGCAAGGACCGCGGCCAAGGACCGACAATCAGCGTCACCGGCGAGCAGTGGACCATCCTCCTCGGCGAGTTCGCGGGCACCGTCCCAGCCGGGCGCAACGGCGCAGTGACCGTGGAGACCAAGAGCAGCGGAACCACTCTCCTGCGAGCAATCAGCGACGGTACGACTCTCAGGTTCACCAAGGCCGAGTGGAGGGCGTTCCTTGCGGGCGCCCGCGTCCGTGAGTTCGACTGCCCAGGCATGTCCATCACACTCAGCTAGACCTTTCGTCCGTGTCGAGAATGCCTGGAATTAGCGGTAGGTGCGGTTCCGGCCGTGTGGCTCGAGTGTCGAGGACGGGGCCGCCTCCGCAGCGCCTGGTTTCATCCCTTCCCGAACGTGGCGCCGGCCGTGCGCCTCGACCTCCATGCGGTCCCGGGTATCCTTCCTGCGGTGGAGCTTGAACAGATCGGCATCGGCCATCCAGCAGTCAAGGATGTCCTCGCCATTTTGCGCAATTCCGCCGCCAACCGCTTTGGCCTGGTCGTGGCGGAAGGATTGTGGGCTGTTCACCTCGTCCTGGATCTCGGGTTGCGGATCGATAAATTCTTTGTGTGTCCGGAGATCTTGCGGTCTGATGATGCGCGTAAGCGCGCAGCTGAGATGGCTGAGCGCGCGCGAAGGTCATTTCAGGTTTCCGAGAAGACGATGACACGCATGTCCGAACGCGGCGAAGTGGACGGTCTTCTCGCTCTCGTTGAGATGCCGGTGTGGTATCCAGAGCAGCTCAACATGAACAACTCGGCTCTTGTCCTCGTGTCGGACGGAATTGAGATACCCGGGAATTTGGGCACTCTCATTCGAACTCTAGACGCTTGCGCTGGAGACGCTCTAGTAATTACGAATCGTCGAACCCGCATGAGTCACCCAAAGGTATTTCGGGGGAGTCAGGGTATGAGCCTGTCCGTCCCGCACGTGGAGTTCGATGACGTCGCCGAAGCTATCAGTTGGCTGAAGCGCAATAAGTTCACGGTGTACCTCGCGGACACGTCAGACAGCGAAAATTACCGGCAGCTCGACTACTCAGGGGGTACTGCGATCGTCGTTGGAAGCGAGCGTTACGGCATCTCCAGGCCCTGGTATGAACATGGATTTGCGAGGGTCGGTGTTCCAATGCTCGGCCGGGCCGACTCACTCAACGTCTCCGTGTCGGCATCTGTACTGCTCTACGAGGCAAGAGCGCATAAGAACCACTGGTGAACGGAGCCGGAAAGGGCTTCAAACTGACAGACCGAGGTCGAATTTGTTGGGCGCCGCAGGGTAGGCGCCTACGAAGAATCGCAGGAATTCTTCCATGTCGAACGGAAGGAAGTCGCACGGGTCGGGCTTGCAGTACAGCTTGCCGCCGCAGATTCCGACGTTGGTGCAATTCCCGCACTGCGGATCTTGGAAGGGATCATGCGCGTCGACGTCGGCGAAGATCTCGCGGATCTTTCGGTAGCGTGTCGCCACCGAATCCTCCGCGCGCACATCATCGACCTTTGCGCTGATCTTATTGCCAGAACTCGATCCCGAACACCCGCCGCAAGCACGCGCCGCAAATTCCTGGCCGTTCAAGTCAACGAGTATATCGACAGGCATGAGTGTTCCGTTCGCCGTGATAACCGAACGGATCCAAACGTAGACGTGTAGGCGCTCACCGGTCGATGAGCCGATCCGGCGGAAGGTGCGCCAGGGGGTGACTCTCCATAGATCAACCACTCCGCCAAACGAGGGCACGTCAGGTGCGCGACCAGCGCCGACGAGCTGGAGGCAGGCTGAGGCAGTGGTCCGCTTGTAGCCTTGAGGTGCTTGTCCGAGCGTGTGCCACCACAAACGGGGGTCGATGGTTGACCGGGTCGCCTTGTGACGACTGGGGCCACTGGCGTCAGCAGCTCAATCCCGCCGACTACGACGAGCGTTGGCGGCGCATCGAGGCGACCGGGGCGAACCCCCACGGCGAAGCGGACTTCGTGTACTCCTACGGTCCGCGCTCCGTGCTGGACGGGGGGTGTGGCACCGGCCGGGTGGCCATTGAGCTGGCTCGCCGCGGGCTCGACGTCGTCGGTACCGATCTCGATCCGGACATGATCGGCTTGGCGCGCGCAAAGGCGCCCGAACTGACCTGGGTGCACGCCGACCTCAGCACACTTGATCTGCCAACCCGGTTCGACGCCGTCGTGCTTGCCGGCAACGTCATTCCGTACGTGGCAAGCGACCGCCGCCACGCAGCGGTCACCGCGTGTGCGCGGCACCTGGCGCCGGGCGGGCGAGTCATTGCCGGGTTTCAGCTCCAGAACGGCTGGCCGACAGTGGCGGACTACGACCAGTGGTGCACGAGCGCCGGACTTGCCCTCGAGGACCGGTACGCCACATGGGATCGAGATCCATTCACCGGTACGGACTCCTACGCCGTGTCAGTGCACCGCTGTCACGTCTCAGGCTGAGAGCAATCGGAGGAGTTGCTCTCGGTCCGGTCCCGGAATTCGCATCGGCGCGCCCTTACCCAGTTCGTCTATCTTGTCTTTGATGACAGGCCGTTCGAGCACTTCTTGGGGCAGCGCCATACACAGTACGGTCTCGATCAGCCCGCGGAAGACGTCCGCGTCGTAGCCGGCAGCGGTCATGAATCGGCCCATCATCGTGTCCGGCGTCGGTGGCTCGAAGCCGTTGCGCAGGGCGTTCATCTCGGCGATCCGGGCGCGGTCAGCGGCAATCTGGTTCCGGTAGTAGGGAGCGACGAACTGCTCGGTGTGCTCGTCCCAGACCCGCGCCAGCGCCGCCGGATCGTCGGGGTGGGCGCGGACGACGTTGCGCAGCAGTTGCGCGTGGATGAGCCCGACGCTCAGCCCCCGGCCCGCCGACGGGTTGGTGCAGGCCCACGAATCGCCGACCGCGGCGAACCCGGTGACGACCGGTTGACCGTCCACCACGAACCGGCGGTAGCGATCGAGGATGCCCGCCATGGCCAGCACGTCGGTGATCGGGGTGCCGTCGAGCCAGTGCGCATGCATCGGGCAGGCCTGCACGACCCGGGTGAAGCAGCCGGGCTCGCGCAGCGCTTTGAGCGGCGCGTCACCCGTCGGCCCGAACAGCGTCACCGACCAGGTGTCGTTGTCACCGTCGAGGGTGAGCAAGGAGAAGCTGCCCATCGGGGCCAACGGACGGCCGAGTCGCCTGGGCCGAGTCGCTCCGGTGAAATACCGGGTGTAGTAGACGAAGCCGCTGTCCTCTGACTCGACGTGGGGCTTCCGCGCGTCTAGCTGGGTCAACCAGTCCACCGCGGGTGTGCGCCGGCCCATGGCGTCAACCACGAGGTCGGCGTGGATCTGCTCCCCGGTCGCGGTGTGCACCCCGGTGGCGTGTGGTGTGCCGGGGATCGCCGCGGGACCGGACAGCAGCCCGGCAACCCGCACTCCCCGGCGTACCGAAACCCCCGGCTGGTCCTCCGCGGCGGCAGCGACCACGGATTCGATCACCGGGCGGCGCCCGGTCACGAATCGGAGCTTGTCGTCGCCCGGCCGCGGCGACCGGTCGGAGAGGGTCGGCGGGAGGGAGTCCAGGAAGTCCACCCACACGCACCCGGCCGCCAGCAGCCGCTCGGTCATCCCCGGCATCTCCTCGTCGCAGATCTGCCTGAACCGCGCGAACACGTTGTGTGGCTGGTGGAACTGGGCGACGCCCTTGCGCTTCCACGACGTCCAGGCCTGCACCGGTACCGCCGGTGCGCCATCCGGATCAGCCTCCAAGACGGTGACCTCGTGCCCGTCCCGCGCCAGCATGATCGCCACGGACAGCCCGATGACGCTGCCCCCACAGACAACGATCTTGCCCACCCCGCATCACCCCTTAGATGGCTTAGACGGCACGGCCGTCATGATCGAGTCAACTGTGGGGTTTGAGTCGGCTCCAGGGCGATAGGCGGGCGTGTGTCGGTGCCGCGCCCCGTGAACTCGACGAGACGGACATGTGGAAG
>JBQTHE010000077.1:0-47015 GCA_052390115.1 Pseudonocardiales bacterium | reverse complement strand
TGGGTTGCGGGAGCTGGGCGGTGATGGTGGTCCTGGTGGGTGTGGTGTCGGACTAGATCACCTACCTCGGCCGGCGCGCCGCGCGCGTCGCGCAACGTGCGGACCCGGGACAGCGCCTGCTTGGGATCCCCTACTCCGGAGGCTAGCCGGGACTCCAGCAACTCGGTTTCGGTGAGCAGGTCGTCGAATCGGCGGGCGAAGTGCGCCAGACCCTCCTCGGCTGTCCCGGCCTGCCACGAGCCGACTACCTGCTCGCCTTCGTCGGTGTGGCAGTACACCGTCCCGTCGGCAGCTATCCGTCCCCAGCGTTGCGGATCCCGGCTGGCCCGCGAGACCGTGGGGCGGGGCCCGATGGTCGGCGGCCCGGCGTCGACGCGTTCCGCGCTCGGCGGAGGGGTGGCAGGGGCGAGCTCGGTGGACCCGCTTTCGGTGTGATTGTGCTCGGTCATGCCGGCCTTCCTCGACCCTCGTGCCCGCCGCCGCGTTCTGCGGACGCCCGACTGCAGATTGTGCGCTTCGACCGGAAGTCCCGATACAACCGGCGACGGCCGCATTGAAGCAGTTCAGGTGCGCGGGCGGGGGAGCAGGTGCGAAGTGGGCACTAACCTGCACTGGTGATCGTACGCGTGACGGTGGTGTCGCATCCACCCACCCTGGTGCTGCGGTGAGGCCGCGCGCCGTTGCGGTGGTGGGCCCGACCGCCACCGGCAAGTCCGACCTCGCGGTCGAGCTGGCCCGCAGGCTGGACGGCGAAGTGGTCAACGCCGATGCGATGCAACTGTATCGGGGTATGGACATCGGCACCGCGAAGCTGCCACTCGCTGCGCGGCGAGGGGTGCGCCACCACCTGCTCGATACGCTCGAGGTCACCGAGACCGCCTCGGTGGCCGCCTACCAGCATGCAGCCCGCCGCACCATGGAGGAGTTGCTCGCCGCAGGCAGGGTGCCGGTGCTCGCCGGAGGTTCCGGACTCTATGTGCGGGCGGTGCTGGACGACCTCGACTTCCCTGGCACCGACCCCGGGGTGCGGGCCGCGCTCGAGGCCGAGCTGGCCGAGCGCGGGGCTCCGGCGCTGTATCGCCGGCTGCACCAACTCGACCCAGTTGCGGCCGGCCGGATCCTGCCGACCAACGGGCGCCGGCTGGTGCGGGCGCTGGAAGTCATCCGGCTCACCGGGCGCCCGTTCGCGGCGGCGTTGCCGAAGCCCGGTCCGGCGCGCTACGGCGCGGTGCTCATCGGGCTGGACACCGACCCCTCGGTGCTGGACGCACGCGTCGACGCCCGGGTGGATCGAATGTTCGCCGCCGGGCTGGTTGAGGAAGTCCGCCGGCTGCTGCCCCGCGGCCTGCGGGAGGGACGGACGGCGTCGCGGGCGCTGGGCTACCAGCAGATCCTCGCCGCGCTGGATACGGGCACCGACCCGGCAGGCGCCGCTGACCTCACCGCCCGGGCAACGCGGCGCTTCGTCCGCCGGCAGCGCACCTGGTTTCGCCGGGACGACCGGATCAGGTGGCTCGACGCCCACCGCTGCGACCTGCTCGACGCCGCGCTCTCAGTAACGGTGGACGGATAGGCTCGCCGACGATGGACCAGGGCATCGAGTTCCTCAAGGGGCACGGGACGGAGAACGACTTCATCCTGCTGCCCGACCCCACCGGCTCCCTGGACCTGACGCCGTCCCGAATCCGCGCCCTCTGCGATCGACGTGGCGGGCTGGGTGCCGACGGGGTACTGCGGGTGGTGCCAGGTGCGCTGGTGCCCGACGCGCTGCCAGGCACCTCACCCGACGACTGGTTCATGGACTACCGCAATGCCGATGGTTCCGTTGCCGAGATGTGCGGCAACGGGGCACGGGTATTCGTCCGCTACCTGGCTGACGCCGGGCTGGTCGGCGATCCCGAGTTCCGGATCGGCACCAGATCCGGCTCACGAACCGTGCGACGCAACCACGACGGCTCAGTGGCCGTCGAGATGGGGCGGGTGCGGCGCACGGGCAGGTCCACGGTGACGGTTGAGGGTGTGGGGTTGCGCGGACTCGCGGTGGATGTCGGTAACCCGCATCTGGTCTGCCTGACCGAGGTGCCGGTCGAGCACCTGGACCTCACCGTGCCGCCGGGGCACGACCCTGGAGCCTTCCCGCACGGCGTCAACGTCGAGTTCGTCAACGTGCTGCGCGCCGGCCAACTGCGGATGCGGGTGCACGAGCGGGGGGTGGGGGAGACCCGCTCCTGCGGCACCGGGACGGTGGCGGCGCTCGCGGCCGTGCTGGATGCACAGCGCCGAGACACCGGCGAGGCCGACGTGGCCATGCCCGGTGGGATCGTGCATGTGGCGATCACCGAGGACGGCAGCACGCTGACCGGGCCCGCCGTGCTCGTCGCCGCTGGCCGGTTGGCTCCCGATTGGTGGTCGGCGCACTGACTGCCGCGCCCGGCCAAGATGGCAGTCTGGATGCAGTCTGCATCAATCGGCTCCCGGATTACCGCAGTCTGGATCCAGACTGCGGTCGCGGGGGAATTCGAGTGGTCGTGGATGAGCCGGACGTGCCACGATGAGAGGCGTATGACAACCTCACCGATGTCCCCACCCGATGGTCCCGACCCTGCCAAGTACTCCGCTGGCGAGGAGCTGCCCGACCGGGCCGCTGCCTCCCGGGGTGAGTGGGACCTTGAGGACCGCTCCGCGCTACGCCGCGTGGCAGGCCTGTCCACCGAACTCGCTGATGTCACAGAGGTCGAGTACCGGCAGCTTCGTTTGGAGCGCGTGGTGCTCGTCGGGGTGTGGACCGAAGGCTCCGCAGCCCAGGCCGACGCCTCGTTGGCCGAGCTGGCCCGACTCGCCGAGACTGCCGGGTCGCAGGTGCTCGATGGTCTCGTCCAGCGGCGGGAACGTCCCGACCCGGCAACCTACATCGGTTCCGGCAAAGTCCTCGAACTGCGCGAGATGGTCCTCGGCACGGCCGCCGACACGGTGATCTGCGACGGCGAACTCAGTCCCGGCCAGCTGCGGCAGCTGGAGGCCAAGCTCAAGGTCAAGGTCATCGACCGGACCGCGCTGATTCTCGATATCTTTGCCCAGCACGCCCGCTCGCGGGAGGGCAAAGCGCAGGTCGAGCTGGCCCAGCTGAGCTATTTCTTGCCGCGGCTGCGCGGCTGGGGCGAGTCACTGTCCCGGCAGGCCGGTGGCGCTGGAGGTGGGGCCAGCGGAGGCGTGGGCACCCGCGGGCCTGGCGAGACCAAGCTGGAGACCGACCGACGACGCATTCATCGTCGGCTCGCCAAGCTGCGCCGCGAAATCGCCGCGATGCGCACGGTCCGCGACACCAAGCGGGGCCGCCGGCGCGCCAACGAGGTGCCCAACGTGGCCATCGTCGGCTACACCAACGCGGGCAAGTCCAGCCTGCTCAACGTGATCACCGGGGCCGGGGTGCTGGTGCAGGACGCCCTGTTCGCCACCTTGGACCCCACCACCCGCCGGGCAGCTACGCCAGAAGGACGCGACTACACGCTGACCGACACCGTCGGGTTCGTCCGCCACCTGCCGCATCAGTTGGTGGAGGCTTTTCGATCCACGTTGGAGGAGACGGCCGACGCTGACCTGTTACTGCATGTTGTCGACGGGGCCGACCCGATGCCCGAGCTGCAGGTGGAAGCGGTGCGCGAGGTCCTCACCACGATCACCAAGGGGCGCGAGGCACCGATGCCACCCGAGTTGCTGGTCGTGAACAAGATCGACGAGGCCGACCAGTTCGTGCTGTCGAGGCTTCGTCACCTGCTGCCGAACGCGTCGTTCGTGTCGGCACACACGGGTGCCGGCATTACCGGCTTGGTCCGGCGGATCGCCGACGCGTTGCCCCGCACGGAGGTCGAAGTCGACGCGTTGCTGCCGTGGACCCAAGGCGCCCTGGTCGCGCGAGTGCACGCCGAGGGCGAGGTGCTGGGTACCGCGCACACCGAGGATGGCACTCGGCTGCGCGCGCGGGTACAACCTGATCTCGCCGGCGCGTTGGCCGGTTACCTAGTAGAGGCCTGACACCGTCACGCGGCCTCACAGCCGCCGCAGCACCGCCACCACCCGACCGAGCACGGTCGCTTCGTCCCCGGGGATCGGCTCGTAGGCAGGGTTGTGCGGGAGCAGCCAGATATGCCCGTCACGGCGCTTGAGCGTCTTCACGGTCGCCTCGCCGTCGATCATGGCAGCGACGATGTCCCCGTTCTCGGCGGTGGGCTGCTGGCGGACGACCACCCAGTCCCCGTCGGTGATCGCCGCCTCGACCATGGAGTCACCCGCCACCCTCAGCAGGAACAGTGAACCCTCACCGACGATCTCCTTCGGCAACGGGAAGACGTCTTCGACGGCCTGCTCGGCGAGTACCGGACCGCCCGCAGCGATCCGGCCGACCACAGGCACGAAGATGGGGGTGGGGCGGGCGCTTATGGCCCCTGAGATATCAGAGGTATCCGAGGTATTGGGGGCGCTCTCCACGGGTCGGACGCCGACTGCGCGAGGTCGGTTGGGGTCGCGACGCAAGTATCCTTTGCGCTCCAGCGCGCGCAGCTGGTGGGCAACCGACGACGTGGATGTGAGGCCCACCGCCTCACCGATCTCCCGCACACTCGGCGGGTAGCCGAATCGCTGCACCCAGTCCCGGATCACCTCGAGGACCCGTCTCTGCCGTGGGGTGAGGCCGTCGCCTCCGGTGCTCTCGTCGAGGTCGGGGAAGACATGCACCTGCCCAGCATCGCCCGCACCCGGTGCCTGCGCTCCGGTACCGGCGACGTCCGGTTCGTCGCTTCCCTGTCGTCCCACCGCTCCTCCTCAGACCAACCCTTGCACCAACACAGACCGGCTCGGTCCGCTCTGGAGTCGACGCTAACCAGTGTCTCGTCCGAGATCAAACATCTGTTCGAACAACACGCCGCGTAGCCGTCGATTCTGTCGGACCTCCGTGATAGACATCGCACAGCAGTTCGATCGAACCCGTGTTCGATGATACCCGGAGATGAGGAGTCTCGATGACGGCACCAGCACAGCTGAGCAACCAGGCCGCGGCGCGCGATCCGGAGGTTGGATCGTCGGGCGCCAGGCCGGTGCGCCACACGACGCTCACGAGGTCGCTTCCGGCGCCTCCGGTACCTGTGCCGCCTGTCGCCCCTCCGGTGCGGGGGTATTTGGCGCCTCCGGCGCGTCGGCAGTTGCGCGGCCCGGCGGTGGACGGGGCACAGGTGGCGCGTACCCGGGCGCCACGACCGAACAAGGTCGTGCGCGTGGCGGCCGCCGCCACCGTGACGCTAGCCCTGGTAGGCGGTCTGGGGTGGATCGGGCAGCCCCCCGACCCCGGGGTTCCGGCACAGACCGCGGTGATCGAGGTAGGTGCCGGTGAGACCGTGTGGGATGTTGCGCAGCGGGTAGCGCCGAAGTCCGACCAGCGCGAAGTGGTGGAACGGATTCGGCAGCTGAACGGGTTGGCGGGCTCGGCCGTCCAGCCCGGTCAGCAATTGCAGGTGCCCGACAGGCGGCGGTGAGCGGCCCGCGGATACGTCGTCTGGATACCCATGAGAGCGTCACAGCGCGGTCCTCGCAGACCATGCGCGCCGTGGCGGCTCGACTTACCGCCGACCACCACATATAGTAGTTACAGGGATGTTGTTCGCCCACAGGTTGGGCCTGGTAGCCGCCGGTCGTCCTGAGGACGCGGTCCGCATCAGCATGACGTCAGGAAGGTGAGGTGCATGCGCTGTCCGTTCTGCCGGCACTCCGACTCGCGCGTTATCGATTCGCGCGAGGTCGAGGATCGGCAGGCGATCCGCAGGCGCCGGTCGTGCCTGGAGTGCGGTCGCCGGTTCACCACCGTAGAGGAGCCAGTGCTCGCGGTGGTGAAGCGCTCGGGGGTCACCGAACCGTTCAGCCGGGACAAGGTCGTCCGCGGAGTGCGCAGGGCATGCCAGGGACGACCGGTAGACGAGGACGCGCTTGCGCAACTGGCACACCGGGTGGAGGAGACGATCCGCTCCTTGGGCAGCGCCGAGGTACCCAGCCAGGAGGTCGGATTGACCATCCTCGGCCCGCTGCGGGATCTCGACGAGGTGGCCTACCTGCGCTTCGCCAGCGTGTATCGGTCGTTCTCTTCGATCGAGGACTTCGAGAAGGAGATTCGCAACCTGCGGGAAGCCCCATCCCACCAGCGGCAGCACATCGAGGAGCAGGCGACATGACGTGAAGCACGCACTGCGGAGCCAGCGACGGCACCACGACGGACCCAACCGCTCCGGACGGGGAACCCGGACCGGGAGTATGCACATCGTGATAGAGAGGGATGAGGTATGACCGAGACCGTCGGGACTGGAGCTTCTCCGGTTGCGCAGCCCAAGCGCGCGCTGCGGATGGAGCGGATCCACACCACCGAGGCGCGACACCCCTACGACGAGGTGACGTGGCAGCGCCGGGACGTGGTGATGACCAACTGGCGGGACGGCACGGTCAACTTCGAACAGCGTGGCGTGGAGTTCCCCGATTTCTGGTCGGTCAACGCGGTAAACATCGTGACCAGCAAATATTTCCGCGGTGCGGTGGGCAGCGAGCAGCGCGAGTCGAGCCTGCGCCAGCTGATCGACCGGGTGGTGACGGCCTACACCGCAGCCGGTGTGCGGCACGGATACTTCGCCACCGAGACCGACAAGGACATCTTCTCCGACGAGTTGACCTGGATGCTGCTGCACCAGGTGTTCAGTTTCAACTCCCCGGTCTGGTTCAACGTCGGCACCGCTTCACCTAATCAGGTGAGTGCGTGTTTCATCCTTTCCGTCGACGACACCATGGACTCGATTCTCAACTGGTACCGGGAAGAGGGGCTGATCTTCAAGGGCGGTTCGGGCGCCGGTCTGAACCTTTCTCGTATCCGCTCGTCGAAGGAACTACTGTCCTCCGGGGGTGCGGCATCCGGTCCGGTGAGCTTTATGCGCGGAGCGGACGCTTCGGCCGGCACCATCAAATCGGGTGGAGCCACCCGGCGTGCTGCGAAAATGGTCGTACTCGACGTCGATCATCCTGATATCAGCGAGTTCGTGCAGACCAAGGCATCCGAGGAGCGCAAGATCCGGGTGCTCCGTGACGCCGGGTTCGACATGGACCTCGGTGGCAAGGACATCACCTCGGTCCAGTACCAGAATGCCAACAACTCAGTTCGGGTCTCCGATGAGTTCATGCGTGCCGTGGAGACCGACGGCGACTTCGGGCTTCGCGCCCGGATGACCGGTGAGGTCATCGAGACCGTAAAAGCCAAGGAGCTCTTCCGAGAGATCACCCAGGCTGCCTGGCAATGCGCCGATCCCGGCCTGCAGTACGACGACACGATCAACGACTGGCACACCTGCCCGGAGTCCGGACGTATCACCGCCTCTAATCCGTGTTCCGAGTACCTGCACCTCGACAACTCGAGCTGCAACCTTGCATCCATCAACCTGATGAAGTTCCTCCGCGAGGACCTCACATTCGACGCGGAGCTGTTTACCAGGACGGTGGAACTCGTCATCACCGCGATGGACATCTCGATCTGCTTCGCCGACTTCCCGACCGAGGCCATTGCAGACACCACCAGGGCATTCCGTCAGCTCGGCATCGGCTACGCGAATCTCGGGGCATTGCTGATGGCCACCGGGCACGCTTACGACTCCGACGGCGGACGTGCACTGGCTGCGGCGATCACCTCGCTGATGACCGGTACCGCGTATAAGCGCTCCGCGGAGCTTGCCGGGGCTGTAGGCCCGTACGACGGCTACGCGCGCAACGCCGAACCGCACCAGCGGGTGATGCGCAAGCACGCTGCGGCCAACGATCTGATCCGTGCCTATCATCACAACGACCGAGCCGTGCAGAAGGCCGCTACGAAGGCGTGGCAGGATGGCATCCGAATCGGTGAGAAGAATGGCTGGCGCAATGCTCAGGCCAGTGTAATAGCGCCGACTGGAACCATAGGGTTCATGATGGATTGTGATACGACCGGGATTGAGCCGGACTTTTCGTTGGTGAAGTTCAAGAAGCTGGTCGGCGGCGGGTCCATGCAGATAGTCAACCAGACGGTGCCGAAGGCACTCGCTGCGCTGGGCTACCAGGAGGAGCAAAGCGAGGCGATCGTCGAGTACATCGCCGAGCATGGCCACGTGATCGACGCTCCTGGACTGCGACCCGAGCATTACGAGGTGTTCGACTGCGCGATGGGGGATCGAGCCATCGCCCCGATGGGCCATGTGCGGATGATGGCGGCGACCCAGCCGTTCATCTCTGGAGCCATCAGCAAGACGGTCAATATGCCGGAGAAGGCCACCGTCACCGATGTCGAGGAGATCTACTTTCAATCCTGGAAGATGGGGATCAAGGCGCTGGCGATCTACCGGGACAACTGCAAGGTCGGCCAACCGCTGTCCACCGGCAAGACCGCGACCAGCGAGGCGGAGAAGGCGGTCGCGGAGGGTAGGCCGGTGCGCAAGCGGCTACCCAAGAAGCGACCCAGCGAGACGGTCTCCTTCACCGTAGGTGGCGCCGAAGGCTACCTGACGGCAGGATCTTACCCGGACGACGGCCTCGGTGAAATCTTCGTCAAGATGTCCAAGCAGGGCTCCACGCTGGCCGGTGTGATGGATGCTTTCTCGATGGGGATCTCGATAGCGCTGCAGTACGGGGTGCCGCTGGAGACCTACGTCTCGAAGTTCGTGAACATGCGCTTCGAGCCGGCGGGGATGACCGACGATCCGGATATCCGGATCGCGACCAGCGTGGTGGACTACCTATTCCGTCGAATCGCGCTGGATCACCTGCCCATGGAGAAGCGAGAGCAACTGGGTATCCTGACCGCCGAGGAGCGCACCGCACAGGTGTCGGCCGATTACAGCGTCGGCAAGGACAACGGTGTCGACATCGAGTCCCTGCGCACTTCGGTGGACTCCGCCATCGCCCCCCCGGCGGCGCATGCCCGGCCG
Source organism: Pseudonocardiales bacterium (assembly GCA_052390115.1). Classification (GTDB taxonomy): domain Bacteria; phylum Actinomycetota; class Actinomycetes; order Mycobacteriales; family Pseudonocardiaceae. Next base: position 38,040 of record JBQTHE010000077.1, on the reverse strand, counting down.
GCGCCGGTGTACGTGGGTAGTTCCACGGAGCTGTGGGAACTGCAGCAGGGCAAGGCCGCCGACGCGCCGCTGTGCTTGACCTGCGGAACCAAGATGCGGCCTGCCGGCTCCTGCTACGTCTGCGAAGGCTGTGGCTCAACCAGTGGTTGCAGTTGAGGACCGGTTCTACGGTGGTGGGGACGGTCAGGGCGGGGTCATCGCGGTACTTGGAGTCACGTACCCGGAGAGGCTGGGATGCCGGAGAGAGCGCTGGTACTCGGCGGCGGTGGGATCACCGGCATCGCCTGGGAGCTGGGGATGCTCGCCGGGCTGGCCGAACACGGGGTAGACCTGCGCGTTGCCGACCTTGTGGTCGGCACATCAGCAGGGTCAGTGGTGGGCGCGCTGATCACCTTGGATAACGATCTCGAAGAGCTCTACGCCAGTCAGCTCGTCCCGCCGGGCCCCGAGCCACCGGCCCGAATGGGGATCGGCACGATCATGCGGTGGAGCTGGGCCATTGCCTGCTCCCGGGGTACGCAGCAGATCGGAGCACGAGTCGGCAGAATGGCGCTGGCGACGGCGACGGTTCCGGAAGCCGAACGCCGCGAGATCATCGAAGCCCGGCTGGGTGTGTGCACTTGGCCGCAGCGGACCCTGCTGGTCACAACCATTGATGCCGCATCGGGCGAGTTTGCCGCTTTCGGGCAGGGCAGCCAGGTGGGGGGCATCCCAGTGACCCTGGTCGATGCCGTTGCGGCCAGCTGCTCGGTGCCGGGGGTGTGGCCGGCGACCACCATCGGCGGGCGCCGCTGGATCGATGGAGGCGTGCGCTCGACGACCAACGCCGATCTGGCCGCAGGGCACGAGCGGGTCGTCGTTCTCGCACCGATCACGCGTGCCTTCCCGCCGGGGGCTGGAGTCGCTGCCCAGGTGGCCGCACTGCGAGAGCAGGCAAGGGTCGCGCTCATCACGCCTGACGCCGCCGCCCGGCGCGAGATCGGCCGCAACGTGCTCGACCTGGCGCGCCGGGCGCGGGCAGCGCTGGCCGGCCGCGCCCAGGCGGCCTCGGTCGTCACCGAGGTGGCCAGGGTGTGGTCGGGCTAGCGCGGTGGCATGTGACTGCGCTCATCCGTCGAACTGCCATGAGCGCTTGGACAAGCCGTACCAGTACCCGTCGATCACCGACCGCTCGCTCGTCATACTGTCGATGCTCGCGCCAAGCGCGACGAACAGCGGAGCGAAGTGCTCGGTGCGCGGGTGGGCCAGCCGGGCTGCCGGGGCGGCGTTCTCGAAGTTCAACAGCGCATCGAGGTCCCGAGCGGCAGTCGCACGGTTGACCCAGTCGTCGAACTCGACCGACCAGCTCGGCGGCTGGTGATCAGTGGGTCGGCTCATGTCCAGCCCGCGCAGGTTGTGGGTCGTGAACCCGCTGCCGACCAGCAGCACCCCCTCGTCGCGCAGCGGCGCGAGCAGGCGACCGACTCTCAGGAGTTCTTGCGGGTCAAGGGTGGGCATCGAGATCTGCAACACCGGTACATCGGCCTGGGGGTACATCTCCACCAAGGGCACGTATGCGCCGTGGTCCAGTCCCCGGCCGGGCACGTCCTGCGGATCGTGCCCGCCGCCGCGCAGTAGAGCACGGACCCGGGCGGCGACGTCCGGCGCACCGGGCGCGGGGTAGGTCACGCTGTAGTAGCGCTGCGGGAAGCCCCAGAAGTCGTAGGTCAGTGCAACCGTGCGAGTAGCGCCAATGGCCAGCGGTGCTACCTCCCAATGCGCGGAGATCACCACGATGGCCTCCGGCCGGGGCAGGCGGGTCGACCAGCTCGCGAGCTCTGCAGTCCAGAGTGTGTCGTCGGCCAGCGGTGGGGCGCCGTGGCTGAGGTACAGCGCCGGCATCCGGCCGCCGCCAGGGCCCTCGTGGTCCGCAGTCATGGCGTCACCTCGGGCATGGGTCACCTCGGGCTCAACTCTCGCCGGTGCCATCCTCCTGCTCGGCGAGGAACTGCTCGAGCTCCGCTGCGATCTCGTCGCCGGTGGGCAACGGCTCGGCATCGCTGGACAGCAGCGGGCGCCGATCGGACTTACCCGTGACGGCGTCGAACTGTGCCTCCAGGCCGGCCACTACCGACATGCTTTCCGGGGAGCTGGCGACCTGCTCATCCACTGCGGCGAGAACCCGCATCGCAGTGGGTCGTAGCGCCTCGACGGGTAGGTCCAACCCACTGCTGCGGGCCAGATGTTCCAGCAGTCCGCGGGCGGATTCTGGGTACTCGATACGGGCGAGGTAGTGCGGCACGTGCACCACGAAGCCCATCGCGTCGTGCCCGGCCTGGCCCAGCCTCAGTTCCATCAGCGCCCCGGCATGGCCGGGGATCTCCATGGTGCCAAACCACGGCTGGTAGCCAGAGATCAACTCGCGGCGGGTGGCGTGCGCGGTGACCGTCACCGGGCGAGTGTGCGGGATGGCCATCGGTACCGCACCCAGACCCACCGTCAGGCCTACACCGAAGCGCTCGACCAGCTCGCGGACCGCGTCGGTGAACCGCTCCCACTGTAGATCCGGCTCCGGACCAGCAAGGAGCAAGAACGTGGCGCCCGCGCTGTCGCGCACCTCGTGCAGGACCAACTCGGGCCGCTCATAGTCGGCCCAATGGTCGCCCTCGAAGATCATCTTCGGTCGGCGGGAGCGGTAGTCCAGTAGTTGGTCGACGTCGAACGTGGCGAGGACTCGGTGCTCTAGATTCGCCAGCAGATGTGCCACTGCCACATGACCAGCTTGACCGGCGTCGACGAACCCGGTCAGGGCGTGCACCAGTACCGGAACCGTCGGTGCCGAAGGCTCCGCCTCGACGTGGTACAGGTCGGCGGTCACTGCGACTGCCTCCTCGTTTCGGCTCGGTTAGCCCCTCTCGTGAGGACCGTGCAGTCCATACAACGCGGCACACCGTCGAATCCATCCCGTCCACAGCGCCACGCGCGGTGCACACGGCGCCCCGGTGGGGGCATACCCTGCCACTCTTTAGTGGTAACGACTATCGTTTACGATCTGCTCAACCACGTTGGAAGGAGATCGGAGCACAGTGCGCATTGCCTTCGTCGGCAAGGGCGGCAGCGGTAAGACGACGCTGTCGGCTCTTTTCACCCGTTACCTCGCCGAGCTCGGCCAGCCCGTGCTGGCCGTTGATGCCGACATCAACCAGCACCTCGGTGAGGCGCTGGGCTTGGAGGACGAGCAGGTCCCACCGCTTGCCGCGCAGCTGCCCTGGATCAAGGAGCACCTGCGCGGTAGCAACCCACGGATCACGTCAGCCGATGCGATGATCAAGACAACACCGCCCGGCCGAGGATCCCGGATGCTCCGGTTGAACCCGGACGACGAGCTGCACCGGCGCTTTGCCCGCCCGGTCGGCGGCGCACAGCTGATGGTCACGGGGGAGTTTGAACCCGAGGACATCGGGGTGAGCTGCTACCACTCCAAGACCGGAGCACTGGAGCTGTACCTCAACCACCTGATGGACGGACCCAGCGAGTACGTGGTGGTCGACATGACCGCGGGCGCGGATGTGTTGGCATCCGGACTGTTCACCCGCTTCGACCTTGTGGTCCTGGTCAGCGAACCCACCCGGCGCGGAGTCAGGGTGTACCGGCAGCTCCGGCAGCACTCCGAGGGCCACGGGGTGCGGCTGCGAGTGGTCGGCAACAAGGTGGCTGCCGAGGATGACCGCGCCTGGCTGCGTGGTGAGCTGGGCACCGCCCTGCTGGCGACGGTGGGCCAGTCAGCTTGGGTGCGGGCCGCGGAACAGGGGCGTGCCCCGGGGTTCGATGCACTGGAGCCCGAGGTGCGGTACGCCCTGGATGCGGTACTTGCTGAGCTTGACGGAGTACAGCGGGACTGGACGGCATATCACCGCGACACCGTGCATTTCCACCTACGCAATGCAAGGGCCTGGGCGAACCGCTCGGCGGGCAGGGATCTCGCCGACCAGGTGGACCCGGAGTTCCTCCCTGCTGTTTGCTCGTGAGTCACCGATCGAGGAGGACCGATGTCACTGGACGTTCCATCCACGATGATCGAAGCAGCGCAGCGCGGTGAGCTCGATGACGCGGCATTCGTGGCCGTCGTACGGGATTCGCTGCCCTACGCCTGGCAGGTGGTTTCGCAGGTCGTCGGTGATCTCGCGGTGAACACCGGGGCGGAGTTCGCCGATCACGCGGTACCGCCGCCAGACGAGGCGGCTCGGGGCGAGCTGCTGCGGGCACTAGCCAGCGACGCCATCCGGGGTGCCCTGCAGCGCCACTTCGGGGTGCAGTTAGCCTTCCAGAACTGCCACCGAGTGGCGGCGTTCCGCCTTGAGGCGGTGCCCGGCGAGGCCTACCGGCGATTTGTCTCTGCCCGGGACCAGGTGCTGAACCAGACACCGGAGCTTCGGGACTGCTGAACCCGCTGCGCCGGTGTCCCGGGCGGGTGGTTGAGCAAGATCGATTTCACACTTGCCGTCCCGGGCGGGCAGGCTTCCATGTATGCCGCTGGTGCCGCGACACCTTGGTGCCTTCCTTGCCGCCGTACTGCGCAGTCCGGCCACCATGGGCGCTGTGGTGCCGAGCTCCTCGCACCTGGCGGCCCGGCTGGCCGCTGTCGTGCCCCGGGTCGGGGAACCGGTCGTGGTCGAGCTCGGGCCTGGCACCGGGTCGGCCACCACCGCCATCGAGCACCGGCTCGCCGGCCGGGGGCGCCACGTTGCGGTGGAGATCGACCTGGTGCTGGCCAAGCACCTGCGCGCCGAGCATCCCGATGTCGAGGTGCTGGTCGGGGACGCAGCCGAGCTAGAACGGCTGCTCGCCGAGCACCAGGTGCCTGCCGTCGATGCCGTGGTCAGCGGGCTGCCCTGGTCACTGATCAGCGCCGGCGCGCAGCGCGCCATCGTCGACGCGACGGCGCGCTCGCTACGTCCTGGAGGTTCATTCACCACCCTCGCCTACGTGCACGCGCTGGGAATGACCCCGGCCCGGCGGTTCCGTGCACTGCTCGGCGAAGTGTTCGACGAGGTGCTCACCACCCGAACGGTCTGGTGGAACCTGCCTCCTGCGGTGACCTACGTCTGCCGTCGACCGCGCCGGGTCCGACCATGAGTCGGCGCCATGGGTCGGCGGCTGCGCGGCGCGGCAGGATAAACCACCTGTCCGACATTCCGCTAACCCGCTGCGGCCTGGGGGCGTAATAGTCCACACCTATACCGCAGTCCACAGCCGACAAGGACATGGCTGTCCCAGGAGGTGCTTCCGGAGGACCGTTCGACGGCATGAGCGCACCCACCGCCGGCCGTATCCGGCTCTCCGACCCGGCTGAGTTGATCGCCGCCGTGCCACACCTGCTGGGCTTTCACCCGCATGACTCCGTGGTGCTCTTGGCACTACACGGTAAGAAGCTGGGGTTGACCCTGCGAGCCGATCTGGTCGATAACGTCCAAGCGCCGCTGCTGGCCAAACAACTGCTGGCGCCGATAGCCCGGCAGCGACCCACCGGCGTCGCGCTGGTCGTGATCGGGGGCGATCTCACCCCGGACGAGGCCGAAGAGGAGCAGGGGCCCCCGCATCGCGCATTGGTGGACGTCCTCGACGACATGCTGACCAGCGCCGGGCTACCTCTGGTACACGCAGCCTGGACGGCGCAGACCGTGAGCGGCGCGCCGTGGCGCTGCTACGACGATCCGCTGTGTGCCGGCACCGTGCCCGATCCCGCGGCCAGCCCGCTGGCGGCCGCTACGGTCGCGGCTGGCGCGGTGACCTTCAGGAGCCGGGAGGAAATGGCCGCCCTGCTGGACGGGGAGGATCCCGCCGCCCTGCAACGCCGGGCGGCGCTCCTGGACGCGGCCGACGCCGACCACCCGATGGGTTCCGGGCTGATAGCCCGGCGGTTCGCGCGGCTGGAGGAGTTGCACCGAGCGGCGGCTGCGGGAGATGTCGTGCTCAGCGACAGCGTTGTGGCCGAGGTCGCCTCCGCGCTGTGCGACCACCGGGTCCGCGACGCCTGCCTGCCCTGGTGTTCGGGTCCGGGCGCGATCGCCGCCGAGCGGCTTTGGCTGGCCCTTGTTCGAGCGACCCCCGCACCGGAACGCGCCGAACCGGCGGCGCTGCTGGCACTGGTCGCTTACCTTCGAGGAGACGGTGCGCTGGCCGGTGTCGCGTTGGACGCGGCGCTGCAGGCCTGCCCGCAGCACTCACTGTCCGGGTTACTCCGGGCCGCCCTGGACGGGGGACTGCCACCGGAGGTGCTGCGCACTGTCGCCGCGGACGCCGCTGCGGCCCTTCCCCGACCTGCACGCAAGAACCGTAAACGACGATCGCGACGAACGCGATGACCGGTCAGCCGGTGGCGCGGGTGGCGTTGGAGGCAGCGAAGTTCCAGGCATCAGCCACGATTGCGGCGAGCTCGGCCCGCTCCGGTTTCCAGCCCAGCTCGTCGCGCGCTCGGTCGCTGGCGGCGATGAGCACTGCCGGGTCGCCCGGCCGCCGCGCCGCGGGCTGCGCCGGTATGGGGTGTCCAGTGACCTGCCGGCAGGTGTCCACCACCTGCTGTACCGAGAAGCCCGTGCCGTTTCCCAGGTTGTAGATCCGATGCTCGCCAGGCACAGCCTGCTCGAGGGCAAGCTCATGGGCGTCGGCGAGGTCCACCACGTGGATGTAGTCGCGGATGCAGGTGCCATCCGGCGTGGGCCAGTCCTGCCCGAACACCATGATCTTCTCGCGACGACCGAGGGCAACCTGTAGTACGAGGGGGATGAGATGGGTCTCCATGGTGTGCCGCTCGCCGTAACGGCCGTAAGCGCCGGCGACATTGAAGTACCGCAAACTCACGGCGGCGAGACCGTGCGCAGCGGCGTAGGAGCCGATCGCGTGGTCGATCGCGAGCTTCGTCGCACCGTAGGGGTTAGTGGGCAGGGTGGCTGCATCCTCGGTGATCGGTACCGACGTGGGCTCCCCGTAGGTGGCTGCGGTGGAGGAGAACACCAGCCGAGGAGTTCCGTGCTCGCGCATCGCCTCGAGCAGCCGCACCGAGGCCACCACATTGCCCAGCCAGTAGCGCTGCGGCTGCGCCATCGATTCCTCAACCAGGGAGCGGGCCGCGAAATGCAGCACGCCGTCGAAGCCCTCGGCCAGCACCGTCCCGGCGTCCTCGACGGCACCCTCGACGAACCGGCAACCGGCTGGCACCGCGTCCGCATGTCCGGTGGACAGGTCATCCAGGACCACGACGTCATGGCCGGCTTCCAGCAGTCGGGCGGCGCACACGCAGCCGACGTAGCCCGCACCACCCGTGACCAGCAGCCGCATTCGGTTTGTCCCGATTACCGCCGACGGCCGAATCACCGCCGGCGGGCCAGCACTGCGTGTGCAAGCGCGCCGTCTACCTCGACCGTCGCCCCCCCGCCGGAAAGCACCACCGGATGGTCTGCCCGGGCCAGAGCGGCCACCTGCACCACATTGCCGGGCACCGCGTCGACCTTGTACAGGTCCGCCATCAGGGCCGGGTCCTCCTGCACGTTCTCGGCGATGCGCCGCACCTCCACCGTGCCGCCACCGCGACGGGCCACCTCGTCCAGGCGCACCAGATCGGGCTCGATCGAGGGGGCGCCTTCCCCAACGCCGAGCTCGTCCAGGCCCGGGATCGGGTTCCCGTACGGAGACGTGGTCGGATTGCCCAGCAGCGCGACCAGCTTGCGCTCCACAGCCTCGCTCATCACGTGTTCCCAGCGGCAGGCCTCGTTGTGCACCTGCTCCCACTCCAGGCCGATCACGTCAACCAGCAGACGCTCAGCCAGCCGGTGCTTACGCATCACCGACGTGGCTCGGTTTCGGCCCGCCGCGGTCAGCTCTAGGTGCCGGTCGTCGGCCACTGTCAGCAGGCCGTCACGCTCCATCCGAGCCACTGTCTGGCTGACGGTGGGCCCGCTCTGGCCGAGGCGCTCAGCAATCCGCGCCCGCAGCGCGACCACACCTTCCTCCTCGAGCTCGAAGATGGTGCGTAGGTACATCTCGGTAGTGTCGATGAGGTCGTTCACACCAGTCTCCCTCGGTTGATGCCATGGTAGTGCTCCATCAGCCACGCTGTGGAGTATTCGCTGGCAGTGACCGGCAGGATGGATAATATGCACCCGCTGATCACACCCCGTCAGCTGGCCGACCTCCTGAGCGGCCCGAAGCCGCCCACCGTCGCGGACGTGCGGTGGTCACTCACCGGCCCACCCGGTCGCGTCGACTACCGGGCGGGCCACCTACCTGGGGCGATCTTCCTCGATGTGGACGCTGACCTGGCCGGCCCGCCGGGCCCGGGCGGACGGCATCCCCTCCCGTACCCAGCGGCGTTGCAGGCCACCCTGCGCGCCGCCGGTATCCGTACGGCAGCACCAGTGGTCGCCTACGATGCGGCGGACGGGTCGGTGGCGGCACGGCTGTGGTGGCTGCTGCGCTGGGCGGGACACCCTGCGGTCGCGGTGCTCGACGGGGGGATCGCGGCGTGGCGTGCGGCCGGGCTGCCGGTGACCGTCGACGTGCCCGAATCCCCCATCGGCACGATCACGGTGCGGCCAGGGTCAATGCCAGTGCTCGACGCGGCGCAGGCCGCGGCGCTGGCCCGCGACGGTGTGCTGCTCGATGCGAGGGTGCCACCCCGCTACCGCGGTCAGGCCGAGCCGGTGGACCGCCGGGCGGGCCACATACCCGGCGCGTTCAACGCACCGTTCGTCGAGCTGACCGATGCGCAGGGGCGGTGGCGCACACCCACCCGCCTGCGCGAGCTTGCGCGCCAGTGGGGGGCCTCTGGTGCGAAGATCGGTGCCTACTGCGGTTCAGGGATCAACGCCTGTGCACTGGTGCTCGGGCTGGAAGTCGCCGGAGTCACCTCTCCTGAGCGCCCGGCGGGGCTTTATGCCGGGTCCTGGTCGCAGTGGTGCATGGAGCCCGACCGCCCAGTGGCCACCGGCTCGAGTCCCGGGTAGGGACGTCACCTGCCGCCCGGCACCGGCCGGTACCGGCTAGTAGCGTCTCGGGTCATGAGCGCTGCTCGCGCGGCTGTCGTCTGGGACGAGGCCTTCCTCGGCTACGACCTCGGGGGGAGGCACCCGCTGGATCCCATCCGGCTGGACCTCACCATCCGGCTGGCCCGCGCACTGGGTGTCCTGGACGGCGTCTCGCTGCTGGCGCCGGTGCAGGCGACCGACGACGAGCTGCGCATGGTGCACTCCGATGACTATCTCGCCGCAGTCAAGAACGCGCCGCGCGGATACGTCGGGCACGGTCTAGGCACCCCGGACAACCCGGTGTTTCACCGCATGCACGAGGCCTCGGCGCTGGTCGCCGGTGGCTCGCTGCGCGCCGCCGACGAGATCCTCACCGGCCGCGTATCGCGGGCGGTGAACATCGCCGGCGGGCTGCATCACGCCATGCGTAACCGCGCCTCGGGCTTTTGTATCTACAACGACTGCGCACTGGCGATCCGCCGGCTGCTCGACGGTGGAACGTCCCGGGTGGCCTATGTCGATATCGACGTGCACCACGGCGACGGTGTGCAGGAGGCTTTCGCCGACGACCCCCGGGTGCTCACCATCTCGCTGCATCAGCACCCGGCCACGCTCTGGCCCGGCACCGGGAACTCTTCCGACATCGGGGCCCCCGGCGCCGAGGGTTCGGCGGTCAACGTGCCACTTCCCCCGGGCACCAGCGACGACGGATGGTTACGGGCCTTCCATGCGGTGGTGCCTGCCCTGCTGCGAGCCTTCGAGCCCGAGGTGCTGGTGACCCAGCATGGCGCGGACACCCACGCTGAGGACCCGCTCGCCGACCTCGCGCTGTCGGTGGACGGCCAGCGCGCTGCGCACCGCGCACTGGCCGGCCTAGCCGACACGACGGCCGGTGGGCGCTGGCTGGCGCTGGGCGGGGGCGGTTACTCCTTGTTCCGGGTGGTGCCTCGTTCGTGGACACATCTGCTGGCCACCCTGCTCGACCGCGTGGTCGACCCGAACACCCCGGTGCCGGACACCTGGGTCGCCCATGCCGTCACGGTGGCCCGTGGCGTGCAGCTGCCGAACTCGATGACCGACGGCGTCGCGCCCCATTGGACGCCCTGGGACGGGACCGCGGATACCGGCGTGGATCAGGCGATCGCGGAGACCCGGCGCGCGGTCTTCCCGCTGCACGGTCTGGATCCCGCGGATCCTCGCGACTGACTGTTGCCTGACGACGTTGCAACCTGCGGAACTGGTCGTTCCGTCTGGAAGGACATGCGACACCTGAGAGTCACCGTAGCCGGCCTCGCACTACTCGGTGCGCTCGCGGCGTGCGCCGACCGACCCCACCAGGTCGGGTTCGGGGGATATCCGCAGCCGCTGGCACCGGTGTCCGGTGCCAGCTCAGCGACGGCCGGGAGGGAAACGGCGCCCGACTGGCCTGACCCACCCCCCGGGGCACGGGTGCTGCCTTCGGCCCAGATCGACTCCTCGGCACTGCCGCCTGGCTACCCGCGGCTGGTGTGGATCCAGGGCGACGGCCGCCCGGTCGGGCTCTACGGTCAGGAGGGCGGCTGCACCCACGTGCACGCCGACCTGCGGGAACAGACCCCGCATCTGGTCCGTGTCGCGCTGGTGGAGATCACCGCAAAGTCCGGCCCCTGCACCATGGACCTGCGTTTCCCGCCGCTTGCCCTGCAGCTCGATGCCCCGCTGGGGGATCGCACCGTCGTCCTTGAGCGCCAGACCTTCGGTCCGCTGCAGCCCGGTCACTAACCTTGGTGAGTGGTAGTGTGTCGAAAGTCGGAAGGCCGGGCCCCCCGACGAGCCCGACCTTCCGGGGCGCGCGACAGCCTGCGGGTTGACCGCCTAGGTCGCGTGGCCTGCATCACGTTTTCATCACGTTTTAGCTGACAGTGCCCGTCACGCGCTGCGCCGTCAATGCCGCCATTCGAGCGGTAACGCAACGAATATGCAGGAGAATCAGCTGGCGTAGGCCCGCAACCGCTCTGCACGATCTCCATGGCGCAGTTTCGCCATGACCTCGCGCTCGATCTGACGCACCCGCTCGCGGGACAGACCGAAGCGCTTGCCGATCTGGTCGAGGGTGTGCGGCTGGCCGTCGTCGAGGCCGTAGCGCAACCGGATGACCTTCTGCTCGCGGTCTTCGAGGGTGGCAAGCACCCGGCGCAGGTCGTCCTGCAGCAACCCAGAGATAACGGCGGATTCGGCGTCGGTGGCCTCAGCGTCTTCGATGAAGTCACCCAGGGGGGCCTCCTCCTCGGCACCGACCGGCATGTCCAGACTCACCGGGTCGCGGGAGTGGTCCAGCAGGTCGGCGACCTTCTCCATCGCGATGCCGGACTCGTTGGCCAGCTCCTGGTGGGTGGCCTCCCGGCCCAGCCGCTGGTGGAGGTCCCGCTTGATCCGGGCCAGCTTGTTCACCTGCTCCACCAGGTGCACCGGAAGTCGGATGGTGCGTCCCTGGTCAGCCATGCCACGAGTGATGGCCTGCCGGATCCACCAGGTGGCATAGGTGGAGAATTTGAAGCCCTTGGTGTAGTCGAACTTCTCTACCGCCCGGATCAGACCCAGGTTGCCCTCCTGAATCAGGTCCAGCAGCGGCATTCCGCGGCCGGTGTAACGCTTGGCCAGCGACACCACCAGCCGCAGGTTGGCCTCCAGCAGGTGGTCCTTGGCCTTGTGGCCGTCGCGCACCAGCCGCGTGAGGTCGTTACGCCGGGCCGGTGACAGCCGGGGCGCCGTATCCAGCATGTGCCGGGCGAACACCCCCGCCTCGATGCGCTTGGCGAGCTCGACCTCCTGCTGGGCGCTGAGCAGCGCGGTGCGTCCGATACCGTTGAGATAAACGCGAACCAGATCGGCTGCCGGGCTCTGCGCATCCAGGTCTGCCTCGGTACCGGCGTCCCGTTCCATGGTGATCTGCGCGGCGGTCATCAGGTTCCTTCCTGCGACGGATCCACGTGCCGGCTTCGGGTGCGCTCCGGGCCGGCGCGCGACGCTGTACGAGCCTGCCAAGGGGTACCCGCAGCGATGACTTTTACAACGTCGGGAGCCCGGATTCCGTTCCCGGGCCCTCATCTGGCACGACGAACGAGTGCCCGGCGAAGTGCCGGATCCGGCGGACCCTCAGACACTTCTCAGGTTGGTAGTCGTTTAAGGCCGAGATCGTCCGGGTTGGTGGCTCTTGAAGGGCATCACACGTCGAGGAGCACCGTGAACGGGCCGTCGGCGACGCTGCGCACGGCCATCATCGCGCCGAAGCGCCCGGTGGCCACCGTGGCGCCGCGGAGCCGGAGCCGGGCGATGACCTCCTCGATCAGCGGCTCGGCCTGTTCCGGGCGGGCCGCTGCGGTGAAGGAGGGTCGCCGTCCCTTGCGCGCCGTCCCGTAAAGGGTGAACTGGCTGACCACCAGCACGCCGGCGTCGGTGTCGGCGACCGAGCGTTCGTCGCGAAGAATCCGCAGTTCATGCAGCTTGCGGGCCATCTTCTCGGCCTGCGCGGGGCCGTCGTCGTGGGTGACGCCGAGCAGCACCAGCAGCCCGGGGCCGTCCAGCTCACCGACCACTTGGTCGCCGACGAGCACCGCTGCCTCGGTGACCCGGCTCACCACAGCTCGCACGACAGGTCCAACCATGCGGGGGCACCGATATCTAGGCTGAGCAGGGGTGACACGGTGATGGATCCTGCCAGGCCAACCTGGTGAGATGCCGGTCCCATCCACTTGCGCTGCACCCGCTGCGTCGGAACGCTCGTTCCGGAACCCGGAGCCGAGTAGGGAGGTGGTTGTAGGTGACCCCGTCGATCCCGCAGCAGGGGCCGCGCCGAGCCGCGAGACAGCCGAACTCGAGACAGCCAGGAGTGCCACCGATGACCCCTCCGCGCGACGTGCAGGGCGCCGACCCCCTGCGCGGGGCACGCCAGGACGCCGCTGACGTCGTCTCCTCGATCCGATCGCTGCTCGGCATCGACTCCGCGATGGCCGAGCTGGACCCAGCAGGGCTGGGGCTGGCGCTGGGCAAGCTCGCGATGTCGGTCGCGGGGCATCCCGCACAGTCGGCCCGGCCGATACTGGAGTACGGCATACGCAATGTCCAGGCCGCTATGCATGCGGCGTTGCGCAGCGTGGGAGTGGAGCGCGACGGATCCGACGAGCGGGCCAAAGACCCGCGATTTTCGGACCCGGCCTGGACCAGCAACGCGCTGTTCTACCTGCTGCGCGAACAACACACGCTGCTGGAGCGCTTGCTGCAGGAGTTGCTCGAAGGGGCCGCAGACCTGGATGACACCACCCGACGCAAGGCCGATTTCGCGCTACGGCAGATGCTCGACGCCGCCGCGCCCACCAACTGGCTGCTAACCAACCCGGCGGCGTTGAAGAAGGCATTCGACACCGGAGGCCTCAGCCTGGTCCGCGGGGCCCGCAACCTGGCCCGCGACGTGGTGTCCAACAAGGGCATGCCCCGCCAGGTCACCCCCGGTCAGTTCCGTGCCGGCCACGAGCTGGCCGCCACACCGGGCAAGGTGGTGTTCCGCAACCGGCTGATCGAGCTGATCCAGTACGAGCCACAGACCGAGACGGTGCACTCGGTTCCGCTGCTGTTCAGCCCGCCGTGGATCAACAAGTACTACATCATGGACCTCGCTCCGAAGAAGAGCCTGGTGGAGTGGGCTGTGCAGCACGGGCATACCTGCTTCATGATCAGCTACCGGAACCCGGACGAGAGCCTGGCCGCGCTCACCATGAGCGACTACCTGCGGGAGGGACCGCTCGCCGCGCTGGAGGTCGTCGAGGAGATCACCGGGGCACCGCAGACCAACCTGGCCGGGTTGTGCCTTGGTGGCACCCTGGCGACGGCGACCCTCGCCTGGCTCGCCGCCCGCGGGGAGGACCGGGTCCGGTCGCTGACCGTGATGAACACCCTGCTCGACTTCACCGTGCCCGGGCAGCTCGGCGTGTTCACCGACGAGATCAGCATCCAGCGGATGGACCGCAAGATCCAGCGTAAGGGCTACCTGCCCGCAGACAGCATGGCCACCACGTTCAACCTGCTGCGGGCCCGGGATCTGGTGTGGAACTACGTAGTCAACGATTGGCTACTGGGGGAGAACCCGGCGCCGTTCGACATACTGAGCTGGAACTCCGACTCCACCCGGATGCCCGCGACCATGCAGACGGAGTACCTGCGGACCCTGTACCTGGAGAACCGGCTGGCGAAGGGTGAGCTCGAGCTGGCCGGGGAGCGGTTGGACCTCTCCCGGGTCAGCCAGGACAGCTACTTCGTGTCCGCCGAGAGGGATCACATCGCACCGTGGACGGCGGTCTACGAGAGCGCCCGGCTACCCGGCGGCACCGTCCGGTTCATGCTGTCCAACTCCGGGCACATCGCCGGCGTGGTCAACCCACCGAACCCGAAGTCCAAGCACTGGGTAGGTACGGCCGACACACTGCCCGAGGACCCGGAGGTATGGCGCAAGCAGGCCACCGAGGTCGCCACTACCTGGTGGGAGGACTGGACGCCGTGGATCGCCAAGCATGCCGGCAAACAGCAGGCCCCGCCTCCGACGGGCAGCACCATGCACCCGCCGCTGGAGGACGCCCCGGGCAGTTACGTGCGCCAGAAGTGAGAGACTGCGTCCCACGGTGCCCCACAGCGGGATGATGTGAGTCATGGCGAGTGCGAATGACGACGGCATGGTGACCGACCCCTGGCAGGCTCAGCTAGGGGCGCTGGGAGCATTCATCAGGGCCCAGCGGCAGCTGGCCGACCTGTCGCTGCGCGAGATGGCAGCCGTGACCCGGATCTCCAACGCCTACCTCAGCCAGGTCGAACGTGGGCTGCACCAGCCGTCGCTGACGGTGTTGCGGGCCATTGCGGACGCGCTGGGGCTGACCACCGAACAGCTGCTGGCGAAGGCGGGATGGGCGACCGCCGTGGCTGACGACGTCCCCGCCGATCAGCCGGCCAGCACTGAGGACAGCATCCGGGGTGACCCGCGGCTCACCGAGACCCAGCGCGAAGCCCTGCTCGGGGTGTACCGCAGCTTCGTCGAGGGCAGAACTCGGTAGCGGCGCTCGCGCTGCCCGGCAGCAGTGCTTGACATACTTATCAATAATGCGTACTTTGGTGATCGTATCCGATGAGCTTATGAAGGGATCATGATGACCACGACGCAGGAGACCATGACCGACACCGCCAGTCGAGGCCAGGACGCCACGATCAGCGCGATGGAGATCTGGGCGGACACCGTCAAGAAAATGTTCTCGATGCCAACCCCGGACGGCAAGATTCCCAACGCCGCCGAAGTCGTGGACAACTACGTGGACAACTACTTCGACTTCGTCGAGCACATGCTGGCCTCGCAGCGGGAGATCATCAAGAAAATGACGGCCGTCACGACGTCGGCCGCCGACAAGGCTGCTTCGGCTGGGCAGAGTGTCACCAAGGACATGCAGGGTGCAGCCAAGGAGATGCAGGAGCCCGCCAAGAACTCGGCCACGAAGAAGAGCTGACGCCCCGGCGCCCTCGTCAGGTGCGGCTCAGACTCCTAAGATGGTGATCATTGGACTGGGGTGAGCGCACTAGAGGGGTAGGTGCCCATGACGTCGACCGGGTTAGTGAGCGGATCTGCCGATCGTGCACAACGGCTGTGCGAACGGCTCAAGGAGGCTGGTCCCGACCTGGTCGCCGTCACCGATCCGGCCCAGCCGGTCCCGGAGGGGCTGGACTTCTACATCCAGCTACCGGTGACCATCCACCCCGAGGGTGACACCGTGGTCGGGCGGGTCGGCTCATTCCTGTCCGCAGGCCTGCTGGCCCGCTTCCGCGCGGTTGAGCAGGTGCTGCCGATGTTGAGACCTGGCGCCACGGTAGTGCTGGTGTCGGGCAACGCGCCGGACGAGATGTCGCTGCCCGACGACCAGCGCTCCCGGTTGGCGCTGCTGCATCTGCTGGCGCACGCCGCCCGAGCCGAACTCGCCACCAGACAGGTACAGGTGAAGGTGGTCAGCAGCCAGCGCAGCGACCAGGAGATCATTCAGTACGCGCTGGGTGCCGGCCATCCGGAGACCCAGCGAGACTCCCAGGAACGGACCAGCGCGGCCAGCGCCTATCAGGATTGGCACACCGAGGTAATGGGCCTGGTCGGCGTAGACATCTGACTGCCATCTGACTGAAATCTGGCTGCCCTGACCGGCAGGCCGGATCGGGTTCTTGGGCAGGATTGCAGCCGGTATCCGGCCGTCACCTGCGAGCAGTAGCCTATCGAGGCACCCATACTGCTGAGGAGGTCACCGGTGAGCTTGATGGTGAGTCAGGACGCACCGGCAGACGCGTTGCTGGACCGAGACCCGCTGGCGTTGCTTCTGGCGATGCTTCTTGATCAACAAGTGCCGATGGAGCGGGCCTTCGCGGCGCCGTACGAGCTGGCACAGCGCCTTGGCCACGATCTCGACGTCTACGAGCTGGCCGATTACGACCCGGACGCGCTGGCGGAGCTGTTCGCCACGCAGCCGGCGTTACACCGGTACCCCAAGGCGATGGCTGGGCGGGTGCAGCATATCTGTCAGACCCTGGTCGAGCGCTACGACGGCGATGTGACGGGACTGTGGCGAGGTGTCTCAGACGCCCACGAGTTGCTCGAGCGGCTGGTAGCACTGCCGGGCTACGCGATGCAGAAAGCGCAGATCTTCGTGGCTCTGCTCGGCAAGCAGCGGGGCGTGCAGCCGGCGGGCTGGCGGGAGGTGGCAGGCCCCTACGGCGAGGAGGGCGTTTACCGGTCGGTCGCCGACGTTACCGACGCCGAGTCGCTGGCCAAGGTTCGGGAGCACAAGCAGCAGATGAAGGCGGCTGCCAAAGCCAAGAAGTAGGAGTATCAAGGGAGGGGAGGTGATGTCGTGCCGGACCCGTATGAGCATGGCCGCCGTTCGGACGGCGCCCCTGTCCTCATCACAGCGGCCGAACCCTCCTACGCCGAGCAGTACGCCACCCGCCGGCGCAAGTACGCGATCCTGATGTCGGCCCGCATCCCATGCCTCATTCTGGCGGGGGTGTTCTACCAGACCTGGTGGCTCGCGCTGGCCTTCGTCGTGCTCTCGATACCGCTGCCCTGGATGGCGGTGCTCATCGCCAACGACCGCGCCCCCCGTAAGGTCGAACAGGTCAGCAGGCTGCGGCAAGATCTGCCGGGGCGCCCCGCGCAGGGCCGCGAGCTAGAGAGTCGCGACCACACCATCATCGACGGGTAACCGTCCCTCGTGAGTGCATAACAGTGTTGTGGCACTCAATGCCACTCACGGGTGGCGTGGCCGGATTTGGCATCATGGCGGTGTGAGCACGCCGACCCAAACGTTGCCCGACGTCGACACCCGCCCTGAGGGGACCGACACCACCGGTGACGACACCCCCAAGATGTTCCATTACGTGCGAAAGAACAAGATCGCCGAGAGCGCGGTGATGGGCACGCACGTGGTGGCCCTGTGCGGCGAGGTGTTCCCGGTGACCCGCTCGGCCAAGCCCGGCTCACCGGTGTGCCCGAAGTGCAAGGAGATCTACGAGTCCCTGCCCAAGGGCGGCGACGCCGGCTGATCTCAGTCCGCCCAGACCTGGCGGGGTCCGTCGTCGGCGGGTGGCCGCGGCGAGCCCGTCAGCGCCGAGGCGCTCGCCCGACGAGCGGAACACGTTCTTGCGCAGTAGCGCGGTGAGCCGCTCGGCTGCACAGCGCCCGCCACGCGGCCGGATCAGCACCGAGTCCCGGGTGTCCGGATAGCTGGAGTGGAGCGGGCCGAGTCGGCCGTTCGCGGCCATCTCGCTGAGCACCGGGTGCCGGTCCGCGACGTACGGTGCGGCTGCTGGGCGAGTCTGGGTTCCGGGTAGAGCTCGACCAGGCAGCGCTCGACCAGGTCTCCGGGCCGCAACAGTCGGGGCTGCTGACCCAGGTGGCCCGAGCGGGGCTGGACGGGGACGGTTACCTGGAGCCTTACTACTCGGGCGCACTCAGCGGCTGAGCGAGGGCCGGCCCAGCGGTTCGTCGGTACCCGCGGACCCGGGTCAGCGCTCGGAGGCCGAAGTGGGGGGGTCGGCGGTGGCCGCAGTGCTGGTCTCACCGGATTCGCCCCCGTTGCGTGGCAACTCGATAGTGCGGGTGGTGTCGGCGGGCGACGGCGCGCCGGGTAAGACTGTCGCTGCGGTGGCCGTAGTGCGGCCGTCCGGGCCGGTGGGCGGCTTCGGGCCCGGCCCATGCTGCCGCTGTGCGCCGTCGCTGTCCGGGCGAGCGAGCGCCGCGAGGCGAGCCATCTCGCGTCGCCGCCAGCGCCGGCGATCCCGTCGGGTCGGGTGGGCCGGCCAGATTTCCTCGATCGCGCTGTTGAACTCGGCGCCGAGCACGATGGCCATCGCGATGAAGAACGAGAACAGCAGGTAAGCGATCGGGGTGGCGAGCGCCCCATAGGTGTACCCCGTGACGGACACCGACGCGATGTAGAGCCGCAGCCCGGTGCTGGTGACCAGGAATACCGCCATCGCCAGCAAGGCGCCCGGCAGCCCGCGGTGCCACGGCAGCTTGTTGGGCAGCACCACCTTGTACAGCGTGGCCAGGCCGAGCATCAGCAGGATGCCGAGCCCAGGGTAGTAGAAGATGCCGACCAGCTGGCCCATCGTGGGTCGCACGGACTCGGGGAACAGCGCGGGGATCAGGTCCGGGCCCAACGCCGTTAATGGCAGCACGAGCACTGACCCGATCAGCGCGACCACGTAGAGCAGCAGAGCGAAGATCCGCTGCCACACCGGGTTGCGCACGGTGTACTGCTGATAAGCAGCGGTGATCGAGTCCACCAGGGACGCCAGCGCCGAGGAGCCGGCCCACAGGGACAGCACGAACCCGACCGAGACGATGGTGGTTTGTCCTTGGGTGAGGATGTCAGCCACCGTCGGCCGGATGATCTGGTTGACCACGTCCGCGCTGAACACGGTACTGCTGAACCGCACGATTTCCCGCTGCGCTGCCTCGACCGTGGCCGAACCGAACCAGCTCGTGACGAATCCGAGGCTGCCCAGCAACCCCAGCAGTAGCGGCGGCAGCGACAGGGTCATCCAGAACGCCGTCTGGGCCGACGTCGAGACGAAGCTGTCGTCCCATGCCTTGACGGCGGTCCGGGAGATCAGGCGCAGCGGGCCGCGCCGAGACCGCCGGTCGGTGGCGGGCTCGGCGGCGGGAGAGCCGGCCGAGGCGTCCATGTCGCCTCCCAGGATGGTCCATTCGCTGGAGTGCGCGCAGCGTGACCCACCGACCGGGTAGCGTGCGCCAGCCCCCGTGAGTGGCAATCGGTGTCCTGGCACCGGTCGCCACTCACGGGTCACGACCGAAGGGAGTGCCTCGTCCGCCGTGTCCCGCACTGCCGAGACCGCCGCCGTTACCGGTTCCTCGCGCCGGCCGCTGCGCACCTGGCAGCGCCGAGCATTGGCCCGCTACCTGGCTACTTCGCCGCAGGATTTCCTGGCCGTCGCCACACCGGGAGCCGGCAAGACGACCTTCGCATTGCGGGTGGCAGCGGAGCTGCTGGCCGATCGGACGGTGCAGGCGATGACCGTGGTCACCCCGACCGAGCACCTCAAGCATCAGTGGGCGGCGGCGGCCGCCGAGATGGGTCTGGCGCTGGACCCCGAGTTCCGTAACACCGTGGGTGCCACCTCACGCGACTACCACGGCGTCGCGGTCACCTACGCCCAGGTAGCAGCACACCCGACCCTGCACCGGGTGCGCACCGAGGGACGTCGGACGCTGGTGGTGCTCGATGAGATCCACCACGCCGGGGACGCCAAGAGCTGGGGTGACGGGGTACGGGAGGCGTTCACCCCCGCGGTGCGCCGGCTGGCGCTGACCGGCACGCCGTTTCGCAGCGACGACACGCCGATCCCGTTCATCAGCTACGAGCCGGATGGCGACGGGGCGTTGCGCTCCGCCGCCGACCACTCCTACGGCTATCCCGAGGCGCTGGCCGACGGGGTGGTGCGGCCGGTGGTCTTCCTCGCTTACTCCGGCGAGGCCCGCTGGCGGACCAGCGCAGGGGAGGAGTACTCGGCGCGGCTGGGGGAGCCGCTCACCGCCGAGCACACCGCCCGGGCCTGGCGCACCGCGTTGGATCCGGCGGGTGAGTGGATTCCCGCGGTGCTCACTGCCGCGAACACCCGGCTGGACCAGCTACGCGCTGGTGCGCTGCCCGATGCAGCCGGCCTGGTGATCGCCACCGATCACAGCTCCGCCAGGGCCTACGCGGGGATCCTGCGGGAGATCACCGGCCGGGAGCCGGTACTGGTGCTGTCCGACGACCCGTCGGCCTCCGGACGGATCGCCGCGTTCGACGACTCCGACGAGCGCTGGCTGGTCGCGGTGCGGATGGTGTCCGAGGGCGTCGACGTGCCCCGGCTGGCGGTCGGGGTGTACGCCACCTCAGCGGCCACCCCGCTGTACTTCGCTCAGGCGGTAGGCCGGTTCGTTCGTTCCCGGCGACCGGGCGAGACCGCCACGGTGTTCCTGCCCAGCGTGCCGGTGCTGCTGGGGCTGGCGAGCGAACTGGAGAAGCAGCGCGACCATGTGCTGGGTGCGCCGCACCGGGCCGAGGAGGGCTGGGACGACGATGCGCTCGCCCAGGCCAACGCGCAGCACGACGAGCCCGGCGAGCAGGAGCGCGCGTTCACCGCGCTGGGCGCCAGCGCCGAGTTGGACCAGGTGATCTACGACGGTTCCTCCTTCGGCACGGCCGCCTTCGCCACCAGCGAGGACGAGCAGGACTACCTCGGGTTACCCGGGCTCTTGGCACCCGACCAGATGCGGACACTGCTGCGCCGCCGCCAGGAGCAGCAGCTGGCTCGGGCGACCGAGCGCTCGCCGTCAGCGCCCGCGCGATTGCCGACGATGCGAGAGCGCCTGGGCGAGCTGCGCCGGGAACTCAACACCCTGGTCGCGTTGGCGCACCATCGCACCGCCCGCCCGCACGGGGCAATCCATCAGGAAGTCCGCACTGCATGCGGTGGCCCACCCACCGCGATGGCCACCGCCGACCAGCTCGAACAACGTATCGCCTACCTACGTTCCCAGTAGCGACCGGAACCGCGATTCGCTTCGAATGGCGGCCCTGAGGCGCGCAGCCAGTCGCTGAAAACGATCCGGGGCGGTACCTCGTTGGGTACCGCCCCGGTTGACCTGGGTTTCGGGCGCGACGTCAGGCGTCGACCTGGATATCCGCTGCAAGCTCCTTGAGCTTCGAAGAGTGCTCGCGGGCATGGTGGTTGCAGAACAGCAGCTCTCCACCGGAGGGCAGCACTGCCCGTATCCGGGCGGCGGCGCCGCACCGGTCGCAACGGTCGGAAGCGGTCAACTCGGGGCGGGCAAGCGTGCTAGTCATGGCTTCTCCCTCCGTCCTGGTCCGGTCAAGGCGACCAGACCGGGTCGAACCGGCTGCGGTACTTCACGGGACGACCCGTCAACCCTGATATCGGATCCCAGGCCTTCAGTGTTCCAGACGAACGCCGTCCCCGCTGTGTTCCCGATCCCGAGGCGACGACCGTCACGTATTTCCGGCTGCCACCCCTGCTAATACCCGAGCCCCTCGACCGGCGCAAGGGTGGGTCAGGATCGGGTGGTGGACACCCTGCCCAGCCGGATACGGCGTCGGGACGTCCCCGTCCCGCTGCTGTTCGTGATCGGTGGCTGCTCGATGTACCTCGGCGCCGCACTCGCCGTGGTGCTGTTCGACCGGCTCAGCCCAGCCGGGGTGGCCTGGTTGCGGATGCTCGTCGCGGCGATGGTCCTGCTGACCTGGCGGCGCCCGGATCGCGCAGCATGGCGGGGCCGGCGGCTGGTCCTGGCGGCTTGCTTCGGGCTCGTGACCGGGCTGATGAACGTCGCGTTCTACGAGGCCATCGCCCGTCTGCCGCTCGGCACCGCGGTCGCCGTGGAGTTCTGCGGGCCGGTGGCGGTGGCCGCGCTGGGCTCCCGAAGTGTCCGGGACATCGCCGCGCTGATGCTGGCCGCGACCGGAGTGGTGCTCATCGCTGACGTGCGTCTGGCCGGCAGCAGCGCGGGGTTAGTGCTGGCGCTGGTGGCCGCCGTGCTGTGGGCGGCGTACATCGTGCTCGGTAAGCGGGTGGCTAGCGCAGGTAGCGGGTTGGATGACATGACCGTCGGGTTCGCCCTCGCGGCGGTGCTGCTGTGCCCGCTGGCGATGGGAACAGGTCCGGTATGGAACTCGCCGACCCTGCTGGCCATGGCCGCTGGCGTGGGCGTGCTGTCCACGGCGCTGCCCTATGCCCTGGACCAGGTGGTGCTTCGCCGAGTCGGTCAGGCCCGCTTCGCGTTGCTACTGGCGCTACTGCCGGCGGTGGCGTCGGTGGTCGGCCTCGTGGTCCTGGGCCAGCTGCCGCACCCGCTCGAGGCTGCGGGAATCGCCACCGTCGCCGTGGCCGTTGCACTGTCGGGATGGACAGATCCGGATGGTCGCTGATCGACGCCGAACCGCGCTAACCTGATCGCCACCGTGATCGAGTCGCGAGCGGGGGAGGACGGACATGGCCGATGCCGGCGCGCTGGCCTTGGAGCTGGCCGCCAACGGCGTCGTCGGGGTGACCATCGCGTGGGCGGACAACAACGGGATCCCGCGGTCACGGACCGTGCCGGTCGATTCGCTACCCCGGGTGGCCAAGCGCGGGGTGGGGATCACCACGCTGTTCCCGGTGTTCGACACCCACGACGCGATTACCTTCGCCCACGAGGGCCTTTCCACCCCCTCCGGCGACGTCCGGCTGATACCCGAGCTGCGCGGGTTGACCCGGCTCGCCGGGCAGCGCGCACTGGCCTGGGCGCCCGGGCGGCAGGTCGCGGCGGATGGTTCGCCTTGGCCCTACGACCAGCGCGGGGTTCTCGAAGCCCAGGTCCAGGCGGCCGCCGCCGAGGGGCTGGAGATCAAAGCCGGCTACGAGATGGAGTTCGTCCTCACTCAGGTCGGCGACGCTGGTGATTCCGGCGAGGAGCCTCGGCTCGCACATCACGGCCCCGCATACAGCCCGCACGCCCTGCTGGCAGTGGACGAGTTCGTGGCCACTGTGCTGGCCGACCTGACGGCCAACGGCGTGCCGGTCAACCAACTGCACGCAGAGTATGGGCTGGCCCAGGTGGAGCTCAGCATCGGCGCGTCCGACCCGGTCACCGCCGCTGACCGGCAGCTGCTGGCCCGTCAGACCGTCCACGCCGCGGCCAGGGCGCATGGCCTGCGGGCCTGCTTCGCGCCGCTGTTCACCGTCGCGGGGGTAGGCAACGGGTGGCACCTGCACACCTCGGTCTGGCGCGGCGGGCGAAACCTGCTGGCCGGTGACACGAAACGCGGCCCTGGTCCGGACGGCGCAGGCTGGCTGGGCGGGCTGCTTCGGGACCTGCCCGCGCTGGCCGCGATCACCGCTCCGAGCGTGCCGTCACTCAGCCGGCTGCGCCCCGGATACTTCGCTGGCGCCTACCAGTTCTGGGGGGTGGAGAACCGTGAGGCGCCGCTGCGCTACATCCCCGATTCGGAGCTGCTCGGCGCCGGCCACGCCAACGTCGAGCTCAAGGTTTCTGACGCCTCGGCCAACCCGTACCTGGCACTGGCCGCGGTGATCGCCGCAGGTGTGGCGGGGCTGCGCGATGCCGCCGACCCCGGCGAGCCGATCCAGACCGATCCGGGCAGGTGGAGCGAGCCCGACCGCGCCGCCCGCGGCCTGGGCCCGCTACCGACCACGCCCGCCGAGCAGGAAGCGGCCCTCACCAACTCCACCCGGATCACCGCGGTGCTCGGTGAGCAGCTACTCGGCGCATTCCTCGCCGTGCGCCGCTCCGACGCCACCTGGGCCGCCAACCGCCCCCTAACCGACATCATCGCCGCCCACCGCTGGCGGTACTGATCGTCCTCACCCCGGTCCCACCCGCATTCAGCGGGCTCAGCGGGGCTATTCGACCCGTCTTAACCCCGCTGAGCCTGCTGAATGCGATGAGAGGGCTATTCGTCGCGGGGGCACCACGCGTGTAGGAGGGCTTCGGGGAGGCCCCACCAGCCCAGCGGAGTGAGCCGCTCGAAGTCGTCGACGGCGCCGAGCGTCTGCCACAGCTCCACGACAATCGTGAACCACCCGGCCAGCACGTCGATGTCATCGTCGCCGGGCCCTGCGACGAATTCGGCGAGGTTCTCAGCGGAGGCGGGTGTCCCGGGCCCGCCGCGCGCCAGCGCGGCGACCGCTTCCAGCCACTCCTCGTGATCGAGAGCCATCATCGACAGCTCGTCGTCCAGGGCACTCTCGGGCGGCTCGTTCACCGGGCTGACGACACCCGCCGCCAGACTGAGCCACAGTTCGGTGTCATCGGAGGGCAGGTGGCCCGGATCGACCCCACCGGAGGCGGCCAGCAGGTCGGCTGTTTTCCCCCCGCGCTGCAGAGCAGCCCGCAGAGCCCGGCAGGCGGCCTTCAGCTCAGCATCCGGCCGGGGGCGTTCACCGAGCTCGGCGAGGAGTTCCCGCAGCTCATCCGAGGCGGCTTCCTCGGCGGCGTCCCACTCGGCGGCGAAGTCTTCGTCCGCCTCGTCGAGCAGTTCGGTCATCGGCACCCGACTGTCGGGCAACGGGGAGGTCATCCAGCGTTCCTGCAGCGCCCGGTAATCCTGGATCGCCGCCGGGTCGCCGGCGAGCAGCCGGTCGGGGTCGGTATCCCCGTTCGTGAGCCGCTCCTCGAGGTGCCTGACGAGCAGGGCATGCAGTTCCTGCGCGAGTGGCGTGCGGGCCGGCTCGTCCTCCCATACGTGCAGTCCGATGATCGCGGTCGGCTCGGTCCCGGTCGCCTCGAGCCAGCCGTGCACCTCGCCAACGGTGGCCGCGCCCTCGGCGATCCGCCCGAGCACGGACTCGGCAGACTCCCAGAACACCGCCGAGAACGGGTTGCGAGCTGCGAGGAGCTCGCGGCGCAGCGCCGGCATTGCCCGCAGAGCGTCCGCCGCGGGCAGGCTGAGCAGCACGCGGGCCACATCGCGCCGGGTGAGCTCACCGGCCGGACGGTTCGCGCGAGTCAGCAGATGCCCTCCATCGAGTGTCACGCACCGATGCTAGGGCGGAAGCGGGTTGCGCACCCGTCGAGGGGCCTGCCCGCGCGTCGCGCAGCGATGACGACCCGTGTGGAAAGCTCACATCTTGAGTGACCGGTTGCACACGGCGACCTACACTGGGCGACGAGGCCCTGGCTATCAGGCACGGGCGTAGGGGGATGATGCTGGGATGAGACGTGCGCATGCGCTGCCCGTCGGGCTGGTCCTCGCGGCGGTGGCGTCCACAACGCTGGCGTGCGGGTCAACCACCGGCAACACCGCGCAGCGTGGACCCGCCGGGGTGGTTCCGGCGGGGTTGGAACGGTTCTATGGCCAGGATCTGTCCTGGGGTGGCTGCTCCTCGTTCGCCACCACCCCACGTGACCAGGAGGCCTATGCCGAACCCGCCTTGCAGTGCAGCTACCTCGAGGTGCCGCTGGACTACGCCAAACCGAACGACGAGGTAATCAAGGTCGGGCTGCTCCGCCGACCAGCATCGGAACCGTCCCAGCGCATCGGCTCGTTGGTGATCAACCCAGGTGGTCCTGGCGGGTCCGGTATGAGCGCGGCGGCCGGCAAGGCCGCCGATATCGGGGACAACGAGTTGGGCCGGCGGTTCGACTTCGTGGGCTTCGATCCACGCGGGGTCGGCGCCAGTGAACCGAAGGTTGAATGCCGGACCGCGGCCGAACGCGACGCCGAACGCCTGATGAACCTCAACGTCGACACCTCACCAGCCGGTGTGGAGAAAACGGAGAGCCAGTTCAAGGCCATCAGCGCCGGGTGTTCCAGCCGTACCGGCACCGATGTGCTCGCGCATATCGGCACCCGCGAGGTCGCCCGGGACCTGGATGTCATGCGGTCAGCCCTTGGCGATGAGAAGCTGACCTATCTCGGCTACTCCTATGGCACCCGCATCGGTACCCGCTACGCCGAAGAATTTCCCGGCAATGTCCGGGCGATGATTCTCGACGGTGCCCTCGATCCAGCCCAGGATCAGGTTTCCCAGCTCATCGACCAAGGTCGAGGGTTCCAGCAAGCTTTCGATGCGTTCGCGGCGTGGTGCGCAGGCCGCGCTGACTGCGCCTTGGGGCAGGACAAGAACCAAGCCGTGAACAACTTCCAGGCTCTGGTCCGCCCGCTGATCAACAACCCGGTGGGTGTATCCGACGGGCGCAAGCTGTCGTACACCGACGCCACGATCGGCACCGTCCAAGCGCTGTACGTGCCCCAGCTATGGACGCCACTGAACCGCGGCCTGCAGGAACTCACCGAGGGTCGTGGGGAGATCCTGATGCGCCTCGCAGACCTCTACAACGGACGTTCGCCCGACGGCACCTATTCCACCCAGATGGATTCCTTCCAGGCCGTCCTGTGTGTCGATAATCCGGCCATCACCGACCCGAACATAGCGCGCGATATCGATGCCCAATACCGGCGCGTCGCACCATTCCTCGACACCGGACAACCACCTTCTGCCGCTCTTGACACCTGCGCGTTCTGGCCGGTGCCGCCCACCGGCGGACCCCACGAGCCACAGACCACCGGGCTGCCGCAGGTAGTGGTGATCTCCACGACGCAGGATCCCGCCACCCCGTATCAGGCCGGGGTCAACCTCGCCGAAGACCTCAAAGCACGCCTGCTGACCTTCGATGGAACCCAACACACCGCCTTCTTGCAAGGCATCGACTGCGTCGATGACGCCGGAATCGACTACCTCACCGACCTCACACTCCCGGCCGAGAAAACCCGGTGCCCAGCGACTAGTTGAGGCGCTACGCCAACCAGCGGTCAACGCCGGCAAGCAGGCGCCGCTTGACCACTGCGGGGGCGGCCGAGGCCGTGATCGAGTATCGGGCCAGGAGATGCAGGTGCAAGTGGGCCTTGGGGAGCGCACGAATGTCCCGCAAGGAGGTACACCTCCGGTTAGCCACGTCGGTCGGCCGTCAGCGGTCGGTGGTGCTGGCAGGCAGGGCGTCGAGCACGATGCCGGCGCAGTTGCGCCGCACGGTCTCAAGCCGCCACGGCGAGGGGAACAGCGCCAGGCGGGCGCCGTCGGAGCGGCGGGTCAGCACCTCGACCTCGCTCTGCCGCGTCAGCATCGCCTCGCCCTCGGCATCGGTTTGACGCGCGAGCGAGTACGGGAGCGGCTCGAGCGTCACCGGGCACCGGAACTCCACCTCGAGCCGCGCGATCATGACGTCGAACTGCAGCGGGCCCACCGCCGCCAGCACGGGCGCCTGGTCGCCGCGCAGATCCGAGCGCAGCACCTGGACCACGCCCTCGTCGTCGAGGGACTCGATGCCGCGACGGAACTGCTTGAACCGGCCGGAGCCGGCGCAGCGCACAACGGCGAAGTGCTCCGGGGAGAAGCTCGGGATGGTCGGGAAGGCGACCTCCTCGTCGCTGAAGAGGGTGTCGCCCGGGCGCAGCACGTTCGCGTTGACGAGCCCGACGATGTCGCCCGGATAGGCCTCCTCGAGCGTGGTGCGCTGCTGACCGAAGACCGACTGGGCGTACTTGGTGGTGAAGGGGCGACCTGACGTTGCGTGCGTAAGCACCATGCCTCGCTCGAAGCGGCCGGAGCAGACCCGCATAAAAGCCATGCGGTCGCGGTGCGACGGGTCCATCCCGGCCTGCACCTTGAAGACCAGGCCAGACATCGGCGCCTCCAGCCGGCGCGGGGTCCCGTCGGCGTCCGGTCGGGCGTCCGGGGCCGGGGCGAGGTCGACGAGGACGTCGAGCAGGCGGGCCACGCCGACGTTCGGCAGGGCGGCGCCGAACAGGACCGGCGTCCCGGTGCCGGCCAGGAACTCCTTCTCGTCGTACTCCGCGCCGATCTCGCGCAGCAGTGCGAGCTCGTCCTGCACGGTCGACCAGTAGCTCGACTCCTCCTGGGCGGCCTGCTCAGCGGGCACCACCTCGGTGCCGGCCCGGGTGGCGCCGCCCGCCGTGCGATGGAACCGGGTGAACTCGCCGGTCGCGCACTCGACCAGGCCGCGCAGCTCCCCGGCGACGCCGACCGGCCAGGTGATCGGCATCGGGCGCAGCCCGATCGTCTGCTCGACCTCGTCCAGCAGCTCAAGGGGCTCACGGCCCGGCCGGTCCCACTTGTTGACGAAGGTCACGACCGGGATCTGCCGGCTGCGGCAGACGTCGAACAGCTTAAGTGTCTGAGGCTCCAAGCCCTTCGCCGCGTCCAGCAGCATCACCGCGGCGTCCACGGCGGCGAGCACCCGGTAGGTGTCCTCGGAGAAGTCCCCGTGGCCCGGGGTGTCGAGCAGGTTGATCACGCAGTCCCGGTAGCCGAACTGCAACACGGCGGAGGTGATGGAGATGCCGCGCTTGCGCTCCATCGCCATCCAGTCCGACGTGACCCCACGCCGGCCCGATTTGCCGTGCACGGCCCCGGCCTCGTCGATGACCTCTGCATGCAGGGCGAGCGCTTCGGTGAGTGTCGACTTGCCCGCGTCGGGATGGCTGATCACCGCAAACGTCCGGCGGCGGGCCGCCTCTGCCACGACGCCGCGCTGTGCTGCCGTCGTCACCGGCCCTGACCGGCCGTCCGTCGCCGGGCCGCGACATCCAGCGCCCGCAGGTCCCGGGCGAGCCGCTCCAGCCCCTGGACCTGGGCGCGCATCGCCTCGATGCGGCTCTCGGCCAACGCACGGAACATCGCCATCCGGTGCAACGCTTCGTCCGGGACCTCGTCACCGAACCCGACCGCGTCCATCGTCTCCAGCAGGTCGCGCATCTGCTCGAGCGAGAAATCGAGCGGCCGCAGCGTCTTCACCAGAACAAGCCGCTCGACGTCCGCCTCGGTGTAGAGCCGGAAACCGCCGGCGGACCGCTCCGAAGGGACCACCAACCCGAGCTCGTCGTAGTGCCGGATCGTGCGCAGCGACAACCCCACGCGCGCCGCGACCTCCCCGATCTGCATCACCCGCCGACTCTACCGCGATGTGAGAGTCAGACCGCACCGCAGGGCAGTGGTTCGCCGGTCCAGCGGCTTAATGGGAGGCGAGCTCGGCCGCGGTGGAGCGGACCTCGTGCTCGCTGGCGCCCGCCGCCACCAGTCGGCGGTAGCGGTTGAGCAGCCGGGGGGAGTGAAACGCCAGCACGGCGACGAGACTGCCGTCGGCGAAGTAGCCCGCCACGGTGCCCTTGATCACGCCGGGGTCGTGCAGCACCTCGACAGATGTCGCCAGATCGCAACGCCCGACCAGTTGCAACGTCAGCCCGTACTGGTCGGACCAGAAGTAGGGCACCATATCGGCCAGGCGGGCGACCGGCCGGCCGGCGATGCGCTGCGCGACGACTGCGGCCTGCTCGCCGGCGGAGGTCCAGTGCTCGATGCGCGGCCGGTCCCCGACCGTGGGATTCCACCAGGCAGCGATGTCGCCGACCGCATAGACGTTGTCGGTTCCCTCCACCAGACCGGTGACGTCGCAGAGCAGCCCGTCCTTGGTGGGCACGCCGAGCCCGGCAAGCCACTCGTCGTCGATCACGGTGCCCACTCCGACCACGCCGCAGTCGGCGCGCACGGTGCTCCCATCGGCCAGCCGCGCGGCGATCCCGCCGTTGCTGTCGGCGAACTCGGTCAGCCGCACCCCGCACCGCACCGTGACGCCGTTGTCGGTCTGCAACCGGGCGCACAGCCGGCCCATCTGTTCGCCGAGAACCCGGGCGAAGGGCACCGGCAGCGCCTCGATCATGGTGACGTCGAGGCCGGCCGTGCGGGCGGTGGCGGCAACCTCGGCACCGATGAAGCCGGCCCCGACCACCAGCAGCGAACCGGCTCGGGAGATCGAGTCCCGCAGCCCCCGGCAGTCCTCAAGCGTGCGCAGCACGTGCAACTCCGGGTGATCGGGCTGGCCGGGTAGCCGCCGTGGCAGTACCCCCGTCGCCACGACCAGCGCGTCGTAGTGCAGCCTCGTGCCGTCGGCGAGCTCCACGGCGCCACGGTCGACGCCGACCGCGGACCTGCCCAAATGCAGCGAGACATCAAGGTCGGCCAGTTCGCCGCGGTGGAGCACGGCCCGTTCCTCGGGCCACTGGCCGGCGAGGATCTGCTTGGACAGCGGGGGCCGGTCATAGGGTTCATGGGGCTCGTCCCCGACGAGGCTGATCCGGCCGGGAAAGCCCTCCGCGCGCAAGGACTCCACGGTACGCAGGCCGCCCAGTCCAGCGCCGACGACCACTACGTGCTCCATTCGGGCCTCCGGTTCAGGGTTTACTGCGGTTCAGGTTTCACTGTGTAGTTCCTCCCGCAGCCGGGCCAGCGTCCGGGACAGCAGGCGTGAGACGTGCATCTGCGACAGCCCGATCTGGTGCGCGATCTCACTTTGCGTCAGGCCGGCGAAAAAACGAAGTTTAAGGATGGCGCACTCGCGTTCGGGCAGCCCGTCCAGCAGCGGGGCCAAGGTGGCGCCGTACTCCACGCGGCCGAGCTCGGCGTCAGCTGCACCGACGACCTTCTCCAGAGCCACACCGGTGCCCTCGGCGTCGAGCAGGCTGTCTAGCGAGCTGGTGCGGTACCCGCCGGCCGCCTCCAGACCTTCCAGTATCTGCTCCCTCGGCAGGTTCAGGTACTCGGCGAGCTCGCTGGCGGTCGGCGCCCTGCCGTGCTGCTGCGACAGCACCGACACCGCCGACCCGATCGCGACGTGCAAATCCTTCAGCCGTCGTGGAACCCGCATCGCCCACGCGTGATCCCGGAAGTACCGGCGCACCTCGCCGGTGATGGTGGGCACTGCGAAGGACAGGAAGTCGCTTCCCCGGTCGGGCTCGAAGCGATCCACAGCGTGGATGAGCCCCATGCTGGCGACCTGCTCGAGATCGTCCTGAGGCTCGCCCCGGTGGTTGAACCGGTGGGCGATGTGATGCGCCAGCGGCAGGTACGCAGCGATCAGCCGGTCGCGCAGCTCGGCCCGCCGCGGGCTGCCTGGATCCAACCCGACCATTTCGATGAACAGCGCGGCTAGGTGCTGGTAGTCGGAGCCCTCCGTCGCGGCCCCTTCGGCAGACTTCTCGACGGACTTGTCGGTGGGCGTCACCGACGCTTCGCCACCGTCTCGGCCCGGCGCCGCTTGATCAGCGTGACGTTCATCACCGGGGGGTCGGAGTCCGGCTCGCCGGTCACTCGCACCTCGTCGACCAGCGTGGTCAGCACTCGCCAGCCGAAGGTGTCCCGCCGCAGGCTGGCCCCCGGTCTCACCCGGACCGACGACGTGACCTCCATCTGCGCGGCGTCGAGGCAGAAAACGCACCTGAGCACCGCATCCGCAGCCGCGACCGCAACCAGCTCGGAGGCCGCCTCGTCCACCGCCAGCCGCAGGTCTTCCACCGTGTCGAGGTCGAAATCGGCGCGGGCGGCGAGATCGGCCGCCACCAGGCGCAGCGGCGGCAGCTCAGATGCCTCGGCTCTGACCTGCATCACCACGGTACGTCGGTGCTGCTGCTCACGATCATCGGGCGTGCTGGTGCCCGCATGCTCACCAGATCCCACCACTACCACGACGCCTCCTCACCGACGATGGAGCGGCCGATGCCGATCCTGCCCCTGCGTCAACGATCGTGGTCGATGGGGCCCACAGCGCCATCTGGGCCATCTGGGCCATCTGGAATCGAAACCTAGGTTGGGCTGGTGCGGTTGGGGCTGGTACGGAGACGGGCAGGCGCCGACGAGATGAATCTCACGCGCACGCCCGAGAAGCATGGGGACGGTGCTGCGGCTAGGGAGCCGAACGCTACTTGCTGCTGGGTGTCAACCCGCCAGCAGCGGCCGCCGGCCGGTCCACAGCTCCCGGCGTTCCTCCTCTGTCAGGCCACCCCAGACCCCATACGGCTCCCGTGCGGCCAGTGCGTGGCGCCGGCACTGTTCCAGGACCGGGCAACGCTGGCAAACCGCCTTTGCCCGATCGGCACGACGGGCCCGCGCTGACCCTCGTTCCCCGTCCGGGTGGAAGAAGACGCCGCTGTTCAGCCCCTGGCAGGCTCCCTTGAGCTGCCAATCCCACTCGCTCGCTACCGGCTTCGGAAGTCGTCGGGTATCCGTCATCGCCAACTCCATCCTCCGCAGGGCGACCGCCTCCATAAGGGTCGATCTACAGGTACCCGTTTCGCGGCGGCGGTAAACCTGACCAGAACGAACAGAATCCACTCACGGCTTGTGCTGGGGGCTGGCGCAGCGTGTCGATCACGTCTGGCATAATGGTGGAAGATGCTCGCGCCGATGCTGGTGCGGCGAGGTCGACTGCGACGCGCCTTCGTGGCGCAAGAGGTTCTCCGCGTGTGGGACTGCGGGTGGCCACGCATCAGCGGCCACCCATCCCTCAAAGAGAGGATTACCTCCGCGTGCCTTCCACGCACTCCGACCCTGACCAACCGCGCAGTTTCCGCGAGCTCGGGGTCTCTGCGGAACTGCTGACCGTGCTTGACCGGTGCGGCATCACCACAGCGTTCCCGATCCAGGCCGCGACGCTGCCTGACGCACTCGCCGGCCGTGATGTCCTCGGCCGTGGCCGAACCGGAAGCGGCAAGACCCTTGCCTTCGCGATCCCCACCATCACTGCCTTGGACCGCTCCAAGCTGCGCCGCGCCGCCGGCTGCCCCCGCGCGCTAGTACTGGTGCCTACCAGGGAGTTGGCCAACCAGGTTGCCGACACATTCGCCCCGCTGGCCGCCGCCCTCGGGCAGCGGATCACCACGGTTTATGGCGGCGTCGGCCAGGGTGGGCAGGTGGCCGCACTACGTGGTGGGATCGATGTCCTCATCGCCTGCCCAGGCCGCCTGGAGGACCTGCTCGGCCAGGGCCGCGTGCACCTTGATGCGGTCGAGGTCACGGTCCTGGATGAGGCCGACCACATGGCCGACCTAGGGTTCTTACCTGCAGTACGCAGGTTGCTAGACCGCACCCCGGCCGGCACCCAGCGGCTACTGTTCTCGGCGACCCTGGACGGAGCCGTGGACGTTCTGGTACGCCGCTATCTGACCGATCCAGTGGTGCACTCGGTCGACCCTCCGGTGACACCGGTGTCCACGATGGAACACCACGTGTTCACCGTGGACCACGCCGACAAGTCGTCAGTGGTTCGTGAGCTCGCCTCCGGTCAGTGCCGCAGCCTGCTGTTCACCCGCACCAAGCACACCGCGAAGAAGCTCGCCAAGCAGTTGACCGCCGCCGGACTGTCCGCGGTAGAGCTGCACGGGAACCTCTCGCAGAACGCCAGGACGCGGAACCTCGCAGCGTTCAGCGAGGGTAGGGCGCGGGTCCTGGTGGCTACGGACATCGCCGCACGAGGCATTCACGTCGACGGGATCGACCTAGTGGTGCATGTGGATCCGCCTGCCGAGTACAAGGCCTACCTGCACCGTTCCGGACGCACGGCGAGGGCGGGCGCCGGGGGAATCGTAGTCACCCTGTCCACCCCGGAGCAGTCCGGGGAGGTGCGGACGCTGACTCGGCTGGCCGGCATCAGGCCGGTGACGGCGCGGGTGCGTCCCGGCGCCGAGCAGATCACCGCACTCACCGGCCCGCCGGCCGCACTGGTCGCCCCGCCTTGCCCCGCTGCGGTGCCGGTCGCCTCCCGGCGTCGCCGAGACGGCGTCGTCGAGGCCTCCCGCCGAGGACCACGACGGGCCACCCGGCGCCGCTCCACCCGCCGCGCCGCCTGAGAACTCGCCGCCTGAGAAACTCGCCGCCTAAAGAAACTGAGGTGCACCGAGTTTCTCAGGCGGTCAGCTCCCGCTCCAGCGGAGTGCGAAAGCGCGGTGTGACGCGGACTGTCCCCATCCAGTCGCTGAGCCGCTCAGCTGCGACCGTTACCGCAGCGACCGCATCGCGGCTGACGTCTTCAAGCAGCCGGAACACGATCTCGCCAGCCTTTCGCTGCGCCCAACCACCGACGATTCGGCGGTCGCCTCACCCCGGGCCTCCAGCGCGCGCAGGGTGGATTCCTCGACGTCCTTCAGCCAGCTGCCGGGGTCGTGCACGATCTGGGCCTGGTCGAGATGCTGGACCAACCGGCGGCGCTCCTGCACCGCGATCTTGGTGGTGCAGGCCGCTTGCACCACCGGGGCCAGATCAACCGGGACCACGAACATCGTCCGGCGCATGCCGAGCATCCGCACCAGTGACCGTTCGTCATAGAGTGCGCGCTCCGTGACGCTCGGCTCGCTGATGATCATCCGGGCACCCGCGGCGAGAAACACCGAGGCGGGATCGGTGCCGTGCAGACCCACCAGATCCTGGGCGACCTCGACGGCACTGCCGGCTGGCGCGTTCCTCGCAAGGTGGTGCCGCGAACCGAGCCGCGCCCGGCGTTCCTCGATCGCGATCTGCCTCACGGCTGCTGCCATCACACTATCTTCCTCGTGAGTGGCGTTGAGTGCTGTGACACCGTTACGCACTCACGACCTGCCTGAGCAGGAGGAGGCTTGAGGCTCGCTCATGCCGCGTCTATCCGTCGCCGTGTGGCCATCGCCCGAGGTGATCGCGGTGCTGATGGCGCTCGACCGACCGGCGGTGGCCGGCGTGCGGTGGTCACCACCGGAGCAATGGATGGTGAAGCTTCGCCCGCTCGGCTACCTGGACGGTCCGGTGGTCGGGAGACTGCGGGATGTGCTCTTGGCCGAGCTCGATGGCGCGCCGGCCGCCGAGTGCGTGCTCGGCCCGGTGACCCGCCGGCTCGGCGGGCAGTGGCTGGGCGCTCCAGTCGAGGGACTCGATGACCTGGCCGCGGTCGTGTTCGAGGTGACCGAGCAACTCGTACCGGTTACCCATCCGCAACCGTTTCAGGCCGATGTCGTGCTGGCGCGGGGTCGGGTCCCCAAGGAGCTGGCCGGCCAACCGGTAGCAGCCTCGTGGACAGTGCGCGCTGCCTGCCTGGTTGCCGACCGATCCTCACCGCGGGTGCCCCGATATGAGGACCTTGCCGTTATCACGCTGGGTAGCTGAGCCATAGACCTTGTCCTAGCACCTGCGCGGCCATCGTCGCATCGGTAGGCTGCTGAACCTGGCTCAGCGGGCGCGGTCGTGGTTGGCGAACCAGTGGATCCAGCGGCGTTGGCCGGGAGTTTCGACCGCTCGTGGCCGATAGTGGCGGCGCGTCCAGACGACGGCGTCGGCCGCCGGATGCCCTGCGAGGATGGCCATGCAGGCGATGACCGTGCCGGTCCGGCCAGTGCCGCCGGTGCAGGCGACCTCGACGCGCTGGCCGGCTTGGGCGAGCAGGTATGCATGTTCGATGCTGGCCGCGGCGAGTTGATCGTCGCGAGGGGTGCCGAAGTCGGGCCAGTCGATCCAGTCCGAGGTCCAGCCGGGCTGCCATCCGGGACGGCGACAAAACATCGCTCTCCGCGGCTGGTCAGGCGGTCGACCGAGGTAGAGCCCGAAGTCGGGCAGCGGCCCGGCGGGCAGCGGCTCGCGGCGGCCCCTCCCGCGGATCAGGGTGCCGTCGGGCAAGTTGATCGCCCCGGTGAGCGGCTCGGCCATTGATCTCCGCAGCACATCTTAGTGAGCTTCACGCGCGCAGCCCGCACGCCCTATCAGCTCTTGAGTCCTGATTCCAGCTCGGACTTGAGGCGGCGCAAGGTTTCCCGCATACCCTCCCGGTTGACCTCGGGGCGCATGGTTGAAGACTTGCCGGTGAAGATCCGCCCCAACACCGTGGACCCGAGATTACGTCTGTCGAACCAGTACTCGGTGACCTCGGTGCCACCGTCGGTAGGCGAGAACCGGTACCCCCATCGAGCCACCGGTAACCCGAACGCTGTCACATCAAACGCAAACTCCGCGCCCGGCTCTGCTACGCGCACCTGGCAGCTGCTGAACCAGACGAACGGCCCGTTCCTGTTCCATCCGATGAATCGGGACGGCCTACCATTCTCCTTGCGCCACACCCATACCGCGAAACACTCGGGGCTCCAGCGGGCCATGCGGTGTACGTCCGCCACCGCAGCAAAGATCTCAGCCGCGGGCGCGGCCACCTCGATGCGCTCTTCCACTCCCGCCGACGTGCCGCTAGTCATCGCCGTTCTCCTTGTCGGTGTTAGCCGGAGCATGTGCTCGGGGCTAGGTATGCCGGTCGAGTACCGGAGCTGCTCGCCTCGACCGGTGAGTTAAGGATGCGCGCGATGCGGGGCGGCGATGCGAGTAGTCGGCTACTCGCATCGGTCCCGGCGCTAGTCGGCGCGCACCAGGGCGGCGAGTCCGGTGCGGTCGGAGGTGCCGAGTTTGGCGCAGGCGCGGTAAAGGTGACCCTCGACGGTGCGGACTGACACGGTGAGCCGGTCGGCGATCTGGCGGTTAGACAGCCCGCCTGCGGCCAGGGTGACGATCTCCCGTTCCCGGTTGGTGAGTGGTAACGGTGTGGCCAGGGTGGCCAGGGCTGGGGTGCGGGCGCCCTCGCAGGCCTGCGCCAGCCGGTGCGCGCGGGTCGCGGCGGCCTGGGCGGAGCCGCGGCGGTCATGCCGGGTGTGGGCGGCGGCTTGGGCGGCGGCGTCAGCGGCCAGCAGCAGAGCCCCCATCTGCTCGAGTTGGACGGAGACTGCATGCAGCGCGGCTCCGTCGTCGGCGGCCAGGGCGGCGGCGTGCGCGGCCGCGGCACCGGCGCGGGGGCCATCGAGCTGAGCGGCCAGTGCGGCGAGCCGATCGGCCACCGTGCGGTCACCGAAACAGACCGCGGTGTGCAGCGTGACCACCTCCACCGCGGGCTGGTGTTGGGTCACGGCTACCTCGGCTGCTTGGCGGGCGAGTGCAACGGCCTCGCTGATGGAGCCCTCAGCGGCGGCCACCCACGCCTCGGCGAGCAACACCTCCGGCCCCAGGAATGCGAACGACGGATTCCATGCCGCCGTCATGTCCCCAAAGGCCTGGCGCGCTGTCGTCGCGTCACCAGCCATCCCAAGCACGCCTGGAAGGTCGAAGAGCAGTGTGAACGCCCAGCCAGCGGTATCCGCGCTGCTCAATCCGGCAACGGATTGACGGAACCACCGCGCCGCCGTCTTGACTTGTCCTCGAGACTGTGCCACCGCCGCGCACATGGCGCTGGTGATCACATCACCGATTCCGGGGGTGTCCTGGCAGCGCTCACGGTAGCGTCGGGCGGCATGCTCGGCCTGGTCCAGCAACCCGGCCAGGAGCAGCCCCCGGACCCACGACGACCCGACGACGGCCGCCTGGTGCAGCCCAGTCTCAGATGAATCGGCGCGGGCGTCGATCCATTGCACTCTCTCGCCAAGCCCGTCGAGGCGGCCCTGGTCCCCGCAGGCCGCGGCGAGACCCCACGTCGCCAGCTGCGCCGCAGGCGGGGAGCAATGCGGATGGGCAAGCACCGCGGCGGCTGCTTCAGCG
Organism: Pseudonocardiales bacterium; assembly: GCA_052390115.1. Taxonomy (GTDB): domain Bacteria; phylum Actinomycetota; class Actinomycetes; order Mycobacteriales; family Pseudonocardiaceae. The sequence goes on along the minus strand of JBQTHE010000077.1, from coordinate 580 downwards.
GCCTGGACAGTCCGGCCGAGGAGGGCGTCGAGAACCGAGCGCATCCCAGCCAGCTCCAGCGCGGCGGCGTCATCGGAGACGGCGCTCCTGACGGCGTCGAGCATGGCCTCGGCCTCCGTGGGACGCCCGAGTGTAAAAAATAGCGCGGCCGCTCGGGGAATGACCGCTTCGGCTCGCTCGGCGTCGGTGCGGGCCAGAGCGGCGAGTGAGGCCAGCTCGGCATCGGCCTCGGCTCGGCGAGACCAATGCAGCGCGTTGCCCAGCAGCAGCCGCGACTCGAACCCGCCGCCAGCCGCCACCGCGGCCCGGGCGACCCGTTCGGCCAGCGCGAGATCCCCCAGCTCAGTCGCGCGGCGAGCAGCGTCGGTGAGCAGCACGGGATCAGGCTGCAGATCGGAGTCCATCACCAACAGCGCACGGCGCAGGGTGTCACCGGCCCGCCGCCCATCGGTAGCAGCCAGTGCGCAGGCGATTCGCCCGCGCAGCCGCCGAGCGTGCAGCCGGCCCATCTGCTCCCGTTGCACCTCGCCGTAGAGCGGGTGGGCCAGCCGGGCCTGTAATCGCCGCCCGTCCGGATACA
>JBQTHE010000076.1:0-27865 GCA_052390115.1 Pseudonocardiales bacterium | reverse complement strand
ACCAACCGCTCCGGCGGTTCATACACCGGACCGGCACGCCGGTCACGGTCTAGATCCCGCCGACCGGAGCCCCCAACCGCAACCAGCCAGGGGCACGCCTTCGGGCATGGGGCGAAGCCCGGCTAGTTAGTGTCTGCCCTTCACGTAGGGACGCTTGTCGGAGCCGTCCACGTTATTCCTGTCCCTCAAGAAATCTCGCATTGCTTCATCGAATTCCGGAACGCCACCACGATTACAGTCTACGATGATGCCCAGGCGTTGGGCAGTAGCCCAAACAGGCAAGTCTGGATTGAATGTGACATTTCTGTTGCGAGCGGCTTGCACTAATAGCACGAAGCCCTCGTAATCCTCATCTTCGATAGCCTGCAGGTCTCGCAGAACAGCAGCCTTGTTAATTTTCTTCCTGATCACCAGTCACCACCCTCCAGAGCTGAATGCGCCCTCGTTGACCAACGTTGTCAGTAAGACTATTGATGTTACAGCATAATTAGATCAAACATACACCTGTGATGACCCGATCAGTCTACAGTTTTGGCTCGATTCGGCTGTCAAGGCCTGGCCGGCTGACTCTCCCCAGCGCCTAGGCTCCCGGATGGCCGGCATCGGTGCTACTGCCACGATGGCCGTGCCGTTCCGGTGTCACCGGCGGTCACCTGGGGTGTTGCCGTGATCATCACCGGCCATGAGCTCAGCCCTGGCGGCGATAGGGTTCTCCAGATTAGGGCGCCTGCGGGCTGTTCACCGCGTCGGCCGGCAGCGTGGCATTCATCATCGAGACGTTGTAGCTGTCGTACTGGGTCATCGTGAAGTAGATGTCTGACCCCTTCGAGTCAGGGTGCAGGAAGCCGCCGTAGAGGTGCGGGTACTCCTGAGAAGTCGCGACCGTTATCGGCGCACCCCACGGTCCGGTCGGCTGCGGGGCCAGCCGGACCACGATCGCGCCACGTGACTCGTCCATGGTCATCATCTGCCAGCTGGAGAGGGTCTCGTCGTAGCGGACTGACACCTCTCCCACGGGTCCCGGCACGATCGGGGCAGCGATCGCGCTGGCGCCCCGTTGCCAGGCTTTTCCGTTCCAGTACTCGTAGGCGGATGTGTCGAGCAGCCGTTGCTCGGGCACCCGGGCGACATGCGCGGCACCGAAACGGCCGTTGGGCGTGCCGAAGGCGTAGATGAAGCCCTCCCGCCGGGCATAGGCGATCATCTGGAACTTGTCATCGAAGACGGGGGTGTTGGGCCGGCATGCGCTGGGGGATTCTGTCCAGGTCTGCCCACCGTCGTCGGAATACGCGATGCCACTGTAGTTCGTGGTCCACCGCCCAGGTTGGCCGAAGTGGCGCACCGACATATAGGCCAGGTAGTCACGCCCGCCGACGTTGACACCGCCGGTCGGCAGCCTGCTGATCTCGACGCCGTCGCGCTTGAGCGAGGGCAGCAGTTCTTTGGCGTGGCCGGGGCGGTCAGTGACGAAGTCGTTGAAGGACATGCCATCGGCCGGGTTCCGATCGTTGCTGCGGGCCAGTGTGTTCGAGCGCCAATCGATCGCGGCCGGGTCCCCGACATCGCTGTCGTGACCGGCCCATCCGGCGCCGAAGGTGTCACCGAAGGCAGCCAGGATCTGTCCCCGCTCGTCGGTCCACATGATCCCAAGGTCGGTACCCTTTATCTGGTAACGCGCCTCAGTGTCGTTGATGGACGCAGCGCCGGTGAGCACGGCAACCCGGCCTGCCTGGTCCCGCGGCGCCGTATGCGCCGTGCCGGGGGGTGCCAGACCTACCGTGACTGCCGCGACCAGGACCGCCAAGGAAACCCCGGTTCCAGCGCGGTGACTGAGCATCCATCCTCCCCCTATGCATGAGCACCGCAGTCGCGCGGGGCATGGCATGCGTCGGCACTCCGTAGCAGCAAGCGACATCCCCCAGCGCACGAAAAGGCGAAGACTGCCCGTCCCGAGGCACTTAAGTGCTAACGCGGGACTGGGCGTGGAGGTAACGGCGATGAGGCTGGTCCTCTTGGGTGAAGCCCATCGGGGCTCCGAGGCACGCTCGCCGACGCGACGGGATCCCGCTTCGGCACATCGAACTGCGCCGTCAGGGTGGGTTCTGCAGAGCGTCTGGCACGGTGTCGGCGAAGGTGAAGTGCTCCCGCAGCCCGGTGGCCTCCAGCGCCCAGTTGGCGGTCTGGGAGTTGCACACCAACCGCAGGTCGAGATCTTCTCGGGTAGCGAGTTCGTTGGCCTCGAACAGCACGGACAGCCCGGCAGATCCCAGGAACCGCACACCATCGAGGTCCACCACCACGACTTGGACAACGACCAGTTGCGCGGTCAGGAAAGCGGCCAGTTCCGGCGCGGTTAACGCGTCGATCTCGCCCGTGACGGTGACCACACGAGCGTCGGGACCGTGCTCGGCCACCTCCAGACCCAGGATGTCGGCGGGGAAGTTGCCGTTCGCACTCACCACTCATCACTCCCCACTCGCACGGCATAGGGGTTGGGTATCGGCCAGGATCGGGTTGCCGCGCCGCGACGGAACTTCTCGGAGGGGCGTCCACCGCGGCGCGGCGCCGCCGGACCGGGACGAGGGTCTTCTGGCGCCATATCCGCGCTCCCTCCTTAGTGGTCTGCACCCGCAGGTTGCTGTCAGTTACCCCATGTCACTCAGGAGTAAACCTCGCCGAGAGCAGTGCCCTCGTACGCGGACCCTTCTCGATCATCAGCTCGACGTGACACGGTGTCCTCGTCGCCGATGCGCTTCGCCGGCTCACCCCTTGACGTAGGCGAGCTTCTCGGCGAGGTGCCGCGGCATTCCCTCTAACCCGGGTCGTTGCTGACTAGCCGCGCGAAGGTCGTCGTCATAATTAAGTAGTGGCTCGAAGAATATTACGTGGTGAACGCATGTTGTCAGGGTGCCTGCTTCTGGTCATCGTATGGATTAGCCGAATCGGCGGTATCGTCGCACGGCCATCCGACCAACGAGGGGGACCACAATGAGCATGATCTGGGGGACCGTCCGACGTGGCTCGATCGCACTGGTGGGGACGTTCCTCGCACTGAACATGACCGGTTCCAGCGCCACGGCCATGGTAGGACGCAATAGCGCGGCCACTCCTGTGGCCGGAAGCAGCACACTAGTTTCGGGTTCGGTAAGCCAGCATGCGCTGGCGGAGTCACCGGAAACCGTCCGAAAGTGCGCAAACGGGCTGCTTTACGGGGCCAGCAGTGGCACCTGCGACCCCGTAGTCCTCGTCGAGTAGCACTCCCGCCGGCCACCAGTGCTGGAGTCTCCGCGGCCCGCCTCGGCCGGCCGCGGAGATCGCCAGGTAGCTGGCCCACCACCGTCCTCAAGCCGCCGCGCGAGTCTCGACCTTGGCAGACCCGGGGCACCCAGGGTGACTCCGACGCGGCCAGGGCCAGCGACAACGGCTGCCGGATCTCAGCGACCAGCCGGTAAACCTGCTCGCATCGGCTGAACGGGTGGTGTTCTCGTAGTTCGCTCCAGCGGGTATCTGTGCGTCGCCACGCGCCTCTATCCCTCGAAGGCCCGTCAGCAAAGGGGATTGGCGAAGCCGGCACCGCACACAACCTGGAGCGAACATGGAAACTCCTGGCTCATCCACCAAAGATCGTGACTTCTCCACCTCGCGACCAGTGCACACCCTCCCGCCGGAGTACTTCGAGCCGGGCGAGGCCGCGACGGAGTTCGATGCGGGGGACTTCATCCTCGTGAAGGGACACGGTTTCCAGGGCTGGCTGATCAAATTCGGCCAGAGGATGCGGATCCACGGGGCTGACCGGAAGTACGTGGACTGGGCGCACGCCGCGCTGATCGTGGACCGTGACGGCACCCTGATCGAGGCGGTGGGTACCGGCGTCAGGGAAGTACCACTTGACTACTACACAGGGCGGCATTACCAGATCTTCCGCATCAAGACCTCGGACGAGAACCGCGCGGAGGCGGTCGCGTTCGCCAGGTCGGTGCTGAACGAGCAGGCCCCGTACGGACCGTTGACGATTATCAGCATCGCCCTGTCGATGCTCACCGGCAGCAAGCTGAGGTTCTTCATCGACGGCCAGTACGTGTGCTCAGGGCTCGTCGCCAGCGCGCTGGAACGGACCGGCTGTATTTTCAACCGTTGCGCGGAGAACATCACGGCCGCTGATCTGGCGAAGTACTTCGACCCTGCGCAGCGGCCTTACCTGGCAGGGAGTGGGACGCCGTCGCGGGTTTCGGTGCCGCCAAACGGCCCCGTGGTACTGCCGAAGACCGACCGGGTGAGCTGAGCGCGCGACCAGATCGGGAACCCAGGAGCGGTCGGCGTCGCGGGCGATGGATGCGCACAAGGTTCCATTAGGTGGCCAGCGGGCGCCCCGCGACCTGCAAAAAGGTTCCACTTGGCGGTCCCGCCCGACCACTGCGCGAAATTCTATGCTGGTATACGCTCTTGAAACGACCGTGGGCCTGGGTGAGGCCGACGCCGAGATCCGGCGTGGCCGCGACAACACCGTCATAGCTCACCGGTTGAGCAGCAACGTCACCAACTCGGGCACTTCCTGCCGCCGTCCCTGACGATAGGTCCCAGCTCCTCAGCGCCAGTCCTCACAAGATCGTTGGTCACGGGTCGGTCTGCGCGCGCTGCTCCCCGAGCAGGTGGGTCACGTATCGTTGCTGGTCTGAACCCGCATCGGTGGCTGTGAAGGAGTCCGGGTTGATCAGCACGATCGAGGTTGCGGATCAAGGAAGCACGCTGGCCTATACGTTCGAGGACCTGATGCGCTACCACGGCCCGGGTTCCCCTGGGGGCGTAGCCCATGCTTTCAAGGTGCTGGAACGGGTGCTACCGCTCCTCGAGCCGGCTGGCCTGGTGGAGCGGCACGAGATTGAGATCGAGACGGCCTTTGCCGGCCCAGGCGCCCGCGATGGCTTCGAAATGGTCACCCGTGCTGTGACCGAGGGCCGATATGTCATCGACGACGCGTTGGCGCGTCCCGAACTGGGTACCACCCGCGAACGCTTCGTTTTCCGGCTCGGCTACCGAGGTCGCAGCGCGACGGTGGTCCTTCGCGAGGGATACGTGCGGGAGGAGTTCGTCACGCTGGCGCGCAAGGAGGAGCGCACCAAAGAGGAGGAGAGCCGGTTGACTGTCCTGAAGCGGGAGCTGGCTGACCGGTTACTGGCAGACCCGGCGACCGACGTGTACGACGTCGATGACCGGTAGGGTCAGCTGACCTTGCTCCAGGTGTTGCACCAGCGAGTCTGGAACGCGACGTCGCTCTTGTCGATCGTCACCGTGGCTGCGCCATTCTTGAGGTCGTTGGCGATGATCGAATCTGGGGCGCCGCTTATGTCCTTGAGCCGCTCCCAGTAACAATCAAATTTGTCGGATGGCCCGGTGGTCTGGTATGTGCCCGGGGCGATGTCCCTGCCGACCAGGAACCTGCCCTCGCCAAAAGTGGTCGCCAGGTTCGCCGGTGCTGGCAGGGCAACCGGTACTGGGAGCGGCTGCTCCTCGGCATGCACCATGGCCGTCGAGGCTGGCTCGCCGCTGCTGGCGAGGATGCCGATGACGGCGAGGTTCGCCACGATGGCGACGATGAACGCGAGCAACATCCCCGCGGTGATCCGCGGCTGCTGCTTGAGGGGCGCTGTCCCGTGGAGGGGCTTTGCCTCGTGGCAGGGCTCTGTCTCGCTGAGGGGCGCTGGCCCGCTGAGGGGCTCCGTCCCCTTGTGCGGCTCCGTCTCCACGAGAGACTTCGTCGCCGGGGCAGCGCTGCTCTCCGGGTAACTGCCGCCCGGGTAGACGAAGACGGTCTGTGGGGCCGGGGGGACCGGCTGGACTACGGCCATGACGCCTCTCTCAACGAAAAATGGTGCGAGTCGGCCACCTCCGTGCCCCAGTGGCCAGTGCCTGGGAATCGGTGCCCGGCTGGTCGTCGTTACGGAGGAGCGCCGAACGGCTACTCTCGGTCGCCGGAAGCAGCCGCACCAGCTGCTTTCTCGGCGTCCGCGGCAGCGGGTAACTCCCACCCAGCTGCGGTAACGACTGCACTTCAGTGCGCCGCGTAGCCGCCGTCCACGAGGTGGTAACTGCCGGTGATGAAGGAGGCATAGTCCGAGAGCAGGAACGCGACCAGCTCGGCGACCTCGGCAGCGTCGCCGAGCCGGCCGATCGGGTGGGCGCGGACCAGCCTCCGGCGACCGAGTGGGGTGAGGCCCTTGGTCAACAGCGGTGTCTCGATGAAGCCGGGAGCGACGGCGTTGACTCGGATGCCCTGAGAGGCGTACTCGAGCGCGGCGCTCTTGGTGAGCCCGATGACGCCGTGCTTGGCCGCGGCGTAGGCGACCTGCTGCGGACATCCGTTACTCCCGAGCACGGATGACATGTTCACGATCGATCCACCGCCGGCGATGAGCAGAGCGGGGATCTCGTAGCGCAGGCAGTAGAAGACGCCGCTGAGATCGACGTCGATCACGCGCCGCCAATCTTGTGGGTCGTATTCTCCGGTGGGCGCGGCGGGACCGGTCACACCGGCGTTGTTCACCGCGAGATGCAGGCCGCCGAATGCGGCGACGGTGGTCTTGACCGCCGCTTCGACTGAGGCCGGGTCGGTGACATCGACCGAGACGGGTTCGGCGCGGCCGCCGGCATCGCGGATCAGGCGCACTGTGCGCTCGGCGCCGAGGTAGTCGTTGTCTGCCACCGCGACGTGGGCACCGTCAGTGGCGAGGCGGGTCGCGACCGCGGCCCCGATCCCGGACGCGGCACCGGTGACCAGGGCAACCCGACCGGCGAAGTCCTCCGGTGTGGTCAACGGTCAGCCGTCCTTGCAGACGGTGGATTTGACGAGCTTGCACTTCCCGGCCCCGGCCTCCCGCTCGATAACAAGGACTGAGGTCACGTCGACATGAGGTGGGATGGCGCCGAGGCTCTCGATGACGCGGAGGAGCGCCGTGCGGATGTGAGCGAGGGTGTCTGGGGCGGCGGAAGCCCGGAGCACGGCGTGGACGTCGAGGCGGGTGCCGTCATGGCGGATCTGGTATTGGCGGACGTCGGGGAACTCGAGGAACGGTGCCCTCAGGGGAGCGGGATGCACGGCCACCGTGCCACCGCCGGGTGCGGGGAACCTAAGGATGTCGTCGCTGCGGCCGTTGACCCGGTCGATGCGCTGGTAGGGCCGGCCGGTGGGGTTGGGTCCGGCGGCCAGAGTGACCGAGTCGGACAGCTCGTAGCGGATGAGCGGCTGGGTGGTGTTCACCAGGTTGGTGAGCAGCACCTTGTGGCTGGGCGTCCCCGGCGGAACGGGGCGGTTGTGCTCGTCCACGGCCTCGAGGACGACGAGGTCCTCGCAGATGTGCATGCCGACGCGCGCGGGGCAGCTGCCGGCAATTGCGATCGCCTCCGTCGCACCGTATGCCTCGAGGGGGTGGATCCCCCAGGCTTCATGGATGCGGTGCCGCATATCGTCGGTGAGCACCTCTCCAGCGCAGCACACGTGCGTGGGCGTGATCTCCAACTCTCCCCGAATCTGCTCCTCGGCGAGGAGGGCGGCGAGCGAGGAGTAGCTGATCAGGACATGTGGCTGGTAGGCGTTGAGGGCTGTGACCATCTCCGGTAAGAGCGTCGTGGCTGTGAGCTGGGGCGAAGCCTGGCCGGCGGATGGCAGCATGGCCTCGATCCGCTGTGAGATCTGCCGCGAAATGTGAAACGGGCTGCCGCTACCGATCCCGACGATGCGTCTCCCCGGTGGGACCCCGTACCGGACCGTCGTGGCGACACACGAGGCGATCGCCGTGAGGAACTCGGCGCGGGAACAGACGAGCAGGCCGCGCTCGCCCGTGGTCCCCGAGGTCGAGAAGACCTGGTATTCCCCGTGGAAAGGCTGTGCGGGATCGGGGCCGGTCACGTGCGCCTCTACGCCGGCGCGACGCAGTTGCGGATCGGTCACGATCCGATCGAAGTCATCGAGCAAGACCGTCTTCGACAGCGTCGGCAGCTCCTCTAGCGGCACGTCGCCCGAAGCAGCGTCGGGCCCGAGCGCCTCCCGGTAGTAGGGCGACGCTGACACAGCGTGCGCGATCAGCGCCCGCAGCCGTTCTGCCTGGTACTTCAGTAGCTGGTCCCGCGACCATTTGTCACGTGCCAGTAGCTGCATCATCCGCGGCAGCAGGTCTGCCTGACTGATGCCCGGCGACGCGGTGATGGTGCTCATCTCTGCTTCCTTTCCGTCGGATCCAACGCGATGCCCACGGCGGCATCGCAACCGTCAGCCGTCCTTGCGGGCCAGCACTCGGTAGGCGTTGCCCCCGCGGGTGCGGCGCACCAACTGGTAGAGCAGCGCATCGAGGAGGTATGCGCCCATCAGCAACGGCCGGCCCGCGGCCCATACCGTGGCGTGCCGGAGCCGCCGCCAGCGGGTCGGCCCGGCGGCCAGCCACGGCAGTCTCGGGTTGGGTGCGCAGACGTTGAGCGCCAGCATGAGGCTCAGGAACAGGTCAGTACCCGCCTGGTGAGCGGTGCCGCGTTCGATGGTCACCGGCGAAAGTCCGCGGTCGGAAAGTGCGCGCACGAGGTTGTCCAGCGGGAACATGTGCTGGTGCTGCGGCTGGAACCAAGGAAACCACATGCGGCCGAGTGCTCGGCCGAAGCGGTAGTCGGGGTCGGGCAACTCGATCAGGAGGTAGCCGTCCGAGGTGAGCACCTTGGCCGCACTATCGAGCTCGTCCAGCGGCTCACGGGTGTGTTCGAGGTAGTGGTGCATGCTGATCACGTCGTACCGACCGGCCAGCTCATCGGCAAGGTCAGTGAACATGCCCCGGTAGCCGTGGTCGACCCGGCCGAGGTGTTGCGCCTCCTCGACGCTGACGCTTTGGTCGAGCCCGTCAAACACCGTGTCCGGCCAGACTTCGCGCGCAATCTCGCAGAAGTGCCCATGGCCGGTGCCGACGTCAAGCCAGGTCTTCGGCGTGGTGAACGCCTGGGGCAGCTCGGCGCGCTGCCGGTACCACCGGCTGAGGCCACCGAACACGGACTCGGTGGATTCGCGCCCAAGGCCGTCGTAGAAATCCCGGTAGTAGAAGTCCAGTCCGGTCAAGGTGAGGCGGGGGTTCTGGAAAATATGCCGGCAGGCGCCGCACTGCTCCAGGGTGAACCGGCCCGGCTTGCGCTGACACAGGTCCGACGTCCGCAGCCGGACCGACAGATCGGTGGATCCGCACCAGGGACAGGTGTCCCGGCGGGGCTCGAGGAAACGCTCGACTCCGGCGGCCAGCTCCGTCTGGTAATACCGCCGGGCCGCCTCGTACGGATCGGCAGTCATAAGAGTTTCTCCCGGTGGTCGGCCGCGACGGCGGCGCCGCCTGCGGAGTTGAACGAGGTCTGCACGCGCCGCGCCGCGGCCCGGTAGGACGGGTCGTCGAGCACGCTCGTGATGGCGTTGCGCAGCTCGCTGGCGCCAACCCGGCCGAAGTGCACCCGGACGCCTGCGCCGGCGTCGACGACCTGCCCCGCAATCACCGGCTGGTCGTCGCGGATCGGTGCCACCACGAGCGGCACGGCGTGCGCAAGGGTTTCGCAGACCGTGTTGTGGCCGGCGTGACTTACTACCGCGTGCAAGTGCGGGAGCAGATCAAGCTGCGGGACGAACTCGCTTACCAGTACATGGTCGGGCGGCGAGTCGACCAGGTCGGGCGGGGCGACGAGAATCGCCTGCAGCCGATCGGCGAGCGGTGCCACCGCCGCCGCCGCCGTGGCGAAGAACCGCTCGCCGACCTTCTGGCTGACCGTACCCAGCGAGACCAGGACGTGCTGACGGTCTGTGCGCAGCCAGTCCCACGGGAACTCAGGTCCGCCGGTCCGCGCACCCGTGGCGGGACCCACGAACACGTAGTGGCCGGGGTAGTCATCTACTGGCCCGGCCAGTGTCGCCGTCGTGAACACCAGCACAAGATGGTCGGAAAACCTCAGGTCAACAGGGTCTGATGCGGCCGAGCCGCGCTGGAGGTCAGCCAGCCACTGCCGTGCCCACGTGGCGCGTCGCGACGCGGGGGCGAACTGGTCGGTCAGCTCCGCCGACGTGGTGGCCGAGGTCGCCCACGGCAGCCCGCGCTGGCGGGCGACCAACGCGCCGGCCAGCGCGTGATGGTCGACGACCAGAACGTCCGGGGCGAACTGGTCCACTGCCGACGCGACGCCGGGCACCATCGAGGCCGCCAGCGGGATCAGGAAATCGGCCCACAAGAACCGGAACGCCGCCGCGCCGCGCAGGCCCAGCGAGCGGTGGCGGACCTGGGTCAGTGTTTGGGTGCCGAAGTCCGCCGCGACCGGGATCAGCCTGGCCCCGGGGGGCAGCAGCGGGCCGACAGTGTCGGCATGTCCGGCCCAGCCGACCTGGTGACCGCGCGCGGCTAGTTCCTGGCCGAGGGCCACAGTGGGCAAGGTGTGCCCGACCAGCGGCGGCACCACGAACAGGAACCGGCTCACTGCAGACTCGCCTGTGTCGCCATGGTTTGGGTCGCCATGGTTTGGGCCGTGAACCAATCCAGGACGATGGCGCGCACCACTCGCGTCGCCTTCGCCAGCACCAGATGGTCGCCGTCCGGCAGGACAGTGAGCGCGCACTGGGGCAGCAGACCTTCGAGTATGTGTGCATGGTGGAGAATGTCGGATTGCTTCCCATACACGGCGCGGACGGGGTGGGTGACCATCTGCAGCTGCCGTTCCTCAAGGGGTTCCGTGGCCAGCAGATCTGCTATGAAGCTGGTGCGCTGGATCAGGTCTTGCCCGAGTGCGGCTGGCTCGGTGTGCTTACGGTTCTGTACCACCCACCGGCCCGACTCACCCTCGGCGAGATCCGACCCGATCTGCCTGATCGTGGCGGTCATCTGCTCTGCCCAACCCTCGAGCGGCACGCGGGCCTCGATCAACACCATGCTGGCCACCCGCTCCGGGTACTCGACCGCGAAGCCGAGCGCGACCGTGCCGCCATAGCTGTTGCCGACCAGATGCACCGGACCATCGACGCCAAGGGCATCGAGCAGCCCCGCGAGGTCGGCGACCGAATCGCTGAGCCGGTAACCGGTGAGCGGGCGCTCGGACAGGCCATGGCCGCGCTGGTCGTACAGGATCACGTCGGCGCCCGCGTGGGCCACCGGATTGGCCAGCGTGCAGTAATAGCTGGACAGGTTGTCCAAGATCAGCCCGTGGATGAACACGACCGGGTGCTCTAGCTGGGTCGATCGGTGGCGTCGCGTCAGCCGCTGGACGTGGAACCGGACGCCGTTCGTGGTGATCTCAGCCATCGACTGCATCCGCGAGAGCCGAACAGTTCGCAATGTAGCTGACCACCTGGCCGACCGTCAGCCCGATGATGTCCTCGAGCTCCTTGTCCGCGAGAAACGCGACGAAGTCAACCCGGTCGCCATACCGTTCGGTGAGCATCGTGGCCAGCTTGACGAACTCGATGCTCTCCAGCTCGAGATCTGCGTCGAATGAGGTGTTCATGCCGATGTCGAGACTCAAAGCGTATTCCGCGCCGATGATCTCAGTCAGCATTGCGCGAACCTCGATCATTATTTGATCAACCATCATCAGGGTGCCCCTCCCGCATGCGCTGATATCTGCTTGGATGCGTGGTCTATCTCCTCCAGCGAAGTCCAGGCCATCGCGTACGGCTCGGATTCGGCGCCCACCCCGGTCTGCACCCAGCGGCTGGGCGCCGCATCGCCAGCCGCGACCAGCAGCCGATCTCCGTCGACCCGCTGGACCGTGAATCGATGCGGGCGCCCACCCAGCCCGGTGCCCGCGGCCTTGGCAACGGCCTCCTTGGCGGCCCAGAACCGGGTCACCCAGCTCGGTCGGGTCGAATCCGATGAACACAGCGAGTTGAGCAGGCGGCGTTCGGCGCCGGTGAGGATCGCCGCCACGGTGCGGTCATCCCGGTCGGCGATCTGCTCGATGTCGATGCCCACCCCTGGCGAGCACCCGGGGCTGCCCACCAGTGCCACCGCCAGCGATCCAGTGTGCGCCAACGACACCTCCGGGGCGTTGGTGAAAGGGCCCGCGACCCGCGGTCGTCCCGAGGCGTCGTTGCTGACCGTGACCTCGATCGGGAACACCGGGCCGGCACCGGCGTCCCAGAGCCACTGCCGGACGGCGTCTTTGACCGCGATCCGGCCCAGCAGCCACTGCTGCGCCGCGCGCGGGGTGCGCCGCTCGTAGTCCGCGCGCTCGGCAGCGCTGAGATAGCGACGCATCACCAGCTCCCGGGTCGCCGGATCCGGCCACCGGTCCCGGACCAGGTACCACCCGCCGGGTTGGCGTTGCGCGATCCGGTTGCGTTCCGGGAACAAGAAGACCGGCCACGTCACCTCGTCGGTGTCGAACCGGCGATCCCGCCACCGGTTGATGCGGGCCCACAGCCGGCCATCCGCGCGCCGCAGCTCGAGGTCAGCGACGACTTCGGTGGCGGATATGGAGCTGATCCGGACCACGCATCGCACTCGCGCGCCGGCCTCGGGCGGTGAGCCGTAGTAGCGCACCTGGTCGATCGCGGCCGGGAACGCGAGCCGGTCCCGCGCGGTCCGGGCCATGATCCAGAAACCGAGCAGCTGCCCGGCGGTATCGAGCAGCGCCCCGGGCGCCGACGGGACGACCAGTTCGCCGACGATCCCGTCATCGGCGACCGGGCCGAGCTCGGCGACACCCTGGAAGGCCGGACCGTGGAACATCCACCGGTCCTGGTACAGCCCCTTGGCGGTGACCTCGCAGGGCCGTTGCCCGGTGAGCGGCACATCGGGCAGCCGGGGGGACTCCGGGTAATCGTCGGCAAGCAGCACCGTGCCACGCGCGTAGCCGTCGAGCACCACCGCCACGTTGCCGTCCGGGTCGAGCGTCGCACTGGTCGTGACGGAGACCGGCGGCATGACGGCGAGCCAGCGCTGCGCTCGTACGTCCCGGATGCCGACGACCGTGCGGCCGGGAACCAGCGCCCGGGCGGCGTCGGCGATCAGCTCGAGAATCGTGGTCAGCGGTACCACCGGGTACCGGTCGGCCGGCTCGACCCAGCCGTCCGGCTGCCGGTAGAAGCAGTGATCGGCGAGGTACGGCATGGTTGCCAGAGAAAAGGCTCGCGTCGTGCTGGCCTGCCTGTGGGTGGGCGGCCCGGTGGGCCGTGCCCAGGAAGCGAGGACATCCGTGGCGGCGGCTGTGGCCTCCCGTAATGCGGCGTCGAACTCGGCCAGCACCGGCTGCCCCGCAGCGGACAGCGGCGGCACCGGTTCACCTGTGCCCAGCACCGGTGAGCGCGCGGGCAGTGCGAGCGCCGGAACAGTGTCCCCGAGCCGGACCAGCGGCGCACCCAGGTCCAGGGGTACCACCGGCCCGCTGAGCTCTGCGTACACCGGTATCCGGACCCGGGTCGCGCACGGCAGCCGGTCGAGCCGGGGCGCCCAGCCCTCCACCCACAATGCGGCTACGACTCGCCTGAGCTGGTCGAGACCGGACCGCCTCGGCGTGTTGGCAGTTACCGCGAGGTGCGGCAGGCCTGCCAGCGTGTCGGCCACAAATCCGGGCAGGCTCCCGGTGCCGACCTGGATGAAGGCACGTGTCCCCGCCTCGTACAGCCGCCGGATCAGCGGACCGAAACGAACCGGTTCCAGCAGGTGCCGGGCGGCGAGGTCGCGGATACGGTCGGGGTCGTCGGGGTAGCGGTCGACGACGGTGGCCGACCAGATCGGGCGGGCCGGGGGACGCACCGGCAGACCGGCGAAAGTGTCCAGGATCCGGCGCAGGTAGGGCTCGAGCATCGGTGAGTGAAAACCGGACCGGAACGGCAACACCTGGCACGTGATCCCGCGCGCCTGCAGCCGGTCCAGGACGGGAGCTACGGCCGTTTCCGCGCCGCAGATGATCGACTGGTGTGGGCAGTTGTCGTGCGAGACCACGACCCCGTCCAGCTCGTCAATCACCTGGGTGGCCTGTTCGGCCCCGCAGCCGAGCGCGGCGAACAGCAGCCCGGGGACGTGCAGCACGGCTGGATCGAATGACGTGATGAATTCCTCGACGGCCCGGCGCGGGTAGATGCCGGCGGTGGTCATCGCGTTCCATTCACCGACGCTGTGCCCGGCCACCAGATCCGGTATCACGCCGAGCTCGCGCAACGCCGCGTCAAGGAGCCGGCCGACGGTGAACACGGCGAGGCCGTGGCGGCCGAGTACGGAAATGTCGCCGAGGTTCGGCCGGTCCAGCCCGAAATGATCGGCGACGTCGTCGGTTCGGGGCTCGAATCCCTGCTCCAGCCCCGGGAAGATGAACGCCAGCCGACCTGGCGCGGGCTCGGGGTGCAGCGGCGCGGCGGTGAACCAGATATCGTCGCGGCCCCGCCACGGCTTGCCCTGCTCAACGATCCGGCGGGCCAGCGCCAACCGGCGCGCGGTGGGTGCGACGATCGCCAGCCGGCAGGGACCGCTACCTGGAGGATCGCTCGCGTCATCGCGGTCGAGCAGGCCGGCGTCGGGCACCTGGAGCTGCCGGGCCACCTCGTCCACGCCGGACCCGGCCAGCAGTAGCAGCCGCTCCGGACCCGATGGTCGTGATCTTCGGGCGCGTCGAGTGTCGGGCGCTTGCTCCACGATGGCGTGGGCGTTGATGCCGCCGAA
Organism: Pseudonocardiales bacterium; assembly: GCA_052390115.1. Taxonomy (GTDB): domain Bacteria; phylum Actinomycetota; class Actinomycetes; order Mycobacteriales; family Pseudonocardiaceae. Next base: position 13,211 of record JBQTHE010000076.1, on the reverse strand, counting down.
GCCGAAGGCGTCGACTGCGGCCCGGCGCGGCGTGCGTCCGATCGTGATCCACGGTCGGGCCGCGGTGACCGGCGCGAAGCGGGAGCCGGCCAGGGCCGGGTGCGGGTCCTCGCAGTGCAGGGTGGGCGGCAGCACGCCGTGGTGCACGGCCAGCGCGGCCTTGATCAGCCCGGCGACACCCGCAGCCGGCATCGCGTGGCCGATCATTGACTTCACCGAGCCGATGCCGATGTCGGTGCCATTCGCCGACCCGAATACCCGGGTCAGCGAGGCCAGTTCGGTCCCGTCGCCAGCCGGGGTCGCGGTGCCGTGCGCCTCGAGCAGGCCGAGCGCGCCCGATTCGGTGGGGTCCAGATCGGCGGCCCGCCAGGCCCGCTCGATGGCCCGGACCTGCCCGTCGGCCCGCGGGCTCATCAGGCTGCTCACCCGGCCGTCGCTGGCCACCCCACTGCCGCGGATCACCGCGTACACCCGATCATCGCCGGCGTCGGCGAGACGCTTGAGCACGACCATTCCGGTGCCCTCGCCGATGAGGATGCCGTCGGCGCCGCGGTGGAACGGCCGGATCCGCTGGCTGGGGCTCAGCGCACCGAGCCGGCTGAACACGCTCCACAGCGTGATGTCGTGGCAGTGGTGCACCCCGCCGGCGAGCACCACGTCGCAGCGACCGGCGGTCAACTCCTGCACGGCATGGTCGATGGCGACCAACGACGAGGCGCAGGCCGCGTCGACGGTGTAGGCGGGGCCCGCCAAGTCGAGCCGGTTGGCCACCCGGGAGGCCACCAGGTTCGGCACCAGGTCGATCGCGGCCTCCGGCCGGTCCGGGCCGAGCCGGGACTGAAAGGCGGTCCGGACCTCGTCCAGCCGGGCCTCGTCGAGGTCGGGGAGCAGCTCCCGGAGGGTGGTGACGAGCTGGTTCGCGGTCCGGACCCGCTGATCCAGCCGGGCCAGACCGGGCGTGAGGTAGCCGCCGCGCCCGACGATCACCCCGGCCCGGGACCGGTCGCCCAACTGCTCCTCGCCACCGGCGTCAGCGAGCGCCTCCGCGGCGACGTGCAGTGCGATCAGCTGGTCGGGTTCCCCGCCGGACACCGCCACCGGCATGATGCCGAAGCGCACCGGGTCGAATCCGACACCCGCCACGAACCCGCCGCGGCGGCAGTACAGCCGGTCGCCGCGCCCGCCCGCAGCAGCCTCGGGATCGTAGTAGGACGGGTCCCAGCGGGCGGCCGGAACGTCGGTGATCGCATCGACGCCGGCCAGGATGTTGGACCAGTAGGTGGCGAGGTCGGGAGCGCCGGGGAACACCGCGGCCATCCCGACGATGGCCACCTCAACCGGTTCAGCCATCCTGCCCGACCTCGAATGCCCCGCCCTCGAACTTCTCAGGCTGTGCGCACATGTACACCACCTGAGGGTCGGTGCCGCCGGCCAGCTCCGCGAGCAGGCACCCGACACCGTCGCCCACCTCGATCAACCCGATGCCGCGCCGCTCGTACTCGCGCCTCAGGTCGGCAGACACCATCCCGGTTCCGCCAAGCCCACGGTCGGGTGTCGCCCACGGCCCCCAGTCGAGGGCGACGACCCGGCCGCGGGTCCGGCCGGCCCAGATTCGGGCCAGCGTGTCCAGTGCATCGTTGGCGGCGGCGTAGTCGACCTGCCCGCGGTTGCCGAACACCCCGGACACGCTGCCGAACAGGACCAGGAAGCCGAGGTCGTCCCGGACCGCCTCGGCGAGCGCCCGCGCCCCGTCGACCTTGGTTGCCCACACTCGGGCGAACCCTTCGGGTGTCTTGTCGGCCAGCAGCCGGTCAGCGAGCACCCCGGCGCCATGCACGATCCCGTCCAGCCGCCCGTGCCGGCGATACACGCCGTCCACCAGGGCGCTGACCGCCGCCGGATCCCGCACATCCACGGCGGAGTAGCGGACCGATGCGGCCACCCCGGCCAGCTCGGCCAGCGTCGCCCGGATCTCCCGCTGCGCCAGGATCCGGCTGATCGCCGCCTCGATCTCGGCCGGCCGGCGGTCCCCGGCCTGCACCAGCACCCGCCGCAACGCGACCCGGTCGGTCGCCGCAGCGGTCACCTTGTCCTCGTCGCCGACCGGCGCCGGAGTGCGGCCGACCAGCTCGAGGTGGCCGGCGCCGGCCCGGGCCAGGCCGACCGCGACCTGGGCGGTGATGCCGCGGGCACCGCCGGTCAGCAGCACCACCGAGTCCGCCCCCAGCCCGAACTCGGTGGATCCATCCGAACTCAGCGGCGCCGCGGCGAGCCGCAGCGTGACGCGCTCCCCAGCCGCGTAGCCCACCACCGTGGGTGCGCCGGGGGTGAGCAGTTCGGCCAGCAGATGCCCGGCGATGTCGACCGGCTCGTCCTTCGGGTCGACGTCGACGACCCGGACGAGGCGATCTGGGTATTCGCGGGCGATCGTGCGGACCAGGCCGGCCAGCCCGACCCCGGCCACCCCGTTGGCAGCATGCTGGCGACCGAACCTGCCACCCGAGCCGGTGACCACGAGCAACTGGCCGACCCCGCCGAGGACGGCGTCCCGGAGCGCGGCGAACCCGTCTGGCAGCACCGGTGCCCGTCCGCGGTCCAGCGCGGCGAGATAGATGAGCGCATCGGTTCCGGTCGCCTCAGTAGCCTGGTCCGGGCCCAGCAGCCGCACTTCGGCGCCGCGCCGCTCCAGCAACACGGAAAGCTCTAGCGCGCTGCCTGCTCCGTCCCCGATGACGGTGACCCGGCGCCCGACGAGCGACACCTCGGGAGATGCGGCCAGCGGCGGCAGCGCGGCGACGTCGACGAGGTAGCGACGAACCCGCTCAGGTGGTGCGGCCTGCGCCGGCGTGCCGAGCCGTCTGGTTATCCAGTCGACGATTCCGCGCAGCGTCCGCAACCGGGCCAACTCTTCCATCACCGACTCATCCAGCGCCGCGCCGGTACGAGCCAACCCGAGCCGGTCGGTGAGCACACCGATCATCTCGGTCCGCTTGATCGAGTCGATGCTGAGGTCGGCCTCCAGGTCGAGGTTTTCCTCGAGCATGTCGATCGGGTAACCGGTGCGTTCGCTCACCAGGGACCGGACGGTGGCCAGCACCCCCTCGGATGTCAGCTCACGTGGCTCGATCGGTCCGGCAGCATCGGATTCGACTATCTGGCTTGTGACGGTGGTGTGCACTTCGGCGGTCTGCACTGGGGCAGGTGGCAAGGCGGGTGGCAACGCTGCGGGCGGAAGGGTCGAGGTACCGAGGTAGCCGAGCATGACCTCGCGCTGGGCGGCGACCAGCTCGCGGGTGTTGCGCAGGAACTCCAGTACGGCCGCGTCCGGCCTACCCTGGGTCTCGGCCACGGCACTGTCCTGCGCGGGCAGCCGTTGCGCGGGCAGCCGTTGCGCGGGCCGCAACCCGCCCGGCAGGTACTGCCCGTCAGCGGTCTTGACCGCGTGGCCGTTGACCACCCAGGCAGGGCGCCCGGGCACCGCCGACGCCGACACCGTGCGCACGTCCCGGCCGTGGAACAGCGCAGTCGGATCGACTGGTACCCCGGCGACAGCCAGCTCGGCGAGCGCCAGCAGCAGCCGCGGCAGCCCGGGCTCGCCCGACACGTCGGTGGCGACCGCGGCGTGGGGCCGGCCCCGCAGAATTGTGCCGACCAGCTGGGTGAGCACCCGGCCGGGGCCGGCCTCGACGAAGACCCGTACCCCAGCCGCATACATCGCCTCGACCTGCTCGACGAACCGGACCGGTTCGGCGACGTGAGCGGCCAGCGTTTCGCGGACGGCAACCGGCTCGGTCGGGTACGGCGCCGCCGTGGTGTTCGACCACACCGGCCGCTGCGGTGAGCCGACGGTGCGGCGGTCCAGCTCGGCGGCAAAGATCGGCGTGGCACCAGCCACCACCGGACTGTGGAACGCGCACGCCACCGGGATGAGCGCGCCGGTCAGCCCCATCGCAGCGAGCCGGTCCAGCGCGACCCGCACCGCCGGGGTGGGCCCGGAGATCACCGTCTGAGCGGGCCCATTGTGGTTGGCGATCACCACCGGTTGGTCTCCGAGCACGGCCCGGACCTGCTCAGCAGGCGCAGCGACCGCGGCCATCGTGCCGGGAGCGGCGCCGGCGGCCGCAAGGATGGCCTGACCCCGGACCTCGCTGAGTTCCAGCAGTTCAGCGGCATCCAGGGCACCGGCCGCTGCCAGCGCGACCAGCTCACCGTAGCTGTGCCCACCGAGATGGTCGGGTTGCACCCCGAGCGAGGTGAGCAACTCATGCATGGCCAGCCCGGCGACCCCGAGCGCCGGCTGGGCGACCCGGGTGTCGGTCAGCGCGGCCCGCTGGCGCGCCGACTCCTCCTTGCCGAACGCGGCCGGCGGGAACATCGCGCCGGCCCACCGGTCACCGAGCGTCAGAAATCGCCGCAGCCGCGGGAACGCCACGAACAGGTCGGCCAGCATGCCGGGGCGCTGGCTGCCCTGGCCCGGGAACAGGAACGCGACCTGACTCGCGGTCTGATCGTCCCGTGCAAGGAAAACACCATCCGCCGTGGCCGCAGCCCTGGTCCGGGCCACCTTGCTCGCGAGGTCATCCAGGTCGGCGGCAACCACTGCGGCCCACACCCGTCCCCGACGGGAGCTGCACACCGTCAGCGCCAGATCCCGCAACCGCCAGGGCCGGCCGGCCGCGTCGTTGGCCGCGAGCAGCTCGGCCAGCCGATCCATCTCCGCGATCGCCGCGGCCCGATCCACACCGGCGAACAGGAACAGCTCGGCCGGCCACGCGTCCAGCCCGTGCCGTGGCTCAGGTGCCCCGTCGTAGGAGGTGAGCACGGCGTGGAAGTTCGTGCCGCCAAACCCGAACGCGCTCACTCCCGCAACCCGGGGCCTGCGCGGCGCCGCGCTAGCCCAAGGCCGTGGGGCGATCTCGAAGGAAAACGGGCTGGTGTCGCAATCCCAGTACGGGTTCGGGTCGCGCAGCTGGCCGGTCGGTGGCCGCACCCCGGTGTGCACCGCGCACGCCGCCTTGATCAAACCGGCTATCCCTGCGGTGCACTTGGTGTGTCCGATCTGGGATTTCACCGATCCCAGCGTGCAGCTGCCGGTCGCGGTGCCGGCGGCGGTGAACAGTTCGGTCAACACCGCCAGCTCGGTGCGGTCCCCGACTACCGTGCCGGTGCCGTGCGCCTCGACCAACCCGACGTCGGCCGGTGAGATCCCGGCCATCCGGTAGGCGCGCTCCAGCGCCCGGCGCTGCCCGTCGGGCCGCGGTGCGGTCAGGCCCAGCGAGCGCCCGTCGCTGGCCGAGCCGATCCCCTTGATCACCGCATAGATCCGGTCGCCGTCGCGTTCGGCGTCGGCCACCCGCTTGAGCACCACGCACGCCACACCCTCGCCGAGCGCGATGCCATCTGCGGAGGCGTCGAACGGGCGGCATCTACCGGTCCCCGACAGCGCCTGCACAGAGGCGAACATCTGGTAGTCGTGGATGCTGTTGTGCAGGTCGGCGCCGCCGGCTAGCACCACATTGCTGGTGCCGGCCCGGAGCTCCTTGCAGGCCAGGTCGATGGCGGCCAGCGCGGAGGCGCAGGCTGCGTCCACTGTGTAGTTGGCGCCACCGAGATCCAGCCGGTTGGCGATCCGGCCGGCGATCACGTTGGCCAATACCCCAGGAAAAGAGTCCTCGGTCAGCTTCGGCAGCTGTTCATCCAGCCCGGCCGGCAGCTTCCCGTGGTAGGCCGGGTAGAGCGAACGGAACCCGTACGCGTTGGCCAGGTCGGTACCCGCCTCGGCACCGAAGATCACCGACGTGTGCTCCCGGTCGAAGGCCCGCTGCGCGTACCCGGCGTCGCGCAGCGCCCGGGCAGCCACCTCCAGCGCCAGCAGCTGGACCGGTTCGATGCTGGCCAGCGCCGCAGGCGGGATGCCGTAGGCCAGTGCATCGAACGGGACGTCCGGCAGGAAGCCGCCCCATTGCGCGGGCTTGTCGTACACCGCAGGGTCCCACCGCTCGGTGGGCACCTCGGTGACCGCATCCACCCCGGCCAACACGTTGGCCCAGTAGCCGGGCAGGTCCGCAGCACCCGGGAGTATCCCGGCCATGCCGACGATCGCCACATCCAACGGCTGCGCCTTGGACGACGGGAGCTGGCGGTCATCGTCAGTCGGCTCCATGCCCAGCTCGCCGACCCTCGCGGCCAGGAAGCCGGCAGCGCCCGCGGTGACCTGGGTGTGCAAGGCCTCGATTGTCGTGGTCGCCGAACGCAGCGTGGCCACTTCGCCGAGCATGATCATGCCGTCGGAGTGCTGGACCTGTTCGTCCACCGCGACCAGTGCCTCACCGTCTCGGCGCAGTCCCTTGCTAGCGATTCGCAGCCGACCCAGGTTGAGCCGCTCCAGCTGGGCCCACATCTGATCGCGCGGCGCTCCGGCGGCCACCAATCGGGCCTGGGTCTCGGTGAACGTGCGCACGTACGGCGAGTCCGCGCAGCGGGTGGCATGGCCGGGTGCGGTCTCCAGCAGCACGGTGCGCTCGCAGGCCAGCGCGGCCTGCTGGAAGCCGGGCCGGATGGCCCCGGCCGTGACCGCCTGCTGGGTGAACAGGTACGCGGTGCCCATCAACACCCCGATCCTGGCGCCCCGCTGCAGTAGGGGCGCGGCCAGCGTGGTGACCATGGCAGCCGAACGCTCGTCATGGATACCCCCGGCGAACAGCACCTGCAGCTGGCCGGCACACCCGTGCGCGTCGTCATACCCGAGCAGCCGCTGGACCTGGATCTCCCACAGCGGGAAGCTGGCCCGCGGACCGACGTGGCCGCCGCATTCCCGCCCTTCGAACACGAACCGCCGGGCACCCTCAGCCAGGAAGCGGTCCAGCAGGCCGGGGGAGGGCACGTGCAGGAACGTCTCGATCCCGGCCGCCTCCAGCGGCACCGCCTGCGCCGGCCGGCCCCCGGCGATCAGCGCATACGGCGGTCGTACCTCGTGCACCGCGGCCAGTTGCGTCTCGCGGATTTCCGGCGGGACGAACCCGAGAATGCCCACCCCCCATGGCCGGCCACCCAACAGGGTCGCGGTCTGCTCCAGCAGGACCTGCGCCTGCTCGCCGCTGCTCAGCGCCAAAGCCAGGAATGGCAACCCGCCGGCCTCCGCCACTGCGGCGGCGAAGCCGGCCTGGTCACTGACTCGGGTCATCGGCCCCTGCGCGATGAGCGGTCCTGTGCCCTGGGCCACGTGCATCGGTGCCGATGACAATCGGGCCGTGTGCCGTTGGGCGGTCCGCAGCTGATCGGTGACCGCAGCGCGGACGGCAGTCACGACACCCCCTGCGGTCACATATCGCTGCGCCAGCGGAGCGGCCAGCGCACCGTCCTGACCAATCGGCAGGACACCCAAGTCCCGGGCGCCCAGCCGGGTAGCCACCGTGTCGGGTTGTCCGGCCGCCAGGTCCGGGCGCGCGTAAAGGCGGTGACCGCCGACGACCGCGGTCTCGCTGCCGTCCATGACCCGGATCGCCGCAGCCACCTCGGCCGGCAGGTCGGCCTCGGCAACCAGCGCCAGCTGCGTGTCCAGCACCACCCCGGCTGCGCCGCCGGCCACCGCCGCGGCCGCCGTATGCAGCCCGATCCCGCCGGCCGCCCAGATCGGGACGCGGATCTGCGGATCGGCCAGCAGCTGCTGCAGCAGCACGAACGTCGTCGTGGCACCGATCCGGCCGCCGGCCTCGGCGCCCTTGGCGATCAGCCCGTACGCCCCGGCTCGGACCGCTGCGCGTGCCTCAGCTACCGAGATGACTTCGATGAACCTGCGCTGCCCGGGTGCGGCCGGCCACTGCGAACCGGGCCCGCGTACGACCGCGTCGACCTGCTCCGGTAGGTCGGCCGGCGACAGTGGACATCCGGCCGGCACGCGGACCCCGAAAGGACCGGGCCACCATTGGCAGACATCCGCCAGCGTGACGCGCGCACGCCCGGCGTCGCGGCCCAGATCGAGGACGCCCACCGCGCCGGCTCGCGCGAGCGCCACGGTGAGAGCGGCGTTGGGTTCCTCGAAAGGTGTGATCCCCAAGACCAGCTCACGATCTTGTAGCCTGCTCATCCTCGGCACTGCCCCCCGTACGCGGTCTAACTCAGTCGTCCACACCTAGTGCCTGGGTTGGCCCGTGTGGACCATGGCGTGGTTGTCATCGACATGCAGGCATGGAGTGGCCCCTGGCGCGGCGGTCGAAGACCAGGCCACCCTGGTCAGGGCGGCCGATGTCAACGTTGTCCCCAGGGCGAAGCCCCGTTAGCTATGGCTAACGTGGAGCTGGTGACCACTTGAGGTGAAACACGAATGCGTCCAGCACGGCCAGGCCCCCCTTGCCTATCGCCTACGGCCCATCATTCAGGGCTACGGACCAGGCAATGGTAACACTACGTGATAGCAAGGGTGCCGGTCGGATCAAAAGTGACCCGAATGGCCCATCGGTACTTACTCGATCGGCGCAGCAATACTTAGCACGCCGCATCTGGCACTGAGGGCCCACACCGGGCGTCAGCGGACTGCCAGGAATGTCGGTGCCAGCCGCCACGATGGCAACACCACCACTCGAGAGTCGTCCGGCCGTGGACCGGACCTGATCGAAGGAGATCGCATGCGTGAAGCAGACGTGTTCGTGTTGGCGGACCGGACACTCAACGACGTCATCCAGCAGGTCAAGGACGACCAGTGGACGATGCCGATGCCAGCCGACTTCGCCATGCAGAGGATGGACCACACCCCGACCCTGCGCGAGATCGTCAACTACCACGCCTACGACGACGCCTGGGTACCCGACATGTTGGCCGGCGCGACGATGGACGAGGCCGGCCGCGACAAGTTTGACGGGGACCTGCTCGGGAGTGACCCCAAGGCCAGCTTCGCCGCGATCGTGGACACGGCGTGCGCGGCGGCGGCCGCGCTGGCTGATCCGGACCGGATCGTGCACTGCTCCTTCGGCGATTTCACCGCGCGGGAGTACTTCTGGCAGATCAACGGCTTCCGCGGCCTGCGGGCTCATGACCTCGGGCTGGTGATCGGAGTCGAACCGTCCCTACCCGACGAGCTCGTGCAGGGCATCTGGGAGGAGATCAGCCCGCATGCTGAGGAGTGGCGCGCGATCGGGGTGTTCCCCGCGGCCGTGCCCGTACCGGAGGGCGCCCCGCTGCTCGATCGCCTGCTGGGCATCACGGGGAGGCCGCCGACCTCCGCCTGATCCGCAACTGGCACCGCGCTTGCCCTTGATGGGGATCAACCTGGGATGGCGACGCGCCGCTGCGCCTCCCGCAAGTCGCGGTCCTTGGTCTCGGCGAGAGCCGCGGTGCACAACAGGCTGAGCAGGGCGAGCCCGCAGAGCAGAATGCCGATGGAGAAACTGCCGAACGTCGCCGCCAGCGGCGCAGACACCAGCGGCGGGATCGCGCCGCCCACGATCCCGGCCAGGCTGTAGCTCGTACCGGCCCCGGTGTAGCGGTACCGGGTGGGGAATGTCTCGGGCAGGAACGCTCCGACGGCGCCGTAGCCGAGGCCCTGGAGCCCCAGGGTGACGATCAGGGCGACGGCGAAGGCCACCGGGGACTGCGTGTCCAGCACGGGGAACAGCAGCAATGACCACAGCACCGCGCCGCCGCAGGCCAACATGATCACTGTGCGCCGACCGAACCGGTCGGAGTAGATCGCCGACAGGATGACACCCAGCGCCATCGCCACTCCTGCGACGATCCCGAGGGACAGCACCAGGTTGCGGCTCAGCGCTGCGCCGGTGGGGCTGGTGCCGTAGCTGGTGAGGTAGGTCGTGCCGGTGTAGAACAGGGCGAACATGATCGTGAGGGACCCGGCCGCGAGCAGGATCTCCTGCGGCGTCCGGGTGAACGCCTCCCGCAACGGGGTGTGCGTCGTCGGCTGCTGCCGCTGTGCCTGCCGGAATACCGGCGTCTCCTCGATCTTCAACCGGACGTACAAGCCAGCTCCGACCAGAACGATGCTGATCAGGAACGGGATACGCCACCCGTAGTCGAGGAACGACTGGTCAGTGTTGCCGAGAACGAGGCCGGTGACCAGGAACGTTGCGCTGGCCAACGCGATAGCGATCGCCGGGCCGAGCTGCGGGAACATCGCATACCGCCCTCGCTGGCCCGGCGGTGCGTACTCCGCAGTCAGCAGTGTCGCGCCGGCCCATTCCCCGCCCACCGCCAGGCCCTGTGCGAACCGCAGCACGACCAGCAGGATGGGGGCCGCTACCCCGATCGTGGCTGCGCCTGGAAGCAGCCCGATCAGCACGGTCGCGATGCCCATCAGCAGCAACGTCGAGATGAGGGTTCGCTTGCGTCCGATCCGGTCACCGAAGTGACCGAAGATCACCGCACCGACCGGTCGGGCGATGAACGCAACCGCGAAGGTGGCAAACGAGGCCACTGTGCCGGCGGTCGAACCCAGCGCAGGAAAGAAGACCTTCGGAAACACCAGCGCGGCCGCCGTGCCGTAGATGAAGAAATCGTAGAACTCGATGGTGGTCCCCACGCAGCTTGCGATCGCCACCCGGCGCATCCCCGCACCGGCGGGCATCGCCCCTTCTGCTCTATTCATCCGTTTGCCCCAGATCTGCCGCGCCACGGTCACATGAGTATCAGCCCGCTAGGTGGCTACCGCCTATCAGTAGCGTTAACAGCGTTTACCAGAGAAGGAGCACCGCCAGTGGCCGCCAGATACCTCGAACGTTCGCGAATCATCGCCCCACCCGGATGGAGTCGTTGGCTGATCCCGCCGGCCGCCCTGTCGATCCATCTGGCCATCGGTCAGGCCTGCTGGAGCGTGTTCAAGAAGCCACTGGAGACGTCACTGGCATCTCGGGCGTCGCCAGCGCGCTGCCGTTCACCCTCGGCATCGTGATGTTGGGCCTTCGGCCTGTACCAGCTGCTGGTCAAGATCCCAGCACTGTTCGGCAGCTGACCGGCCACTGATCACCTCCGGTGCCGGAGATTTGACGCCGGGTAGCCGGATTGTGCAGAAACTAGGTAGTCACCACCCGTGTTGCCGACCGTGGTGGGGCGCGGCAAGAGCCGGTGGGCGCTGCGGCGGGGCCTCCCGATCCACTACCTGCCCGGGACCCCGGCAAGGTGCTCACCAGCGACATTTAGCGGATCGGTTCGACACTCAGCATGACCTCACAACGTGAGCCGGTAGGTACCCGGTTGCTGGAATCTGCGTGACTGTTCGCCCCTCACCACGTAGTCGAAGTCAGCTTTGCAGCTAGGTAGCCGCGTGCGAAGTTTAGGGGGGTATGCATGTTTCCATGCGACCTTCATCTGACCATGGTGGGGATGAGCCGAATTGGCGATGACGTCGATGAGGTGCTCTGTTCCCGGCCCGCTGGGGGCCACGGCGAGGAGGATCGGGATGTCTGACGCACTGAGCTTTGCCGAGTTCGAGGGCCACCACGTGGAACTGCTCCCTGCACGTACTGTCCTGTCCCTGTTCAGCGTCGGCGGTGGTGGCAAGGGCGGCGTCGGCGGTGCCGGCGGCAGCGGCACCGGCGGCATCGGTGGCAACCTCGTGGATCTCCACGCGGTGGGTGGCGCCTTCAACGGCGCCGGTGGCGGCGCTGGCACCCCCCTCGGCTAGCCACGCCTGAGCCGGGGGCACCTGATCTAGCTGCCGATATCCGGAGGATTCACGCAGTCGTGGAGGGTTTCGCCGGCAAGCAGGCGTCGAATGTTGCCGGCCACCCGGGTGGCTACACCTTGGTAGGCGGCATCGGTGACGCCGGCTATATGGGGCGTGGCGACGATGTCGGAGCAGGTGAGCAATGGTGCACGGGGATCGAGTGGCTCCTGGTCGAATACGTCGAGGCCCGCACCAGCGAGGCGGCCGGTGGCGAGAGCGTCCAGGAGCGCCTCGTGATCGAGCAGCCCGCCCCGGCCCGCGTTGATGACGCAGGCTTGGGCGGGGAGCAGCGCCAGGGCATGGGCGTCGATAATCCCGTGGGTCTGCTCGTTCAACGGTAGGCACAAGAAGAGGTAGTCGCTGCGGGCGAGCAGCACTGGTAACTCCGCAAGGCCGCCCAACCAGGCCAGGCCCAGACGGGTGGCGGTGCGTGGATCAGGGCGGCGGGTAGCGGCGACCACGTCCATGCCGAACGGCATCAGCCGCTGAACCAATGCTTGCCCGACGCCGCCCAGTCCGACCACACCGGCGGTCTTGCCCCACATCGCCTGCCCGATCGGACCCCCCCACCGGCTACCGTCTCGGATCACCTGCTCGAGCTGCGGTAGCCGCCGGCTGGCGGCGATCGCGGCCATCACGCACCACTCGGCGACCGACTCGGCATTGCCCGTGCCGGTGGTGCGGAGCCACTAGCTCCACCACGGCTTCGGGCAACACCTGGCGGAGGTAGTCACCGATTGCGGTATACCCTGCGCCGGCCACCGCGATGCGGAGACGATCAGAGACTTGGAGACGATCGGCATTGCCCGGCACGTCCCAACCATGCCAGCTCGCTGAGCGGGCCGCTCAAGCCCCGGGTTGCGGCGCACCGCAAGCCTGCCAGGATGGTGATCCCGTCGACGGCGGCGGGTGACGAGGAGGAATGCGACGTGAGCGAGCTGACCCGCCCCGATGTGGCCGTGCCCGACGGTCCGGTGCCGACCGAGTTGGTGATCGAGGACCAGGTGATCGGCGACGGTGCCGAGGCCATCGTCGGGTCGCAGATCAGGGCACACTATGTCGGTGTCTCGCACGCCACCGGAAAGCAGTTCGATGCGTCCTGGGACCGGGGGGCCCCGCTGGAGTTCCGGCTCGGCACCGGCCGGGTGATCAAGGGGTGGGACGATGGGATAGTCGGAATGCGGGTCGGCGGCCGGCGCCGGCTCACCATCCCGCCGCACCTGGCTTACGGCGACCGTGGCGCGGGCGGTGCGATCAAGCCAGGCGAGTCCCTGGTCTTCGTCGTCGACCTCGTCACCGTTCGGTAATCCGGCGTTACCTGCGGCTTACTCCCGGATTCGGATCAGGTCGGGCGTGGAGTGGAGAGAATTACGGCGTGGCGGTCCGCCCAGCCAGTGTGGTGGGTAAAATTCCGGAATACCGCCGGTCATCTCGATCCGCCAGTCGGAATGGTGGACGAGTCGATGGTGACATCCGCAGAGCACAACGCAGTTCCCGACGCTGGTCGGCCCGCCGTCGGCCCAAAATATGACATGATGAA
>JBQTHE010000075.1:0-25828 GCA_052390115.1 Pseudonocardiales bacterium | reverse complement strand
TGGGGGGGTGTCCCGCTGTGGCCCCCCCCCGCCCCGTGTGTGGTAACCAGTGATATCGAACTGTTTCCCACTCACGGGTCAGAACAATGCCCGGGCCAGCGCCCGGCGCGCCGAGATGACGCGGGGGTCGTCGGGACCGAAGAGCTCGAACAGCTCGACCAGGTGCGCCCTGACCCGGTCGCGGTCGTCACCGGTCAGCCGTCGCACCGCGCCGACCAGCCGCTCAAAGGCCCGCTCCGGCTGCTGACCGGCCACCTCGGCATCGGCTGCGGTGAGTTGCGCGTCGACGTCGTCGGGTGCGGCGTTGGCCCTGGTCACCGCGGAGGGGTCGGCTGACTCGGCACGGGCCAGGAAGCGCACCTGGGCCAGCGCGGCCCTGGCCTCCTCGTTGGCCGGCTCGACAGCCAGAATCTGCTGGTAGGCCGCTTCGGCGGCGGCGTAGTCGCCGGCCTGCAGCGCTGCTTCGGCGGCGGTGAACCGGACGTCTTCGAGCTCGTCGGGTTCTAGGGTCTCGCTGCCGGGCGCGGCCTGCTCGGCCGCTCGGATGCCAGGCATCCGGTCCCGCAGCGCATCGAGGATCGAGGTGATCCACTGCCGCACCTGCGCCTGCGGCAGGGCGCCGGAGAAGGCATCGACCGGTTGGCCGCCGGCGATGGCGATGACGGTAGGAATCGACTGGGCGCCGAAGAGCTGGGAAATCCGGGGATTGGCATCGACGTCGACCTTGGCCAGTACCCATGCGCCACCCGCCGCCTCAGCGAGCTGTTCAAGCACCGGGGACAGCTGCTTGCACGGACCGCACCAGGTTGCCCACAGGTCCACCACCACAGGTACCTGCATGGACCGCTCGACGACATCGGTCTGGAAGCTCTGCTCGGTGACGTCCAGGACCCACTGGCTACCCCCGGGACCCGGGCCGGCAGCCGAAGCCGGGGGCCGGCCCGCCGAATCAGCCCGTGCCTTGAGTGCGGACAGGTCGACGGCGCCGGAAATGGCGCCGGAGATGGCTGCGGTCGACTGCGGGTTAGGCCTGCTCACGCCGTCTATCCTGGCATGGATCCCAGGGCAGGCTTCGGCTGGAGGTCACGTCAACGGGTCAGAATCGGGCTGGCTCGCGGTATTCACCCCACGGCACCTTGAGCGCCCCACAGATCTCGCCAAGGGTGGCCTCGGCCCGAGCCGCATCGAGCATCGGCTCGATGAGGTTGCCGTCGCCGCGGGCTACCTCCACCATCGCCGCCAGAGCATGGTCGACGGCGGTCTGGTCGCGCTGCGAGCGGCGCTGTTGTAGTACCCGGCTCTGCTCGTGTTCCACCTCGTGGCTGACCCGGAGGATCTCCAGCTCGCCGGTGATCGAGTCGGTGCGGGTGTTCACCCCGACAATCTTCTTGTCACCCTTCTCCAGCGCCTGCTGGTAGGAGAATGCCGCGTCGGCGATCTCCCCGGTGAACCAGCCGTCCTCAATGCCGCGCAGGATGCCCGATGTCATCTCGCCGATCGGGTGGTGACCCGACGGCACCGCAGCCGCCGCCATGTCCTTGATCCGGTCGAAGATCCGCTCAGCGTCGGCCTCGATCCGATCAGTCAGGGCCTCGACGTACCAGGAGCCACCCAGCGGATCGACCACGTTGGTCACCCCGGACTCCTCCATGATCACCTGCTGGGTGCGCAGGGCGATCTCGGCGGCCCGCTCGCTGGGCAGCGCAAGGGTCTCGTCCAGCGCGTTGGTGTGCATCGAGTTGGTGCCGCCCAGCACACCCGCGAGCGCCTCGATCGCGGTGCGCACGACGTTGTTGTAGGGCTGCTGCGCGGTGAGCGAGACCCCCGCGGTCTGGGTGTGAAAACGCATCCACAGCGCCTTGTCGCTGGTCGCGCCGTAAACGTCGCGCATCCAGCGGGCCCAGATCCGCCGGGCGGCGCGGAACTTCGCGATCTCCTCGAAGAAGTCCACGTGCGCGTCGAAGAAGAAGGTCAGGCCGCTGGCGAAACGATCGACGTCAAGGCCGCGGGAGCGGCCCAGCTCCACATAGGCGAAGCCGTCGGCCAAGGTGAACGCCAGCTCCTGCGCGGCCGTCGCGCCGGCTTCCCTGATGTGGTAACCGGAGATCGACAGCGGCTTGTAGGCCGGGATCCGGTCCGTGCAGTACACCAGCAGATCCCCGATCAGCTGCAGGTGCGGTTCCGGGGGGAACAGCCACTCCTTCTGGGCGATGTACTCCTTGAAGATGTCGGTCTGCAGGGTTCCGTTGAGCTTGCTGATATCCGCACCCTGCCGTTGCGCGGCGACCAGGTACATGCAGAACATCGGCACCGCCGGACCGGAGATCGTCATCGACGCGGTGACCTGCTCCAGCGGGATGTCAGCGAACAGGATGTCCAGGTCGGCGGCGCTGTCGATTGCCACGCCGCAGTGCCCGACCTCGCCTCGGCTGCGCGGATCGTCGGAGTCGCGGCCCATCAAGGTGGGCATGTCGAAGGCCACCGACAGCCCGCCACCGCCGTTGCGCAGGATCTGCCGGTAGCGCTGGTTGGTCTGGGCCGCGTTGCCGAACCCGGCGAACTGGCGGATCGTCCAGGTCCGCCCCCGGTAGCCGGCGGTGTGGATGCCTCGGGTGAAGGGGTACTCACCCGGCCAGCCGATCCGCTCAAAGTCCTCGACGGTATCGCCGCTGCGCGGCCCGTATACCGGGTCTACCTCAACGCCGGACAGCGTGCTGAAGTCCGCATCCCGGACCCGTCCGGCTGCCTTAGCCGCGTCGTAGCGCTGCTGCCACCGCTCCCGCCCAGCCCGCGGATCCGCCCACCGCCCGTCATAGCGCGACATCAAAACCTCCCATTAGTTTCCCATCCAATAGTAGGACGCCAAACTAACTCGCGCCACGCTAACGCCGCAGTCTGGATGCAGAACGCGCCTATACGGACCCGTTTTGGCGCGTTCTGCATCCAGACTGCGCTTTGGGTCGGGGTCAGTCGGACAGGTACTGCTGGACGCGGGCGACTTTGGCGTGGAGCTGGTCGGTGTAGCCGGGGCGGATGTCGGCTTTGAGGACTAGGGCAGTGCGGGTTGAGCCGACGCTGGCGGCCTCGACCGCCAGGCGCACCACGTCCATCACCTCGTCCCACTCCCCCTCGACGAGGGTGAACATCGCGTTGAGCTCGTAGGGCAGCCCGGAGTCCCGGACCACCCGGACCGCTTCGGCCACGGCGGCACTGACACTGTCCGATTCGCCGCCCGCCGGGGCGACGCTGAATGCCACGATCATCCCCCCAGCCTGCCCGTTCGGGCAGCACGGCGCCTGACCAGCAGCCGGGTGACGGGGAATCCGCCGGACAGCCGCTACGGTTGCGCCATGCCGTCGCATCACCCGCTGCCGTTCGACCCGATCGAGCGAGCCGCGCAGCTGTGGCGAGCCCGCATCGGGCCCGCCGAGACGATGGCCGCGGTCACCAACATCATGCGCGTGCAGCAGATCCTGCAGTCCGCGGTGGATGCGGCGCTGCGCCCGCACGGTCTGACCTTCGCCCGTTACGAGGCGCTGGTGCTGCTGCTGTTCTCCCGCCAGGGCAGCCTGCCGATGAAGGTGATGGGCCAGCGGCTGCAGCTGCACCCGACCAGCGTGACCAACATCGTGGACCGGCTGCAGGCCGACCGGCTGGTCGAGCGCAGCGGCCACCCCACCGATCGGCGCACCACTCTGGTCACGATCACCGAAGCGGGCCGGCAGCGCCAGAAGTCGGCGACCGTGGCGCTCACCGATATCGACTTCGGCCTCGTTGGCCTGAACGCCGAACACACCAGGGAGCTCACCGCACTGCTCACCCGGGTGCGCCGGGCCGCAGGCGACTTCACCGACCCGAGCTAACCGCCTCCCCCGGCGTGTCCTGCTGTCGTGCCCGGTGTGTCCTCCGGCTGTGCACGGACGGCTCTGACCTTGGCACTGGCCGGGGGAGGATGGGCACCGTGAACATCGAGCAGATTCCGCTGCGCTTCGCCCAACACGCTGTCGATGCGCAGACCCACGTCAACCTCTCCGCCGTCCGACCCGACGGGACCTGCCTGTGGATCGCCGGAGATGAGACTGCCACTGTCGAGCGGCTTACCGCCGACGGCACGGGTTACGGCGAGCACATCACCTTCCGCCTCGCCGACGCCCTCACCTTGCCCGGCGACCCGGACGACGAGGTGGACGTCGAGGGGCTGGGCCGCCACGGCCCATACCTGTGGGCGGTTGGTTCACACAGCAGCCGGCGCAAGCGGATCAAGGCCAAGCACGAGGGGGAGAAGGCGGTGCGGCGCCTGGCCAAGGTGACCGACGAGCCCAGCCGCCGGGTGGTGGCGCGGCTGGCTGTGGCGGATGGTCCGGACGGCCTACCGGCGATCGTCCGCGAGGCGCCCGGCGGTCACACCAGCGCGCTGCTGCCCGGCGGGATCACCGGCATCCTCGCCGACGACCCACACCTCGCCCCGTTCCTGGCGATCCCCGGCAAGGACAACGGGTTCGACGTGGAGGGCGTCGCGGTCCTCGGCGAGTCGCTGTACCTGGGGCTACGCGGGCCGGTGCTGCGCGGCTGGGCTGTGGTGATCGAAGTGGTGCCGCGCAACGCCATGGCGCTGGGCGTGCTCGAGCTGGCCCCGCTGGACGACGATGGCGCGGTCTACCGAACCCATTTCCTCGACCTCAGCGGGCTCGGCGTGCGCGACCTGTGCCCGGACGGCGCCGATCTGCTGGTGCTGGCCGGCCCGTCGATGGATCTCGACGGACCGGTACGGGTGTACCGCTGGCACGAGGCCCTCGACAGCGCCGCGCCGCGGGTAGTGCGGGCACCCGCGCTGGTCCGGGAGCTGGACCTGCCCTTCGGCGAAGGTGACGACCATGCGGAAGGGATCGGGCTGCTCGACGGGCGGCGGCTGCTGGTGGTGTACGACAGCCCGGCACGTGCCCGGCTTGCCCGGCCCGGCACCGTGCTCGCCGACATCGTGCCCCTGTGAGGTTGTCAAGAAGTCAGGCACCGAGCTCGGCGATCAATTCGTCAGCGGCCCGGTATGGGTCCAGCTCGCCCACGACGACCTGCTTGGCCAGCCCGGGCAACAGCGGGTTACCGCGCCGGAGGTCACCGAGCTTCGCGCGCAGCGCAGCCAGCGCAATGGCCTCGATCTCGGCCTCCGCCCGGCGTTGCCGGCGGGCGTCCAGCTCGCCGTGCCCGAGCATCCAATCGCGGTGCTCCTCGATCGCCCCGACGAGGTCGTCGATGCCCTCGGCCTTGGTGGCCACCGTGCGGACGATGGGCGGTCGCCAGCTCGGGCCCGCCTTGTCCCGGCGGCCGAGCGACATCATGTACCTGAGGTCCCGGACGGTCTGGTCGGCGCCGTCCCGGTCGGCCTTGTTCACCACGAAGACGTCGGCGACCTCGAGGATTCCGGCCTTGGCCGCCTGAATCCCGTCGCCCATCCCCGGCGCCAGCAACACCACGGTGGTGTCGGCCAGCGACACAACCTCCACCTCGGACTGGCCGACCCCGACAGTCTCCACCAGCACCACGTCGCAGCCCGCGGCGTCGAGCACCCGCAGCGCCTGCGGGGTCGCCCAGGCGATGCCCCCCAGGTGTCCACGAGTGGCCATCGAGCGGATGAAGACACCGTCGTCGAGCGCGTGGTCCTGCATCCGCACCCGGTCACCCAGCAGGGCGCCGCCGGAGAACGGTGAGGACGGGTCGACGGCAAGCACGCCGACCTTCTTGCCCGCCGCCCGCAGCGCTGTGACCAGCATGTTGACCGACGTCGACTTGCCAACCCCGGGCGCGCCGGTGACGCCGACGACCTGGGCCCGCCCGGTGTGGGGGGCCAGGGCGGCTGCGACGTCGCGCAGTTCCGGGGCACCATCCTCGACCAGCGAGATCAGCCGGGCGACCGCCCGGGGCTGACCGTTACGGGCACCGACGACCAGGTCACCGATATCGAATGGGCGTCGACTCACGCTGCATTATCGCCGGGCACCCGCAGGATCAGCGCGTCACCCTGTCCGCCGCCGCCACACAGCGAAGCCGCGCCGACGCCACCACCGCGCCGCTTCAGCTCCATCGCCAAGTGCAACGCCAGCCGGGCACCGGACGCACCGATCGGGTGCCCCAGCGCGATCGCCCCACCGTTGGGGTTGACCCGCGCCGGGTCGATGCCGAGTTTGCGGGTGGAGACGACGCCCACTGCGGCGAACGCCTCGTTGATCTCGACGATGTCCAGGTCGGCCACGTCGATGCCCTCCTTGCGGCAGGCGGCCTGCACCGCGTTGGCGGGCTGCTCATGCAGGCTGGAGTCGTCTGGGCCGGCGACCATGCCATGCGCCCCGATCTCGGCCAGCCAGCTCAGGCCGAGCTCGGCCGCCTTGGCCTTGCTCATCACCACGACCGCGGCGGCCCCATCGCTGATCGGCGACGACGATCCGGCGGTGATGGTGCCGTCGGCGGAGAACGCCGGACGCAGCTTGCCCAACCCCTCCGCGGTGGTCTCCGGGCGGATGCCCTCGTCGGCAGCAACCACGACCGGGTCGCCCTTGCGCTGCGGCACGCTCACCGGGGTGATCTCCTCGGCGAACAGTCCACTGTCCACCGCACGCCCGGCCCGCTGATGCGACTGCGCGGCGAACTCGTCCTGCTCGGCCCGGGTCAGCTGGTGGCCTGCGCTGTGCTTCTCGGTGGAGGCACCCATCGAGACTTGGTCGAACGAGTCGTACAGGCCGTCGTAGGCCATGTGGTCGATGATCGTGACGTCGCCGTACTTGAACCCGGCGCGGGACTTGGGCAGCAGGTGCGGCGCCTGGGTCATCGACTCCTGCCCACCGGCCACGATGATGTCGAACTCGCCGGCCCGGATCAGCTGATCGGCCATCGCGATCGCGTTCAGCCCGGACAGGCACACCTTGTTGATGGTCAGGGCCGGCACGTCCATCCCGATGCCGGCGTTGACCGCCGCCTGGCGCGCCGGGATCTGTCCCGCACCGGCCGTCAACACCTGACCCATGATCACGTACTGCACCTGTTCAGGCGCCACACCAGCGCGTTCGAGTGCGCTCTTGATGGCGAACCCACCGAGCTGGGCAGCCGAGAAGTCCTTGAGCTGACCGAGCAGCCGACCCATCGGGGTGCGGGCTCCGGCCACGATGACGGAAACGGTCATGGTGCTACCTCCGGCGTGACGACGCGGGTGACCAGGGCGATACGGGGGTTTTCTTCGACCTTACCGCGCACGATGGTCATCGCACCCTGGTGACGACGACCACACCCCAACCGGCCCTACGCTGCGAACCATGCAACAACTCGCGTTTTTCGTCACAGCGATCGACCACGTGGGCATCGCGGTACCCGATTTCGACGCGGCTGTGCAGTTTCACCGCGCCACGTTCGGATTGGAGCTGGTCCACGAGGAGGTCAACGAGGAGCAGGGGGTGCACGAAGGCATGCTGCGCGCTCCCGGTGACCCGGGCACCGGCGCCGCGGTGCAGCTGCTCGCCCCGCTGGGCCCGACGTCGGTCATCGCCAAGTTCCTGGACCGCAACGGTCCGGGGCTGCAGCAGCTGGCCTACCGGGTCACCGACATCGACTCGGCCATGGCGGCGCTGCGCGCGACCGGCGTGCGGCTGCTCTACGACACGGCCCGCCGCGGCACCGCGGGCTCCCGGATCAATTTCGTGCACCCCAGAGACGCCGGTGGCGTGCTGGTCGAGCTAGTGGAGCCAGCGCCGGAACACTAGGTGAGCTGCCAGCCCGCCGGGCAGGTGATCCCGCTGGTTGCGTCGGCCTGCGACGGCTCAGCACCGAGATCGCCGAGATCACCCGCATGTTCATCCGCGCCGACACTCGTCACGATCTGGTCGAAGCCCGCGGCCTCTACACCAAGCACGGGTTCGTGGAGATCCCTGCCTACTCCCGTGGTCCCTACGCCGATCACTGGTTCGAAAAGCGCCTAACCTAGACCGTCCCGTGGGATCAGTGAGCGGTATTGATCGGGTTGTGGGTGCTCTGAGGTTCCCGAGCTCAACAGCAGAGCTGTCCGGCTGACCTGGGACAGCTCTCCTGTTGAGCTCGGGAACGCCAGGGTTGGTGACAAACCTGAAGATCTACGGGACGTGGCCTTCACCTCGCCGGGGGCCGCGCAGCTCCTGGACGGCAGCGATGGTGGTGGTGGTGGTGACCGGATCATGTGGGCAGTGCATCGTCGTGGTCTCGACCGGGCCGGTCAGGCTGTCGTTCCCGCCGTGGTGCTGGGACAGGCATGGCGAGGTGGACCGCAACCGCAGCTGTCCCGCCTGCTTAAGGGCTGTGTCATCGAGTCTTTCGACGAAATCGCCGGGCGCGCGGTCGGCCGCCTGCTCCGCGATACCAGCACCTCCGATGTGGTCGATGCGCACGTCGTGCTCACCGCGCTGCGGTACCGGGCCGCGGTGTTCACTTCAGACCCTGACGACCTACAGCAGCTTGCCGCCATCACGAAGGTCCGACTTCGGCTGCATCAGGTGTAGTGGACCTGCCCGTCGGTTGTTCATGACCTGTCCTGGCTGGAGGTTGTCCGCTCACGTGCCGGGTGCATAGACCGGCAGACCCGCGTCCCCAGCAGCGTCGAGCAGCCGCTGGTCGTAGCAGCAGAAGGCGATCAGCTCGTCGCGTACCGACAGTGCGCTCGCCAGGTGGATGGCATCGAGTGTCCGTAGGGTGGCTGGCCCGGTGGTCTGCGCGACGTCGGCGACATGCCCGACGAGCGGGATCGTGTCCAGCCCGGCTAGCAGCAGGCGGGCTCCGTCGGCGGCGGCGAAGCGCCTAGCCACCCGAACGAGTTCGACGTGGCCGATGACGCTCGTCACCCACAACTGGGTCGCGCGCTGGCGCAGCCAGCGGCCCAGCGTGACAGTCTCCGTCTCGCGGACGATCAGCTTGGCCAGCGCCGACGTGTCGAGATAGATCACACCCGGTCGGCCCGCAGCTCGTCGAGGACCTCAGCGGTGGACGGCCCGGACGTATCGACCGGCTCGGGTAGCACCCGCGGTCCGCGGGCGGGTATCAGCCGGCCGTCCCGGACCAGCCGATCACGCACCTCGTCGCGCACGACCGGGACGAGCACCGCCACCGGCGTGCCTCGTTCAGTGACCTCTATCGACTCGCCGGCCTTGACCCGGTCCAGGTAGCGGCTGGCGTGTTGCCGCAACTCCCGGACTCCGATGCGCTCCACGGCGAGATCGTAGCACCTGTTGTGCTACAGCGAGCCGTCAGCATCCGCGGAGTCTTCTCGTCGTCGGCGAATCGTGATCGCTCAAAGATGGCGAATCGTGATCCGCTCAAGATGACGTGACCAGCTCGAGCACCAGCGTGCCGGTAAGCGCAGTTCTGCGACGAACTGGTTGGCCGCCCGGCCAACACCTCGAAATGAGTCGGAATGAGACTGGGCAGTCTCTCTCACTCAGTTGGAGCTGTGGCGATTGATATACTGATCGCTAGTCTCCAGCGTAGCCGAAAAATCTCAAGCGGGAAGCGGGCAGAGCGAAGGGACCACCGTGCGGAAGATTCTTGATGCCATCCTCGCCGACGACCTCGACACCCTCGGCACGCTTCCGGTGCCGGAAAGCTACCGGGGGATCACAGTCCGTGCCGACGAGGCCGACATGTTCACCGGGATGCCCAGCCGGGCCAAGGACCCGCGGCGGTCACTGCACCTCGACGATGTGCCGGTGCCCGAACTTGGTCCGGGCGAGGCGCTGGTCGCCGTGATGGCCAGCGCCATCAACTACAACACCGTCTGGACGTCGATCTTCGAGCCGCTGCCCACCTTCGGGTTTCTCAAGCGCTACGGCCGCACCTCCCCGTTGGCCTCCCGGCACGACCTGCCCTACCACGTGGTCGGGTCGGACCTGGCCGGCGTCGTGTTGCGCACCGGGGCCGGGGTGAACGCCTGGAGCCCGGGCGACGAGGTGGTAGCGCACTGCCTGTCCGTCGAGCTGGAACATCCCGACGGGCACAACGACACGATGCTCGACCCCGAGCAGCGCATCTGGGGATTCGAGACGAACTTCGGCGGCCTTGCCGAGCTCGCGTTGGTCAAGTCCAACCAACTGATGCCCAAGCCAGATCACCTCACCTGGGAGGAGGCCGCAAGCCCCGGTCTGGTCAATTCCACCGCGTACCGGCAGCTGGTGTCCCGTAACGGCGCGGACATGAAGCAAGGCGACACGGTGCTCATCTGGGGCGCCTCGGGCGGGCTGGGTTCCTACGCCACCCAGATGGCGCTGGGCGGCGGCGCCACCCCGGTGTGCGTGGTCTCCAGCGCCCAGAAGGCCGAGATCTGCCGCCGGATGGGTGCCGGGCTGGTCATCGACCGCAATGCAGAGGGCTACCGGTTCTGGCGCGACGAACACAACCAAGATCCGAAGGAGTGGAAGCGCTTCGGTGCGAGAATCCGCGAGCTCACCGGCGGTGATGATCCCGACATCGTGTTCGAGCACCCGGGGCGCGAGACCTTCGGCGCCAGCGTCTACGTCGCCAAACGCGGCGGCACGATCGTCACCTGCGCCTCCACGTCCGGCTACAACCACACCTTCGACAATCGCTACCTCTGGATGAACCTCAAGCGCATTATCGGCTCGCATTTCGCCAACTACCGCGAAGCGTGGGAGGCCAACCGGCTGATCGCCAAGGCCAAGGTCCACCCGACGCTGTCTCGCGTCTACCCGCTGGACCAGACCGGCCAAGCCGCACACGACGTGCACAGCAACATCCACCAAGGCAAGGTCGGCGTGTTGTGCTTGTCCCCCGAGGAGGGCCTGGGCATCCGCAACCCCGAGCTTCGCGAGGCGCACCTGGCTGACATCAACCGCTTCCGGGGGATCTGACACCCGGGAACGGCTCACCTCGAGCCACCGGTACCTGAGTAAACTGGCCGTATGGGCTCAGTCGACGACCGCGATCTGCTTCCGATGAGATCTACGTTCGACATCGTGCGCCGAGGTTACGACTGCGCCCAGGTGGACTACCAGCTCGCGCAGCTGCAGGCCGACCTGCAGATCGCGGCGGCAGATCGGGATGCCGGGGCCACGCAGGCGGTGGAGCTCGCCCGGCAGCTGGAGGAGGCTCGCGGGGAACTCGATGACCTGCGCCTCCAAGTTCAGCGGCTGGCCGCGCCACCCACCACCGTCGAGGGCATGAGCGAGCGCGTGGTAAGGATGCTCCGCAAGGCCCAGGACGAGGTCGCGGAGATCACCGCCAGCGGCACTGCGGCTGCCGCTGCCACCAGGGCCAACGCCGAGCGCGAGGCCGACGACCTGCGCGGCCGCTACGAAAAGATGATCGGCGAAGCGCAGCGCAGGCGATCGGCGATGGAGGCCGAGCACGAGCGGGTCATCTCCGACGCGCGTCGCCGGGGTGAGGAAATCCTGGCGCAGGCCAAGCAGCGAGCCGAACAACGTGATGCTGAGGCGGCGGCGCGCCGGCAGCAGGCCGAGGAAGACTTCACCATCACCATGTCCGCCCGCCGCCGCGACGCGGTGCGTCTGCTCGCCGAGGAGGAGGCGAGCAGCAAGTCGGAGGCGCAGCGCCGCGTCGACGAGGCCACTGACGTAGCCCGCCGTCTGGTCACCGAGGCCGACCAGTCCGCAGTCGCCAGGGTGCAGGAGGCCACCCGGCAGGTAGAGCAGCTGCGCACGTTGCGCCGCCGGCTCATCGAGCAACTGCTCTCGGTGCGCTCGAAGCTGGACGACGCATTCCAGCAGCTCGTTCCCGCTGTGGACGACGGCAGCATGCTCGCCGGCGACCAGGCTCACCCTGATCAGCCTGCCGCCTCACCCGCGTCTGCGAGTGGGCGCCCGGCGGACCCTGGCGGTCCAGCAGCTGGCGTGCCAGTGCCGCCGGTCAGCCAGTGATCCCTGCTCCCCCGTCGGCCACGCCACTACATGCGCGGTGCCAGGCCCGATCTCGTGGTCGCAGCCGGGGCAGCGGTAGGTCTTGACGACCTGCTCGCCCGGCACTGTCCGTACCACCCACTCCCCGTCCGGTCCGCTCTCCGGTCGCGCCCAGCCCGGTCCGTCCACGGCAGGCGGCAGGGCGGCACGGCGAGCGCGGCGTGGGAGCTTGCGGCGAGGCATAACAACCCACGGTAGTACGGGTACCCTGCAACCCATGCCACGCTACGAGTTCCGGTGCCGAGAGTGCTCGACGACCTTCGAACTCAGCCGGCCGATGGCCGCGGCGCGAGACGCCGCCCAGTGCCCCTCCGGGCACGACGACACCGTCCGGCTGCTCTCCACCGTGGCATTGTCAGGTGGGGCGTTGTCCGGCGCCGCGTCTGGGCGGAGTGCGCCACCCGCCGCTGGCGGATGTTGCGGAGGCGGTTGCTGCGGCTGAGCGCGTGAGTCACGAGTAGTCGCGGAAACCCTTGCCGGTCTTGCGGCCCAGTCGACCGGCGGTGACCAGGTGCTCCAGCAAGGGGGCCGGGGCGAAGCCCGGTTCGCGGAACTCCTGGTAGAGGCTGCGCTGGATAGCCAGTGAGACGTCCAGGCCCACCACGTCGAGCAGCGCGAACGGGCCCATCGGTAGCGCGGCGCCGACCTGCATCGCGGTGTCGATGTCATCGGCCGACGCGTAGTGCGCCTCCAGCATCCGCACCGCGTCGTTGAGGTAAGGGAACAACAGCGCGTTGACGATGAACCCGGCACGGTCGCCGCAGGTCACCGGCACCTTGCCCAAGGAACGGGCGAACTCGCGGGCGGTGGCCGCGACGTCGGCCGTGGTGCTGATGGTCTGCACCACCTCGACCAGTTTCATCACCGGCGCGGGGTTGAAGAAGTGCAGCCCCACCACATCGCCCGGCCGCGAGGTGGCCGCAGCGCACTCGACCACCGGCAGCGACGACGTGGTGGTGGCCAGGATCGCGCCGGGCTTGCACACCTCGTCGAGCGTGGCGAAGATCCCGCGCTTGACCTCCAGGTCCTCGGCCACCGCCTCCACCACCAGGTCGACCTGTGCGAAGTCGTCCAGCGACGTGGTCGTGGAGATCCGTTGCAGGGCTGCCTCGCGACCGGACTCGGTGAGCTTGCCGCGATTGACGGCCTTGTCCAGCGAGCGCCGGACCGCCGCAACAGCGTCATCGGTCCGGCTGTTGCTTCGACCGCGGACGATCACATCGTGCCCGCCTTTGGCCAGCACCTCGATGATTCCAGCGGCCATCGTCCCGGTACCGACCACGCCGACCGCACCGATCGGGCGGGTCTCGACACCGTGCTCGCCCCCGGGTGGGGTGGCCGCGTCGGGCACCACCTTCGACGAGTCCTGTGCTGCGTAGGTGTAGAAGCCGCGACCCGACTTCCGGCCGAGCAGCCCGGCAGTGATCATCTGCTTGAGCACCGGGACCGGGGCGTGCAGCCGATCCCGGGACTGCCGGTACAGCGCATCGAGGATCTCGTACGCGGTGTCCAGGCCGATCAGATCCAGCAGCGCCAGCGGCCCCATCGGATACCCGCAGCCGAAGCGCATCGCGGCGTCGAGGTCTTCGCGGGTGGCGTAGCGCTGCTCGTACATCCGTGCCGCATGGTTGAGGTAACCGAACAGCAGCGTGTTGGCGATGAACCCGGCCCGATCCCCGATCACCACCGGTGTCTTGCCCAGTTTCTCGGCCAGCGCCGTGACCTCGCTGACGACCTGCGGTTCGGTGACCACCGTGCGCACCACTTCGACCAGCTTGAGCACCGGTGCCGGATTGAAGAAATGCATCCCGACGACCTTGCCCGGCCGCGTGGTGTGCACGGCAAGCTCGGTGATCGACAGGCTCGACGTGTTGGAGGCCAGCACGACATCGCCCCGCACGATCCCGTCCAGCTCGGTGAAGATCCGGCTCTTGAGGTCGAGCTGTTCTGGCACGGCCTCGACGACGAAGTCGACGTCGGCCAGATCGGCCAGCTTCGTGGTGAAGCTGATCCGGCCGAGCAGCTCGCGGTGAGCCGTCTCGTCGATCTTCCCGCGCTCCAGGGCACGGCCGGTGGAGTGTTCGAGATGCCCGCGGCCCCTGGCCACACCTTGTTCATCGACCTCGACTGCGACGACATCGAGCCCGGTACGGGCAAGCACCTCGGCGATCCCGGCGCCCATCGTGCCCATGCCCACTACGCCGATTGTCGTGATCTCCGATGCCATATCAACGACCGTAGCGCACCCGGACGACCCACTGCAGCGCTCGAATCGCCCAGGCAGGACGGGGGAACGTGAGAACCGGCACAGTTAGGCGCCCTAAACAGCGACAAGCATCCATGTGGCAGTCCAGGGCGCGCCAATCACAGCGATAAGCATCCATGTGGCAGTTCGAGGGTTAGAAGAGGCGGAGGTTGGGGGTTTCGGCACCCCGGAGGTCGTCGTAGTCGACGGTGACACACCGGATTCCCCGGGTAGTGGCGAGGGTATGGGCTTGCGGCTTGATCTGCTGGGCGGCGAACAACCCGCGCACCGGGGCGAGTTGCGGGTCACGGTTGAGCAGGTCCAGGTACCGGGTGAGCTGCTCCACCCCATCGATCTCGCCCCGACGCTTGACCTCCACCGCCACCGTCATACCGTCGGCGTCCCGGCACAGCAGGTCGACCGGCCCGATCGCGGTGGGGTACTCGCGGCGGATCAGGGTGAACCCAGGGCCCAGCGTGGCGGTGTGCTCAGCGAGCAGGGCTTGCAAGTGGGCTTCGACGCCGTCCTTGACCAGCCCGGGGTCCACCCCGAGCTGGTGCTGTGAGTCGTGCAGCATCTCGTCGATCTCGATGATCAGCTGTTCGCCGGCCCGGTTGGTGACCGTCCAGCGGCCCGGTTGCTCGGCCAGCGTGCACGGCGGGCTCATCCAGTTCAACGGCTTGTAGGCGCCGCCGTCGGCGTGCACACTCACCGATCCGTCCGCCTTCACCAGCAGCAGCCGCAGCGCCATCGGCAGGTGCGCGGTCAGCCGGCCCAGGTAGTCCACCTGGCAGCGGGCGATCACGAGGCGCACGGTGGACCAGCGTAGAGCGCCGCACCAGGGCCGGGCAGGATCGGGGGTGTGCAGACCCTGGGGAGCCGTCAGGTGTACGCGAACGCCTGGATGACGGTGCGGGAGGACGACGTCCAGCGCTCCGACGGCTCTCCGGGCATCTACGGCGTGGTCGACAAACCCGACTACGCCTTGATCATCCCGCTGGACGGCGACCGCGTGCACCTGGTCGAGCAGTACCGCTACCCGGTGCGGGCGCGGCGCTGGGAGTTCCCGCAGGGCACCGCCCCGGACCGGGCCGATGCCGACCCGGTCGCGCTGGCTGCCCGGGAGCTGCGCGAGGAAACCGGGCTCGTCGCGGGCCGGCTACGGCTGCTCGGGATGCTCGACGTGGCACCGGGGATGTCAGCACAGCGCGGCCGGGTGTTCCTGGCCACCGAGCTGGTCGACGGGCGGCCCGAGCGGGAGCCTACCGAGCAGGACATGCGCTCGGCCTGGTTCAGCCGGGCCGATCTCGACGGGATGGTGCGCAGCGGCGAGCTGTGCGACGCGCAGTCGCTGGCGGCCTACGCCCTGCTCCTGCTGCACGAACACCCGTGAGTGCGTAACAGGGTTATAGCTCGCAATGCCACTCACGGGTACCTCAGTCCGGCCAGACTGGCGGGCGCTTCTCCAGGAAGGCGGCCATGCCCTCCTTGGCACTGGCCAACTGCGAGGCTGAGGCCATCACCTCCATAGCGACGGCGTAGGCGTCCGCCTCGGGGCGGTCCAGCTGCGCGTAGAGGGTCTGCTTGCCCAGCGCCTTGCTCACCCGACTACCCCGGGTGGCGCGGGCGAGCAGATCGTCTACCGCGGTGTCCAGCTCGGCATCCGGGACGGCGCGGTTGACCAGCCCCCATTGCGCGGCGGTGCGGGCGTCCACCACGTCACCGGTCAGCGCCATCTCCATCAGCCGCTTGCGCCCGATCGACCGGGCCACCGGCACCGCGGGCGTGTGGCAGAACCAGCCGCCCTTGCCGCCGGGTAGCGCGAAGCCCGCAGACTCGGCGGCCACCGCAAGGTCGCAGGAGGCCACCAGCTGGCAGCCCGCCGCGGTAGCCAGCGCGTGCACCCGGGCGACGACGACCTGCGGAACCGACTGGATGATCCGCATCACCTCGGTGCACAATGTCAGCAACTCCGTGACCCCGGCAAGGTCACGCGACGCCACGTCGGCGAAGTCGTGACCGGCTGAGAACACTTTGCCCTCGGCGCCGAGCACAATGCCGGTGGCGTCTGACCGGCTCGTCTCGGTGAACGCGTCGCGCAGCTCTATGAGGTGGTCAGCCGACAGCGCGTTGCGCCGCTCCGGACGGTTCATGGTGATCCGGACCGTGTCCCGATCCCGCTCGATCCGCAGCGCAGCAAAACCCATGTCCCGACGGTAACGCAGCTAGCGACCTGCGATGACCTGTGAGCTATAATTCTGTACATGAAGACTCTGTCGCTGGCCGAGGCCCGGCAACGCTTCTCCGAGGTCGTCAACGACGTCGAGACACATCACGATCACGTCATGGTCACCAAGAACGGCAAGCCCGCCGCCATGATCGTATCGGTCTACGAGTGGGAGCAGATGGAGGACACGATCTTCTGGCTCTCCCAGCCCGGCATCCACGACGACCTCGCCGAGGCTGACGCCGCGATCGCCCGCGGCGACACCGTCAGCATCGAAGAAATCAAGGCAGAGCTCGAAGAGCGGCTGCGGGCCGAAGAGGAAGCGGACCGGAAGCGCCGGGCCGGGTGACCTACCGGATCGAGCTCACTCCAGCCGCGCGCCGCGACCTGCATCGACTACCTACGAGGGTGGCCTTCGCCGTGGTCGAGTACATCGAAGGGCCACTAGCGGAGAATCCGCATCGCGTCGGCAAGGTGCTCCGTGATGATCCAACCGAGCGGTACACTGCGCGGGTCGGCGTGCACCGGATCATCTACCGGATCGACGACAAGATCCTGGTGATCAGCGTGGTGCGGATCGGTCACCGAGCGGACGCTTATCGACCCTGACTTTCGCCGCGGGGGCGGATCAAGTCCACGATCTGGTCCATGATGTCGGTGAGTTCGAAGTCCTTCGGGGTGAACACCTTGGCCACCCCGTGCGCGATCAGCACCTCGGCGTCCTCCGGCGGAATGATCCCGCCGACCACCACCGGCACGTCAGCGGCACCCGCCGCGCGCAACCCCTCGACCACCGCTGGCACGACCTCCAGGTGCGAACCGGAGAGCACCGACAGCCCCACCACGTGCACATCCTCGGCCACCGCGGCCGCGACGATCTGCGCCGGGGTGAGCCGGATGCCCTGGTAGATCACCTCGAAACCGACGTCACGGGCCCGGACCGCCACCTGCTCGGCACCGTTGGAGTGGCCGTCCAGGCCGGGCTTGCCGACCAGCATCCGCAGCCGCCCGCCCAGCTCCTCGCCAACCGAACGCACCCGGTCGCGCACCCGCGCTATCGCCTCCCCGGCCTCACCTGCCGCGCGCGCCCCGGCGATCCCGGTCGGCGCCCGGTACTCGCCGAACACCGCGCGAAGCGCCCCGGCCCATTCCCCCGTGGTCACGCCCACCCGAGCACAGGCCATCGACGGCTCGACGAGATTGACGTCGGTCTTGGCAGCCTCGACCAGCCCGCGCAGCGCCTGGTCCACCGCGGTCTGATCCCGGCCGGCCCGCCAAGCCCGGACCGCCTCGATCAGCTGCACCTCGGTGGCCGGGTCGATGGTCTCGATGGCCCCCGCCCCGCCGGCCTGCAGCGGGCTGGGATCGGTCTCGGTGAACCGGTTGACCCCGACGACCACGTCCTCGCCGTCCTCGATCCGCCGGCGCCGCGCCGCCAGCGCCGACACCAGCTGCGACTTCATGTACCCGGACTCGACGGCGGCGATGGCCCCGCCCATGCCCTGCACCCGGTCGATCTCCGCCTTGGCACCCGAGGCGATCTCGGCGACCCGGGCCTCGACCACCCGCGAGCCGTCGAACAGGTCCTCGTAGTCCAGCAGGTCGGTCTCATAGGCCAGCACCTGCTGCATCCGCAGCGCCCACTGCTGATCCCAGGGCCGGGGCAGGCCCAGCGCCTCGTTCCACGCGGGCAGCTGCACCGCACGGGCCCGGGCGTCCCGGGACAGCGTCACGGCGAGCATCTCCAGCACGATGCGCTGGACGTTGTTCTCGGGCTGCGACTCGGTGAGTCCCAGCGAGTTGACCTGCACGCCGTACCGGAAACGGCGCAGCTTCGGATCCGCCACGCCGTAGCGGTCCCGGCAGGTCTCGTCCCACAGCCGCCCGAAGGCCCGCAGCTTGCACATCTCCTCGACGAATCGCACCCCGGCATTGACGAAGAACGACATCCGCCCGACGACGGTGGCGAAGTCGTCCGGCGCGACCTGCCCGGAATCACGCACCGAGTCCAGCACGGCGATCGCCGTGCACATGGCGTAGGCGACCTCCTGCACCGGCGTCGCGCCGGCCTCCTGCAGGTGGTAACTGCAGATGTTGATCGGGTTCCACTTCGGGATGTGGTTGACCGTGTAGGCCACCGTGTCGGTGATCAACCGCAGGCTCGGACGCGGCGGGAAGACGTAGGTCCCGCGGGACAGGTACTCCTTGATGATGTCGTTCTGCGTGGTGCCCGACAGCTGCGCCAGGTCCGCCCCACGCTCGCCGGCGACCGACGCGTAGAGCGCCAGCAGCCACATGGCGGTGGCGTTGATCGTCATCGAGGTGTTGGCCTGCGCCACCGGGATGCCGTCGAACAGGGCGCGCATGTCCCCGATGTGGCTGATCGGTACGCCGACCTTGCCGACCTCGCCACGGGCCAGCTCGTGATCGGGGTCGTAACCGGTCTGGGTGGGCAGGTCGAAGGCCACCGACAACCCGGTCTGACCCTTGGCAAGGTTGCGCCGGTACAGCACATTGGATTTCTGCGCCGACGAGTGCCCTGCATAGGTTCGCATCACCCACGGCCGGTCCCGCTCGCGATCACTCGGATAGGGCATCAGGGCACCTCCGGCGGCTCTACATCGTTAACACTACTGGTCAGTAACGGATGGCTGGAAGGGCACCGTGGTGGACAGCACGATGATGGACGTCCCGCTCACCGTCGGCATGGTCATGCGCCACGGCACCACCGTGCACGGTGACAGCGAGGTCGTCACCTGGACCGGCGATGGCGCGCGCCGCGCGACCTACGCCGAGGTGGGACGACGCGCGGCACAGCTGGCCGGGGCGCTGCGTGGCCTGGGTGTCACCGGTGACCAGCGGGTAGCCACCTTCCAGTGGAACAACCAGGAGCACCTGGAGGCCTACCTCGCGATCCCGTCGATGGGCGCGGTGGTACACACCCTCAACCTGCGACTGGCACCCGACCAGGTGTCCTGGATCGCCAACCACGCCCACGACGACGTGGTGATCGTGGACGGCTCGCTGGTCGGGCTGCTGGCCCGGGCGCTTCCGGCGATGAAGACGGTGCGTCACGTCATCATCATCGGCCCAGCCGATACCTCCACGCTGGACAGCGCCGGCAAACAGCTGCACTCCTACCACGAGCTGCTATCCGCCCAGCCCGAGCACTTCGACTGGCCCTCGGACATCGATGAGCGCTCCGCGGCCGCGATGTGCTACACGAGCGGCACCACAGGTCATCCCAGAGGGGTGGCCTACAGCCACCGCTCGGCCTACCTGCACTCGATGTGCATCTGTACCGGTGAGGTCACGGGCATGACCCCGGCCGACCGGGTCCTGCCGGTCGTGCCGATGTTTCACGCCAACGCCTGGGGGCTGCCCTACGCGGCCCTGATGTCCGGCGCCAGCATGATCATGCCCGACCGCTACCTGGCGGCCGCGCCGCTGGCCAGGCTTATCGAGGCGGAGCGCCCCACGATCACCGGCGCGGTGCCGACCATCTGGGGCGACGTGTTGCGCCACCTGCGCGAGCACGGCGGCGATATGTCCTCGATCCGCCGGGTGCTCTGCGGCGGCTCCGCCGTGCCGCTGGCGCTGATGAAGGCGTTCTCGCAGGAGCTGGGCATCGAGATCAGGCAGGCTTGGGGGATGACCGAGACCTCCCCGGTCGCCTCAGTCGCCACCCCGCCGGTAGGTGCGCAGGGCGACGACGTCTGGCGCTACCGGGCCAGCCAGGGGCGGCTCGTTGCCGGCGTGGAAGGTCGCATCGTCGGTGACGACGACGTCGTGCTGCCCAGCGACGGCGAGTCGGTCGGCGAGATCCAGGTCCGCGGGCCGTGGGTCACCGCGCGGTACTACGGAGACGCCGATCCGGCTAGGTTCCACGACGGCTGGTTGCGCACCGGCGACGTAGGCACCATCGACGAGCTGGGTTTCATCACCATCAGCGACCGCGCCAAGGACGTCATCAAATCCGGCGGTGAGTGGATCTCCTCGGTGGCGCTGGAGAACGCGCTGATGGGCCACCCGAAGGTGGTGGAGGCCGCCGTCGTCGCCGTCCCGGACGACAAATGGACGGAACGTCCGCTGGCCACCGTGGTCATCGCCGAAGGCGAGCAGGTCAGCGCGGCCGAGCTGCGCGATCATCTCGCTGCTTCGGTGCCGTCCTGGCAGCTGCCCGAGCGCTGGTCATTCCTCGACGAGATACCCAAGACCTCAGTAGGCAAGTTCGACAAGAAGCTCATCCGCCACCACTACGCCACCGGCGCCCTCGACGTCGTCGAGTCGCCCCCGTCCTAAGACCGCCATTCCTCCCCGGGGCATCGGCGGGGAGTCGGCGAAGAGAGGGTTGTGGTGGACGCTGAAGAAGCGCGGTCAATAGGCCAGCGTCTTCGCATGATCCGGCGCCGGCGTGGGCTGGGTCTGACTGTGGCGGCGGGATTGGCCGGCATCAGCAAGCCATATCTCTCGATGCTGGAGCGCGGTGAGCGTGGCTTCAACCGGCGCGGTCTCCTCGACGACCTCGCCGAGGCGATCGGCTGCTCCGTGGTGGACTTGACCGGCCAGCCGTACTCGCTGCCGGATCGGCAGAGCATCGAGGTCGCCGCAGCTGTCGCAGGGGTAAGCAGAGCCCTACATGACACCACGCTCGATGATGCTCCAGACGTGTCCGTAGGGCCGCTGTCAGAGCTGGCCTCAGCCACCGCGCGTGCCCATGCATACGTTGATGACGCTCGTTATGGGCTCGCTGGGCACGGCCTGGCTGCCCTGTTGATCGCGCTGCACGTCCGCGTCGTGACGGGCAATTCTGAGGAGCGCATAGGCGCGTTGGTCAGATTGGCCGAAGCATGCAAGGTGGCCTATATCCTGGCCAAGAGAACCGGGCAGATCGAGCTGGCGGGTATTGCCGCCGAGCGGGGTTTGGCTGCAGCCCGGCTCGCTGAGCGGCCGGACTTGGTGGGCATGCTGGAAATGAGCCGGACCAGCACGCTGATTGGGCTCGGCGCCCGGCGCCGGGCGACCGTCGTGTGCGGCGAGACGCTCCAGCAAATCTCGGCGCTGCCTGGACCGACCCCGG
This sequence comes from Pseudonocardiales bacterium, assembly GCA_052390115.1. Lineage (GTDB taxonomy): Bacteria > Actinomycetota > Actinomycetes > Mycobacteriales > Pseudonocardiaceae. The sequence continues at coordinate 4,340 of JBQTHE010000075.1, read as the reverse complement.
ATGACACGAGGGTCGCCGAGGCGTGTGGCATGTTGCACCTGACCACGGCATTGATCGCGGCTCGCGATGGTCGAAGGGGTGACGTCGCCACGCACCTTGCGGAGGCCCGTTCGCTGGCGGCCCATACCGGGGAGCGCAACCACATGCGCTACCACTTCGGCCCGACCAACGTGGCCGCGTGGGAGCTCGGCCTTGCAGTCGAAGCAGGCACCGGTCCTGACGCGGCCGAGCGCACCACGGCAGCCCCGATCGACCTGTCGGTGTTCAGCAGCAAGGGGCGGGTGGCTTACGTACACTTCGACCTGGCGCGAGCGTGGGCGCAGGCTGAGGGTTCTCACGATCAAGAAGCGTTACGGGCACTGGATACCGCCGACCGATTGGCGCCGGTTCGGCTCCGCAATGACCCGATAGCTCGGGATCTGGTGATGACACTTGACCGGCGGGCGCCCCGCCCGGTGTGGGAGCTGAACAGCCTGCGCAATCGGTTTGGCATCGGCAGGGGTTAACAAGTTGTAGCCCCCGCCGGCTGCCGATCATTCACCGTCGTGAACCGTGACCGAACGCGCCACCGACGTACCCGCGACGTACTTTCCCGCTGACCGTGCCCTCACCCCAGGGGAGGCACTGGCGAAGCTGTTTTTGGACAACGCCGACAGAGGCTGCAACGCGGAAAACGACACCTTGGTCGTTGAGCTTCTGAGACGAATGCGGGCCGTTCAGGCGCTGCCGCTAACCCCCGGCAATGACCATGGGTAGGCACAGTAAGCAACACAGTCGTCACACGCCGCGACGGCGCCCCGTCGAGATGGTGGACGTCCGGTCGCTGGTTGCGCACGTCCTGACACCCGATGCCGCCGTTGCTGGGCGTCGCGTCGGTGGTCGCTACATCGCGTTGTGCGGAGCCGAGGTCATACCCGCAAGCCTCACCACTGCCCCGGAGCATGGCTACTGCCGGTCATGCACCGCGATCCCCGCCCAGAGGACACGATCATGACCACCACCGAGCTGGACGACCTGCGACCCGCCAACCTGACCGACCTAGCCGCGTCGGTCGAACAGCTCGCCGCCGTGCGTTCGGTGCTGCGGGCCGTGATCGCGCTCGCCGAGGAGCTGCCGCAGCTCACCGATCGGGAGCTGCGGGCCCGGCTGACCGCGCTGGCGACGGTCCCCACGCAGAGATCGGGCACGCGATGACCATCAAGTGGGGGCTGAGCGTCGTGGACTGGTGCAACCACGCCATTGATGATCGGGCTGACCACCCCACCGGTATCTACCGTGCCCGGTGCGGGCGTCGGCTGGTGGTGGTCACACCCTGGCAGGACGACAAGCCGCTCGGGTCCCGGTGCGAGGTGTGCGTGGCTACCCACCGCGCCGAATCCGAGTTCCGCGAGTTCGGGACCGCCCGGCGGGCCAACCCTGATGATCCTGATCCGACCGACGTGACGATGCCCCCCTCCCCTCAAGCCCCGGCCGCCGCTGGTTTCGAGACGATGGGAGTGCCCCCCGCAACGCTCCCGAGATCTCCTGGCGGCGGCCGGTCCCAAGCCCGGACGTGACGCCGTGGGCATTCCGTCCGGCGGGGCTGACCAGCCTCAGTCGCGTTTCGATGACCTTTACTCGGTTGTTTATGCCCTGATCGATGACGCGAAGACCCGGTATCGGGTGGTGAAGCTGTACAAGGGCAGCCACGGATCACCCGACCCGCATTCGGTGGTGTGCGACTACGGTAAGTTTTTTGCCGCGCACGGCCGGGGTGTGCTGGGTTACGTCTGCGACCGCGCCCGGCCCGGGACCGATCGCTACTGGCCGGCGGATCTGGACGAGTTCGACCATCGCGCGTGCCCACGGGTGTCTACCCGTGGAGTGTTCGAGTTGCTGGCGCGCACCGGGCGCCGTACCGGGGAGTCCGCGGACGAGTACCTGACTTATGTGGCGACCCGGCGGCACCGGCTCGGTGGATACCGCGGGGGTTCCACCGGTTTCGACGATGAGTCCCGGGCGTTCGCTGCGGCCTATTTCCGGCAACTCGGGTTAGCGGTGGGTCCGGGTGACGTGCTGGTGTTCTGCGGTGGTTTCAAGGGCGCCCTGATTTGTGTGTGCGCGGCGGTGATGATGGCGCGCCGCCATGACGAGCTGCGCCGCCACGGTGGGCGGGTATTGGTCCCGGTGGGCTACTACCAGAGCCTGCGCCTCATCCCCACCATCTTCGGGGGGACTATCGACGTGGTCGCGGACCTGGACGGGGAAACGGTCAGTGGGTGGCTGGCCGGCACCCGCGGCGGTGGTGGGCGCATCGTGTACGTGCCGCTGGTCAACAACGTCGACGGCCGGGTGCTGACCCGGGACCGGGCCGGTTCGATCGCGGACGCGGTGGCCGACCACAACCAGCGTTATCCGGGTGAGCGGGTGTGGGTGGTCGCTGACGACGTGTACGCCGGGTCCTACCTCCGCGCTGGCGTGACCGGGCAACCCATCGGGGCGCTACCCGGCACCAGTGAGTGCACCATCACGGTGGTCACACCCTCCAAGACGGTGGCGTTGCCCACGGCGCGGGTGGCGTTCGCGACTACCACCAACCCGGGGATGCGCGCCGCGCTGGCCCACTACCGCACGGTGTTTTCCTTCGGTCGGGTCCCGCAGACCGGCGAACTGCCCGGGGTCGCGGCGCTGTGTTTGACCCCGCAGACCTGGATCGAGCACTGGAACGCCGAATACGCGCGCAGGCTGGCACTGCTCACAGTCGGACTGGACCGGATCAACACCGAACTCGGTACCGAGGTGTACCGGATCGACCCCCCGCAGGGCGGCTGGTACTTCGCGCTGCGGATCGCCCGGGACCTGTTCCCCCCGGTGACCAGCGGGGTGCACGCGGGCGTGGTGTTGTGCAACTACGGGCAGGGTCGCCGCGATACCGGGGTGGCGATGCTGCCCGGTGAACTGTTCGGCTACAGCCTGCACAGCGGTCACCCGGGGGAGTGGCTGACGCTGCGAGGGACCCTCGCCGCGAGCCCCGGCGACCTCTTGTCCTGTGTCCAGCGGCTCCGGGACGTCGCCCGGCTACTCCGGGGACCGCACGGGCCCAGCGTGGTCGCACAGGCGCTGTGCAGGGGCCGCGCGGTGGTCCCTGATCTGGACCGGGTCGTGACCCGGCGACGCTACTGAACCGGCCCCGCGAGTCGCGGCCCGAACCGTCAGGGGGCTTCGCTAAGGTTCCCGTAACTAGTGACGCACCGTGTGATTCACACCAGATTTTGTGACAGAGGGCGAGGACACCACCCATGACCGCCACCGCTGAACCACTGGTCGACCGTCGCGACGTCGCCGTTGAACCGCTAGCCGGCCGCCGCCGGATGCCGCGCCGCCGGGCGGGCTACACCACCTCGGTCACCATCAGCGGCGCCGACTTCTACCTCACCGCCAACCCCAACGACGACGGCACGCTCGGTGAGGTGTTCATCAAGTTCGGCAAGCAGGGCTCCACCCTCGGTGGCCTCCTCGACGCGGTGTCCATCAGCGTCTCGATCGGGTTGCAGTCCGGGGTGCCACTGGAAACGTTCGTGTCGAAGTACATCGGCATGCGGTTCGAACCGTTCGGGATGACCGACGACCCCGACCTCGCCACCGTTACCTCGGTACTCGACTACGTGTTCCGCCGCCTCGCGCTGGACTTCCTCGACGACACCACCCGCGACCGACTGCGCATCTACAGCCTCGACGACGAAAACCGGCAACTCACCGAGACCAGGTAGCGCGAGCTGTAGATCCGGAGTCTCTAAGGGCGGCGCTTTGTGGCACTATCCGTGATTTCCTGTGAAGCGCGCGGGGGTCAAGAGGTGGTCAAGATCACCCGATCGGGGGAATCGTGCGGTCATTCCCGCCACTCGATCGCCACCCGCTCACTGACCTCACCGGGTCCTTTGCCGACCGTGATCGACTCGGCTAGCAGCCGCAGCACCTCCCGGCGCGCCGAGATCGGGGCACGGCACCAGCGGGTGGGCACGTCCTCACCGGGGTCACCGGCCAGCAGGCCGGCCAGCGCCGGTGGTGTGACCGCAGCCTCGATCCGGCGCTGTACGTCGGTGATTCTGGCATTGAGTTGCCGACCACCTTGGCCGCGAACACCCGATCGATCTTGCCTTCGGCGGCGTCGTCGGCGTAGCCGTCCAGCTCGGCGCGCAGTTCCGCTTCCTCGGCCCGCAGCGCCACCGTGGCGGCCTCCCCGCCGCCATCGGGCAGATGCGGGTAAGCGTCGGGCCGGGACAGCTTGGCGAATACCTGCCCGATCAGGTAGGCGTCCAGCTCCTCCCGCTCGATCCAGCTCCCTCAGCGTTCGGGTGGGG
>JBQTHE010000074.1:0-6934 GCA_052390115.1 Pseudonocardiales bacterium | reverse complement strand
GCGGTGCAGCTGAGTACCTCGGCGGCCTGCTCCCGGGTCAGGCCGGCCTCCTCGCGCATCCGGCGCAGCGTCGCCGCGACCTGGACGCGCTCGGTGTTCATCTGACGCTGCCCCATCGGACGCCCTCCTTGCGTTTACTCGCGTACGTAGTTTACGGTCTCGCTGTACGGAAGGGATGTAGCGCCGTGATCGTACTCGGCGAACGGACGCGGGGAGGCCAGGACATGACGTATGTCAGTAGCTCGTCGGTGCACGTCGGCGCGTGGGCTGCGATCAGCGCCGAGAGCGAGATCACCTACCGGGTCTACCCGGCCGCGGACACCGTCGAGTTCACCCTGGGCGGCGGCCACGGCCTGGACCTCCAGATGAGCGAAGCCGCCCTGCGCCACTGCCTCACCACCTTCACCAACGCACTCACCGCATTCGAAGCGGGCCTTCCGCATTCAGCGGGCTCAGCGGGGTAAATCAGGTGCGAATAACCCCGCTGAGCCCGCTGAATGCGGAAAGAGCGGGGTCAGGGGGTGGTGAGGCGGGAGATGGCGGCTAGCGGGACTGGGAGCCAGAGGGGGCGGGTGTTGTGCTCGTAGTGGACCTCGTAGACGGCCTTGTCGAGCTGGAAGGCGCGCAGCAGGACGGCCTGCTCCCGGGGGTCGGGTGCGACTTGGGCGTAACCGTCGCAGAAGGCGTCCCGATTGTGGGTGGTCCAGGCCAGCGCCACCGCGGCGCGCTGCTGTGGATCGGGGTCGCCCAGCCACAGGTGATAGGCGGCATACTCGAAGGACTGCAGCATCCCGGCGACGTCGCGCAGGGGTGAATCGGGGGCGATCCGCTCGGCCAGCGACGCCATCGGCTCACCCTCGAAGTCGATCAGCACCCAGCCGGTGACACTGCGCAGCACCTGGCCAAGGTGCAGGTCGCCGTGCACTCGCTGGATCATCACCGGGCCTGGCAGCCCGCGCACCGCGTCGAAGGTCGCCCGCAGCGCAGGGCCGAACGCGGACAGCTCAGATACCTGGGCGAGTGCTGCGTCCAGCCGGCGGTGCATGCGGTCGGCCAGCGCGTCGAGGTAGCCGGCCGATGCCGGGGAGCTGCCCAGCGCGGTGGCCAAGTCGGCGTGCACGGTGGCTACCGCCTGACCCAGCCGGTAGGCCTCAGAGCCGAAGTCGCCGCCGACGTCCTCGGGCTGGGGGTGCTCTGCCTGGCCGGGTGTGCCGTCGGACAGCAGGTCCTCGGCCAGCAGGTCCCGCAGGCTCGCGGTCGCCATCGCCCAGCCGTCGGCGGTGCCGCGCAAGAACTCGGTGAGCATCCCGTAGGTGGTCGTGTCGCCGACCCCGTCCCTGCCACCGCCGCTACCCAGCGTGCCCTCGATGCTGCCCAGCGGCGCGGCGATGTGGGCGCAGCCCACGGTGGCCAGCGCGCGATGCAGCTCCAGGTCAGGGCTGGCGCCTGCGGCCAGCTTGCCGATCAGCTTGAGGATGTAGGTCTGCCCATACACCAGGGAGGTGTTGGACTGCTCCCCTCCGATCGGGCGGGAGCGCAGCTCAGTGTCCAGCGTGACGCCCGGCTCAGTGGCGAAGCGCAGCCCGTCCACGTCGGCGCCCTTGGCCATCAGGTCCAGCAGGACGGCGGTGAGCTCCGGGTCGTGCACTGCCTGGTACACGGCGTAGCCCCCGACTGAAGCCACCCAGGCGTGCCCGAGGGAATCCGGAAGGTCGCTACGCACCCCGAGCAGCAGCTGGTAGCGGTCTGGGTGCGGCTCATCCTGGTCGACCTCGACGACCGCATGTACCAGCCGGGGATCCGTCCCGCCGAGATCGGTGGCGCGCACCGGGGTGACCGCTCGCACCGGGCGGCCCTTGCCGGCGAACCAGCGCTGCTCGGGCAGCATCGCCGCCAGTGGGTCGGCGATGTGCGCGAGCAGGTCAGCCGCACTGATCATGCGTCACGCTCGCTGTCGGGAAGGATGATCTGAAACCAGTAGAAGCCGTGTCCGGGCAGCGTGAGCAGGTAGGGAAGCTCGCCGATCGCTGGGAAATGCACCCCGCCGGTCAGCTCGACGGGGACGCCGCCCGCGTGTTCGGACAGGTCGAGCTCCACCGGCTGCGGGAAGCGGGACAGGTTGTTCACGCAGATGACGAGATCTTCGCCGGTGTCGTGGTTGCCGACGTGGTTGCGGTGGTAGGCCAGCACGCTGGGGTTGGACGAACCGAGTTCGGTGAAGTCGCCCAGCCCGAACGCCGGGTGTTCACGGCGCACCTGGATCATCCGCCGGGTCCAGTTCAGCAGCGACTGTGACGAGTTCGACTGCGCCTCGACGTTGATTGCCTGATACCCGTACACCGGGTCCATGATCACCGGTAAATAGATGCGACCCGGGTCACAACTGGAGAAACCCGCGTTGCGGTCCGGGGTCCACTGCATCGGCGTGCGCACCGAATCGCGGTCGCCAAGCCAGATGTTGTCCCCCATCCCGATCTCGTCACCGTAGTACAGTACGGGCGAACCGGGCAACGACAGTAACAGTGCTGTGAACAGTTCTTGCTGGTTGCGGTCGTTGTCCAGCAATGGCGCCAGTCGCCGCCGGATACCGATGTTGGCCCTCATCCGGGGATCCGAGACGTACTCGCGGTACATGTAGTCGCGCTCCTCGTCGGTGACCATCTCCAGGGTCAGCTCGTCGTGGTTGCGCAGGAAGATCCCCCACTGGGCGCCGGACGGGATGGGTGGCGTCTGGGCCAAGATCTCCGAGATCGGGAACCGTTGTTCCCGGCGGACCGCCATGAAGATGCGTGGCATCAGCGGGAAGTGAAAGGCCATATGGCACTCGTCCCCGCCCACGGCGGGATCACCGAAATACTCCACCACGTCCGCCGGCCACTGGTTGGCCTCGGCCAGCAGCACCCGTCCGGGGTATTCGTCGTCGACCACCTTGCGGCAACGTTTAAGGAATTCGTGAGTGCGCGGCAGATTCTCGCAGTTGGTGCCCTCCTCCTCGAACAGGTAAGGCACTGCGTCCAACCGGAAGCCGTCGATGCCGAGATCTAGCCAGAACCGGAGCACGTCGAGCATCGCCTCGCCGACCTCAGGGTTCTCGTAATTGAGGTCGGGCTGGTGGGAGAAGAACCGGTGCCAGAAGAACTGCCCGCGCACCGGGTCATAAGTCCAGTTCGATGCCTCGGTGTCGACGAAGATGATCCGAGCGTCCGGGTAGGCTGTGTCCTTGTCGCTCCAGACGTAGAAGTCGCCGTAGGGCCCTTTTGGATCCCGGCGCGACTCCTGGAACCAGGGGTGGGCGTCGGAGGTGTGGTTCATGACCAAGTCGGTGATCACTCGAATGCCTCGTTTGTGCGCTTCGTCGAGCAGCACCACGAAGTCCTCCACGGTGCCGAACTCGGGCAACACAGCCCGGAAGTCGGAAATGTCGTAACCGCCGTCGCGCAGCGGGGAGGCGTAGAACGGCGGCAGCCACAGGCAATCGACGCCCAGCCACTGGAGGTAGTCCAGCTTGCTGGTCAACCCGATCAGGTCGCCGGTGCCGTTGCCGTCATGATCTCTGAACGCCCGAACCAGGGCCTCGTAGAAGACCGCCCGTTTGTACCAGTACGGGTCGGCAGGCGCGGCCTTCGCGTGCTCGAAGTCCTCGGCCTGCGGCTCGACCAGGTGCCCGTCGGGCAGCACCGCTTCACCCGTGTGCGGTACCCCTTCCAGGTCGGGGTTGGACTCGATGCGGAGATCGGCGGACATCTGATACGACCTTCGTGGGAGGGTGAACGAGGTATGCCGCGCTGCAAGGAAGTTTCAACCAACCGCACCAGTCGTACCGCCCCGGCCCCGCCAACGCAAAAGGAACTTCGCTACCGTCAGGCGGGTCGGGGCCCGCCAAGTGGAACCGAATGGCGGTCTGGGGGCCAAACCAGGCCGCCAAGTGGAACCGAATGGCGGTTCGGATGTGACGGGAAGGGTGTGGGGCGGTGGGTGGACGGGGGGTGCCAGTGCGGCGGCTGCCTGCCTGGACTTGGGCTGGGCAGGTTCCGACCTGGCGGGAGGCTCGGCCTGGGCTGATCGAGGCGGCGCTCAAGCGGGCGCAGGCTCGGCCGTCGGGCAACTGGTACGTGCTCGCCGCGAGCCGGGAAGTCCGCGACGACCGACCCTTCGGGCGCACCATCGCGGGTGTCGAAGTGGTGGCCTGGCGCACTCCCGACGCTGCGCTGCACGCCGGCCCTGGTGAATGCCCGCACCTGGGCGCACCACTGTGCCGCGCGGCGGTGGCGGGCGGTGAACTGGTGTGCCGCTGGCACGGCCTGGCGATCGGAGCCCGCGGGGTGCCCGGGTGGGACCCGTTCCCGGCTTTCGACGACGGGGTGCTGGCGTGGGTGCGGCTGGACTCTGCCGGTGGGGAGGATCCGTTGCCCGCGCCGGTCCTGCATCGCAGGCCTGACCCGGAGACCAGCTTGGACGCGGTGTTCACCGGGATCGGGCGCTGCGAGCCCGAGGACGTGATCGCCAACCGGCTCGACCCGTGGCATGGCAGCTGGTTTCACCCGTACTCCTTCGTCGGGCTCCGCGTGGTGGAGGAACCTAGCGAAGACGTCGACCGGTTCGTGGTGGAGGTGGCGTTCCGGCTCACTCGACGTTTCGGGGTTCCGGTGCGCGCGGCGTTCAGCTGCCCCGAACCGCGCACGGTGGTGATGGACATCCTGGAGGGCGAAGGCGCCGGCAGCGTCGTCGAAACCCACGCTGTGCCGTTAGGCGTCGATAGCGCCGGTCGTCCGCTGACCGCAGTGATCGAGGCGACCATCGCTCACTCACCCCGCCCCGGCTTCGCCGTAGCCCGCCACGGAGCCCCCCTGATGCGCCCGGCGATGCGCTGGGCCGCCGCCCGCCTCTGGCGCGACGACCTCGCCTACGCCCAACGCCGCTACACCCTCCGCACCACCGGCCGCTGGCCCGGCTAACCCACCCCGCCTGATCCAGCCCGCATTCTGGATGCAGACTGCTGTAATCAGGTCCGGAATTGCCGCAGTCTGCATCCAGAACGCGAGCGGTCAGCCGAAGCGGGCGGCGGCGGCTCGTAGGGGGGCTAGGCGGCCACGGATGGGAACTGTCCATAGTGGATGCCCGCGTAGGCCCCACCTGCCCAGCAGGGCGTCGGCGGCGAGGAACCCGCTGGTCGCTGCGCGTTCCATCAGCGCAACGGGGAGATCTACCCGGGTAAGGTCACCGGCGAGCACTACGGCCGGGTCGGGAGTGGTGACGGTGGGCCGGTCGGCGAACGTGCCGGGCGCGAACAGCGGGCAGTCGGCCTGCAGCTCGTGGCGCTCGTCGATGATCGTGGTGGCGGCGGTCTCCGGGTAGATCCGCCGCAGCTCCTCGACCAGCTGGCGCTGGCCGGCCACCGGGTCGCCGGTCAGCGCGTAGGCGTGCAGTTCCACCACTGAACCGCCGGTGCGGCGCGACCAGCGGGCCGCCTCGCCCTCGAACCGCTCCAGCACGCTGACGTTGTCCAGCGGCCCGAAGCCGCTGGTACCCAGGAACCCCGGCCGATCAGCGCGGACCGGACGGTCCAGCCACAACCGGTACACCAGGAACGGCGGGGCGGTGCGCAGCCGCGCGATGCGTGCCCGCCAGCCGGGCTCGCCCAGCTCGGGCGAGGCGGTGAGCACCTCCTGCAGCCCGCGCACGTCGGCGGCGAGCACCACCGCATCGACTTCCGACACGTCGCCACCGGCCCGCACGGCGAAGCGGCGGTCCTGCCCGGGTGCCACCTGCTCGACGGCGTCGCCAGTACGAACCACCACATCGAGCTCGGCCAGATAGTCGCCCATCGGCTCCCACAGCGCCTGCGGGAACGGCTCGGTGGGCACGTCGAAGACCAGGCCCTCGGCCGAGCCGAGGAAGTAGATGTGGAACATCGTGGCCAGCTCGGCTGCCGACAGCTCCCGAGGATCGGCGAAGAAGCTACGGGAGAACACCGAGAACGCCAGGTGCCGGGCCGCGTCCGGGAAACGCACCCGCTCCAGGAATGTCATCGCATCCTGGTCGTCCAACTGCCGGTAGACCTCCGGCACCGATACGTCGACCAGCGGCAGCGCGGCTACCGCGTCGATCCGGGTGATCAGGTCCCGCCACCGGAAGGTGGGGCTGGCCAGCGCGAAGGCCAGCGCGTTCCACGGTGGTGTGCGGGGCAGGCCGGCGAAGGTGTCACGGTGCCCGTCGGCGTCGATCAACGGGTAGTCCGCCAGCGGCGTCAGCGCCCGGTCGAGTGGATCGGCCCGGCGCAGCAGCGCACGCAGGTTGTAGTACTGCCGGAAGAAGGCATGGAAGCCGCGGCTCATGGTGACCGTGGATCCATCGGCCAATGTCGTCGGCCAGCCACGGAGCCGGCCGCCGAGCTGCTGCTCGCGCTCCAGCAGCTGCACCTGTACGCCCCGCTCGGCCAGCGCCACGGCGGCCGCGATGCCGGCGATCCCGCCGCCCACCACGGCAACTCGCGGCGGCTGCGCGTCGGGTCGCAGCCGCCCACCCCGTGGCGGGTGCAGCACGGCCCGACGGTCCCGTCCGGGCCGCTGGCCGTTGCCGTTTCGCGGGGTCGCGCCGCCCGGCGTCACGCGGCCCGCCTGGCCACGACGGTGTGCACGATGCCACGTTCCCACCCTGGCATCGTGGCGATCCGGGTATCGGCCAGGCCGTGCCTGCGCAGCCGGTCAGCCAGCGCGTCGACGGTGTCGAAGCGAAGCACGCTGCGCCACAGGTAGCGGTAAAGCGCGGCCCGGCCGGTGACCACCTTCCCGGCGGGGATGATCACCGTCCAGCTCACCGCGGTCCAGATCGCCCGGCTGCGCAGCCGGCCGTCCAGCGCGTAGTCGTGGATCGCCAGCGGCGCCCCTGGCGCGAGCAGGTCGCGCAGCCCGGCCAGCACCGGGTCCGGGTCGGG
>JBQTHE010000073.1:0-8359 GCA_052390115.1 Pseudonocardiales bacterium | reverse complement strand
GCAGGCCCTCGCCGCCCCGGTTTGGCGCCGCTGTGGGTGGCTCTTCATGCCCCCCCAACCCCCCGGGAATTTGCTCTTAACGACAGCCACCCCCGCGGGCAAACCCGCGGGGTTGGCTGTCGTTGGAGACGTCCCGGAGGGGGGTTGGTGGTCCTTGAAGAGCCACCAACGCTTAGACGACCTCGATGAGATTGCCCTTCGCCACGTCGAAGATGAACCCGCGGATGGAGTCCTTGTGCGGCACGAACGGGCTGGCCTTGATCCGGGCGATGGACTGCCGGACGTCCTCGTCGAGGTCCGGGAAGGCCTCGGCGGCCCACTCCGGCTTGATCCCGGTGTCGTCCTGGATGGACCTCTTGAACTGGTCGTCGGTGAAAGTGAGCATTCCGCAGTCGGTGTGGTGGATGAGGATGATCTCCCGGGTGCCGAGCAGCCGCTGGCTGATCGCCAGCGAGCGGATCTCGTCGTCGGTGACCACGCCACCCGCGTTGCGGATCACGTGTGCCTCGCCCTCATTCAGGCCCAGGATGCGGTAGACGTCCATGCGGGCGTCCATGCAGGCCACGACGGCGACGCCCTTGGCGGGCGGCAGCGGCAGCGGTCCGGAGAAGGTCTCGGTGTAGCGGGCGTTGTTGGCGAGCAGTTCATCGGTAACGGACACGGGCTCTCCTGGTGTGCGGGAATTGACAAGGGCACCGGGAACGGCCGCGCGGGGCGGGGGAGGCCATGCGCCGACGCGCGGCCTAGCTACAGAACTGATCGAAAGCGTCCATGCGCCGACTCGGCCAGAACTGTTCGAGCACAGCGCGCCGCATTCGCATATCCTTACCTGTCGATAGCCTGGCGGGCAAGAGCCGGTGAGCGCATCCCGGTGAGCCCGGCTACGAATCCCGGGGTAGCGGGATCGGCTGGTGGTTGACGACCGGAAGGACAGCGACCGTGATGTTGTCGCGGCCGCCGCAGTGCAGCGCGATGTCGACGAGCCGGCGAGCAGTGTTCAGCGGGGTGTCGAGCGCCTCCGCCGGGACCGCCGCCGCAAGTTGGTCAACATCATCGAGGTAGTTCCACAGGCCGTCGGTGCAGACCACGACGACGCCCGGTCCTTCCGGTTCGATGGTGACGACATGCGGTTCTACCAGGGCGGCGTCCTCGCCCAGCCATGCGGTGATCGCGTGCGCGCGCCGGTCGGCGGCCGCCTGGGCGGGAGTCAGGGTTCCGGCTGCCAGCACCTGGGCCCGCCAGGAGTCGTCCTCGGTCAGCTTGATCGGCGGCGCAGACTCGGCTCGGGCCCGCGGGATCCAGTACGCCCGGCTGTCCCCGACCCAGCCCACCGTGACCGCGCCGCCGGTGACCACAGCGGAGATGACCGTGCAAGCCGGGGCGCCGTGCTCGGCCCCGTAGGAATCGGCGCCGTCGGAGTGAGCCAGCTCGGCGACCGCCCTACCCGCCGCGTAGATGGCATCCCGCGTCGCCGCGGCCGGACCGTCGTTCGCACGCAGCGCGGCTGCCAGTGTCTCGGCTGCGACCTCGGCTGCGACCTCGGACGCCTCGTCAGCACGGGCAGCCGAGGACACACCGTCGCAGACCACCGCCACCGCCGCGCTGCGTTGCGCCGGCCCATGGCCGGCACCGAGGCGGAGGCCGCGCAGCGCCAGCGCGTCCTCGTTTCGGTGGTGACGCCGGCCCCAATCACTGATTCCCGCGCCGACTCCGATGTCGACCTCGACCCGGTCCCGCCGCTGAGCCTCCACCTCGGCGCCGCATTCCCCGCAGAACCGATCCCCAGGGCCCACCGGCTCGGCGCACTGCTGACAGCACTGTCTGGGCATGGCGTTAGCGGCCCTCGACCGTGGCGACGAGGAAGTTCCGCAGCTCGTCGACCGCCGCCATCGTCGGCTCGCGCTCGCCGGTGTAGGCGGCGAAGATTCGCTGCTGCAGTTCCGCGCTGATCGTGGCCCACTCCGGCGTGGCCGGCCGGGGTTTGGCCGTCGGCAGCACTCTGGCCAACAGCGCCAGCAGCGGGTCATCCGCCACGTCGTGGTAGACCGCCTTGAGTGTCGGAGCCAGCGAATGCCGCTTCGCGAGCGCCAGTTGTACCTCCCGGGAGTTCGAGACAAACCTGACGAACTCGACCGCCGCGGCTTTATTGGCAGAGAATCTGCTCACCGCGAGGTTGTGACCACCCAGTGCGGCGACCGGCCCGAAACCGGGGAACGTCGGGAGCGGCGCGATGCCCACCTTCCCGGCGACCTGGCTGTCCGGATCCTTGCCGTTCATCTGCAGGTAGGCGTAGGGCCAGGAGCGCATGAACACAGCCTCGCCGGACTGGAAGGTTTTGCGGGCGTCTTCGAGTTGCATCGTGTTGAACCCGGGTGCGTAGAAGCCTTCGTGGAACGCCTTCCACATGAACTCGGCGGCTTGCCGCGCCTTGTCGGGCTGGAACAGCACCGACTGGCCATACTTGCCGAGCACGTCACCGCCGAGGCCCCATAAGTACTCCAGGTATTGGACCACCAGCCCCTCGTACTGCGCGCCGTCGGCGACGAATGGCGCAATGCCGTTGCGCTCGCCGACCACGCGGCCGATCTCGATCAGTTCCTCCCAGGTGGCCGGCGGCGTGTCCACCAGGTCTGAGCGGTAGTAGAGGATCCCGGCGTCGGTGATGTACGGCGCAGCCCACAGCTTGCTGTTCCAGATGGCGGTCTGAACCGGGCCGGGTAGCGAGGCCTGCTCGATGTCCGGACGCAGGTCTTGCATGTCCACCAGCCAGCCACGCTGGGCGAACTCAGGGATCCAGACAACATCGAGATCGAGGATATCGAACTGTTGCAGGCCGGCGTTCAGCTCCAGAGCCAGCATTTGATGCTGCACGTTAGTCGACAGTGGCAGCGCCTCCACCCGCACTTTCGGCCCGTTCGGGCGCCACTCGTTCCACCGCGTGGCGATGTCCACGGCGCGGTTGTAGTCCGGGGCAGTGATCCCGCCGGTGGCCCACAGCAGCTCTGCCCTCGAACCGGAGTTGGTTGTCCCCACGCAGCCGGCGGTGGCAAGGACGGCTGCGGCCAGTACTGCCCGCCTGCTCACCCTCGCGTCATTTTTCATGTCCAGCTCCGGTTCCGGCGGTCATTGGCCTTGTCGACGAAGATGATCCGTTCCGCCGACGTGGGGGCCAGCCGGGCGAGCTCCCGGTAGGCGGCTTCCAGGCCGTCCCGCACGCCACGCTGGTTGAGCGGGCGACCGAACAGCATGTCGGGGATCGGGACCCCGTCTGCCCAAAGGCGCCCGGCGCGTTCCCAACTGAGCACGGACTCGAGCACTTCTACGACGGCGTGCCAGCGTCGCCGCTCGTCGAGGTCCAGGTCGTGCAGCTGCTCGGCGACGGCGAAGAAGTCGGCGACTGGTGGCTGCCCGTTCTGGCATCCGCGGGCCCGGGCCAGGATCGCGCACAGCCGAGCCGTGACGGCGTATCGGGAACCTTCCGGCACAGCCTCCAGCGCGGCAGCCGTGCCAGCGCGGTCACCGAGGGCGAAACGGGCGCGAGCCAGCCCGAACGCGGCGCTCACGTATGACCGGTCGGTCCGCCACACGGTCCCGTACCAGCGGGCGGCGAGCTCAGCGGCACCGGCGCGTTGGGCGCAGAGGGCGAGGGCGAGTTTGGGCGCCGCCTCGCCCGGCAGGGCCGCAAGCACCGCCGCGAACTTCTCCCGCGCGGGTTCGGCGTCGCCGTTAACAAGGGAGTGGAGCCCTCGCAACCAGTCCACCCGCCAGTCACCTGGCCGCTGTCGTTCCAGCGCGTCGAGGTCGCTGCCGACCGACGGATTGCGCAGCTCGATCCGGGCGCGGACCACCCGCAGTTGCGTCTCCAACGACGGGTCGGGCAGTGCGGCGAGCACCCGTTCGGTCTCATCAGGGCCCTCGGCGCTGATCGCGGCAAGCAGGCCGGCGTGCGGGTCAGCAGGGTCGACCTGCGGGTCCGGTAGGGCCAGCGCCGTCGCGACGGTGTCCAGCTCTCCGCTGGGGAAGGTGTCCGGATCGGCCCCCACCACCCGCAGCTCCGGCCCGAAGCGCCTCGATGCGGCGGGGAATGGCTGGTCCTCCTGCCGCGCGCGGACCTCCCGCAGCACACCTTCCAGCTGCTCGGCCATGTCCGCTGCAGAAGCGAATCGCCGCTGCGGATCTGGGTTCGTCGCGCGGCACAGCAGCCCGTGGAGGGAGGGGTGCCGAGCCAGCAGCTCCACCTGATCTGGGCAGGGGATCGGCTTACCGGCCGAGAATCCAGGGAACGGGAAGCTGAGCACCGCCATCATCCGCGCGACGGTGTAGAGATCGGTCGCGATCGAAGGGCCGTGCGCCACGATCTTCGGGTCCTGGAAGCCACGCGTGCCCCAGACCGGGCTGTCCCGATCGTCGATCCGGCGGACCGCGCCGAGATCGATCAGCTTGACGCCGTCCGTGGATCGGATCACGTTGGCTGCAGACAGGTCGCAGTACAGCAGGCCGCGCTTCTCGTGCAGGTGCCCCAGCGCGGCCAGCACGTCCAGCGCAACCTCGCAGACCTGATTCACCGGAAGATAGGGGTCGCTGGCCGGACGCTCCTGGCATAGCTGCTTGAGCGACTTGCCATTGAGGTACTCCATCACGATGTAGTCGACAAGCGTCCCGGTAAGCGGATGCGGATGCTTGACCACGTTGTGCACGGTGACGATGTTGGGGTGGTTGGCATTGGCCAGCGCGGCCAGTTCGGCGACCGCTGCCTGGCGCTTGTCGGGGTCGTCGGGGTCGATCAGGCCCTTGAGCACCACCCAACGCTTGACCCGGCAATCCCAGGCCCGGTAGATCCAGCCGAGCCCACCGTGGGCGATTGCGCGCTCAATCCTGAACTGACCGTCGCCGACGAGTACGCCGGGGCGCAGCGGCGGCCGGAAGGAGAACCTGGTTCCACACTGCGGGCAGCAGCCCTCGGCCTGGCCAGGCCGGCCGTTGTGCGCCCGGCCCACCCGGTGCCGGCACTCGGGGTTCGGGCAGAACCGCTTGTGTTCGGACACCTGGGGGTCATCGAGCACTGGCGTCTCCTCGGCCGCGGTGAAGATCGTCATGGGGTCAGTCCCGGTACTGCGGTGTCGGCGGCGACGGTGGCGGGCCCAGCAACGTCAGCCAGCGCTGGTAGCTGGCCTGCCACCGGCCGTCCTGGACGCGATGCTCCAGTACTGCATTGACGAAGCGCACCAGGTCAGGGGAGTCCTTGTTGATCGCGATGCCGTAGGGTTCTTCGGTGAGCCGCGGGCCGACGATCTCGGTTCGCAAATCCTGCGCGGCCATGCCAGCCAGCAGGCTGTCATCGGTGGATATCGCGTCGATCTCACCGAGCTGGAGCAGGACCAGGCAGTCCGTCGGGTTAGGCACGCCCACCGGGATCGGCTTCGGTGTGGTGGCCAGGATCTTCCTCAGCGACGTCGTACCGCGGCCTGCGCAGATGCGCTTGCCCCCGAGATCGCCCAGGCCATTGACGGCCGAGCCGCGGTTCACCAGCACCCGTTGCCCAGCCTTGTAGTACACGGTGCTGAAATCCACCTTCTCCCGCCGCTGACAGGTGATGGTGAACGTGGCGACCACCAGGTCGACCCGGCCCGCCCTCGCGGTCTCGAGTCGCTCGGCCTCGCGCAGCGGTCGGAACACCACTCGCTCGCGGTCGCCGAAGATCGCCTCGGCGATGTCACGCACGATGTCGACGTCGAATCCCTCCAGCCGCAAGTCTCGGTCCCGGAAGGCGAACGGGTAGGCGTCCTGGGTGATGCCGACGACCAGAGATCCTCGCTGTGCAATTCGGGCCATCGTGGACCCGGCGGGCATCTGGCCGGGTTCGGGTAGCGGGCTTTGCGGGCGCAGGCTGGCCAGCGGGTTGCAATCCGGTGCGGTGGCTGCCCGCTGAGGAGGCAACGCCACCGCCGGACGCTCGACTGTGGTCGGCCCGCGTTGCGCCGCGGCTGAGGCTGGGTGGTCCGGCGACTGGTCGCCAGCGGTAGCGGCCAGGACGACGGCGGCCAGCGCCGAGCAGGCGAGCGCGAATCGCGTACTCATCGGTACTCCTCTAGCCGCTGCCGGATACCCAAGGCCACCCCGGCCGCGGCAGCGAGGGCCAAGGCGCCGGTACCGATCGGCAGGCCAGTAAGCCAGCCCCGGGCGCGGTCGATGTCGTTGCCGAACGCCTCGCGCTCGTGGTCGACGGCGGTCTTCAGCGCTGGGGAGAGCCGGTCGAACGCCGTGGCAGCGCCGGCCATGCGAGTGTTCACTGCGGCGTTGACCGCGTCGGTGTACTCCCCGCGGTCGTCCAGTACCCGGACCTGTTCGTGGGCCGATGCATAGCGCAATGCCTCGCGCACCGCCGCATCCACCAGCGCTCGGCCCTCCTGGTCAGTGGCGAATTGCCGGGCTGCGCCCAGTGCGCCGCCAGCGCCCTCGTTACGCGCGAGCTGCATCATCCGGGCGTTGAAGTCCGGCTCGCTGCCCCCAATGTTGCGACTCACCAGACCGAGGCTCTCGATGGCGCGGGCCTGCAGCGCCGCGATCTGAGCGGGTCCCAGCGCGTTGGACACTGCCTGGCTGTGCCGGTGCGAGCTCGCCAGCGGGCCGGCCGAGGCCGCTTCCGCGACCGTCCACCACAACAGGCCGGTCAGCGCCGCTGCGCTCGCGGCCACCAAGCCGATGTTGACGATCCGGTGCGTGCGCTGGAACAGGAAGATCTGCGCCCAGATCAGCCCGGCCAGACTCACCCCGCAGGCGGCAAGCGCGACCACCGGCACCGACCCGGCCCGCTGGTAGGCGTCGTCGAGCCGCGCGGCCTGCCGTCGTTGCAGCTCCGCCGCCGCGGGCAGGATCACACTCTGCATCAGCTCCGAGGCGCGCCGAAGATAGGCCACCCCGACCGCCAGGCCCTGCCGGTTGTTCGCCCGCGCTCGCTCGACCAGGCCGGTGTAGACCGGCAGCTGGGCGGTGATGTTTGCGACCCGGTTGGCGGTGACCAGCTCCCCGCCGGCTTGAGTGCCGGCCTTCGCCAGGCTGGTCGTCGCCAGCGCCACGTCGCGGTCATAGCGGACGCGGACCTCGCGGGGTTCCACACCGCCGGACAGGAATCCAGCCGCGACCGTGGCATCCGCATCGGCCAGCGACTCGTACAGCGTGGTCACATTGGCGTTGAGCGGTTCAAGGTGCTCGGCGATGTCGCCAATGGTGTCCGCGCGGGCGTTCGCGGCGTAGACTCCGACGCTTCCGGAGAGCAGTACCCCGAGCACGAGGACTATCCGGGCCACCCGCAGCTTGCCGGGGGTGGTGTCCCAGTCGGTGATCAGCCGGTCGATGTGCGGATGGCGGCGGACCCGCCCCAAGACCTCACCGGGCGGGGGCTCGATGGTCTGCTGGCTCGACTGCACGGTAGATCTCCGGTTCGTTCCCTCGTGCTGATCAGTACAACCTCCCACCGTCACCTGTCGCTAGAGGGCAGCCCTCACCGGCTGGTCAGCCCGGCGCTGCGCCGTTAACGTGGGCCGATGGTGGGCCCGAGTCAGCTGCCGAGCAGGCTGGTGATCCGCTTCCAGGGCCGCCAGGTCGCTGAGCTGTGCCCGGTGGATCCCCCCTTCACCTTCGGACGAGGTGACGACCGCACGTTGCGATTCGGCCATGACTGTGTCGATGGCGGACCCGACCGAGACATTTCCCGCAATGCGGGCTCGATCCACTATGACCGCGGGTTGTGGGTGGTCTGCAACGACAGTGAGCACCGGCCGTTCGACGTGGTCGTGCGCCGTGTGCCGAACCCGCTGCCGCCACGATCCGCACCCGACTCGCCCTCGGTATGGGCGGTGTGCCCGCCCGGTCTGGATATCAAGGTCAGCGCGCCGTCCGGTCGGTATCTGCTGTCGATCAGCGTCGACGACCCTCGGCAGTGGATCCCCGATGAAGGCAATGGCGGCGACCCCAGCACCATTCCGCTGCGGGAGCCAACCGGCCATGAGCGGTTGCTGCTGGCGGCCAAGTTCCTGGCGCTGCCCGATCCCGGCGACGCGGTCGGCAACCGGGAGGCCGCCGAGTATGCATCCGCCGCCCGGCCCCCCGACAAGCCGGTCACCGAACGGGCCGTCGACAACTGCGTGGGGCGGTGGTGCCGGACGCTGCAAGAGTTGGGCGTCACCGGAATCAGCGGCCGTGACAACATCAACCAGCTGGGTCGCCAGCTGCTCGCGTGGGGATTCCTGCATCAGGAGGACCGGAACCTGCTCCTACCGGTGCAGAGCACCCCTGAGTGGCGGAGGGAATGATATCAACCCACGACCCAAAAGCGGGGCGCAGGCACCCAACGCCGCCA
>JBQTHE010000072.1:0-65146 GCA_052390115.1 Pseudonocardiales bacterium | reverse complement strand
TGGTGCCACCCCCCGCGCTCGGGTCGACCGAGCCCACCTTGGAGGAGTAGACGATCGCGCCCACGGCGGCCAGCGATGCGGAGATGACGAACACACTGGCCCGGATGCGGGGCACGTTGATGCCGGCTCGCCGGGCCGCCTCGGCGTTGCCGCCGACGGCGTAGATGTGCCGGCCATAGCGGGTCCGGTCCAGCACGTAGGTGCCGGCCACCAGCAGCATCAGCACGATCGGCACCACGTACGGCACCCGGTGGCGGCGGTGGCCACGGCGCGGAGCCTCGACGCCAGCGGTCGGCGCACCGGGCTGCGCGATGGGCCCGCGAGGCGGGAGCTGCACCGGCTGAGTGGGACGAAGACGGCGGTTCGTGGTCGACACCCCGGAGCTGACCCGTGCCGATTTCCCTGGTGACCGTGATCGGCGGTATCCGGTGTCATGTGCCGCGTTGGTAGACGTCGGGGGATACCCTCGGCGTCGACGTCACGTTCCTCTGCTTGGTAGAGGTCGGTAGACGGTGCTGCGAGTGTGGTGCGGTGGAGGTCGCGGGCGCCGAGCGGAGGGAACGGGACCACCGATGGGGTTATCCGGCCTGCGCGGCGGGCTGAGCGTGTTGCGTGACGCGGTGCGTACGCAGCTCTGGCCGCTGCCCACGCTCGGCGTGGGGCTCGCTGTCGCGCTGGGAGTGGTGTTGCCGGGTCTGGACGCCCGGATCGACGACGACCTGCCCGCCTCAGTGACGGCGTACCTGTTCGGGGGAGGCGCGGGCGCGGCCCGCACGGTGCTGGACGCGATCGCCAGCTCCCTGATCACGGTCACGTCGCTGACCTTCTCGCTCACGGTGGTGACGCTGCAGCTGGCCAGCGGCCAGTTCTCCCCTCGACTGCTGCGCACCTTCACCCGCGACCGGTTCGTCCACATCACCCTGGCGCTGTTCCTCACCACGTTCACGTACGCCCTCACCGTGCTGCGCACGGTGCGGACCGCCGACGACGGGCAGGAGGTGTTCGTCCCGCAGGTGTCGGTGACGGTGGCTTTTCTTCTTGCCCTCGCCAGCGTGCTCGGCCTCGTGTTGTTCCTGGCCCACCTGGCGCGGGAGATCCGGGTCGAGACCATGCTGCGCAATGTCCACACCGAGGCCAGCGAGACCGTCCGCCGGGTCCTGTCGACCCGCGAATCCAGCTCCGCAGGTGGTCACGCGCCGCCGACACCGCCCGCGGACGCGGTGCCCCTGCTGGCCGGCGCCTCCGGCTTCCTGGTCAGCGTGGACGAGGCAGCGCTGCTGGCAGCGGCCATCGACGCCGACGCCATCCTGCTCGTTGACCGGGACCTCGGCAGCTCCGTGGTCGCTGGCACGCCGGTCGGGGTCAGCTGGCCACACGCCGCGGCCTCGTTCGACCCCGACACCAGGACCCACCTCGTCAAGCGGGTGACGAAGGCGATCTCCACCGGGTTCGAGCGCACCGCTGCGCAGGACGTCGGCTACGGGCTGCGGCAGCTCACCGACGTGGCCACGAAGGCGCTCTCGCCCGGGATCAACGACCCAACCACCGCGGTCCACGCGCTGAGCCACTCCTCGGCGCTGCTGTGCGAGCT
The DNA here is from genome assembly GCA_052390115.1 of Pseudonocardiales bacterium. Taxonomy (GTDB): domain Bacteria; phylum Actinomycetota; class Actinomycetes; order Mycobacteriales; family Pseudonocardiaceae. Next base: position 63,555 of record JBQTHE010000072.1, on the reverse strand, counting down.
CGCTGGCCGCGACCTCGGACCCCGGCTGCTGCGCGACGACCAGGACCAGGTCCGGGTCGTGCTGCGCCGCCCGGACCTGAGTGACCTGCTGGACCTGGCGGTGGCCCAACCCCGCCGCTACGGCGCGAGCGACCCGTCCGTCCTGAGCCGGCTCCTGTCGCTGCTGCGCGAGCTCGCCTGGTGCGCGGAGCCCGACCAGCGCCAGGCGATCACCGACCAGCTCGCCCGGCTACGCGCCACGACCGCCGCGCAGGATTTCGACGCCAGCGAGCGGGCCCGGCTGGCCGGATTGGCCGGGCAAGTCGAGCAGGCCCTGAGCGGACACTGGGCGCCTGACGGGAGTACCTCATGAGCACGCTCGTGAGCGCCGTCGTCACGCTGACCGACGTTATGGGATGGCGCGGTCCTCGCCGCTCAGTGTGGCCTGGTCCCGACCTGCTCGCCGCTGCCGTTCCCGGGCGAAGTAGTGGGCGATCGGGACGTCGGTCGACGAGTGGGCCAGGATCGACAGCACGACCACGAGCGCGAGCAGGTGGAACATCTCGTCGGCCAGCGGTGGGCCGCTGTCGAGCACGATCAGGGCGTAGACCACAGCGAAGGCGAGAAGCAGGCTCACCCGGTAAGTCTTGACCATCTGCTTGCCCCAGGCCGCTTGCAATCAAAACCGCGGCCGGCCCGTCCGTAGAGGCGAGAGGCAAACCTTACGGATGGAAGGAGCCGATGATGGCTGCAGAGCCCCTTGCCGGCCGGTTGGTGCGCGGCGCGATCGGAGGTGTGGTGTCCGGGTTCGTGTTCGCCGGGGTCACGATGTGGTTTGCGAGCACGATGCCGGACGGCAGCGCGGAGATGCCGCTGCGGATGATGTCCACCATTGTCCAGGGCAGCGGCGCGATGGAGGCCGGTACCACCAGCGTCGGGCTGGGCGTGGTCGTGCACCTCGTGCTGTCGGCGTTGTTCGGGATCGTGTTCGCGCTGGTTGTACCCATGTTGCGGACCAATGGGACCGTGGCCCTGGTCGGCACCGGCTATGGCCTGGCGCTCTACGTGGTGAACTTCCTGGTTCTCGCGCCGCTGTTCTTCACCGTGTTCCAGGCCGCGAACCAGCCGTTCGAGGTGTTCGCGCACATCGTGTTCGGCACGCTGCTGGCATTCTTCTTCTATGGGTCCGGGGCGCGGCAACGTGAGGGCTTCGCGTCGGTGGGTGCGACCGACAAGGTGGTGCCGGCCCGCTGACCACGAGCCCGTGAGCGGACAGGACGAGCAGTTCCTCCAGGCCACCATGCCCGCGGCCGATCTCGTGCACAATCTGGCCCGGCGCCTCACCGGCACCCGAGCCGACGCCGAGGACCTGGTGCAGGAGACGTACACGCGGGCATGGGCGGCGTGGGTGGACGGCCGCCGACCGGAGCGGGTGGCGCCGTGGCTGGCCACGATTTGCCTCAATCACGGCAGGGACCGGCTGCGTCGCGCCGCTACCCACGCCGAGGTCCCCTGGGACGAGTCGTTCGACCCGCCCGGCCTGGTCGATGTCGAGGCCGAAGCGCTGGGCCACGTCGCCCGGTCTGCGGTGGATGCCGCCCTGCGGGGACTGCCGGACGAGCAATGCATCGCCATCACGCTGATGGACCTGTGCGGGTTCACCGCGGCCGAGGTCGCGTCGATCACCGGAGCGCCCCGGGGCACCGTGTTGGCCCGCGTGCACCGGGGCCGCAAGCGGCTGGCGCATTCGATGCGGGAGGTGAACCGTGGTGCGCCATGATCCCGAACGCGCCGCTACCGCGTACCTGGCCGGCGAGTTGAGTCGCCGCGGCCGGGCCCGCTTCGAGCGTCACCTGCTCGACTGCGAGGACTGCTGGCAGCAGACCAATGCCGCCCGGGCGGGCCGGATGCTCGCCGAATCACTCCGCGAGGCCGCGCCGGCCTCGTTGCGCGAGCGAATCCGGGCCATCACTGCACTGTCACCAGCCCAGCCAGAACCGGCCGCACGCCGACTCCTGTGGTGGCCCCACCTGCTCATCGGCACCACGGCGGCCACCCTCATCGCGCTGATCGTCCTGCTCGCGCCCTGGACGCCGCCGACCCAGCCCGCCCCCCTCGCCGCCGCCGCCGGCCTGTACCACGCGGGAGGTCCGGCGCCCTCATCCGTCGCGCCCTCGCCGCCAGTGCGTCACATCGCGAACTACGACTGGCAGGACAGCACACCAGGCGAGCTCGCCGGATTCCCCGCCACCATTCACACCTACACCAATCCGGCCGGCCACCGGCTTCTCCTCGTCGCATCCCCGCGCCCCTTTCCCCGCGCGCACGGCGCCCGCGAGATCAACCCCCCGCCCAGCTGGATCGCCGACATCGATGGCACCACCATGATCTGCGCCGACCAACCCGGCGTCTCCTGGCTCGCCGTCGCCGCCAACAGTGGCGACGCACTCGCCGCCGGACGGGCGCTCGGCCTCACCCCGAACTAGACAGCTCAGGACACTCTCGCGGCGAGCGTGCGGAGCAACGTGAGCCGGATCACGGCGCGTGGGCCGTGAGCTCGGACGGTTGTGCCGCCGTACCGGTCTACCGCGGTACTCCTACTCGTGCGAAGTAGCTCGAAATGGAGAACAATGTTGCTATGGGCACACGGAGGGAGTGGGGGCATGTGGATCATCTCGTGGATTGTGCTGGGCGTGATCGCCGGGGCCATCGCCAAGTTGGTCATGCCGGGTAAGGATCCGGGCGGAATTTTTGTCACCATGCTGATCGGAATCGTCGGCGCAATCCTGGGCGGTTTCTTGGGCCGGGCCCTCGGGTTCAGCCCCAACGAGGGCTTCTTCAGCTTCGCCACCTGGATCTGGGCCATCATCGGCTCGCTGATTCTCCTCGGCGGCTACCGCCTCATCGCCGGGCGTAGGGCAGTCAGGCGCTAACCGCCGGATCCGGTTCCGCTGTTCCTCCCGGGCCGAAATGGCCTAGCGACTACGTGTGGGCCGGTAAGACCTACGACGGCGACGTGCAGGGCGGATGGCGGAGAGTGATTCCGTGGCTACGTAGCAGCCTTCGAAGAGGTGGCAGTGGATCGTTGGGGGCGCTGTGGTGGCGGGCGTGATCGTGCTGAGTTCCGAGTACATCGGTGGAGTCGGCGGGTCGCGGCCAGGCACGATGAAGGTCACCGTGGAAACCCTCGACGTGCGGTCCGGTCTCGACAGCAGGGAGCCCGTCGTCGAGACCCTCGCCGCGGACGCGGTGGTCCCCGCTGATCGGACGACCCGCAACGGCTTCCGGCAGCTCGGCCCCAACCGCTGGGCCGCGCAGCTGTACCTGGACCCGGTGCCGGGCAGCAACTGCGGCTGACCGGGGCCCTCGGCTGTAACGAGCGCTCGTCAGCGGTAGCGCAGCAGGGCGCCGATCCCGCTGCACGGGGCTCAGTCCGCCGGCTGCGGCGGCTGGCTCGGCCAGTTGAGCAGGCGGGCTCCAGCACGGCCGCCTCCAGCGTGAACCGCTGTGTCGGCTCGGTAACGTCATGGCCGGTGAGCTGCTTGATCCGGTCGAGTCGGTAGGTGACGGCGCGGACGCTGAGGTAGAGTCGGCGTGCCGCAGCGGCGGCGACCCCGCCGGATGCGAAGAACGCCGTGAGCGGGTCCACGAGCGGCTCGGCGCCCTCTCGCGCCTGTTCCAGCGGTCCCAGGACGGTGGTGACCAGGTCGGTGATGGCGGCCCGGTCGCGGAGCAGGACCTGGAAGACGAGCAGGTCGGTCACGTTGAGCAGGCGCGCGGTGAGACCCAGTGAAGCCGCCAGGTCGAGGGTTGCGCGGGCTTCCTCGTAGGAGCGCACGATGCCACCGGGCCCGGAGTGCGGGCGACCCACCGCGATGCACCAGCGCTGGCCTGCTTTCAGCACAACCTCGACCTGCCGGGTAAACTCCGCGGGCACCTCGGCGGCGGCGGTGCCGGTGCGACGCAGACCAGCATCCCTCCTTGGTCGTGACCAGGACGTCCCGGGTACCGAAGCGGGCCGCCAGGGTGGACTCCACGCGGCGGGTCGCGGGGTCACCGTCGGCGAAGGTCCGGTCGGCGCGGGCCACGTCGACGACGTGGTGCCCGGCCAGGCGGAGCCCGAAACGTTCCGCCCGTTCGGCCAGCCGCCCGAGGTCGCTGCGACCGTAGAGCAGGTCGTCGATGAACTCCCGCCGCGGCGCCTCCTCCTGGCGCATCACGTGGCGCTGAGCCCCGTCGTAGCCCTCGGCGAGGGCGACGATGGCGTCGTCGGCGGCCCTGAGGATGCTCTCGGCGACTGCGCGTACCGTGGCCCCGCCGGCCGTGGCGACCGTGGGGAGTTCGCGCCAGGACGACATCATCGTAATCGTGATCATCGCGGTGTTCTACTCCGAGTCGATCTCGCTGGGCTGGCTCGGTGCCGCCGCGATCGGGCTGGCGGTGATGGTGGCCCTGCGCCGGTTCGGGGTGGGTGCCGTGTGGCCCTACGCCCTGATCGGCACGGCGGTCTGGTACGCCACGGACTCCTCCGGCGTGCACGCCACCATCGCCGGGGTGGCGCTCGGGTTGCTCACCCCAGCCCGCCCGGTGCGCGGTCGAGAGGTCCTGCACGAGCTCGAGCACCGGCCGCACCCGGTGACGGCGTTCACCGTCGTACCGTCGCGCTTGACCGGGCGGCCCGGCTGGCGACCCGACTGCACCTACCCGGCGACGCCAACGGATGGGCGACGCAGGCCGAGGTCCTGACCCAGCGGATCCTGCGCGACGCCTGGGACGAGGACCGGCACAGCCTCACCGAGCAGCTTGGCGCCGGGGGCGGGCTGGGTGCCGGGGACGGGCTGTTGTTCCGGTACCTGCCTAACGAATCACCCGACGGGCCGGGCGGGCCCGAGGGCGCCTTCCTGCTGTGCAGCTTCTGGCTGGTCGACAACCTGCTTGGCCAGGGTCGGGTCGACGAGGCCGGTGAGTTGTACGAGAGCCTGTGCGACCGCGCCAACCCGCTCGGGCTGCTGCCCGAGCAGATCGATCCCGCCGACGGTTCCTTCCTGGGTAACGTCCCCCAGGCGTTCAGCCACGTCGGCGTGATCTCCAGCGGCGTCGCGTTGACCCGAGCGCTGCAAGGACACTCGGTTCACCGGAGTGAATCATCAGGTCGTTCTCTCCGGGGCCTCATGAGGAGATCGCCATGTCGGTAACAAAAAAGCCTTCGCGCAGCGACAGTTCGGACGCCCGGAAAGGGTCGGCGCTGGTGATGCCACGCAGTCGTGGTGCAGTAAGCGGTTCTCTCCTGGCGCTGCTCGGCGTCTGGGGCGCCATCATCCCCTTCATCGGGCCGTATTTCAGCTACGCCTTCGGCGTCGCCGACCCCTGGGTCTTCACGCTTGACCGGCTGTGGCTGAACATCCTGCCCGGTCTCCTCGTGTTCCTCGGCGGCCTCATCCTCGGGCCAAGCGCGGACCGGTTCAGTGGCGGGTTGGGCGCGTGGCTCGCTCTGACCGGTGGAATCTGGTTCACGATCGGGCCGGTAGTCAGCCAGTTGTGGGGCGCAGGCGGGCCGGGTAATCCGATCGGGGCGCCGCTCGGGACGAACGTGATGCAGGTGCTGGAGCAGGTCGGCTACTTCTACGGGCTCGGAGCGGTGGTCACCGCCCTGGCTGCCTTCGCGCTGGGTCGGCTGAGCCGCCCGTGACGGACTGAGCAAGGACGCAGGTCCATCCAGCGGGGTCAGTCGGAGTTCCAGTACCGGAAGGCGCCGCATGCGTGGTCTCGTCGGAACAGCACATGGTCGTCGTACACGCGTCGCGCGGCGGTCTCGGCGAAGTCCGCTGGGCTTCGACCCCGCCGACAGCGTGCTCCACGTCATCTTCATGGCGCTGAATCTTGTGGTGCTGATGTGGCTGGGGGCGCGGAGACCCTCGAGGGTCCGCGTTGGGTCCGGCGCAGCCCGGCGCCGGACCGGACCGACCCCGAGGATGCGCCGTGATCACGGCGCCGATCGAGTCACTCGCGGTGACGTCTCTCCGTTGTAGACGCTCTTGCAGCCGAGCCGACCGAAGACCTCGGTTGGGCCGACGGCGTCGAGGTCTGCAGCGGTGGAGACGACGTGGTGGACTACGCGCCGGGAGCGTTGGTGGGCAGGGACGGAGCACCGATGGGGCACGCGACTTCGCGAACGCGACGAGGGGTTCAACCCGACCCAAGGGTGAGGCGGAAGATCTCACGAGTTGGATCTTCCCCGATCCGTGTGGTCCCCGTGAGGTTACTGTCCGCGCAACCGGGGATACCGGTGGTTCGAACAGGCCCACCGAATGCAATCGCCCGCCGCGGGTTTCGCCGTGCAGACTCATTAGTCAGCTGGTACGTTCAGCCGCAGTGGTTCCCACGCAATTTTGGATACCGTTCTGTCTGGCTATGCGAGGTTAATGTGCTTAAGGGTTTTCGCGCTTTCATTCTCCGTGGGAACATCGTCGACCTCGCTATCGCGGTGGTCATTGGTACTGCGTTCGCAGACCTGGTGATGCAGTTCAACCAATCGTTCCTCACTCCGCTGATCGCTGTGTTCACCGGGGGTGGGGACGTGGGAGGGAAATTTGTCGTCCTCAGCCAGGAGTTCAGCTACGGTGCATTCATCGGCGCCGTGATCACATTTCTGATCACCGCCGCGGTGGTCTATTTCTTGGTTGTCCTACCGATGAAGAAGCTACTCGGCCGCACACCCCAGGACGCCTCGGAGAGCGAGGCGCAGCTGCTGACCGAGATCCGTGACCTGTTGCGGGCCCAGGAGCAGGTCTGAGCCCTCCCAGCCGGGGATGGCCCGGCCCCGAGTCAGTTGACCCGGCTGGGGGTTGTGGAGTCGAGCTCGACGCGGACGGCGGTGGTCAGGGACTCCACACCCAGGCTGTCGCGGGCGCAGGTGAGGACCCAGGTGTCGAGGTCGTGGCATACCACACTGATGCTGGCAGCGTTGGCGAGCCACAGGGTCAGCGCCACCACGGGGGTGGCGGTGGTGCCGGCTAGGCGGACGCGGGCGCGACTGACGCCGTCGATGGCCTCTGCGTCGGCGCGCAGCGCGTCAGCGATCGCCGAAACGCTGACCTCGAAGTGATGCTCCGGGCTGGAGTCGAGTACCAGGTTCGGGCGCTGACCGGGGTGCAGCGCGCGGGCGACCCAGAGCAGCCCCAGAATCAGCAGGACGACACCGGCGAGGATGGCTACGACGCGGGCGAGGGACTGGTGGGACCCCACGACGTCCACGGCGAGGGGATCGAGGACCGGCCGGTCGGCGCGGTCGGCGCCGAGCAGGCCGAAGCTGACGACCAGCGCGACGGCTCCGGCGGCCAGACCCAGCAACCCCAGCAGCCCGACCAGCGCGCGTTGGGCACCGGCCGCGCGCTCGGTGGCTTTGGTAGCCGCTGTCCCGGCGGCGACGGTCATGACGACTGCCACGCGGGCCAGGGCGCCACCAGCGAGCCACCGGCGGGCCGCAGCCAGGCCCAGAAGACCTCCAACGCGACGAGTGCGCCGAACACTGCCACGGCCAGGCCCAGTAGCGGGGACAGCACCCGCAACAAGGGCCTCATCGCAGCAGGGCGGTGACAGTCACCGCGATAGAACGAGCTTCGTAGCCGGTGATTCGCCGGATCTCTCCACTGATCCTGACGCGCAGCCGGTCCACCGTGGGACGCACCGGCTCGGGATAGCGCAACGCCAGTTCGACGCGCAGGTCCACCTGATCGCCGATGAGGATGGCCTTCGCGGTGGCCCCGGCGCGGCCGAGTCTGAGGCCGGCCGCGGTTCGCGGGGTGGGCACCGTACCCGGCGCCGAGTCAGCCAGGTGCTCGGCGATCTTGCGCAGCACCACAGGGTCGATCGTCAGCCGCCCCGCTCACCCGGATCCTCGGCGGCCGCGGTCACCGGCCCCGGCCCTTGCCGCTGAGGACCTGGCTGAAGTCGAGCTTCCCATCCAGTGCCAGGCCGACGAGCAGCCCGATCACCCCGAGCGCCAGGGCGATCAGGAAACCGCTGAAGCCACCGATGACGCCGGCCAGGCCGAGGATGAGTCCGGTGAACAAGCCGATGGTTGTCGCGTTCATCATGCGGACCTTCCGTACTACAGTGAGAAGTCACAGGTCTGCGGCCGGTGAGCGGCCGTCAGTGATCACATCGTTGATAGTCAGGTCGACCACCCTCGGTCCCGTGACTGCGGTGATCCCCCCGCGTAGCTCAGCGGCCAGCAGCGGCAGTGGGATGCCGAGGTGAACGACGACGGAGACCTCCACCGGCTCGCCAGGCTGTCCGACGCGCACCCCCACCAGTCGATGGCCGGGCGAATAAGAGGCGATGACGCCGAACGGGCCGCCGTCGAGGTCGGCCACCGCGGGATGGGCGCGTACCGCCGCGGCGACGGCTTCGACGACCCGCTCGGACCCGCGCCGGGAGGGGGGATCGGGGCAGTCAGGCTCATGGTCGCGAATTTCCGCCGTCATGGGTGGGTGGGTTACTCCACGCGGGACTCCCTGGTCGGCTCCTCGGCCTCGTCGCCGGGGATGTGGATGTCGTTGACCGCGATGTTGACCTCGGTGACCTGCAGGCCGGTCATGTGCTCGACGGCGCCGATGATGTTGGCGCGTACCGACTTGGCGAGGTCCACGATGGACACGCCGTACTCGACGATGAGGTTGAGGTCGACCGCGGCCTGCTTCTCGCCGACCTCGACCGTCACCCCGGAGGTTTGCGAAGCGCCGGTGCTGCCCGGGATGCGGTCGCGGATCCCGCCGAACGCGCGGGACAACCCGCCGCCCAGCGCGTGCACCCCGGAGACCTCCCGAGCGGCGATTCCGGCGATCTTCTGCACCACCGTCGCGGCGATGGTGGTCTTGCCCTGCGAGCTCTGATCGGCCAGCCGAGGCGGGGACGATTCGCCACCGTTCCTGGCAGGCTCTGCCGAATCGGACCGTTGGTTCGACTGGGTGCGAGTGCTGCTGGTGTCTGCCATGCGGAGACCTCCGTGTTTCGGGTAAGGTCGCGGGCAGTGCCGCGAAGTTCGGGTGCCCGACAGCGGGCACAGTTGAGGTACCCGAGCAGCCGTTCTCCCAAACCGCAACCAGGGATGGCCGGTGACGGGCACACTGATCGCCAAGGGCGCCGCCCTATGGATCCGCGGCTGAGCCAACCAGCCGACGCAGGATCATTCGGAGTTCCAGTACTGGAAGGCGCCGCATGCGTGGTCTCGCCGGAACAGCGCATGGTCGTCGTACACGCGCCGCGCGGCGGTCTCGGCGAATTCCACGATGTCGGAACAGAACAGCTCCGGGATGATTGAGGACAGGATGCGCTGCTCGGCGCTCCCGGCCATGATCCCGGTCTCGGCGTCGGAGCGCGCGTGCGGCTGCGCGAGCGCCTGGCCGCAGATGTCCGCATACTCGGCGAGGCCGTCGGCATCGAGGTCCTCGACGTCGATCTCGTCCTTGAACGGGCTCCGCTCGCGCACCAGGAAACTTCGCCCGTCGATCTCGGCGGACCCGTACAGCGGATCCCCGCCCACGAGGTGCACCTGGTGGGCGGCGACGATCCGCCGGGCCGACTCCGGGTCGTCAGAGTTCTCGTCGGGGGTGACGTCGTTGGCCGGTACCAGCCCGTACAGCGCCGAGCGGCGGGCCTGCTTCATCTCGAGGATCACCGAACGGCGGGGGTCAAGATCCCAACCCTCGACGAGCACGAAGAAGCGGTCGAGCCCGAGGCTCGCCGTCCCGCTGCCCTTCTTGCGGGCCACGTCGAGCACCCGGAAAAAGGACTTCGGCCGCGGGATGTCGCCCAGGGTGTTCGCCTTCACGTAGCGGTCCACGACCTTCTGGAACTCCGCGACGCGCGAGGAGTGCGGCACTAGCTTCGTGCTGGGACGGAATCGGGCGGTCTCCAGGTCGATGAGGTCGGCGAGAAACTCCGCGCGGTCGGTCATCGCTCTCTTCAGCAGCGAGCGGATCATTGCCGGGCTGTTGTCCAGGCGGAACTGGAAGGTGCTGGACCGGTCGTCCCTCGAGTAGGCGCGCATGGCGCTGAGGTAGCCGTCGACGAACGCGCAGACGATCCGGCGACGGTCCTTCTTCCGCACGCCGTTCTCCGTGGCGACGATCCAGAAGCCGGTGGCACCGCGCTTGACGTCGTAGGAGAACGGCGCCGCCCACGCCTCGTCGAAGTCGTTCACCCCGAAGAAGGGGGCACCGTCAGAGTTCGGCATGACCCCGAAGTTCTCCGGGTGGACGTCGCCGATGGTGAACACGATCGGCAGATGCGCGTCGGATCCCCCGTGGTCGCGGTAGTACAGCAGGGCGGTGCCCCGGAAGAAACGGAGGACGTCCTTGGCCAGCGTGTCGAATTTGGTCTGCGCACCCTCGGGGCGGTTCTCGATCCGGGAGCGGTGGTCCTCCAACAGGGTCTGCCGCACGTGCCATCGCCGTTCATGGGGCAGCAGCTGCAGCGGGGGCACCTCCACGCCGCCCCGAGCCCGGCGTTCGGCGTAGGCACGAAACTCTTCGAACCGGCCGTATTGGATGAACTCGTCACTCACCGCCATGCCTTCCACCCTCGCACAGCTGGCTGCCGCCGGCGCGCGTACCGCGAGGAGCGTTGACCGTGCGCGCCGGCCCGCGACCGAGCCGGGCTCAACTTCTTGCCGGGATCCGGACACCAAGCTGGGCGCTGCTGACCGTGCGGACGCTTTGTCGGCCCCGTCCTGCGACACCACCATGGGGTTTACCAGCTCTTTTACCCACAGGGACTGGCGCGACCGCGACCTGGCCGGCCCGCGAAAGGAGGCAGCCGATGAGGTGGTATCGCCTGCCGCTGCTCAGATCGCGTTGGCGGTGCTCGGCCTCGCCGGGCTCATGCCGGCCCCGGCCGGGACCGCCCAGCCCGGTACCTCGGAGACGCCCACGATCCTGACCGCCCGGGTGGACGGGCCGATCACCCCCGTCGTCGCCGACTACCTGACCGAGGGTGCGGGAAGCCGTTCGCCGACGACGCCGAACCCGATGTGCTGCGGCTGACCCTCGACCCCGACTCGATCTCGCTGGGGATCAACCTCAACGGAGCTGGCGAGTGGTTCGACCTCGAGCGCGAAGATCTCACGGCATGCCTGACCAGCCAGCAGTTGCCGCCGTATAGCGTGCTGCTGCTCGAGGTGCTCGGTGGGGACCAGACCCTGTCCATCAGAGGTGACGAAGCTGAGCAGTGCTGGCGCATCATCGATCCCGTGCTCGCCGCGTGGGCCGACGACGCCGTGCCGCTGGAGGAGTACCCGGCCGGCTCGTCCGGACCCGAACCCCACACCGCTGCGCGGGGATCCACCACCGGGACGGCAGGGCCGTTTATCGAGAAGACCGGACAAGGGCAATGAAGTTGTCGCGACGCGAGCAGGAGATCCTCGCGCTGATCGAGGACGAACTCACCAAGAAGGACGCTGCCTCGCGGCAGCATTGACCGAGGGGGCCGCCCGCAGCCTCGAGCGATCGGCTGCCGTGCGGACCTGGCTTGCCTCCTGGGCTCCTCGGGCTCGGACTGCTCACTGTGATCGTCCTGGGCGTGATAGTTCTCGACCTCGGGTCGGTGAGTCTCGGCATCCTCACGGTGGGCTATCGAATACAGTGCCGGCGACGGTTGGGTCAGTGACAACCTGCCCTGGCTTCTGGGTGGTTCCGCAGCCGTCTCCTTGCTGCTGGCGGGCCTGATCGCCGGGGTGCTCGCCGGGGTGCGTGGGACGTTGGCCGGCCTGGCCAACGGAGCCACCGCCTGGGGCCTGCTCTTCCTGGTCTCCCTGACGACGATCATCCCAGGAGCGGTGAACCTGACATCGAAGCTCGACACCGGTGTCCGGCAGGGCGCCAGAACGTTCGGCGGGTACCCGGGTGCGGGCGGCGGATTTACCGTCGCGTCGACGTTGTGGACGGGCTTCTGGTCGCTGCTGGTCGGTCTGGTGCTAGCGGTGATCGGCGGGATCATCGGGGGCCGCATGCGCCGTCCGGTGATCCTGGCTGACGAGCATTCCGCAGCGCCGATGCGTCGGTGAAACCTATGAGCGCCCACCGGACCGGGAGCGACGAGCGGCAGGTCCGCGAGGCCCCGGAGCCTAGTTCCCACCCTCGCTGAGGCTGAGCCGTCGGTCACCCAGCCCGCTCGCCGTGGTCTGACCGGGTGCGGGTCACGGTGACTGGATGCCGTGGCGCCGTCCGGGTCGCCAGCCGTGGGTACCTAGCAGGACGAGCAGCGCCGGCACCAGGAGCTGCCGGACGAGGAAGGCGTCCAGCAGCAGCCCGATCGCCATCGCGATCGCGTGGAATGTGGTCAGGGGCACGAGCGCGAGCAGCGCGAACGAACCGGCCAGGACTAGCCCGGCGGTGGCGATGGCCCGAGCGGCCCGGGTGGAGGCCGTCCGCACGGCCTCCCGGAGCGGGCGCGAGCCCACTTGGTCCCAGACCCGGCCGGCGAGGAAGACGTTGTAGCGTGGTCTGCACCGCTTGGCCCACCGCCCCAGGCGGCAGCCCGGCCGGCTCGTGACGGACCACGACGGTGCGGGCGACGAACGGGACACCGAACTGCGTCTTGGACAGCAGTTCGGCCTCCAGCGCCGAAGCGTCGGCCGGGAGCAGCTCGCTACCGATCGCGCCACCCTGACCCGCACCCAGCGACGGCAGGTACAGCACGGCGAGCACCGCGGCGGCAACCCACATCGGCATGAGGACGAACCGCAACGCGACGATGACCCGCGCTGCTCACCGGTGCACGCTCGTTGCGCAGGCGACCGGGTCCTGTCTCCAGCGCGCTCGTCATGAAGGCCTGCTCCGGGAAGGAGTACGGGCAATCTCGACCGGATGACGAGGTGCTCGCCGCCCGGTTTACTGTATTCGGCGTGCCGAGGCGCTGTCAGCAAACCGACCAGCGGCCCCATTTCCGGATAGCCGGTGAGCTCTGCGACGATCGTGTCCGCATTGTGACCGTCGGTAGTCTCGCAGCTGGTACGCCTGTGCGAGTAAGCAATCCTGGATCGTCGAACCTGGGGAAGTGAGATCTACATGAGAAGGACCACGCGGCTGGCAGCCATCAGCGCGCTCGCCAGCCTGACCGTCGCGCTCGGGGCCTGCGCCGAGGCGCCGGACCCCGGCCTCGGAACGGGCACCGCGACCACCTCGCCACCACCGGCTGCCGGGTCGCCGGCACCGGGCGACGGCGCGGCCGGCACTGGGGTGACCCAGGTCGGCGACATCTACGGCCCGGGCTGCGACCAGGTGCCGCTGGTGGGTGAGGGCTCGGCCCTGGGCATGGTCGACGACCCGGTCGGAACCGCAGCGAGCAACAACCCACTGCTCAAGACCCTCGTACAGGCGGTGGGGGCGGCTGACCTGCTGGATACGCTCAACGACCGGAACGCCACGTACACGGTGTTCGCCCCAGCGAACGTGGCGTTCGAGTCACTGCCCCCTGGCACGCTCGACCAGCTGCTGGCCAACCCGGGCCAGCTGCGCGACATCCTCACCTACCATGTGGTTGCGCAGCGTTACGACGCCAAAGGACTCGCCGCGGCCGGGCAGGTGACGACCGTGCAGGGCAAGCAGTTGACCATCACCGGCGAGCCGGGCGCCCTGGTGATCGACGAGCAGCAGCGGGCCAAGGTGCTCTGCGGCAACATCCCGACCGCGAACGCCACGGTGTTCGTGATCGATCGGATCCTCATGCCGGAGGCCTGACGAAGCGCGCCAACAGTGGGGCCGCAGGTCTTGGGACCCGTGGCCCCACGTCCGGCCGGACGACATATGGAATCACACCGCCCCCGGACTGGCCAGTCACAGGACCCGCCGGTCGCCGGGCGAAGCGACCGGTAGGTTCCGATGCGGCTCGCCGAGCGCTACGCGCGGCTGGTGGTGCGACTTCGCTGGTTGATCCTGCTGGTGGTGGGGGTGATCACCTGGGCGGCGTTGACCATGCTGCCCCGGGGTGGCGACGGCGGGCGGTGAGCTGTCGGGCATCGTCGGTGTCGGCGAGTCGACGATCCAGGCCCAGGTCGACGCGGCACGGCGATTCGGCTTGCCGCTGCTCACCGGGACCGCGGTGGTGCAGCGTGACCCGGACGGCCTGGACCCGCAGGCCGCGCAGCGTGCCGTGTTGCGGGCTCTTGAGGTCGACCAGCGCACGCTGGACACCGGCCTACAACCCGGCCGGGACTTGTACCTGCCGCTGCCGCTGATCAACAGTCCGATGCCGGTACCCGCCGCACGCGAGCAGAACACCACCGTCGTGACCTATCTGTTCGCCGATCCGACGCTCGGGCTCAACGCTCAGGTCCGGGTGGCCCGCGATTACGCGGTGCAGTTCGACCGGCCGGACGACGCGCTGGTCGGGGTTACCGGCATGATCCCGAGCCAGGCCCAGGCGAGGAGAGTCCTCGACCGCTCGGTGGTCGCGCCGTTGGACACCCTGGTCACCGCCGCGATCGGCTACCTGCTGGCGTTGGCTATGTCTGGCACGAGGCCCGCCGCCGACCGCTGCCCGAGGCGCTCGCCGTCGCCATGCCGCGCTCCACCCGAGCGATCAACGCCGCAGGGGTGACGCTCGCGGCGAGCTTCGCGCTGATCGCACTCATCCCGCTGGTGCAGTTTCGGGAGCTGGCCTTCGCCATGGCGGTCGGTGTGCTGATCGACGCCTTCATCGTTCGATCGCTGCTGGTTCCTGCGCTGATCTCCCTCATCGGCCGAGCCAGTGGCTGGCCAGGCAAGCGGCTGGCCGGTCCACGCTCGGCCTCGGCTACCGCCAAGAGGTGACCCGACGCCGCCCTATGCCGGATCGTGCGGTCGGCAGATCGCTGCCGGATCAGGCCCCACCGGGCGGGTGTCGCGGCGAAATGTCGCAGGTCACCCGCCGTTGGGGTTTGGGGAAGCCCGTTTGGGGGAAGGAACGTAACATGAGCGCTGGAGCGGCGGTGGATCGGGAACTGAGCGTGGTCAACGAGCTGGATCGGCTGGTTGAGCTTCGCGAGCGCGGGCACGTCTCCCCTGCCGAGTACGACGAGGCCAAACAGCAGCTACTCGGGGCGTCGTGGCGGGCGGCGGGTGCGGCCCACAGTGGCATTCCCGCACCCGACGGCGCGTACCTGCTCTATCGCCTCATGGCGTCGTGGTTGCGGCGGGTGGCCGCGGCGATGGCGGTCGTCGCCTTGCTGTTCGGGTTGGTCGCGGGCTGGTCCGGGCTGCGCTACCTCGATGTGAACGCGCAGGCGGAGGCAGTCAACGATGTGGCGATCGCCCAGGGGTTCGGCGTCAGGATCCCCGATCCCCGCCCGACGATCGATCGCGCGGTCCTCGAAACCAAGGCCACCGCCTACGGGGGACTCGCTGCCATGACGGGGGTCATCGCCCTCGGTACGCTGGCCGGTGCGCTGTTCGTCCGTCCGCCCCGCCGGCCGCGCGGGACTGAGGGCGCCGACCACTATCGCGACGAGCACCGTAGTGTCCACCAAGCTGAGCGTGGTGCGTAGCGGCAGGATCAGCGAACATTGGCGACTACTCACACCGGCGCGTGCCGCTGGTCAGCGCACGCAACCACACTCTCAGACAACGCATGCCCGCAGCGACGCAACGTACTGTCCGTGACACGACGTGTACTCACCATTCTCGGCATATCGATACTACTGGCCGTCGGGCTGGGCGCGTGTGGCTCATCGACACCCCAACAGGCTCCTGGCGCTCCTCCCTCGTCTGCACCAGTTAATCCGGCGCCGACCGCCACCGCGACAAGCTGGACGATACCTGACCTCGTAGGTTCTAATTTGCAAAGTGCTCAGGACCAGATCCAAAGTCTCACGGATTTTGCGATAACCGTAACGACCTCACATGACGCGACTGGTTCTGGCCGCCAGCAAGTCTTGGATATCAACTGGAAGGTTTGTTCACAGAACATCCCACCCGGCAGCACGATCGATAGTGGCACACGAATCGACTTCGGCGCAGTGAAGGTCGAAGAGCGCTGCCCATAGCGCCAGCTCAGTGGTCGCGCAACCAGTTCGGCACTGTCAAGTTGTTGGGGTGTGGTGGGACGGGCTCCCGGTAGATCCTCGAGGAGGGACCGTTTGACGGGTTGGACCAGTTCCTCGAGATCGGGACCACTACGCCCGGTGGCCCGGTCCGCCACTTCCGCGGCCCCCGATGCGCGCTGCGGCCGCTGACCGGGCGCTTCACCGTGGTCCGCGACGGGACCCCCGACCGTTGACCTGCGCGGCGCGTTGTCGATCACCGCGTCGGTTGCCGAGCCCCGAACCACCCGGAGGCCGGCACGCACCACGGCCTGATCGTCGGCCACCAGCACCCGGATCGTCATGTCCGGATCATCCCAGATTCCGCACACGTCCGAGCCGCTCACCCAATCCGCTCTGTCCGCTCATCGGCTGCTCGGTATGGCCGCGCCACCTGCCGTCCTCAACCGTCAGCCGAGCTGTGATCACAGGCGAACCTGCGATCCCGCGGTGGCGTGGCCGGCAAGGAGGAGACCGAGCGGCGCCGAGGGCGAGCAGGACACATCCAGCCATGACCACGATCCAGCCGAAGCAGGCAGTGAGTCGGTCGGCGACCACGGCTGTGCCCCCACGCAGATCGAAGTCCGCGAACCCGCGAGTGCTGTCCCGGCCAAGCAGTCCCGGCGGCGGTGCGGGCTGGCGCCATGTTGTGGTGCGGCACGCTGAGGGATGGTCAGCGGCCGGTTGAGTCGCGGGCCACCGCCTGCTCGATCAGCTCGGCGAACACCGCACCCAGCTCCGCGCCATCGGATTCGATGGCCATCGGCAGCAGCGACGTCTCGGTGAGCCCGGGAGCCACGTTGACCTCGAGGAAGTGCGCCACACCGTCGGGCGTCACCACCGCATCGGTCCGGGACACGTCGCGCAGCCCGAGCAGCCGGTGCGCGCCCACCGCGAGTTCAGCCACCGCAGCGGCCGCCGGGGTGGTCAGCCGGGCCGGGGCGTGGAAGGTGGCAAGCCCGGCGGTGTAGCGGGCGGCGTAGTCGTAGAAACCGGACTTGGCGTCGATTTCCACTGCCGGCAGCGCGCGCGGACCGTCCGGCTCGTCGACCACCGTGACCGCGACCTCGATGCCCGCCACGAACGTCTCGGCGAGGACCGTGTCCCCGTAGGCCAGGCAGCTCACCATGGCGCCGGGCAGCTCGGCGACCTCGTGTACCACGTGCACCCCCAGCGCAGAACCACCTTGATCCGGTTTAAGGATCAGCGGTAGTCCGAGCCGGGTGACCAGCGCGTCGAGCACAGCTTGGGCGCCGAGGTCGCGGAAGGTGTTGTGTGGCAGTGTGATCCAGTCCGGGGTGGTCAGCCCGGCGCGGGCCAATTCGTCCTTGGCGGTCGGTTTGTCCCAGGCCCGCCGGCAGGCCCGCGGACCAGCACCCACATAGGGAATCCCCAGCATCTCCAGCACCGACTGCACGGCGCCGTTCTCCCCCGCCCCGCCGTGCAGTGCCACCACGACAGCGTCCGGCCGGCGGCCGGTGAGCCGGCTGATCAGCGTGGCGTCGATGTCCCACACTTCGACGTGCAGGCCGGCATCCCGCAGCGCACTGGACAGCCTGCGTCCGGAGCGCAACGACACGTCGCGCTCGTGCGACAGCCCACCGGCCAGCACAGTCACGGTGCGATCGGTCACCTAGGGACTCCTCAGTGGACTCCAGCGGGCTGGATCGTCCGAAGTGGATGCAATCAGGCGGTGTCAGGTGCTGGGGACTGCGGACCAAATACCACGCGCGGTCTCACGCTACCGAACGTGCGCTGCAGTTCGAGCTCGCCGTCCAGCACGGCGGCCAACCGGCGCACACCTTCGGCGATCCGCTCCGGTGTCGGGTAGCAGAACGACAGCCGCATCATCCTGCTGGCTTGCGAGCTGCCGGAGTCGGCGTAGAAGGCGGTGCCCGGCACGTAGGCCACTCGCTGAGTGACCGCCCTAGGCAGCATCGCCTTGGTGTCCAAGCCTTCGGGCACCGTGAGCCAGACGTAGAACCCGCCTGCGGGTTGGGTCCACCGGCATCCCGGCGGCAGGTGCTGGCGCAGCGCCGCCAGCATGGCGTCCCGGCGGACCCGGTAGGCCTCCTGGTAGTTCTTGATCTGGCCCTTCCAGTCGTGCTGGGCCAGGTAGCGCGACACCACGGACTGGGTGAACGCCGGCGGGCACAGGGTTGCCGACTCCGCAGCCAGCACCAACTTCTCCCGCACCGCGTGCGGGGCCAGGGCCCAGCCGACCCGGAGGCCGGGCGCGAACGTCTTGGAGAACGAGCCCAGGTAGACCACGTTGTCCGCCTCGGTGGCCCGCATCGCCGGGTAGATCTGGCCATCGAAACCCAGTAGCCCGTAGGCGTTGTCCTCGATGATCAGCACCTGGTGCTCGGCGCACAGCTCGAGCACCTCGGCGCGGCGCGCCACGGCCAACGTCACGCCGGCCGGATTGTGAAAATTCGGGATGGTGTACAGGAACTTGGGGACCCGACCCTGGGCGCGCAGCGATCGCAACGCCGCGTCCAACTCGGCCGGGATCAACCCCTCGTCGTCCATCGGCACTTGCACCACCTGCGCCTGGTATGAGGCGAAGGTGGTCAGCGCCCCGACATAGGACGGGGCCTCGGCAAGCACCACATCCCCCGGGTCGCAGAAGATCCGGGTGACGATGTCCAAGGCCATCTGCGAGCCGACGGTTACCGTGACGTCGTCAGCGTGCGCCCGGATCCCCTCCAGGGCCATCACCTCGCAGATCTGCTCGCGAAGCTGCTGGGTGCCTTGGGCCGAGCCGTACTGCAGAGCCGTCATCCCCTCGGTGGCCACGATCTGGGCGAGCTCGCCGGCCAGCGAGTCCAGCGGAAGCGCCGGCAGGTAGGGCATGCCGCCGGCCAGGGAGACCACCTCCGGGCGGCTGGCCACCGCGAACAATGCCCGGATCTCGGATGCGGTCATGCCCGCGGTGCGTTGCGCGTAGCGGTGCAGGTGCGGATCGAGATCGCGTTGGGTGGGTGATCGACCTGGTTTTTTCGGGGTCACGGCGGCGCCTTTTTGCTTTTTGCTGCGGGTCGGGTCCCCTGGCAGTGTAAAGCCCGCCACAGATTGCCACCGAGCCCTTCACTCCGGGTGGTCATCGGCATATGCTGCGCGGGGCGCTGCGCTTGGGGTGGTGGGGCGCCCGGGGTCGGGTGCCCGGGGTCGGGGCCCGCAGCAGCCTTAGCACCTCTGTTCAGGGAGGCCCGGTGTCACGTCGAGTGGTCGGCGTCACCTTGGACAATCTCGATCTGTTGCCCAAGAAGTGCCGGCGTTGCGTGTTCTGGGAGCTCGCCCCGCATATCCGGGAACAAGCTGAAGACTTCGGTCAGACCGAGGTGGAGAAGGAGGCCTGGGTCTCCAGCGTGCTGCTGGAGTGGGGCTCCTGCGGGCGGATCGTGATGTGCGGGGATGTGCCGGCCGGCTACGCGCTGTACGCCCCCCCGGCTGCAGTGCCGCGTGCTGCGGCGTTTCCCTCCGCGCCGGTCAGCGCCGATGCCGTGTTGCTCACCGCGCTGAAGGTGCTCCCGGACTTCGGTGGCGGTGGCCTGGGCCGGATACTGGTGCAGGCGGTGGCCAAGGACCTCACCCGGCGCGGCGTGAAGGCCATCGAGGCCTTCGGTGACGCTCGGCCCAACGAAGACTCCAGCTGTGTGATCCCGGCCGAGTTCTTGGCGCAGGTCGGGTTCAAGACGGTGCACGCGCACCCGCGCTGGCCCCGGCTCCGCCTGGAATTGCGCACCGCGCTGACCTGGAAGGAAGACGTCGAGGCGGCGTTAGAACGGCTGCTGACCTCGGTGACGATCCACACCGTCGAGCCCAGCCTGCGCCCGGCCTGACGGCGCATCGCTGGCGAACACGCCGAGCAGCTCGCTGCGGATCTGGTGCCAGATGACACAAGGGAAGGGTCGGCTGCGCCACAGGTGGCGCCATGTCCCCCAACGACAGGTGCGACATCGACCCGCTGGGGTCGGCTGGTGGCAGGCGAGGACCCGCCGTAGCGCGGCGAGGGTGTCGGGGTGGTGACCGGCTCGCTCCAGTTCGGTGAGCTTGTCCGATACTGAGCGGACCAATGTCGCGGTGCTGTGAGCGTCTCGCCACCGGTCGGAGGATTTAGCCGGCATGGTGGGCGTCACCTCGCAAGGGGAGGCTGCTGGCCGATCAGCCACCGGTCGGTGAGCAGGTCCTGCGTGTGGTGGTTCGCTGCATCGGGGTCGTTCCCCGCCGGGGACACGATGCCGGGCTGGAGCAGGTGCAGGCGCCCATCGTCGAGGCGGCGTGCCCATCGCAGCCCGCTGCTCGACCGCCCGGACTGGTGGGGTGGGTCCGGCTGGCCGCCAGGAGCTGGAAGCGGTTTGGAGCAGCTCGACCGGCGGCCAGCCGGGATCTTGATGGGGAACTGGGGGTCGGGAACCTGCAGGGTGCTGACCGCGACCGTTGCCGGCGGGTTGTGGATCTGGCACAGCGTTATGTAGTGCGTGCGTCCAGCGTCGGTGACCGTCGCCCGGCGCACACCACAAGACTCGGGATCCTCTTCACCCAGCACCAGCAGCCCGGCCCGGGCGAGCCGGTCCAGCGCGTTGGCCAGGTAGCCGGGCACCAACCGGCTAGAGTCGAACCAATGGCCCTGCAGGGTGGCCACCCCACCCTGGTGGGCTCGGCGCAACGCGATCCACACCGCCACCCCGGAGTCCGGTTCACGATCACTCACCGGATCACCCGTCCACCCGGTCGCGGTGCTTGGCGTGCCTGGCCATTGATGTATCCCTTGCGATGTGGATGGGCTGGCGACCTGGCCGAATCGGGAGTGACATGGCCGAGCACCGCCATCATGGGGTGGCTGGTGGAGCGCCGAGGCGGGGAGGCTCCGACGCTCCACCGGGGGCTAGAGTCGACATTGAGGATCGAGCTAGCCGTCACGAATCATGCCACGCATAATGCGTAGTATGAAGTCCGCCGATGGGGTGATTCGTGCGCGCCGCCCGAGGTGGCGCCGGCGGGTGATGCCCGTTCTCGTGGACCTTGAGGGAGGCGGTTGTGCGCCCGACTGTGCGGAGCCGGCGGCTCGGTGCGCGGCTGAGCCGCTACCGCAATGAGCGTGGCCTGTCCGGCGCGCAGCTGGCGCGGGAGCTGGGTGTGGGTCAGCCGCAGTTGTCCCGATTGGAGACCGGGAAGGCGAAGGTCACCCCCGCGGCGCTGGAGCGTCTGGTCGAGGTGCTGGGTATTCCCGAGGTCGATGCTCGCAGGCTGGATGAGTTGCGCCGGCGCTCGGCTGAGCCGGGGTGGTGGCAGGACTACGGTGACATTCTCAGTGAGCCGGTGGAGATGCTCATCGAGTTGGAGGTCGAGGCATCCTGGATCCGCAGCTACGAAGGCCACGTGATCCCGGGCCTGCTGCAGACCCGCGACTACGCCGAGCGGATCATCACCGCCTCCTCGACGCACATGCGGGTGGCCGACATCGACCGCTATCTGGAGCTGCGGATGCGCCGCCAGAAACGGCTCGCCGAGGGCATGCGGTTCACCGCCATCCTGTCCGAGGCGGCGATCCGCCAGCGGGTCGGCGGCCCGGAGGTGCTGCGCGAGCAGCTGCGCCACATCAACCGGGCCACCCGGGAGTTCGATGTCACCATCCAGGTGGTGCCCTTCACCGCCGACGCCCATGCCGCGTTGGGTGACTCCTTCGTGATCATCCAGTGGCCCGATGAGCACGATCCCGAGGCTGTGTACGTCGATGGGCAGACCAGCTGGACCGTCCACGAACGCAGCGGCGTCATCCGCCAGTACGTGCACGCCTTCGCGTCCGTGCAGGCCCAGGCACTCCCACCCCGGGAGTCTCTCGACCTGATCCACACCATGAGTAAGGAGTTGTGACCATGACCAATGCCCGCGTCGCGCCCCTCGCCGCACTGGCCGACGCTACCTACGCCAAGTCCGCCCGCAGCACGGGTACCGGCAACTGTGTCGCGGTCGCTTACGCAGAGCAGTGGGTCGGGATCCAAGACACCAAGCAAGGCCCTGACAGCACCCGACGAACCACGCTCGCGGTGCCCATCGCCGCCTTCTCCGCCTTCCTCGACGCGGCCAGAACCGGCGTGCTGCACTGACCCCACTAAGCGCAACCGAGCCCAGCAGCGGCGCTAGCCGTCCCGCCGGTGGCTCATCGTTACCGCCGTGCTCAAGCCTGGTTCGACGCCCACCGGCCTAGAGTGACGCTCATTTTCCGCCAGGCTTGGGCAGGGGGAAGCTGTGCGTCCCGTGCGGGTCGTCCAGCCAGACGTACTGGCTGTCGGCGTCGTCCAGGGCGGTGACGCCGTACCGGCAGCGGTCAGGGCGGCCCAGCGTCTGGAACGCCGCGATGGTGTGTTCGATGGTGTCCCATAGCTGGCGCGACCCGCGTTGGAGGATTCCTAGGTGCCGTTCTTTCCGGGGGTGAGCTGGGCCTCGGCCAAGGCGTCGGCGGTGTGGGCGACGACGCTGCCGGACTGCTGGCCACCGGCTACTCGCAGGCCGGGCAGGTGCAGCCAGAGGAACAGCGCGAGGTCGGGGTCGTCGGCTAGCAGCGAGGCAGGGTCCACAGTGGTGGTGCCGTAGTGCGCGATCCCGGTGGTGGTGAAGCCGGTGGACTGCCCTGGCCTAGCGGGCTGTCGGGGTGCCGCTCGGGGTGCGCCGAGTTCGACAGGAGAGCTGTCCCGGGCTTGGTGCACAGCTCTGATGTCGAACTCGGCGCATCCAGAGCGATCAGACGACGGATGACGGTGTCCAGCAATCTGCACGGTGGGCGCCTGTGCTGGGCGCGTTGGCGTTTCGTTACCTTGCTTTCGCATAAGCCTCAGAGGCTTGGGGATCAGATCTATCTCCTGTCCGATACGGAGTCGATGTGGACCGCACCGCCGGGCGATGCCAGGTTTTGCTCTGCTGCTCCTAGAAACGGCGGATGGACTGGTTCACGAGCGCTTCGGCGGCGGCCCTGGCACTGACCGCTGCGTTCGCCTCATCCGCGATGGAGTAGCAGACGATGGCTCCTTCGTGCAGGCTCAGCAGCTGCACAGCGAGGTCGTCTGGATCCTGCACCCCGGCGTCGACGAGCAGCTCACGGAACAGGGTCCGGAGCCACTTCTTCTCCGCGACGACCACCTGGCGGCCGGGATGCTCGGGTTCGGGGAGCTCGGCGAAGGCGTTGACAAAGCTGCAGCCCCTGCTGCTGGGCGCGAGCCACTCGGGCAGCACATCGAACGGCACCAGCGCGCGCTGCACCGGGTCGGCGTGCTCGGCGGCGTCTAGCCGTGACGCGATGAGGTCGCGCCAGCGGCGGTCGCGGGCCTCCAGGTAGGCCACGATCAGGCCGTCTTTGGAGCCGAAGCGGTTGTAGAGGGTGCGTTTGGTGACTCCGGACTCGGCGGCGATGGTGTCCACTCCGACCGCGTGGATACCACGCCAGTAGAACAACTCGGAGGCGACGTCGAGGATGCGCTGGGCGCCCGGAGTCAGCCGCTCGCCCCGTCCGGCGACGGCCTTCGCGGTCATCGTCACACCCCTTGCATTCACAGGTCTGTCTACCTACTATCGAAGGTGTCTTCACAGATCAGTATAGGGGTGAACACCATGTGGCGAATGATGCAGAGGCTGGGCGCACTCGTGCGCGACGTCGGCTACGGGATCCACGCCGGCCACGCGATCCGGCACGGATTGCCCGTGCCGGAGGGGGCCCGGCGACCCGACTTCGCCACGGCGGATCGTCAGTGCATGCGGCCATCGGCGTGATCTCCGAGGCTCCCGCGTCGATGCTGGCGGCCGTGTTGAGCCGGTTTGGCGGGCCGGAGGCCCTGCGGGTCCGGGAGGTGCCCGTGCCGCAGGCCGGCCCCGGCGAGGTACTGGTGCAGGGTGAGCGCGGCGGCGGTGAACAACACCGACGTGTGGACGCGAGAGGGTGCCTACGGCCTACCGGGTCAGCCGGAGGCGCTGGCCGGCTGGCGGGGCCCGGTGGACTTCCCCCGGATCCAGGGTGGGGACATCGCTGGCGCGGTGGCCGGCGTCGGCGACGGGGTCGATCCCGAGCTGGTGGGACGGCGGGTGCTGGTAGACCCAGCGCTCTACAATGGCCCGGGATCGGAGCCGAACCCGGTCGGGCTGCTGGGCAGCGAGGCCGACGGCGGTTTCGCACAGTACGTGGTCGTGGCGGCCGCGCGCGTGCACGACATGACGGCCTCGGCGCTGAGCGATGAGGAGCTGGCCTGCCTGCCGGTGTCGTACGGCACCGCGATGGGGATGCTCGAGCGAGCTGAGGTGGGGCCGGACGAGACTGTCTTGGTGACCGGGGCATCTGGTGGCGTCGGCCTTGCGCTCGTCCAGCTGGCCGCCGCGCGCGGCGCCCGTGTCATCGCTCTGACCTCGAAGAACAAGAGTGACCTCATCCGGCAGGCCGGCGCGCGTTCGGTGGTTCACCGGGACTCGGGTTCCCTGGCGGCCGCGATCACCCAGGTGATTCCCGGCGGTCTGGACGCCGTCGCCGACGTCGTCGGCGGGGACACGGTAGCGGCGGTACTGCCGACGGTCCGCGACGGCGGGCGCTGGGTCATCGCGGGCTCCGTCGCCGGGCCGGTGATCACCTTCGATCTCCGACGCCTCTACCTGCACAACATCCGGCTGATCGGCTCCTCGATGCACACCCCGGCGCACTTCGCCCAACTGGCCGAGGCGGCCGCCCTGGGCACCATCCGCCCGCGCGTCGCAGCCCGCTACGGCCTGACCGACATCCATACCGCCCAGAGCGAGTTCCTGAAACGAGCGCACGTCGGCAAGATCGTCATCATCCCGCCACCTATCACGAGACAGGAGCCACCTCAGTGACCGAAGAGCTCACCGGACATGTCGCGCTGGTGGCCGGCGCCACCCGCGGAGCGGGTCGTGGCATCGCGGTGCAGCTGGGTGCGGCCGGGGCCACGGTGTACGTCACCGGCCGTAGCTCGCGGCGCTCCGGTGCCTCGCCGATGTCGCGGCCCGAGTGCGGACCTGCGACGGCACGGGGTCACGGCGGTGGCGCTCACCCCCGGGCTCGCCATTGTCGGGTCCAGTCTCCTCATGACCGCACCTCACTCCGCCCGAACCGGCTCGCGGCGCAGCAGATCGGCGAAGGTGAACGTGCCGGTGGGCTGGTCGTTCTCGCCCAGCAGGTAGAGGCGCTTGACCGCGACCAGCACCCCCTCGGCGACCACGTCGCGAAACGCCGGGTCCAGCAGCTTGCGGCAATCCTCGGGGTTGGTCAGGTACCCCAGCTCAACACGGACTGCGGGCATCCGGGTCATCCGTAGCAGTTCCCAGGTCTTGGGGTGGATGCCGCAGTCCAGCATCCCGGTGCGGGCGGCCAGCTCACGCTGGATGAACGCGGCCAGCGCCTCGCCCACCGTGGAGCTCGTACCGTTGCCGGTCCCGAAGTGAAACGTCGCCACGCCATGGGCCAATGTCGTGGGGTGGCCGTCGGTGTGCAGGGACAGCACCAGGTCGGCGCCCGCGGTGTTGGCGAACGCGGCCCGGTCGGCCTCGGTGGGGCTATCATCGCGGCCGCGGGACAGCAGCGTCTCCATCCCGGTGGCGGCCATCCGGCCCTCCAGCCGCCGGGCCAGGTCCCACATCAGATCCGCCTCGGTAGCGCCGTCCACCACGATGCCCGGGTCGGGTCCGCCGTGGCAGGGATCGATGACGATCCGCTTGCCGCGCAGCGCAGGGCCGGACCGGCGGACCCGCTCCTGCTCGCGGAGCAACACCGGCCTGCCACCGCGAACCTTGGGCTGCAGCTGGCGCAGCGCCCGCAACGTGCCAGGCCCGCATATCCCGTCCACCCGCAGGCCGTAGTCGCGCTGGAAGCTGCGCAGCGCCATCTCGGTCTGCACGCCGAACGTGCCGTCGGCGCGGCCGACGTCATAGCCCAGCTCGAGTAACCGTTCCTGCAGCGTGAACACATCGTCGCCGCGCATCGGGCGGGTGACGATATAGCTGAGCATGCGGCACCCGAGTTCCAGACGTGCGTCGCACAGCGCCTGGTGGGTGGCACGTCCCACGACACCGTCGGTGATCAGCCCGCGGCGTTGCTGGAAGGCCCGAACAGCGTGCTCCACGGTGATGTCGAAGACGTCGATGTCGACGAAGGCGTCCGCGTCCGACTGAGGTGGGAGCAGTGGAAGCAGCCCCTGCGAGGTCAGCATCGTCCGTACCTCCGCAACCGCCGGTCCAACGTCGCCGCGGCGCAGCAGCTGCATGCACCCCTCACTTCTCACTTCGGATCGGGCGCCGGACTCCTGGAGAGCGTCGGGCGCCGGGGACTTGTCACTCATTGTGCCTCGTCGGCTATGGACGCGCGCGTGGGGCTTGCCGGTCCGGGCCCGATCGCGCGCACCAGCCGGCCCGGGTACTGGACGTGGTCCCCGGGTAATCGGTTGCTTCCAGGAAGTGCGTGGCGTTCGTCGAGGGCGCGGGCAAGGTCTTCGACAGGATCAGATGTAGTCGGCGAGATCTTCCAGCAGTGCAGCCTTGGCCTTGGCACCGACTATCTGCTTGACCGGCTTGCCGTCGGAGAACAGGATCATGGTCGGGATCGACATGACCTTGTAGTCGCGCGGAGTGCTCGGGTTCGCGTCGATGTCCATCTTCGCGATGGTGATCTTCTCGTGCTCCGAGGCGATTTCCTCAAGCACCGGCGCCACCATTTTGCAGGGGCCGCACCAGGCCGCCCAGAAGTCCACCAGCACCGGCTTGTCGCTGCCGAGTACGTCGTCGGCGAATGACTTGTCGGTCACGGTCACGGTCGAATTGCCTGCCATATCGTCTCCTGTCGGGGTCCTGTCTGGGGTGTGGTGATCAGGACTTCGAGCCGTAGCCGCCACCGACGAACTCGGCGGCCACCTGGGCGTTCGGCGCCGCGTGCTCGGCAAGCCAGCGTTCGGCGTCGATCGCGGCCGCGCAGCCAGTGCCCGCGGCGGTGACGGCCTGCCGGTAGGTGTGGTCCACCAGGTCCCCTGAGGCGAACACGCCGTCGATGCTGGTGGCCGTGCTCGGTGCGTCGACCTGCACGTAACCCGCTGCGTCGGTCTCCACCTGGCCGCGGACCAGTTCGCTGCGCGGGTCGTGCCCGATCGCCACGAACATCCCGGTCGCTTCCAGCGTCTCTCCGTCGGACAGCTTGAGGCCGGTGACGCCACTCTCACCCAGCACTTGCTCGACGGTCACCCCGGTGCGCCAGTGGATCTTCTCGTTGTTCCGGGCGCGCTCGAGCATGATCTTCGAGGCGCGGAACTCGTCCCGCCGGTGCACCACGGTCACCGACCGCGCGAACCGGGTGAGGAAGGTGGCCTCCTCCATCGCGGAGTCCCCGCCGCCGATCACGGCGATGTCCTGGTCGCGGAAGAAGAAGCCGTCGCAGGTGGCACACGAGCTGACCCCGCGGCCGAGCAGCTCCTGCTCGCCGGGGACTTCCAGGTAGCGTGGCTGCGCACCCATCGCGAGGATGACCGACCGGGCAAGGTGGGTGGTCCCATCCACCATGACCCTCTTGACATCGTCGGTCAGCTCGACCGACGTCACGTCCTTGGCCTGCAGTTCGGCGCCGAAGCGTTCAGCCTGGGCTCTGAACTGCTCCATCAGATCCGGGCCCATGATCCCGTCGCGGAACCCCGGGTAGTTCTCCACGTCAGTCGTGGTCATCAGGGCGCCGCCGTACTGGCTTCCTTCGAAGAGGAGCGGATCCAGCTGGGCCCGCGCGGCGTAGATCGCGGCTGTGTAACCAGCCGGGCCCGAGCCGATGATGATGACGTCCCGGATCTGCTCGTTCACGTTTGCCACAACACGATCCTACGGACCGATGTTCCCGAGCCAGTTGGCCGCTCTCCAAGTACCGCCAACCCGGGTGGTTGGTGCTCTTAACAGCCACCAACGTCGAGGTCTTGCGTGGCCGGCGGTTCGCTGGGCCCCCGGTGGGTTGGTAGTCGTGAGAGACGGCGCCAGGGTGGGTTGGTAGCCCTTGAAGAGCCCCCAACGTCAGCGGCGGAGCGCCACGCCGTCGGCCATCCGGGCGGGGTTGCCCGGGCCGCAGTCCGAACCCACCACGAGTAGCCGGACCTGGGCGACCTGGGTGGTGGGCAGCACGAGTATCACACCACGCCGACCATCGAGGGTGACCTCGCGGGCCCCCAGCGGCTTGTCACGCACTGGCACATCGTTGGCGTCCAAGCAGCGCCGCAACGCTTCCGGCCGGGACAGCGGACCGTAGTCGCGGGCACCCAACGTGTGATCCAGCGCGCCACTGAGGTCACTGCCGGACAGCGCTAACGGCGCTGGTGATGCTACCGCCGCAGCGCCCAGTGCGTCGCTTGCCCGCGGCGCCTCGCCGTTCATCACGCCGGACATCACGCCGTTCATCACGCCGGACATTGCCACCCCAGCCACGGCGGCCGCCAGCACACCGGCACCGATCCAGCGGGCGCGAAGGCGGCGCCACGCGGCCACCATGATCACCGGCTCGCGCGGTGCGGTGCGGCGCCGCGCGGTCTGCGGCCGCGCCGGGGCAGCGGGCTGAGAGGGATCACGGTCAGCCCGCTGGGTCTCGACAGCCAGCGCCTCTACAGCCAGCGCGGCGTCGAGTCGTTGTGCCACGGCGTCGGGCATCCGGGCGGGGCTCCGGGCTGGCAGCGCCGTCAGGTCGGCCACCGTGGAGTCTAGGGCCGCGAGCACCGTGCGGGCCTGAGGATCCGCCGCCACCTGAGGCTGCAACCGGGCGGCCATTCGCTCGGTGAGCGCACCCACATGCAGGTCCGCGAGCAGCTCCAGGGACCACTCCGGCGACCGTTCCGGAAGGTTGCCGCGGCCTATCGGACCTCCGACACCGGTCATCGCCCCTCCCTTCGATGCAGGCGCGCGATCCCGGCACCAGATGAGACGTTTGCATTCGCATCGGGGTTCCGCAGATGGCCGAGTAGCACCGCCAGCCGGGCGCGCCCGCGTGCGCAGCGGCTCTTGACCGTCCCCTCGGCTACCCCCAACAGCTGGGCGGTCTCGGCTACCGAGTATCCCTCGACGTCGACCAGCACGATGGCCGCACGTTGTTCGGGAGGCAGTGACCCCAACGCGTCGTCGACCGCCAGTCGGGACTCTTGATCGGCCACCGCGTCCAATGCCGATGCCCGCTCACCCGGGCCGGCGTCAGGCAGCGGCGAGGTGGGGCGGGCCCGGTTGCGGCGGATCCGGTCCAGGCAGGCGTTGACCACGATCCGATGCAGCCAGGTGGTCACCTGGGCCTGGCCGCGAAATCCGCCGGCTGAGCGGAACGCCGAGATGAGCGCGTCCTGCACCGCGTCGGCGGCCTCATCGGGATCACCCAGGGTCCGCAGGGCGATGGCCCACATCCGGTCCCGGTGCCGACGGACGAGCTCGGTGAACGCGAGTGGATCTCCCGCAACGTGCGCTGCGATCAGGTCGGCATCCGAACTCACGGCGGTCATGATGCCGCAGTGCCGGGCACGAGCGGCGTACACACCGGGCACTGGGGGCTGACACGCCGGGCACTGGGGGGCACTGCGGGTCAGGTGGCTCGGGTCTGGACCCCGACTTCGCTGAGTTTGGACTGGTTGCGATCTCCCCCGCCGGCCAGCTCGGTGATCCACACCAGCAGGTATCGCGTCGGTGGCACCGACCGCAGCGGGATCTGGGTGTTGCCGCGAGCAAGGGTGGCGGTGCCGACCAGGGTGGTCTCACCCAGCTCCGCCCTCGGCGACGCTGCAGTGCGTATTTCGAGCACAGTGCCCGGGCTCGGAGAGATCACGGTCACCGAGGCCGCGGCGACGGGCTGCTCGAAGCTCAGCATGACGCCAAGCCCCTTCTTGTAGGCAGGGAACTGCTGGCGGTATGAGTCGGTAGACCACTCGGTATCCGGATCGCCGTCGAGGAGCTTGCCGACGTCCTTCTGGCGATCCGGACGACCCTTCCCGGAGGGGTCATAGACCGCCAGGTTCTTGACCCGGACCGAGGACAGGGCCGCCGGCGGTGCTACCGGCGGCGCAGACTGCTCGGCTGGGGAGGGACCGGCGACGACCAGTGGGGTACCCCCGGCGTTGGTGAACACCGACAACACCTGCATGCCGGCGTAGCCCAGGATCATCAGCGTGGTGATGGCCAGCGCCGCCACCGCCAGGCCCAGCTTCGTCCGGCGTTGCTGGCGGGCTCGTTGCGGATCGACCGGCCGGACGCGACTGTGGCGACCATTGCGGGAGGCGGCCTCGGCCGCCTCCGCCACGTTGAACTCGAGCACCCGTCGCACGGCGGCGCCGGTGTGCAGACCGCCGGCGGTGCCCGGATCGGCGAGGCTGCGCAGCGCCAGGGTGGCCAGATCCACCGGCACGCCGGGCCGCAACGTCGTGGGGCTGACCGGGGAGCCGTCCGGCTGCGACGGGGCGGCCGGCAGGTTGCTCGGCCCATAGGGCAGCGGCCAGTAGCCGGTGAGCAGCAGGTACAGCATCGCGCCCAGGCCGCGGATGTCGTCTTGGGACCCGGTCGCCGGAAGTGGGCCGGGAAAGGCCAGTCGCGCCTGCCGGTCGGGGGTCACCCTGATCCGGTACGGATGGTCGCAGCCAAGGGTCAGGCCGGCGCTGTGCGCGGTGTCGACCGCACCAGCGAGCGGGACCAGGATGCCGGCCGCCACCGACGGTGCGGGCAGCCCGTCGTCCAGTAGCTCGACGAGCCCACGACCGCGGGTCCACTCCGCGACCACGATCGCGACGGTCGGGGCAAACCTGGCATCGGGCTCCAGCACATCGAGCACCCGCGCGGCACCGGCCGCCTCCAGACGGGCCGAGCGCAGCGCGCGCGCCACGGCGGAGTGGATCAGCCTGACCGCTCCGGGATCTTGCGGGTCCGCAATGAACAAAGTCAGGGCGACGTCACGATCCAGTACCAGGTCGCGGCCGCGCCACAATTGGACGGAGCAGCGGTCGTCGCGGCCGGCTTCGGACAGTAAGCGGTAGCGACCCTGCCCGACGAGCGCGCCGGGGGTCGGCCACGGGGCGCCGGGCCGGTGTGTCCCCGCCCCCGCCGAGTCCCCAGAGTCCCTGCTCACCGGTCCTCGTCAACCTCCCCGCGTTCTTCGCCGCGCAGCCCCGCTCTCGACGCAACACCCCAGAGGCACACCACGAGAGGCAATTCTCAAGTCTACGGCTCTGGGGAGTGATTCGGGGGTTGTTCGGGCGGTTTGCGGGTCCCCCGCGCCAGGACGGATCCCCGGATCGCCTCCGTCAGCTCCGGGGTGCGCAGTGCAACGAGGACGGCACCCATCACCACACCGACAACCACCGTGGTGAGCACCAAGTCCAGCCAGGCCCCCCCGACCCCGTCTACCGCGCCACCGAGCAGGGCACGCAGACCGAGCACCGCGCCCACCGCAGGCACTGCCGCCAGCAGGCAATTTCGCAGGGTGATCAGGGTGCGCTTGGTCTCCACCCGGCCCAATCGCCGGCGCAGCCACACCTGCCCGACGATGGCACCCAGCACGCAGGACAGCGAGTTGACCGCGGTGAGCCCGAGCACGACGTCGGCGCCGTCGAGCAATACCGGGCAGGCCAGCAGCAGCGGCACCTTCACCGCCACCATTACCGCGTTGATCATTGTTGGGGTGCGCGCGTCGGCCATCGAGTAGAAGACCCGCATCTGCAGCATCGTCACCGCGTAGGGCAGCAGGCCGAAGGCCGAGACCGCCAGTGCAGCGCCGAGGCGCTCGGCATTGCTGCCTGCCCTGCCCAGCGAGAACAGCGCGACCCCGATCTGCTCCCCGGCCAGGGTGAAGATCACGGTGATCGGGATCAGCAACATCGTGAGGTAGCGGCTGCCCAGCGACAGATCCTTGACCACCGCGCGCCAGTCGGAGTCGGCCGCCGCCCGGCTCATTCGCGGCATGATCGCGGTGAGCAGCGAGTAGCCGAGTACGCCGTAGGGTAGTTGCAGCAGAAGCCACACCAGGCTGTAGATCACCACCCCGCCAGGGTCGCCCTGCGCCGCCGACCGGGTGGTGATCACGAAGCCGAGCTGGCCGACCAGGACGTAGAGCACGAACCAGGCCGCCATCCCGCCCGCCTGGGTCAGCCTCGGGTCCCAGCCCCATCGCCAGCCGAAGTGAAAGCCCGCCCGGCGTAGCCCGGGCAGCTGTACCAGGGCCTGCGCGACGATGCCCGCGGTCGTGCCCAAACCCAGGACCAGCAGCTTCGGGTCGCTCATCTGGGTCGGGTTGAGCGTGATCTCACCCGGTACCAGGGCGTAGATCCCCAGGACTGCCAGCACGATGACGTTGTTGAGCACCGGCGCCCAGGCCGGCGGGCCGAAGATGCTGCGGGCATTCAGGATCGCCCCGAACAGCCCGGACAAGCCGTAGAACAGAATCTGCGGCAGCAGCAGGTAGCCGAACACCGTGGCCAGCTGCGGGTTGGCGGCCTCGGCGTCGCCGAGCAGCAGCGCGGCCAGCAGCGGCGCCCCGGCGACGGCGAGCACCGTGGCCACGCCGAGTGCCACGCAGGCGACGGTGACCAGCCGCTGCGCATAGGCCTCGCCCTGGTCGGCGTCCTCCTTGGCCGCGCGTACCAGCAGCGGCACCACGACGCTGGTCAGGACCCCGCCGAGCAGGAGCTCGTAGAGCATCGCCGGCAGCGTGTTGGCGACGGTGTAGGAGTCGTTGATCACACCCAGCCCGAGTACGGCGGCGAGCCCGAGCTGGCGGACGAACCCGGTGATCCGGCTGACCAGGATGGCCACCGCCATCATGCGAGTGGCTGCCGCCACTGAGGTCTGCGGCCGCCCAGCCGGGTTTACCCCAGCCTGGTTTGCGGTGCCCGAGAACTCCACTGTCACCCGGCTTCCCCTGCTCTGCGCACTCGGCGCACGATCCGGCGGGCCACCAGCGCAACCAGCACAGCACCGGCACTCGCGGTGAGCGCGACAGTAACGGGGCCGAATGCGGTGGAGCGCACCTGCAGGGTGCTCGGCTCGCCAAGCGGGGTGCCATCCGGGGTGCTCAGCCGGGCCTCGACGCTGAACTGGCCGGTCCGGCTCACCTCCGCCGGGATGACGAACTGCCTGGTGCTGCGAGCCGGCACCAGTTGCAGCCCGACCGCACCGGCACGCAGCCCAGCGGTCTCGGACAGGCTCAGCCGAACCTGCACACCGACCGGCAACTCGTTGCTCACGGTGATCAGCAGCGGGGAGTCTGAGGCCGCCAGGCTGTAGGGGCCGGATGACTGCACGATCCGTACTGAGCGGCGCAGCTCGTCGAGCCGGTCGCGCTCCTGTGCGGTCACCTGGATGGCCCGGTTCGGTTGGCCGCGCCAGGCCGAGGACACCCCACGCAGCAGCCCGAGCCGCAGTGGGTCGAGCAGATCGACCGGCTCCAGGTTGGCGGTGGGGTCCTTGACGGTGGCGACCTGCAGGTCGCGCAGGACGTCTCGGGCCCGCAGGATGTCCGCGGTGACCTGTTGCGGGATCTCCTCGGCACCGGCCTGCGGCGGGTAGGCCACCGCGGTAGGGGGGCCGACGGGGCGGGTGGTGGCCAGCGCGGGCAGCTCGCGCGGGGCGACATAGCCGATCTCCAGCAGCTGCCGGGCGGCGTTGAGCAACGTGGTGGCCTCTACACCCGGGGCCTGCCAGCGGCGCGGCGGGACCAGCAGCACGGGCCGGCGATCCGGGTCGGCGGCGGCGCGGTACACCAGTGCGCCGAGCCCGTCCTGCGCGGCCAGCGGGCTCGAGGTGCCGGTGGGCCGCCGATCGATGTCAAAGTCGGAGCGGGCCGCGTCATTGCCGGGCTGGCTGGCCTCGGGGGCCAGCGCGCTGGTCAGGAGTGGGTCCACGAGCACGCCGGTGGGAGCGGCACTGCGGCTGGCCGGCATGCTGGTCACCAGTCCGGCGACGGCACCGGCCGGTGTCTGGGGGGCGACGTCGCCGGCCACCAGCCCCTGGGGCACCAGCAGCCCGTCGGGTTCCAGCAACACCGCGTGCGTCTGCAGGGTGGTGAGGTCGGCCAGGGTGCGCTCATCGAGCACCGCGTCCGCCGGCCAGCTCACCCCGGTCAGTGGCTGCACCTCGAGCAGGTCTTCCACCAGCTGGACACCCGTGCTGGTGGCCAGCGCCGCCAGGTCAGTGAGCCCAGCCCGGGACAGTGCCACCAGGTCGGCATCGGCGTAGGGCAGCGGCAGGACGCACCGACCTTGGACGGCGCCACGCAACCGATCAAGCCAGTGCTGGGCGTCTGCCGCGCCGGTGCCCTCGCTGATCCCGCCGGGATGGGCCACCCGGTAGCCGCGGCTCATCCCGTCGACGGTCTCCACGAGCGCCGGGTCGATCGCGACGCAGACAGCTGCCGCCAGGGGTGATCCTGGCGGCACCACCTGCTCGAGCGCGCCGAGCAGGCCATCAAGTCGCCCGCCGGGAGCGATGCCGGCAGCCACCGGATCCGTGCCGGAGTGGTTGCTGCGGATCAGGATCGGTTCGCCGGGGCCGGTGGGCAGCCGCGCGGGTTCGGTGGCGAGCGGCCACACCACAGTCAGCGGCATCGGCTGCAGGGGTCGGGGCAGTACCGGTCCGGGCGGCTGGCCGGCAGCGGCGGGCGGGATCCCGAGCACCGGCAACAGCAGCGGGACCGCCGCCAGCCGCGCGATGTCGCCGAAGTCCGGTTTGCCGTTGAGGTTGACCAGTAGCGGGTACACGCCCGGTTCGTTGATCTGCAACGACTCCAGGTCTGCCCCGCCGCGCAGCGGCACATCGAGCTGGAACGGGCTGCTCTGCCCCGGGGCGAGGTCGCCCGGCACCGGCTGGAACCGGGTGACGTGCAGCGCTTCGGGGACGTCGCGGACGGCTCGCGCGGCCGCCTCGTCGGAGATCACCGGCTCGTCGCGTTGCAGCCGGATCTCGAGGTTGGTGATGGTCCGGTCCCCGACGTTGACCACCCGGCCCGTGACGCTGAGCACCGGCGCGCTGGAGACGGTGACCACCCGGGGTGACATCTGCGCCAGCTCGAGTCGAGCCAGGACGTTGGTGCGCTGGGGTTGCTTTACCTGGGGTTGTTTCGCATGGGGTTGTTTCGCATCGGGTTGGGCCGCCGCGGCGCTCGGCATCAGCAATCCCAGCACCGCCACCAGGAGGGCCGCGGCGATCAGGTGGGCTCTGCACCTCACCCGGGGCGCCTCACGCTGAATCCGCGAGCATCGCGGTGGCGCGACGGACGAGGCGACGCTCATCGGCGTACGCCAACCGCGCCGGCAGGTCGGCCAGCGGCACCCAGGCCACCTCGGTGACCTCCAGGTCGGCATCGGACAACTCCCCGCCCAACGCTCGCAGCAGGAAGTGGTGCACCGTCTTGTGCACCCGGCGGTCCTCGGCGACGAACCAGTAGTCGATGCTGCCCAGCGCGGCCACCACCGCGCTATCGATCCCGGTCTCCTCGGCGACCTCGCGCACTGCCGCCTGCTCGACGGTTTCGCCGTTCTCGATGTGACCCTTGGGCAGCGACCACAGCAGCCGGCCGCGCCGGTCCAGGCGGCCGATCACCGCAGCCCGTCCGGTCTCGGTGTCGACCACCAGCCCGCCAGCTGAGGTCTCGTCCACGGTGCGCATCCGGCCGGTGCGGCCCTTGCCCTGGGCGGCCTTGCGTTGGCCGCCACGGGCCTGACCGGTTGCCTTCCGGGTGGCCTTGTTACGGCTGGACCTACCGGAGGGCGGGGGCATGCGCCGATGGTATAGGCGGTGCCGGCAAGACCGTGTGCCAGCGCAGCGATGGCCGCACCCACCACCTTGGGTGATCACCGCCGGCGCGAGTTCTGGCGACGGCCGTTAGGCTGACTCCCCGTGTCGCCTTCGCCCTCTGCGGTGGGAAACCGTATGCCGTCCGTGAGCACGGCGCAGCAGAATGCGGTGGTGGAGCTGCTCCGGATCGCGCCGGTGGCCGACGAGCTGGCCGCCCGGTTCAGCGCGGCTGGTCATTCGCTGTACCTGGTGGGTGGCAGCGTGCGGGACGCCCTGCTCGGCCGGCTGGGCAGCGACCTGGATTTCACCACCGACGCCCGGCCCGATGCCACCAGGCGGATCCTGGACGGCTGGGCCGACGCCGTGTGGGACACCGGGATCGCATTCGGCACCGTCGGCGCGACCAGGGCCGGCACCCGCTGCGAGATCACCACCTACCGGGCCGACCGCTACGACCGGGTGTCGCGCCACCCTGACGTCGTCTTCGGCGACACCGTCGAGGGCGACCTGGCCCGGCGGGACTTCACCGTGAACGCGATGGCCGTGCAGCTGCCGCTGCAAGGCGCTGGGGGGTTCGTCGACCCGCACGGCGGGATGGCCTCGCTGGCTCGGCGTGAGCTGGATACCCCCGCGACGCCGGAGGAGTCCTTCGCCGACGACCCGCTGCGGATGCTGCGCGCCGCCCGGTTCGTCTCCCAGCTCGGTTTCACCCTGGCCCCGCGGGTGCGGGCGGCGCTGGTTGACATGGCGCCCGAGATCCGCCGGATCACCGTCGAGCGGGTGGGTGCGGAACTGTCCAAGCTGATGCTCGGGGCGGATCCGCGGGCGGGCATCGAGCTGATGGTGGACACCGGGCTGGCCGACCACGTGCTGCCCGAGGTGCCCGCGATGCGGCTGGAGATCGACGAGCATCACCAGCACAAGGACGTCTACGCGCATTCGCTGACGGTGCTCGATCAGGCGATCGCGCTGGAGGACGGTGAGCCCGACCTGGTGCTGCGGCTGGCGGCGTTGCTGCATGACATCGGCAAGCCGGCCACCCGCCGCCACGAGCCCGGTGGCGGGGTGAGCTTCCACCATCACGAGGTCGTCGGCGCCAAGATGATCCGCAAGCGGTTGCGCGCCCTGCGGTACCCCACGCAGGTCGTCGCGGACGTCGCTGCGCTGGCGTTCCTGCACCTGCGGTTCCACGGTTACGGCAGCGGTGAGTGGACCGACTCGGCGGTGCGTCGCTATGTCACCGACGCCGGGGAGCTGCTGCCGCGGCTGCACAAGCTCGTCCGCGCCGACTGCACTACCCGCAACCGTCGCAAGGCGGCGGCGCTGCAGCGCAGCTACGACGACCTGGAGCGGCGCATCGAGCGGATCCGCGCCGAGGAGGACCTCGCTCGGGTGCGCCCGGACCTGGACGGTAACGCCATCATGGAGCTGCTCGGGCTGCCACCAGGCCCGGACGTCGGCCGCGCGTGGCGACACCTCAAGGAGGTGCGCCTGGACCGGGGCCCGCTGTCCCGCGAGGAGGCCGAGGCCGAGCTACGCCGCTGGGCGCACGACAACGGCCTGGGTTAAGCCGCGCTGTGCTGCCCGTACCCGCGGCACGCCTTGGGCCGACCGAGTCGAGCCAGCCCCAGACTACACATCGTGGCCGGAATACAGTCGACGAATTTTGGGCTTGTCCGGTTTGCCAGTGGGAGTATGGGGCATTTGTGATACGACATGGACTTTCGCGCACACGTCGTGAACTGCGAGTATCGCCGCAAGACGAGCCGCGACATCGCAGTGATCATGCTTTGTTGATGCCTCGGCGACAACGAGTGCTGCTCTGTCCTGAGCGACGTCCTCGGTTACGAGGACTGCCACTTCCGTCACCGGGCAGCGCATGGTCAGTGTTTCCTCCAAGTACGGTGCAAAAACTAGTCCCTGACCTGTCGAAATCGCGTCGCCCGTTCTGCCCAGCACGTGGTACCTGCCGTACTCGTCGAGCTCGGCGACGTCGCCGGTCCGGTACCAACCATTCTCGAACATCTGTTGGGGATCCGCACCAAAGTAACCGGCTCCCATGTGAGACGAGTGTGCTACGATCTCTCCCACCGTTGGGCGGGCGGGGTCGATCGACTTCAACTGGACTTGGACATCGCCCACCGGCACCATTCCGTCATCGATCTGCAGGGTGTCCGCCATGTTGGCCAACACCATGCCGAACTCGGTCGATCCGTAGATCCGCCTCAGGTGAACACCGAGCTGCTCGTGGGCATCCCGTACGATTCTGCTCATCAGGTAAGCGCCACCGCATAGAGGGAGGCGCAAGTCGGGCAACAGATCGACTTTGACGGTGCTCGCCGCGCGAGTCAGCAGGTCGTACTGGCGAGGCAGTGCGCTGAACACAGTCGCTCGGTATTGCGAAAGGGCGATCAGTGTCTCCGCGGGACGCTCGATGTCCCCGAGGACCAACTTCGCGCCCGAAAGCAGCGCGGGCAGCACGTGGAGATCTACGGCGTGCCCACCGTCAAGGGGGTGTACGTTGAAAAAGACGTCCTGCTCGGTCGTAGCGGTGTAGCTCATCCAGTGCTCGATCTCGGCCACCATGGCGTCCTGACGCCACCTCGCCAAGCGCGGCTCGCCAGTTGAACCGGACGTCTCCTGCATTCGGAAGATGTCGTCGTGTCGCGGTCGGTTGGCCGCGACACGATGCTTTCCCCGAAGCTGCCCAGGAGCCACACAACGGGGTGCGCCCACCACGGGAGTCACTCCGCCGGCGGAGATGACCAACTGTGGCTGAACGTCGTCGACCAACGATGCCGCCCGTTCTGACCCGGATCGAAGGCTGATCGGCAAATGAACCGCACCGACGCCGGCCAGAGCCAGGATCGTCGCCACATAGGCGATGCTGTTGTCGAGCCGGGTGGCAATGACCTGCCCCGGCCGCACCCCCAGGTCCATAAGTCCGCCAGCGACATGCTCGACC
This sequence comes from Pseudonocardiales bacterium, assembly GCA_052390115.1. GTDB lineage: Bacteria > Actinomycetota > Actinomycetes > Mycobacteriales > Pseudonocardiaceae. The sequence continues at coordinate 24,787 of JBQTHE010000072.1, read as the reverse complement.
TCGGTTGAGAGCTCACCGTAGGTGACGCCGTCGCCCTTCACCGTCTCGATCGCCAGGGCATCAGCACGCCGCTTGGCAACGTCGAGGAACGCTTCGAGTAGCACAAGGCACCTTCCAACTTCTCTTATCGTGACTCGATCAACGCAGGGCGGTCGAGGGTTGCCCGAAATAAAGCTTCGAGTGGTAGCCCACATGTTCGAATCCGAGCACGCGGAGCCGATTCGCCAGCGGACCGTCCGGATCGGTGAAGGCGATTGGAATAGTGCCACGATCATGAATGGCGAGACAGATGTCGGCGAGGAGTCGGTCGGACACGCCGGTCAGCCTGTATCGTGGCTCCACATAGACGAATCCCAGTTGCGCGTGCTGGTCGTCACCGGTCGTCACCGCCGCACAGCCAGCCACTTCCCCACCGACTTCGACCACCGTCAACGCTTGAGCTGCGACCAGCTCGATACTAATCGCCCTGGCCTCCGCAGGTGAAGAGACGATCGTCGTGTCCGAGTCCCGCTCCATACTTCGCCGATATTCAACGAGCTGATCGATGTCAGGCTCACGAGCGAGGCGCGTACTCAGATCGACTCGCTCCACCATCCGGTATGGGAACCGTTGCCGTAGCAGTACCTCTGACCGGACGCCGATCAACGGGAACCAACGACGTGGCCAACGAGCAGCGATCACGTTGTTCACACTTGATGCCCCTAAGGCCATGTGGGGACTTGGCTCGTGGGCCGCGGTGTGGTTTAACAACGCATCCGTCACGTCTCCGGCAGGCAACATCACTGGGACCGCGAATGGAGGAAGGCTGGGCAAAAGAGCGAGAAGTCCTCGAAGTTCGTCGCCTTCCCACTCGCCGTACACGCGCAGCGGGTGTGGACGGTTGCGCAACGCAGCGGCGCAGAACAGGGAGGCGTCCGCATCGGGGCCCTCGGTGATCAGTGCGATGGCCTGCTCGTACTCATCGTGTACCTGCAGGCGGCGCACTGTCGAACTCACGGTACAGTCCTCTCTGGTGATTTTACGGCCGGATCCACCACGGTTGTCCAGGTCGTCGTATCCTCCGGTGTGGCGGTGAAATCGAACCGCAATCCCGCCTGTCCGATGGCCACGCAAGCCGCGGATTGGGAAGTCCACGGCACACCGTCGACAGTATGTCGCCAGCGGATGGCGACGGGATCCTGCGGTGCGAGGCCGTCGCCGGCGAGCAGGTTCAGCCACTCACCCCATGCACGCTCACTCCGCAGTCCAGGTGAGGGGCATGGAGGCACCACTGCGGCAAACCGCGGCACGAAACGTCGTAGCCGGGGATGGTCGGCTGCGACCCCCTGGTAGCACATCCCGTGAAAACCCGCGGTGAGCGAGTGTTGGCGCAGCACACGCGTGTCCCAGTCCCAGATCGTGAGCCCGGCGGCGGTCCCGTGTCCGAGCAGGAAGCCGTCGAACTGCTGGAGTTCGACGTGGTGCAGGGCTGCCTCCAGGTCGCCGTCACTGCCGAGGACCAGCAAGCAAAGCTCCCCGCGACTGCGGCGGGGACGGATTTCCGCTCGCTCCGTGCGATTGACGACGAAGGCAACCGACCTCGTTCGGGGATTCACCGCAAGCCAGGTTCCACCCCCCATAATGTCCTTCCCGCCGACGACCTGCGGCCATCGATCAGGCCAATGTCGTCGCGGCGGACGCCAACGTCTGCCGACGGCCTCATCCCGCATCGCGGCGATGAGAAGGGGCCAGCCTTCGACCACATCGACCGCTGCGATCACCGTGCACATCGCCGATACCGAGCCACGATTAAACAAAATGACGCTGCCAATCTTTTCACATCCCCTCGCTGGTGGCTCCAGGTGCTCCCTCAACGGGATCCAGAGTGACCTGGCCGCGGAGGAGCTTCCGATTCGCCGCGTCGCTGAGGTGGCAGCGACCATGCAGAGTTCGCTGATTGTCAATTACCAGTAGATCGCCTTGCCTCCAACGATGGCGGTACAGGTACCGATCTTGCGAAAGATGATCGCGCAGCGACTCGAAAAAGCTGGCCGACTCATCCGCAGAAGCACCCGGCACACGTACCTGCCAGGCAGCGGACCACTGAGGGGAGAAAGGCAGCGCGATGTTGAGTGACCGCACACGACCGTAGTCCCGAAAGGTAGGAATCGGGTACCAACCGGAAGGAACGCTGGTGAAGTAGCCGCGCTCAATAGCCCTGTACTCGAGCCGCCCGTGACGCAGAACGGAACGCAGTCCCTCCGGCATCTCCGGCCAGGCGCTGATCTGGTCGCACACCAGCGTCGCCCCGTCGTCAGCCAACCCATCGACCTCAGTGGCGTATAAAACAATCAAATCGACCTGGGTACCGAGCAGGACGCCATCGGTGTGCAGCGGAAGTGCCCCTCGGCCAGTGATGACCTTGCGTGCTTCATGGGTGCCATCGAGGTGGAGGATGTCGCTGAAGCCGTAGCCGACGTCGGCGTCGTCATCCTCGTATCTTACCTTGCCACCGAGGGATGTCACGAAATCCCGAAACGTGTCTTCCGTGAACTCCGTGTTCTTGACCAGGGCGACACCTCTGGTCAGCGCCGCACCGCGGATAGCTTCATTCGTGACCGACCCACCGGGCTGCAGGAGTGCGCCAAGTTCGGACGGTGTGAGCGAAGTGACATTGCAGGGAAGGGAGGAAGTCATCGTCTACCACCTGAGACATCGATAAGAGTCTTGCTTCGCTTTGTGTCGTGCGCTCGAACGATGGCCGACACTGCCCGTTGATAGAGCCCCTCACCGTCGAGAGGCCGATCGGGAGCACGGACCACGTCGGAGATGAGTTCGATGAGCAGTGACCGGTAGAGCGCTACCGCGCTTCCGGACAGACCGGTATCAGCGTCGATTCGCCGACCGATATTGTTGCCCACTCCGTTTCCGTGGTGGATGGCTGTCTTCTTCCTCCATGCCACCGTTGCCGGCAGCAGAGCCTCGGCCGCCATCCGTAGCTGGCCCTTCTCTCGATCCTGCGACGCCTTGGCAGCGGGGTGCGTCGCCAGCGCGGCCGACAAGACGCGATGGTTCCAGTAGGGATGCACCAGGGTATAGCCATGACTGCGGGCGCCCATCCCGGAGAACTCGCTGGAATAGCGAGTTCGGTGCACGGCATCCCGGATCCTTTTGCCGATATCGCCATCGATCTCGGTGCCGGTGGCCAGTCCCGAGTTGATCAAATCGGAGCCATACCCGGTCAACAGGTGCGATTCGCTGGCGTGACGGCCCCGGAAGAAGGCGGCGAGCGCGACCGCGATCTCGACCGTCTCCGGTTCGGCGTGGCCGAGAAACCGCACCGTCTCGGCCAACGCCGCGAGTACCTGCTCGCCGGTAAGCTCGATTCGTCGCAACGGCAGGCCGAGCGCGTCCGTTAGCTCTTCGGCGTGCCGGAACTCGTTCCCCCAGGGTGTGCCAACGCAGTAGGCTGTTCGGCACATGCCGATGTCACTGGCGACGGCTGCCGCTAGACCGGAGTCGACCCCGCCGGATACCAGCGCTCCGATTCCCTTAACACCAACGGTCGCCTCGGCAACGGCCTCGCGCAGCGCTGCGATCTGCGTCAAGCCCGCCATCATCGGATCGTCATACTGCCATTGGGGATCTCGAGGTAACGGGAGGTGTCGATGGACCCTGCTCCCCCAACCCTCGGAGCCGCCGTGCAGCCTTAGCTCCGTGGCGTACTCTAAGCGCCGCACGCCGGCCACGGGTGAAGCACAGCCAGCGGTAATCCCCACCTCGTCCATCACCCGCGGTGGTTCACCGGAGACCTCGGCGAACGCGGCGGCAGTCAGGGGCAGGTCCGTCCCGAGGACGAATCGGCGGGAACGGGAATCCGCCGCGAAGTACAGCGGGGTCACGTTGAGGTCGGAGGTGCGCACCGTCACCCGGTCCAGGCCCACCTCGATGCTGTTTGCTCGTCGCTCGGACCCGGACCCGTCGTGTTCGGGGCCGGCCCGCCAGGTGTCGACGTCGATCCGGAACGCCTCGGCATCCGGAACAGCGCACCCAGAGATATACAGATGCAAGGCGCCACGTCGCACCGCACACCCCATCTCGCCGGACGATGGCAACGTGCCATTGGACAGCACCATCCATGACATTCGCTGCATCAGACTGCTTCCCGTACCGAAGTCGGCTTGCGACCCTTGCCGCCAAGGACCCGACGCATCTTCCGCTGCGCATCTCCGGCGGCAAATGCTGCGCGATGTGCCGCTTTGCTTACCACCCGCGTCCGTTCTAGGCCCTCGATGTAGTCCGCGTTGAGATTGGGTTTGGTGGTACGGAAACCTGCCGGAGCAAAGTCCGCGCAGCGGCTTGCCCGGCTCATCGTGGTAGTGAGCAACTGGTGAGCCGGCACACATTCGTGCAGAAGCCTGTCCCGAAGCGCGTGCTCCGCCGACCACTCGTCGCAGGACATCAACATGTGTTGCATAGCTCCGCGGCCTATGCTCTTATCCAGCATGTATCCTCCGAACGTGCACGCGATGCCGAGCTCGAACTCCGGCATCTTGAGGACACATCTGTCGCTACCGATCCGATAATCCGTTGTGAGTGCAATCTGTAGCCCGATCCCAATCGCGTAGCCATCGATAGCGGCGATGACGGGGCGATCCAGCCGTAAACAGGAGATGTAAAGATCGGCGATGTGGTCGATCCATATGTCGACCTCGTCCCCGCCGGTGAAGGTCATGGTTTCGTGGAAGTCGCCTCCCGCACCGAAGGAACGATCGGCTCCGCTGAACAACACTACGGCGCGAACCGAGTCATCGGCTCCGAGCACGGACATAAGCTCGGTGAGCTGGCGCATGCGCGGCATTGACCACATGTTGTGTCGATGCGAGTCAATGAATTCGACCAGGGCAATCCCGTTGGAAATAGTCACCGGAAACCTGAACCTCCGGTATTCTCCTGAGTCCATCATTTCCCTTATCCACCTGCCGGTCGGGGCCAACGCAGAAGTTGACCGAACGGGAAGACATGACACTAGATGTCGACCGCTCGCACGTGTCCCGAGCGAGATCGAGCGGGCGCATCGCGTCCTCCTCATTGCTCTCTTGGTAACAAATCGCGGAGTTATCCGTGTGTTCACATGTGGTCACCGGCCTTCTTGCGGTGCGGGTCCGGGCGCGGAAGGAGGTTTACCGGTGGCTCAGGCCTGGTCAGGGCGCGACCGGTTTGGTGCGGGCGGTCTTGGCGGGCACCACTGCGGATGGCACCGATCCCGGCGGTTGTCACCAGCGCTATGCCCAGAACCTGCAGCCAGGTGGCAGTCTGCTCGAGCAGCACCATGCCGATCAGCATTCCGATCGCCGGTTCCAGGCTCATCAGGGTTCCGAACGCCGCAATGGTGAGGTGGCGCAGGGCGTGCATCTCGCAGGCATAGGGGAGGATGGGCAGCAGGATCGCCGCTCCCAGCGACACGAGCAGCGCCTCGCCGTTCAACGACGACACGACAGCTGGAACGCTCGCAAACGGGGCGACGACGATCGAGGCCGAGAGCATCGACACAGCGAGCCCGCTCAGCCCGGTGAACGTGTCAGCCACCCGCTGGGTCAACACGATGTAGCAGGCCCACCCCGCGGCCGCGCCCAGCGCGTAGCCGATGCCGACGGGATCCACCTCCCCGCTCCACGGCCGTGTCAGAGCCAGAACACCGAGAATGGCGGCGAGCGGCCACAGCAGGTCGATACGCTGCCGCAGTCCGGCTATCGCGACCGCGAGCGGACCCAGGTACTCCAGGGCGGTGGCGGTACCGAGGGGGATCCGGGCCAGCGCCTGGAAGTAGAGGAGGGTCAGCAACCCGCTGGCTGCCCCGAGTGCGACGGCCGACCCCAGGTCGCGACACGACCTACCACGCAACCGCGGCCGAGTGAGGACGAGCAGCACGACCGCCCCCCACACGAGCCGGAGCCACGCCGTGCCCGCGGGCGAAAAGCGGTCGAACAACAACACGGAGACGCCGGCACCGGTTTGCACGCTCGTCATCGCGAGCAGCGCGAGCAGCGCGCTTCTGCTCTCCGGCCGGGCCATCAGCCGCGGACCGCGAGTGCCTGTACCGCGTCGCCGAGATCGCCGCGCGTCAGCCGCCGCGCCCAGTCGGCCACACGCCGATCAAACACACCGCCGAAAGCCTCGAGGATTGCGGGCATCTGGTCGGGCGCCGTGTGTTCGACCTCAGCCAGAAACAGGTGCACGGCGTTCGATCGGTACTTGACGAGGCTGCCCAGCCGCTTCCCGACAAAGCTGACCCAGGCGATGTCCAGGTCGTCGAGCGCGCCGTCCAGCAGTGCCGGGACGTCCGCCTCGATCAACGTGGCGCCGCCTCGCTCGCAGGCGAGCCGGACCAGCTTCCGATCGCCCGCATCGACACCCACCCGGTACCCGGCGGGCGCGTGCCGTCGGAGCAGGCCAGCATCGGGGTGCCGCTCGAACACCCATCGGATGGCGGGTGCGGAGGCGGATGTCAGGATCCGACACCACACGTCGTCGGTGATGGCAATGAGGTCGGCGTCGCAACAGAGGACGAACAGTGCCGGCACCTCGTCGAACCGCTCGGCGTGGAGCAGACGCGCGAGACGGGGGGCGAAACCGGCGATCAGGCCGCGGCCGCCGCAGGACTCGACGGCGGCGGCGAGGTCGTCCAGTCGGCCGTCCTCCGACGCCAGGTCAGCGGCCTGCGCGACCTCGGCAGGGTCTAGCGCCACCCTCGTCGGGCTGCTCCGTGCCAGTGAGCGCAGGACCGAGTACTTGCCAGACAGTAGCAGCACCGTGGCGCCCCGGCGCACGGCATCGGGCGTGAACACGATGGGAACACCGCTCAGCTGCCTGATGTAGTCCGCGGCGCCCAGCCGCCCGGCCGCGACCAGGACGTCGTAGGCCCGCACCGCCGACGCCTCATCGACCTGTGCGGCGACACCGGTGAGGTTGGCGATTTGCTCGATGCCTGCCGCGTTGCCCCGCTGGGCCAGGAGTGAGTAAGTGCGGCGCAGGTCCTCTGCGGAGGGATGATCCCCGGCGTCGAGCAGGCAGAATAGGAAGCAGAAGTCGTCAACCCGCTGGTTACGCAGCGCGGCCCGCGCAGCCGCCGAGACGTGCGCGCTGTCGAGGTGTGGCGCGATCTCGGCGTGCTTGCACAGCTGCTCCAGCACGCGAACGTCACCGCATCGCAGCAGCGACCCGGCCTCCTCTAGGACCAGCGACCACGGCAGGTCGGCAAGTAGCCGAGGGTCCTCGTCCACGATCCGCCTCAGCAGGTTTTGGTAGGTACGCATAGGTTGGCCGAGTCCCTCCTCTCCTGGTCCCTCACGAAGGGTCCGAGATAACCGAAGTCGTTCGTCTTGTTGAATCTGATAATCGCGCGGTGAAGTGCCGGGTCGTAGCCGTCGCGCCCCCGGAAGTCAGTGTTCTCCTCCGCGAGCCCCTCGCTCCACAGACCGCTGTACACCGGGATACCCATCCGGTGGCCGGCGGTGACGACGTCGAAGATGCTCTGGATGGTGGGCGGCACCCAGTCCCCGGGAGCCGTCGTCGCCTGCAGGTGCGAACCCTGGGCGATGTAGGTCGGCGTGAGGTAGGCAACAAACTCCACTTCGCGGCGGGCGCAAACATCTGCGAGGTACTCCATGGTGGCGATCGCCTCGCGGATGCCGTGCTCCTCGGTCATTCGTGGTGCTGGTTTCACCAAGATGTATGAGGTGAGGCGCATCCCGAGATCGGCGAGCAGCGAGATCCGATCCTCCATGATCCGCCGCGAGATCTTCTTGCGCAGCACCGTCTGCCGGATTTCGTCGTCCAGCGTCTCGAAGCCGACAGTGACGTCGATCGTGCCGGCTGACGTTCTCGACCGGATGTCCTCTAGTTTGGCCCGTTGCACGTACTCCGGGCGGGTCTCGATCGACAGCACCTCGAGGTTGTCCATGGCTTGCGCCCGGTCCAGTAGGTGGTGCAACGACTCTGTGTGGAACCTCTTGTCATCGAGGGCGGATCCTTCATTGCCGAAGGACAGCTGCCGAAACTCTGTCAGGCGATCGGTGTAGGTGTCGAACACGCCGTCGATCTGCGCGTCGAGATCCTCCACGGGAACCTCGACGACCGACGACCTCAATGGGAGCGCGCAGTAGGTGCATTGAAACTGGCACTTTGCGGTGTAAAATGACAGGACGAGATCCTTCCTCCCGAGAAAACTTCTCGTTCCGGTGTAGATCGGAGTTCGTGACATGGCCCTGTTTTCTGACATAGATCCCCGGAGCCTTTCTGTTCGTCAGGTGCCGTCGAACCTAGGACCTGATGATTGTTTTTCCGCAGGATTTTTTCACCTGCAGTTCCCATGCCTTGGCGATGTCCGACATCGGAAACTCGTGCGTAATGAAGGTGTCGATCAATGGTCCGTTCCGTCTAATGAGTGCGAGCATGCTGTCGGCGTGCGGCAGGTATAGGTCGAGGCTTCCGCGCAGCGTTACGCCTTTCTGGATAAGGTCTCTGTCGACGTGGATCGGCAAGGTCCCGGACTCTCCGAGAAAGGTGACGCCGCCGCCACGGCGGACGACGTCGAGTGCCAACCGTTGGTAACGGGAGACCGCGGCGCAGACGATGACATGGTCCGGACCCACACCGTCGGTCAGGCACCGGATGTCGTTTGCGTTCCCGCCGTTCAGGTTCACCGTGTCGGCGCCCAGCCGGGCGGCGAGGTCGAGCCGGTACGGCGTGCTCCCTGCAGCCACGACCCTGGCTTCTCGATCCAACCCGTTGATTACCGCCCCCAGACCGACCGGTCCCAGACCGGTGACGAGAACGGTGTCGCCAGACCCGATCTTCATGGTCTCCATCGCGGTGAACGTTGCGCCCAGACCGCAGCAGGCCATGCTGGCATGTTCGTACGGCACGTCCTCGGGGATGCGCAGCAACAGCCATTCGGGCTTGATCATGTACTCGGCGAAGCCGCATTCGCCGGATACGCTGCCGCACACCGCCAGGGGGTTCTCAGGGACCGGACAGTGGGCATAAGCGCCGGACCGGCACATCGCGCACGACCCGCACGGATAGCCGGAGAGGGCAACTACCCGGTCACCAGGCCGGAAAGTGCTGCCGGGAAACGATTCGACGACGTCACCCGCGACCTCGTGCCCCAGCGAGTCGGGCCGGTTGCGATCACGGAAGTCCCAGTGCTCGAACGCGAGGTGCTCGTTGCACATCGGCGCGACGACGACTTTGATCAGTACGTAGTCGCGGGCGATTGTTGGTTCTGGTTTCTCAATGATCTCGACTTTGCCGGGTCCGGCGAGCGACACGACTTTCACGGGACGAATCCTTTCGTGGCTCGTCAATACAGTACTCGGTCTTCCGGCTGTCGGCGCTGGTCACGTGATTTGCGCAGGTCCCGTGTCACGATGAGTTTCTTCAGCCACCGGTCGGTGCCGTCATACCGCGCGGTGAATGCCCTGCGCCCGTGCACCGCCAGGTAGTTGTCAACGATGAGCAGGCTTCCGGCGTCCACCACGACGTCCTGCTGGACCCGCTCCAATCCCTCGATGATCGCTCGCAGCGCGGATTCAGTCTCCTTGTCCCCATCGGCACAACGCATGAAGAAGGGGTCGATCCTCAGGTAGGGAGCATGTGGACTTCCGAAAAGGACAGCGACCGGTTCCGGGTGCTTGCGCATGGCTCGCATGCGCTTCAGGCCGGGGTGGTCGGGGTCGCTCGCCGCGAGCTGCCGAAGGTGTTCGTCATCGGGCAGGATGAAGAACCGTCGCTCGGATAGAAGCTGCACCTGCGATAGCGTCAGCTCGACGTCCCTCATCGAAGCCAGCGTCGTGGGCACTCGATCGCTATTGCGAACGCCGAACAGCACGAGGTAGTCGCAGCGGTAGGGATGAAAGCCGTCCTCAGTGTGCCATTCGAGCAGGACATCGCTGCCGTGCCCGCTTTGCTGGGACTCCTCGCCGTGGATGGGTATGACGTTGTGCACCATGCGACCGCCTTGCAGGGTGGACCACATGAACGGCTCTCCGAGGGCAATCCCGGTCAGCGCAAGGTACAATTCTTGGTCAACTGTTCGCCTGCACTGGGTCGCCTTCTGCCAGTTCTCCGGCGTTGGTCCTACGGCGCTGTCGTCGGCCGGAAAGCCCGTGACGATCGCCGCTGCCGACGGTTCAGTCCTGCGGAAGGTGTCCAGGAATTTTCGAAGTCCGCCGGGGATTCGCCCGTACAGCTGCCACGCCTGGTCGTAGAAGGCAGGCAGGTCCGGCGAGAGCGCTCCGTTCCTAAGTTCCCGGACGATCGTCTCGAGCCCTTGCAAATCATTGTTTGTGAGATGGTACGTGGACGGCGTGTCGCAGTTCAATCCGGTATCCTCTCGGCGAAGGCATGACGAGCGGCCGTCTGCTCTTGACCGTGCCCTGTGCACCGTGAGGACCGGTCGTGGCAAACGCACGGACTAGCGAGACGGGTTATGTGACCACTGCGGATGGCCGACGACCCATCGGTCGTGCCACGAGCTGCCCAACCCCCTCGGTCGCGACGTTTGGCCAACCAGGATCCTGCTACCCTGGGGTATCACGGCTGTAACACACCGATATCCACCGGCACGTTCGGTCTAAACTCAGGCGGCCGGTCGACCACTGGGCCAGACTCTCCTCGCCATTCCCGTAGCTGTGGAGTCAACGCCGAAGTAGCCGCGCACGGCGCCCTTCATACGGAAGCAACGCCGGCCCCGGCGGCAGTTCTTCGCAGCGCCCGGCGTTGCGCTCGGGCGGCGACGGTCCGTACTGTCGCGCCGACACGGAAGTAACCGCCAGCACCCCGGAACCGGCGATGACCGTGCCGGCAGCGGCGGAATCGATGCGTTCGTGAGAGCGTCCGTGAGGAGAGGAAGGAGCCTTCCGCGTGCCCCCAGTTGGCCCTCGTGGTTTCCGTAGCTGGACAGGCAACATCGGACTCAAAGATTCCATGGACGATGTCGCCGTCGTGCTTTCCGAGGTCCCAGCGGTGGTCTCGGCAATGTTCACCCGCTCCCGCTTCGCCGGACCGAGCGTGGTACTCAGCCGAATGGCGACATCTGATGGCAAGGCGCGTGGTGTAGTGGTGGTCTCGCGTAACGCCAACGTGGCGACGGGCCGCACAGGCCAGGCGAACGCGCAGGAAGTTCGGAATCTCGTAGCGCGGGCCGTGGGTCAACCTGTTGATGAGTTATTGATTGCCTCGACTGGAGTAATCGGCAGGCAGTATCCGATGGACGTCATGCGACGGAAACTCGCGACGCTGGATTGGCCATTTCCGGAGGCGCAATACGACCGGGCGGCCAGTGCGATGATGACCACCGACACCGTCCCCAAATACGTGGTGCTGCCGTGCGGCAGGGCAACGGTAGCGGGCATCGCCAAGGGTGTCGGTATGATCGAGCCGAAAATGGCTACGATGCTGGCGTTCTTCTTTACCGATGCAGCCATTGAACAACCCTTGCTGGACGATTTTTTCCGTCGCGTAGTGGAGCGGACATTCAATGCGTTGAGCATCGATACCGACACCTCGACCAGTGATACCGCAGCGATTTTCGCCAACGGCTTGGCGGGCGCAGTCGACGCGGCGGGTTTTGAATCAGTGCTGTACGAGGCAGCGCTGCGGCTCGTCCGGCAGATCGCTGCCGACGGCGAGGGTGCCTCCAAGCTGATCGAGGTGCGAGTCACCGGCGCTGGCTCCGCTGAGCGCGCCAAAAGGGTAGGCAAAGCGATTGTGAACTCTCCGCTCGTGAAGACGGCTGTGTACGGTGCGGATCCGAACTGGGGTCGGGTCGCAATGGCGATCGGAAAATGCGAGGACGACGATGAAATTCTTCCGGACCGGGTCACCATTAGTTTCGGCGGCATTGAGACCTACCCGGCCGAAATCGATGCCGAGACACTTGCCCGAGCCGCGGAGTACCTGGCTGGGGACGAGATCATTATCGACGTCGACCTCGGCATCGGTCCCGGCGAGTTCACGGTCTACGGCTGCGACCTCACCGAAGGCTACATCCGAATCAACGCGGATTACACGACCTGATGCCGGAACTGCCGGCCGGAGAGTCCGGTGGCACGTCGCCATAGCCCCATTGAAGAGCGCTCACGCTGTGCGTTGCCCGCTGCCGCGGCGCACCCGGAGCTCACGTCTGTCGTGGTTGTATGGAAGACTGTCCCACGTGCGCATCCGAATCGACCGAGCCGTCCTCGACGTATTCCCAGGTGTGAGGATCGCAGGGGTTCTCATTGAAGGCCTGGATAACACCTCGCCCGCCGGAGCACTTCAGGACCGCTGCATCCCGAGGCCAGTCGCGCACCTTGAGGACCGGCTCGAGGTATGGCGTGTGGCCTACCGGAAGCTGGGGGTCAACCCGAAACGGTGTCGCCCTTCCGCCGAGTCGCTGCTACGGCAGCTTGACCGTAAGGGTGTTCTCCCTAACATCAACCCGATTGTGGACCTCTACAACGATGTGTCACTGCGGCATCTGGTCCCCGTGGGGGGGTACGATGTGGACGCGTTGCAAGGTGACGTGGAACTTGTCAGAGCTGAAGGTGGTGAGCCTTTCTCACCGCTGCCGGCGGGTTCCGAGGAAGAGTATGTCGAGCCGGGTGAGGTCATCTACCGCGACCGGATCCGCGTGCTGACCCGCAGGTGGAACTTCCGAGACACCGCTGCGACCGCCATAGGTCCGGAGACATCCAGGGTGCTGTTGTGTGCTGAGCTGCCGGACGACTCGATCGATCCTGGCGTGCTGGAAGCGGTAGCCCGAGATCTCACCGCGGGGCTCGAACAGCTCGGCGGCTGCCAGGTAGCTGTCTTTCATCTGTCGTCCGCCAGCCCAGAGTTCTCCAGCCCCGGCGGTTGAAAGTGTTAGCCACCTACCTGGGGGGGATCGGGCTTGGGCTTGCGCTGATCGCGCCAATTGGTCCCCAGAACCTGTTTGTTCTGAATGCGGGTTTCGCTGTCGGCGCGCCACGCGTTCTCGCCGCGACGATTGCTATTACTCTGTGTGACGCTCTGCTCATTACCGTCGGAACGATCGGCGCCGGGGCGCTGCTTGAGGCGTGGCCGGGTGCGCGGATCGTTCTCCTCACATTAGGTGTTGTCTTCCTCACCTACCTTGGCATTCAGGGCCTTCGGACTGAGGTCAGCATGGATGTCCCGGCGGGTGTACACGCGGGCGCCGCTCGATTATTCGCCGGCGCCGCGGCGGTGAGCATGCTCAACCCGCATGCCGTGCTGGACACCGTGGCCGTGATCGGCCTAGCGGCCGGTGCGCAACCGCAGGGGTTGGCGGCCTTGTTCGCGCTCGGAGCGATCACGGGTTCACTGGTGTGGTTTCTGGTTCTCGGCCTCGGTGCGGCCGCCATCAGGTCCCGCCTGAGCTTGCGCGCAAGAGTGTGGATCCAGCGGATCTCAGCTTCGGTGATCCTTGTTTTCGCTGGCGTCCTGCTGGTTCAGTTGATCGACCTGCTCGCCGGTTGATCTCACCCTGGTCCTACGCCGTCGTCTGCGTGTCGAGCTGATCGCCGCGCCGTCCCGGTGTCGACCGTGTTCGTCGATCTTGTGTGGAACGGTTGAGATCGGCGATGAGGCGTGCGCCTGCCGTCCGTAGCGTGAGCAGGTCGGCCTGCGGTGGCCCACGCCGCAAGTTCACCTGATCGAGGTTGAGATGACGTATTTACCGGGTGTTGCTCGTCCTCTCTTGTTGGGGTTACTGGTTTAAGCCGGCGGGTGGAGAGGACGTCGGGATGCCGAACCTGCGGGTCGTCCGAACGCCGGGGGAAGGGATTAGGGACCAAAGCAGACGCGGAGAAACCCTCGGCGGTAGCGGGCTTCTCTGTCGATCCGTCGCACGCAGCAGTGAGGATGAGGATGGAAGCCCGGCTACTGGGATCGATTTCCATCGGCGATGGTCCGAACGAGGTGAGCCTGACCTCGGGGCGCCAGCGCGACTTGCTGGCGGCTCTGCTGTGTCATGTCAACAAGCCCGTGCCCTCAGCCCAACTCGCCGACATCCTCTGGGACGAGGATCCGCCGCCGAACGCACGCGCTGCGGTGCGCACCTACGTTATGCGGCTGCGCCAGTCTCTCGGACCGTCCCTGGGCATCCGGATCGTCACCAGACCACAGGGTTACCTTTTCACTGCGGACGAGGCGGAGGTGGACCTGCTGCGGTTCGACCAGCACTACCGGAGGGCCAGGACGGCCATCCGGGAGGGCAAGTGGCGAGACGCGGCGGGTGAGTTGCAGATGGCTCTCGCGCTTTGGCGCGGGCACCCACTCGCTGACGTCGGCTCGCAGCTCCTGCGGGAGAAGGAGGCCCCCCGGCTCGAGCAGCTGTACCTGCAGTCCCTGGAGTGGTACTACGAGGCTCAACTGGTGCTGGGCAGGCACCAAGACATCGTCTTGGACCTCAGGCACACTGTCGATGCCTACCCCCTGCGGGAGAGGTTCTGCGCGCAGCTGATGCTGGCTCTCTACCGCAGCGGACACCGCAGCGACGGGCTGGCGGCCTACCGGGTGGCCCGACGCCAACTGGTGGACGAGCTCGGCATCGAGCCGAGCCAGGATCTCCAACGGATCCACCAGATGATTCTCGATGACGTCGGTGACGTGGCACCGCAGAGCGCCGACGCGACGGGCGTCTCCGGCGAGCAGCTGGTCCCGATCGTGCCGCGACAGCTCCCTCCCACATCTCGGCACTTCACCGGCCGCAACCTGGACCAGCACGCGCTCTACCAAACCCTGGGGGACGCGCGCAGCAACACGACCAAGGCAGCGATCGTTACCGTCGTCGGTATCGGGGGCATCGGCAAGACCGCGCTCGCCGTGCATTGGGCCCACCGTGTTGCCGACCTCTTCCCGGACGGGCAGCTCTTCGTGAGCTTGCGCGGCTTCGAAACCGTTGGATGCCCCACCTCACCACAGGCTGCACTCCGAAGCCTGCTGGACGCGTTCGAGATCCGAGGCGACCGCATACCCGCCACTTTCGAGGCGCAGTGTGCCTTGTACCGCAGCATCGTCGCCGACAAGAGAGCGCTGATCGTCCTGGACAACGCCAGGGACGAGGAGCAGGTCCGGGACCTGCTGCCCGGAGGTCAGGGCTGCATGACCATCATCACCAGCCGCAACCGCCTCGCCGGCCTGCTCGTTGACAGCGGCTGCCGGTCGATTCAGCTGCGTCCGCTGCCGGCCGATGAGACCCTGGCGCTCATCGAGCGATTCCTTGGCAGGGAACGCCTCGCCGACGATCCCGACGCTGCTGAACGGATGGTCGAGATGTCTGGACGCATCCCACTGACGGCCAGCATCCTCGCATCCGAGGCACTCGTCCAAGCCGAGCTGACGATTCGACAGGTGTTGAGTTCTTTCGATCACATCCCCAGCCGGCTCGATCGGTTCGAGACGGGGGACACTACGACCAGCATCCGTTCGCTACTGGGCAGCTCGTACCGGAACCTCACGCCTCGCGCCCAGCGGCTGTTCCGAATGTTGGGCCTGCACTGGGGTGATCGGGTTTCGCTGCCGGCCGCGAGGAGCCTGGCTGCGATGACGATTGCTGATGCTCGTCAGGCGTTCGCGGAGCTTGCCCGCCACCACTTGGTGGAGCGAGAACGACACGGTCAGTTCGTCACGCACGACCTCGTCCGCGATTTCGCAGTCGAACAGGTGCATTGCGAGGAGAGGCCCTCCGACCGCCGGGCGGCTAAGGCCCGGCTCCTCGACTACTACCTGCGCTCCCTGCACCGGGCCGCCCACCAGCTTGAGCCAGCCCGGCACCTCAACTCACTGCCCCCTCGGCAACCCGAGGCAGCAGTCGAGGAGTTCGGCAGCGTCGGGCAGGCCGTCGACTGGTTCGAGGCCAACCGCGACGCGATCCTGTCAGCTCTCGCGCACGCTCACGACGAAGGCTTCTCGCAGTACGTCTGGCTGATGACGGAGCGGGTGTCGACGTTTCTGGAGCGGTTGGGGCACTGGCACGACTGGGATCGCGCGGCGTGCTGCGCGTTGAAGGCGACGCGGGGCGGCGGCAATCTGCTGGCTCGTGCTGTCGCCGAGTTGGAACGCGGCTCCGCGCTCGATCGGATCACTCCCGATCAGGACCTTGCCCTAGCGCACCTGACTAGGGCTCTCGAGCTGTTCGAGCGACTCGGTGACGTCGCCGGCCTAGCCCGGACTCAAATGCGCCTGTTGCTCTTCCATGGGTGGCGGAATAGAGAGGATGTGTGCCGTAGGCACGCTGAACGTGCGCTCGACCTGTACCAGATTTTGGCAGACCGCGGGGGGCAAGCCAGAGCGCTCAACGCGCTGGGGTGGTTCTGCGTCTCGTTCGGTGATTGCGCCACGGCAGTCAGCTCCTGCCGAACTGCGCTCGACCTATACCAGGACTGCGGGGACCGGGCAGGTGAGGCCGACACGTGGGACAGCTTGGCGTTCGCTTATCACGCCAGCGGCGACGCGCAGGCGGCGGATGTGTGCTACCGGCGCGCCATCTACCTCGATGAGGTGCTGGACCGGATAGGTCACCGATTCAACCAGGCGGACACCCAGAACCGGTACGGAGATCTGCTGTTCGAGGTCGGCGATCACGAGGCCGCGTTGCTGTTTTGGCAGAAGGCGCTGAGCACCCTTGATGACCTCAACCACCCCGAGGGCGCCGCGGTGCGCCAAAAGATCCGCGAGCATCGCCTGGTTTGACCGTAGCACTCTGAACTAGCCGACCCGCTACTGTGGCGACCTGTGCACGCTGACGATGCGCCGGTCGTCCTGCTCGACGGGGATCGCCGTCCGATCGGGCAGCTACCCAAATCCCAGGTTCACCATGCCGACACCCCGTTGCACCTCGCGTTCTCCTGTTACGTCTTCGACGAGGCGGGCCGGTTGCTCATGACCCGCCGCGCGACCAGCAAGCGGGCCTGGCCGGGGGTGTGGACCAACTCCTGCTGCGGGCACCCGCTGCCTGGAGAACCCTTCGCGCAGGCGGCAGCACGGCGGCTGCGCGAGGAGCTGGGCGTGCTGCTGGTGCGCTCGGTAGTGGTGCTGCCCGATTTCCGGTACCGGGCGGTGGCGCCCGACGGTGTGGTGGAGAACGAGTTCTGCCCGGTGCTGGTAGGCAGCATCCAGGGTCACCCGCAGCCCAACCCGGCCGAGGTGCTGGAGCACCGCTGGACCCCCTGGCATCAGGTGGTAGCCCTGGCGACGATCGCCCCCTGGGCGATCAGCCCCTGGGCGGCGTTGCAGATCCCGTTGTTGGCCGCCCTCCCCCACCATCCCTGGTCGCCACTCACCTGACTCTCTGCGCATTCAGCGGGCTCAGCGGGGTTATGAGGTGTCCGATAGCCCCGCTGAGCCCGCTGAATGCGCGGAAGCCGAGCCGCGGTCGATGAGGCCGTGTAGGGCGGCGGCGATGAGGTAGGCGGTGGCGGCTAGGAGGATGAGTTCGGGGGCGTGGCCGTCGGGGGGGATTACGGTGGCGGCGAGCGCCACCGCCAGCACGTAGCCGATGTTGAACACCGTGTCGTAGAGCGCGAAGACCCGGCCGCGCGCCTCGTCGCCGATGTCGCCCTGCACCGTGGCATCCAGGCTCAGCTTCACCACCTGCCCGGCCGTGGACAGGGCGAACGCGGCGGCCAGCATTGTCGGCATGACCATCGGCAGGCCAAGCGTGACGATCAGCAATGCGGCGGCCACCAGCGCTCCGCGGACGGTGCGCTGCCGGCCGAACCTGGCGACCAGCAGCGGGGTGAGCACCGCCGCGAGCAGCAACCCGAGTGCCCCGGCGACCAGTAGCTGGCCGACCCCGCCAAGTCCGGCCAGCAGCAGCCCGTCGGAGGTGAAGGAGTTGCGGTAGAGCAGCAGCGCTACCAGGGTGGCGATGCCGAACGAGAGCCGGTGGGCGACGAGCGCCACCAGGCCCGCGGCCACGCTGGGCACCCGGACTGCGGCGGCCAGGCCGTCACGCAACCCCCTGGCTACCGCGCGGGTGGTCTCGCTGGGCTCGTCGGTGGAGTCCGGTCCGAGCTGACCTCGGTCCAAGCCGGCCAGGACGGCCGCCGCGACCAGCGAGCCCACCAGCGCACCCGCCGTCACCCAGGCCGACCCGATGTTGCCGGACCCGAGCACGCTACGCAGCCCGACGGCGCAGATTCCGCCGAAGACAGTGACCGCCGCGCCGACGGTAGCGGCCAGCGCGTTGGCCTCGATCAGGTGTCTGCGTGGCACCACATGCGGCAACCCCGCGGACAGCCCTGCCAGCACGAACCGGCTCACCCCGGTGACCAGCAGCGCTCCCACGTACAACGGCACTCCGGCCACCCCGGTGCCGACGGCGAGCGCCACCAACACGATTGGTATGGCGCGCAGCAGGTTCGCGATGGCCAGGACTCGACGGCGGTCCCAGCGGTCCAGCAGTGCCCCGGCGAACGGTCCCACCAGGGAGTACGGCAGCAGCAGCACAGCGAGCCCGGCCGCCACGGCTATCGGGTCGGCTTGGCGTTCCGGATTGAACAGCACAGCGCCGCCCAATCCGGCTTGGAACACCCCGTCGCCCCACTGCGCGGCGAAGCGGGAGCTCAGCAGCCGGCCGAACCCTCGGGTGCCCAGCAATCGCCGCACCCCCAATCGGTCAGGCCGACTTGCGAGGGCAAGGGCCGGCGACGAGGTCACGAGCACGCAGGCTATCGGTGTGGTGTGGGTTTGGCGTGTGTGACCGGCGTGCTTGCCGGTATCGGTGCCGAATGCGAGACGATATCGGGGTGGACGAAGTGGAAGCGGGCTCGGCGTTAGTCGCTGCCCCGGCACTGCGGGATCCCAACTTCCGCCGCACCGTGGTGCTGGTCATCGACCGCCGCGCCTCGGGCACGCTCGGCGTCGTGCTCAACCGGCCCAGCGAGGTACCGGTGCGCGAGGTGTTGCCGTTGTGGGGGCGGCATGCCACGGTGCCGCAGGCGCTCTACGTCGGCGGTCCGATGGAACAGCGTGCGGCGCTGTGCGTGGCCGCGCTGCCCGCCGGGGCGGACGCCGAGCACACCGAGGGCGTGATCAAATTACGAGGGTCCCTGGCGCTGGTCCAGCTCGACGCCGATCCGGACCTGATGGCACCGCGATTGCTTGGGCTGCGGGTGTTCGCCGGATACTCCGGTTGGGACGAAGGCCAGCTCGCTGGTGAGATCAAGCGCGGTGACTGGATCGTGGTGCCCGCCCTGCCCGACGATGTGCTGGCGGGCCCTGGCACCGATCTGTGGGGTCGCGCGCTGCGCCGCCAGGGCATGCCGCTGGCGCTGCTGGCCACCTACCCCATCGACCCGGTATTGAACTGATGGTGCGGCGAGGTCAGTAGCTCCTTCACCCCCCGCCTCCACCGCAGCCACCCCCGCCGCCGCAACCACCCCCGCTGCCGTGCAGCCAATGGGGGCGTCTCAGCACCCACAAATCGGCCAAGGGGGCCGTGAGATGGTGCAGGCACACCAGCCCCGGCTCCGACGAGCCGGCGCACCCGTCGACGCACGCTGGACGGAAACTCGTAGGCATCGACGGTAGCCAGCCGCCGCGCCACGCGGCGGCTGCTGATGCTCAGTCCGAGCTTCACCAGCTAACCGTGAGGCTTCCCGTGCCCGCAGGCAACTATCCCGGTCTGCTCCGTTTGAGTGTAATGGTCGTTTTGCTGGCGTGATCGCTGCCGTCGTCGGTGCGGCGTCCTGATGCGGTCATCCGGCTCCGGTCCGTGAACAGTCCGCAGCGGGTCGGCGCACGACCGTAAACTCGCGATATGCCGCACAACTGGCTCAACGCCAAAAGAGCAGGTCAGGGCAAGTCTGAAGCGGTGCGCCGCTGGCCGGTTGGACCTGGTCAGGAGTCGGTGTGGGACTACCCGCGCCCGCCGCGGGCCGAGCGGGTGCGCCGTCGCGCCCGGATCGTGCATGGCGGGACGCTGGTGCTCGACACCGATGACGTGGTGCGGGTATTGGAGACGTCGCACCCGCCGACGTACTACCTGCCGCGGGCCGAGTTCCGGGTGCCGCTGCTCGCTGCGCCGCGTCTGACGGTGTGTGAGTGGAAGGGTGAGGCGTCCTACATCGACCTCGAGGTACCCGGTGTCGCGCCGTTGCGCGAGGTCGGGTGGTGGTACCCGCAACCAGACCTGCGCTACCCGCAGCTCACCGACCGGGCCGCGGTCTACGTCGCCCGTTTCGATGAGGTGACCCTTGACGGCGAACCGGTAACCCCCCAGCCCGGCGACTTCTACGGCGGCTGGATCACCTCCGACATCACCGGCCCCTTCAAAGGCGAGCCCGGCACCTGGGGTTGGTAACCCGCTCTGAGCGCAGTCTGGATGCAGAACGCTGCAAAAAGGTCGGCTATGAGTGCAGTCTGGATGCAGAACGCGGTTATGGTCGCCCGGCGCAGGCGCAGGAGCACCCGGCACAACTACCCGTAGGCGGTGGGACCGTTGTGGCTAAGCGGTGGCCTAGGAGGCCGCCGGCGATCAGCAGGCAGATCGCGCCGGCGCCGGTCACCCCGACGATCACCGCGAGCGCCGGGCCGCCCGTTCCGAAAGCCAGCGCTCCGCCGGCGGCGCAGACCGCGCCGGCCGCGAGCACCGGTGGGGCGGCCACCCGGTTGGCCGCGATGAAGGCGGCCTCCGATCGCAGCGTCGCGGGGGTGCGGACGCCGGCGAACCGGTTGCGCGGCAGCCGTTGCTGCCAGCCGAGCAGACCGACGGTGAGCAGCGCGCCGCCGGCAACAAACAGCACCACACCGAGCAGTGCGGAGGCAGACACGGCGGTAAGGATACCGGCGGCGGAATTCCGGTGGGTCAACCCGCTATCATGGCGACTATGAGCACGGCGCGCCTGCTCCTTCCCAGGCCGCGCTGACCAGCGGACCTGTCAGCGCGGCGACCCCTCACGGCCTCATTGCCCTGGGGGGATTTCTGTTTCCTGGGATGTCGACGATCGACAGCTGAGCTCGAAAGGACGATCATGAGCAGCACCGATGCCGGGGACATCCCGCCGCACCGCTACACCGCGGCGCTGGCCGGCGAGATCGAGCGCCGCTGGCAGCGCCACTGGACCGAGCGCGGCACCTTCCACGCGCCCAACCCGGTCGGGAACCTGCGCCCCCCAGACGGCGCCTCGGTGCCTGACGACAAGCTCTTCCTGCAAGACATGTTCCCCTACCCGTCCGGGTCCGGGTTGCACGTCGGGCACCCGCTGGGCTACATCGGCACCGACGTCTTCGCCCGCTACCACCGGATGACCGGGCGCAACGTGCTGCACACCATGGGCTTCGACGCGTTCGGGCTGCCCGCTGAGCTGTACGCGGCCCAGACCGGCACTCACCCGCGGACCACCACCGAGGCGAACATCGAGCGCTACCTGGCGCAGATCCGCCGGCTGGGGCTGGGCCACGACGAGCGCCGCCGGGTCGCTACCACCGACGTCGAGTACTACCGCTGGACCCAGTGGATCTTCCTGCAGATCTACAACGCGTGGTACGACACCGGCGCCCACCGGGCCCGCCCGATCACCGAACTGGAGACCGAGTACGTCCAGGGCGCCCGGCCCACCCCGGATGGTCGGGTGTGGGATGAGCTGACCCGTGCCGAGCAGCAGGACATCATCGACTCGCACCGGCTGGTCTACCTGTCCGAGGCACCGGTGAACTGGTGCCCGGGGCTGGGCACCGTGCTGGCTAACGAAGAGGTCACCGCCGAGGGCCGCAGCGACCGCGGCAATTTCCCGGTGTTCCGGCGCAACCTGCGGCAATGGATGATGCGGATCACCGCCTACGCCGACCGGCTGCTCGATGACCTGGACCGGCTGGACTGGCCCGACAAGATCAAGACCATGCAACGCAACTGGATCGGCCGCTCCCACGGCGCCCGGCTCCGGTTCGATGTTGGTAGCTCTTCAAGTACCACCAACCGGGGGGCGGGGGGGCCTTGGACAGCTACCAACGTCGAGGTCTTCACGACCCGCCCGGACACCCTGTTCGGCGCAACCTACCTGGTGCTGGCGCCGGAGCACCCGCTGGTCTCCGAGATCGCCGCCGAGCAATGGCCGCCCGGGGTAGACAGTCGCTGGATCGGTGGGGCGGCCACCCCGGCGGAGGCGATCGCCGGTTACCGTCGGGCCGCCGCGCAGCGCTCCGAACTGGAGCGTCAGGAGAGCCGGGACAAGACGGGGGTCTTCACCGGGGCCTATGCCACCAACCCGGCCACGAGCCGGCAGATCCCGGTATTCATCGCCGACTACGTCCTGATGGGTTACGGCACCGGCGCGATCATGGCGGTGCCCGGCCAGGACCAGCGCGACTGGGACTTCGCGGAGGCCTTCGGACTGCCGATCGTGCGCACCGTCGCCCCACCGGACGGCTTCGCGGGACAGGCCTACGCCGGGGACGGCCCGGCGATCAACTCCTCGTTCCTGGACGGCCTGGACGTCGTGGAGGCGAAGAAGGCGATCACCGACTGGCTGGAGGCCAACGGCGCCGGCGAGGGCACCGTGCAGTACAAGCTGCGCGACTGGCTGTTCGCCCGGCAGCGGTACTGGGGCGAGCCCTTCCCGATCGTCTATGACGACGATGGCCGACCACAACCGTTGCCGGAGTCGATGCTGCCCGTCGAGCTGCCCGACGTGGCGGACTACGCGCCGACCACGTTCGACCCAGACGACGCCGACTCCGAGCCGGCCCCGCCGCTGGCCAAGGCCACCGACTGGGTGCAGGTCCAGTTAGACCTGGGTGATGGCCTGAAGACCTACCGCCGGGACACCAACGTGATGCCGCAATGGGCGGGCTCGTGCTGGTATCAGTTGCGCTACATCGACCCGGACAACTCCGAGGCGATGTGCGATCCGGTCAACGAGCGGTACTGGATGGGCCCCCGGCCGCAGCTGCATGGCCCGGACGACCCGGGTGGGCTGGACTTGTACGTCGGCGGGGTGGAGCACGCCGTGCTGCACCTGCTCTACTCGCGGTTCTGGCACAAGGTGCTCTACGACCTGGGGCACGTGTCGTCGGAGGAGCCCTACCGGCGGCTGTACAACCAGGGCTACATCCAGGCCTTCGCCTATACCGACGCGCGCGGGGTGTACGTCCCCGCCGAGGAGGTCGCCGAGGAGCCCGACGGCCGGTACATCTGGCGCGGCCAGGAGGTTCGTCGTGAGTACGGAAAGATGGGTAAGAGCCTGCGCAACTCCGTCTCTCCAGACGAGATGAGCGACGCCTACGGCGCCGACACGCTGCGGGTGTACGAGATGTCGATGGGGCCACTGGACGCCTCGCGGCCCTGGGCGACCAAGGACGTCGTTGGAGCGCACCGGTTCTTGCAGCGACTGTGGCGCAACCTGGTCGACGAGCAGACCGGGCAGCTGCGGGTGACCAACTCCCAACCCGACATCGAGACGTTGCGGGGGCTGCACCGTGCCATCGCCGGGATCCGGGAGGACTACGCGACGTTGCGGCTGAACACCGCGATCGCCAAGCTCATCGAGCTGAACAACCAGGTGACCAAGGCCTACCCGGAGGGGGCGCCGCGGGAAGTGGCCGAGCCGATGGTGCTGCTGCTGGCCCCGGTGGCCCCGCATATCGCCGAAGAACTGTGGTCCCGGCTGGGCAGTGGCCAGCCGCAGGCGCACGGAAACCAGTCGCTGGCCCACGGGCCGATGCCCGAGGCGCAGGAGCGCTACCTGGTCGAGGACACCGTGGAGTACCCGATCCAGGTCAACGGCAAGGTCCGCTCCCGGGTGGTGGTGCCCACCTCGGCGAGTCCGGACGAAGTGCGCGCCGCCGCGTTGGCGCAGGCCCGCGCCGCCACGTTGATCGACGGCGGGGAGCCCCGCAGGGTGATCGTAGTGCCCGGCCGCCTGGTCAACGTCGTCCTCTAACCCGGCCTGTCCGGCGCCCGTGCCCGGTGTGTCGGGCCGTGGTGCTCGGTGTGTCCGGCTGTGGTGCTCGGTGTGTCCGGCTGTGGTGCCCGGTGTGTCCGGCTGTGGTGCTCGGTGTGTCTGGCTGCTGGGTCCGGTGTAGCTCCGCTTCGACGGTGAGGTCGCCGCGCTTCGCCGGGAGGTCGTAGCCGATCCTGCTGGTCTACCTGGCCGTGGCCCGGCGTGGCGGCGCCGACCCGGGAGCCCCGATGCGGCCGAGATCTCTACGAGCAGCGCACCGGCTAGTCCCGACTTCATGAAGGTAGGCCCAGCGGAGACAATGAAGGTAGGCCCAGCGGAGACGATAGGTCGGCGTCGGGGCGCTGGTGCTTTTCGTGGCTGAACCGGGTGTTGTACGTGGTCTGCCGCAGGCTGCTCCTGGGCGGTAGTGGCTTTGCCGAAATGATTTCCCTGGTGCCCGTGATGGTGGCTTCGCCGGGGCTGAATTTCGCGATCCAATCCGGCGGCTTGGCGGGGCTGGCGGTGTTCGTCGCTGACGGTCGCCGCGCCTTGATGGGCTGGTGGCTGCGCCGCCGGGGGTTGCAGACCGCGCGCGTCGCGTGGCGGAGGTCCCGACGTATTGCGTGGCGGAGGCCCGACGTGACGACGGATCGGGTCGCTGCGCCCCACCGCGATTTACGGTGTGGACGACCGCCGCGATCATCACCGCCCAGTAGATGTAGATGTCGTGCACCGCGTGGGTAGGCGTCGGTGAGGGTTATCGGAAACTATTCTCCGTTAGTTTGCTGACCGGCGTGTCGGTCCCACAATAAGGCCCGACCCCTCGAGAGAATTGAAAGGTCTTTCTCACGGATCTTTCATTCCCCGGAGGGGCCGGT
>JBQTHE010000071.1:0-14473 GCA_052390115.1 Pseudonocardiales bacterium | reverse complement strand
ACCGCGCAGGCACCCCCGACCCCGCCCTCCCCCGCCCGCCCGCCCTGGTTGGTAGCGGTTTGAGGTCGTGCCGACCCCGGTTGGTGGTACTTGAAGAGCTACCAACCAGGTCAGGCTGGGTGCAGGGCCGGTTCGCGATCGGGCACCACGAACGTGGCCCTGGTCTGCACCGGAGCGTCTGGCCGGGAGACGAAGGGCACCACCTGGAAGTCGACCCGCAGCTCACCAGGGGTGAAGCGAGTGCGCACATACCCGCGGCGGTTGTTGAAGAAGCGCAGGTGGGGATTCTCGGCCAACACGATGGCCGCTTCGGGGCGGGTCTCCGAGCCGTCGCCGCCCGAGGTGATCGAACTGGTCACCAGTTCGGTGCCCACCGCGGCCGACGCAGGGTCGTCGACGCGCTCGCGGACCTCGGCCGCCCAGTGCGAGTGGACGTCGCCGGTGAGCACCACGGCGTTGCGCACTGGCGAGTTGCGCAGGCCGGCGACGATCCGGTCCCGGTTGCCGGCGTAGCCGTCCCACGCGTCGGGGTTGAAGCCGCGAGCCGGGCCGGGCGTGAGATCGAGCTGCGAGAAGAAGACCTGCTGGCCAAGCACGTCCCAGCGGGCCCGGGAATGCTGGAACCCGTCCAGCAGCCACCTCTCCTGCTCGGCGCCGGTGATCGAGCGGGCCGGATCTGTTCGCTGCGGGCAGTCTGAGATGAACTTGTCGCCGCAGGGCTGGTCGTCACGGTACTGCCGGGTGTCGAGCATGTGGAACGTCGTCAATGCGCCCCACTGCACTCGACGGTAGAGCTGCATGTCGGCGCCGCGCGGCATCGCCGAGGCGCGCAGCGGCATGTTCTCGTAGTAGGCCTGCAAGGCTGCCGCGCGCCGGGAGGGGAATTCCGGCTGCGGGTTCGCCTCGGGTCTCTCCGGCACCTCGTCGGCCCAGTTGTTGTCCAGCTCGTGATCGTCGAAGACCGTCAGCCACGGTGCCACCGCATGCGCCGCCTGCAGGTCGGGGTCGGTCTTGTACTGGGCGTATCGCTGACGATAGTTGGCCAGCGTCGTGGTCTCCGGCCCGACGTGCTCGCGAACGTTGCCGCCGGGGGCGCGGTAGCGGCCGGCGGTGTGCTCGTACTGGTAGTCACCCAGGTGCAGGACGATGTCCGGGTCCTCCTCGGCCAGCCTGCGGTACGCGGTGAACCAGCCGTGCCCGTACTGCGAGCAGGACGTGAAGCACATGGTCAGCGCCGAGCCCAAGGCTGCCGGTGCCGGTGCGGTGCGAGTGCGGCCGGCCGGTGAGAGATGGCCGTCAGCGCGGAACCGGTAGAAGTATTCGCGGCCAGCGCGCAGGCCGGTGAGTTCGACGTGCACGCTGTGCGCCGCTTCCGGCACTGCTGTGCTGCGCCCGCGCCGCTCGACCTGCCGGAACCCTTCGTCGGTCGCAAGCTCCCACTCAACGTCGACGGGACGTGCCGGCATCCCCCCGAACCCGTCCTCGGCGAGCGGCCGGGGAGCCAGCCGGGTCCATAGCACCACACCGTCGGCAGCCGGGTCCCCGGAGGCCACTCCGACGGTGAACGGGTCACCCAGCGCCCGGCTGCGCGCGCCTGCCAGCGGCTGGGCTGCACAACCCGTGTTCAGCGGCATCGCCGTGAGCACGGTCGCGGCACCCGCGCCGAGGAGGACTGTGCGGCGGGTCGGACGGTGACAAGGCTCGGCCATCGGGAATCCTCCGGCTCGGTCGTGGGACCCACGAGTGCACGATCGATGCGATGACCTGCGCCACCAGTAGAAGGTGGCGGCGTGGCAATAAGCAGGTGAACATTCGGATCTGCTCGATTTCGCGACCACCCTAGTTGAGCGCTGGCACTCGGCGCAGTAGTCTGCCAACTGGCACTCTGGTCGCCAGAGTGCCAGACATGGCCCCGGGCCACCTCGACCCCCGCGACGGCGGGGTGGCCGCAGCCAGCATTCAGACAACCCTGCCAGCTCTTCGAAGACCCCAGAAAGTGGAGGTCACACCGTGGCGAGCGTGAGCATCAAGCCGCTCGAGGACAAGATCGTCGTTCAGGCCAGCGAGGCCGAGACGACGACTGCGTCCGGCATCGTTATCCCGGACACCGCTCAGGAGAAGCCCCAGGAGGGCAAGGTCCTGGCGGTGGGCCCGGGCCGAGTCAATGACAGCGGCACCCGCATCCCGGTGGATGTGAGTGTCGGTGATGTCGTCCTCTACAGCAAGTACGGCGGCACCGAGATCAAGCACAACGGCGAGGAGTACCTGATTCTCTCCGCCCGCGACGTGCTCGCTGTTGTCAACTGACGGTTCGACCGTCGTCGTCAACTGGCGGTTCGACCGTCGTCACCGTGATCGCCCCGCGGCCCCTCCCGGGGCTGCGGGGCGGTCACGCATCGGGTCCCGGCAACGCCGGCGATCTACCAGAGTTCGTCTGTGAGGAAGGCACACAATGCCCAAGCAGATCATGTTCGACGAGACCGCGCGGCGCGCGCTGGAGCGCGGAGTCGACCAGCTCGCCAGCGCGGTCAAGATCACTCTCGGTCCGCGCGGCCGGCACGTGGTGCTGGCCAAGAAGTTCGGCGGCCCGTCGGTCACCAACGACGGGGTGACGATCGCCCGTGAGATCGAGCTGAGCGATCCTTATGAGAACCTCGGCGCCCAGCTCGCCAAGAGCGTAGCGACGAAGACCAACGATGTGGCTGGTGACGGCACCACCACCGCCACCGTGCTGGCGCAGGCCATGGTCTGTCTGGGAATGCGAAACGTGGCCGCCGGCGCCAACCCCACCGCGTTGGGGCACGGCATCGCGGTGGCCGCCGATGCTATCGCCGCGATGTTGAAATCCAAGGCGGCGCCGGTGCAGGGCCAGCAGGCGATCGCCCAGGTCGCCACGGTGTCCTCGCGTGACCCGAAGATCGGCGCGATGGTCGGCGAGGCGATGACCAAGGTCGGCGAGAACGGTGTCATCACCGTGGAGGAGTCCTCCACGATGGCCACCGAGTTGGAGATCACCGAGGGCCTCGCGTTCGACAAGGGCTACATCTCGCCCTATTTCGTCAACGACCCCGAGCGGATGGAGGCGGTACTGCAAGATGCCGACATCCTGCTGCACCGCGAAAAGATCTCCTCGATCCTGGACCTGCTGCCGCTGCTGGAGAAGGTGAGCCAGACCGGTCGGCCGCTGCTCATCGTGGCTGAGGACATCGAGGGCGAGGCGCTGTCCACCCTGGTGGTCAACGCGATCCGCAAGACCTTGGCGGTGGTGGCGGTGAAGGCACCGTTCTTCGGTGACCGCCGTAAGGCGTTCATGGACGACCTCGCCGTTGTGACGGGCGCCCAGGTGATCGACCCGGACGTCGGCCTGAAGCTGTCCGAGGTCGGGCTGGAAGTACTCGGCAGTGCCCGGCGGATTGTGGTGACCAAGGACGACACCACCATCGTCGACGGTGCCGGCGAGCAGGCGGATGTTGACGCCCGTGCCGCACAGATCCGGCGCGAGATCGACGACAGCGACTCGGACTGGGACCGTGAGAAGCTCCAGGAGCGGCTTGCCAAGCTCGTCGGCGGGGTGGCGGTGATCAA
Source organism: Pseudonocardiales bacterium (assembly GCA_052390115.1). GTDB lineage: Bacteria > Actinomycetota > Actinomycetes > Mycobacteriales > Pseudonocardiaceae. The sequence continues at coordinate 10,888 of JBQTHE010000071.1, read as the reverse complement.
GGTTGGGGCGGCCACCGAGACCGAGCTCAAGGAGCGCAAGGCCAGGATCGAAGATGCTGTGGCGGCCACCAGGGCGGCCGCTGAGGAGGGCATCATTCCCGGTGGCGGGGTTGCGCTGGTGCACACCGCCCAGGCGGTCGGCGACCTCGGCCTGCACGGCGACGAGGCGACTGGCGTCGCCATCGTGTGGGCTGCCAGTGCCGCCCCGCTGGCCTGGATCGCCAACAACGCGGGCTACGAGGGTTCCGTGGTGGTCGCCAAAGTGCGAGAGATGGACTGGGGTCACGGCTTCGACGCCGAGGCCGAGACCTACTGCGACCTGGTGGCCGCGGGAATCGTCGACCCGGTGAAGGTGACCCGGTCGGCGATCGTCAACGCTGCCTCGATCGCCCGGATGGTGATCACCACCGAGAGCGCGGTGGTAGACAAGCCGGAGCCGGCGCCTGCGGCCGGTCAGGGCCACGGTCACGGCCACGGGCACTGAGCCACCCGGGGGACCCGCGGCAGGCGCTGCCAGCAGCACCGGAGCAACGCCGTAGTAACGTCACGACGGCCCTTGCGTCCCATCAGTGGGGGCGCAAGGGCCGTCGTGGCGACATCAGGTTAGCCAGGATGCCCGAATCATCCGTGTTCGCGGTACTGCCGTGATCCGCTCACACTCGGTAGAGTGAGCGTTGCTCCACGCGGTGATGACAGCCGTTCGGAGTGGTGTGGGCTCCGGCCCTTGATGGAAATCCATCAGATCGTGTCAAGTTTCGGGTCCGCACGACCGATAGGGAGGTGGGCACATCACTTGGCTGCAGGAAAGGAGCCCTCCCGTGACCGCAGTTCTCATCTGCGATGACCGGCGAAGCGTCCGCGAGGGACTCACCCGTGTGATGTCTGCGGTCCCTGGCGTCGCCCGGATCGACTGCGTGGCACACGGCGATGAGCTGCTAGCTCGCTATTCCCGGCAGCCGGTGGATGTCGTCCTGGTGGGGACCCAGCGTGCGGTGCCGACCGGTGTGGAGGCCACTCGCCGGCTGGTGTCGGCGCATCCCCAGGCCAACGTCATCGTGTTCGGTGCACCGGATGATGCGGGCAGCATCGCCGCCGCGATCGCCGGCGGGGCCCGAGGTTATCTGCGCTGGGACGCATCCCGCCCGGAGCTCGTGGCCGCGCTGGCACACACGCTGGCCAGTACCTCGGTGCCGGCGCCGCGACCGCCGTCCGACCCTGGCGTCCAGCTCACCGAGCGCGAATTGCAGGTGCTGCGCGGGATGAGCCAGGGCAAGAGCAACGGGCAGATCGGGCGGGAACTGTATCTCTCCGAGGACACCGTGAAAACCCACGCCCGGAGGCTGTTCCGCAAGCTCGGCGTGCGGGATCGGGCCCAGGCCGTCGCGCATGGTTTCCGGCGCGGTCTGGTCGCCTGATCTCGTTCTGCAGCAAGGGGCCGGTGGCGATGCCACCGGCCCCTTGCGTTGGCCTCGTGCGCGGCCCAGCGGTACCGCGCAGTGACACCGCTTCGAGCAGTTGATCTGTTGCCCACTACGGTTACCGCCGAGGTGCCGTGGTCTCGGGAAGGTGATGGATGGCCGGGACAGCGGAAAGGCCACCGCCGGCCGGCGTGCAGCCCGGCTGGTCCCGCGTCGTAACGGCAGGGCTGCATTCTGCGATGACTGTAGTGGGGGACGACCTCAACGTCCTTGTTGGTGCTGCTGTCGACGGTGACCGAGCTGCCGTCGACAGTGTGCTCCGCTGGATCCGTCCCCTCGTGTTGCGGTACTGCCGCGCGCGCGTCGGCAGCCAGGAGAAGACGTTCGCTTCGGCGGATGATGTAGCCCAGGAGGTGTGTCTCGCGGTGTTTGCGGCCCTGCCCAGTTACCGCGATCAGGGTCGGCCATTCCTTGCCTTCGTGTACGGCATCGCAGCACACAAGGTGGCCGACGCTCACCGGTCGTCGGCGCGCAATCGTGCCGAACCGGTTTCGGAGATTCCCGACTCCCCGGAACTGGCCGACGCGGGTCCTGAGCAGCGGGCGATGCAGGGTGAGCTGGCTGCGCGGATGGACCAACTGCTGGACATGCTGCCGGACAAGCAGCGCGAGATCCTCGTCCTGCGAGTCGTGGTGGGGCTGTCTGCGGAGGAGACCGCCGAGGCGGTGGGGTCGACTCCCGGCGCGGTCCGGGTAGCTCAGCACCGGGCATTGGGCAAGTTGCGGAGCGTACTGCAGTCCGAGGAGGTGGTCTGACATGTCTGGTCGCGACGATCCACGCGCCGGTCACCCCAACGGCCGCCGCCACGGCGATCCCGCTGAGATGCCCGCTGATCTGGCCGCCGTCCAGGCCGACGATGTGCTGCTCGACATGCTCGGCAGTGCCGGTCGCACGCCGGGCAGCAACGTCAGCGATGTTGACGGGGAGTTGACGCGCGTCCTGGCGGACTGGCGTCGCGAGGTGCATGCCGACTCGAACCGGCTGCTGGTGGACACCGACACTGCCCTGGCGGTGATCAGCGCCGCCCGCCGGCCGGTCCGCCGACGTAGCCCCATATTCGGCCCGGTCGCGGCGGCCGCGGCGGTGATGGTGATCGCCTTCTCCGGGGTGGGCCTGCTCGCCAAGTCCGCCCAGCCCGGCGACAACCTGTGGGGCGTTACCGAGGTGCTCTATTCCGACTACGCCCGCTCGGTGGAGACTGCGGCCTCGGTCCGGACCGAGCTCGAACAGGTCAAGAAGGCGCTGCAAGAGGACCAGCCCGAGCGGGCCAAGGCATCGCTGGACCGCATTCGACAGCAGCTCCCGGTGATCGCCGAGGCCGAGGGTAGAACCGATCTCACCACCCAGCATCGTGAGCTCGAGCAGGCACTGGACGCGGGCCCATCTGCGCAAGGTGGGCCGCCCGGATCGCCGGACGCCAGCTCGTCGAAACAGTCCGGGCCGGCGCCGTTGGATCCGTCGTCCTCGTCCGGCGCCCCGTCCACGGAGCCAGATTCCACGACGTCGCCGGAGTCGACCTCGAGCCCGTCGTCGGAGCCGAACCCGAGCCCGTCGTCGGAGCCGACTCCGAGCCGGTCGCCGGAGTCATACCCAATCCCGGCGAAACCAGAGCCGGTCCCCCCGCCGAAACCGACCCCACCGCGGCCAGACGAGCCATCTCAACCGAATGCGAAGCCGATCCGCTCGTCACCATCGGACTTCATCCCGCCAGCACCACCAGCACCACCAGCACCACCGAATCCGCCGCCCAGGCCTCCCTCGGGCATGTCCGCGGATCGCTAGCCAAGCGTGTCTGGGGGGACCCCGCGGACCCGATCCCCTTAGCGCGCCGGTCCAGCCGCGGGTGGCTTATGCGGGTCAGTCGCCATCCTCAGCGACGACCGCATCGGCGTAACCCCTGCAGTACTCCCAGCTCACGTAACCGGCGGGATCCGGGTCGTAGGCGGGCTCGTGCGGGCGCATCCGGCCATCCTCGAGTAGCTGCTGCAGGCTCGCTCGCAGCAAGTGCCAGTCGTGATAGTGCTGCTGGGCACAGTCCGGGCAGTCCACCACGATCCCGCGTAGTCCGCGAGGGGCCAGCAGCGCCTGGTAAACGGCCAGATCGCTCAGGTCGGCGAGTAGCCCGGCCCGCTCTTCGTCGTCCAGCGGCTCCTCATCGGCGTCCCCGGGATCATCCAACGCTTCCAGTGCAAGGGCAGGGTCCTCCGGGTCACCGGCGAACGGGTCGGGGGGAAGTGAGTCATGCGCCACGGCTCGCACCGTACCTGTCCGGCGGATGGCGCTGTGACGGATACCATGGATTTGACCCCACACGTGGGTCCGCCTAGATCAGATGTCAACCCAGCCCGGCCGCCAACCGACTCCAACGACTCCAGCTACCGCCAGGAAGGTCGTCCCCGCGCATGACCAGCGAGCTCACCGCGCCCGGGTTCCCGTCGAAGTTCGCGCTGCTCGGTCTGACCTTCGATGATGTCCTGCTGCTCCCCGCCGAATCCGACGTGGTACCGGCCGAGGTCGACACGTCGACCCGGCTTTCCCGAAACATCACCCTGCGGGTGCCGCTGGTCTCCTCAGCGATGGACACGGTGACCGAGGCACGGATGGCCATCGCGATGGCCCGTCACGGCGGGATGGGGGTGTTGCACCGCAACCTGCCGGCCGACGAGCAGGCCGCGCAGGTCGAGTTGGTCAAGCGATCCGAGGCGGGCATGGTGACCGACCCGGTGACCTGCCTGCCGGAGAACAACCTCGCCGAGGTGGACGCGCTGTGCGCCCGCTACCGGATCTCCGGCGTGCCCGTCACCGACGCCGACGGGGTGCTGGTCGGCATCATCACCAACCGGGACATGCGCTTCGAGGTCGACCATGACAAGCGGGTCGCCGACGTGATGACCAAGCCGCCCCTGATCACGGCGCAGGTGGGGGTCACCGCGGACGCGGCGCTGGGCCTGCTGCGGCGCCACAAGATCGAGAAGTTACCGATTGTCGACGGGCACGGCAGGCTGCGCGGCTTGATCACCGTCAAGGACTTCGTGAAGACCGAGAAGTACCCGCTGGCGACCAAGGATCCAGACGGGCGGCTGCTGGTGGGGGCCGCGATCGGGGTCGGCGAGGACGCCAAGCAGCGGGCCGCGTTGCTGGTCGAGGCCGGCGTCGACGTGCTCGTCGTGGACACCGCGCACGGGCACTCCCGTGGGGTGCTGGAGATGATCAGGACGCTCAAGGCCGAGGTGGGCAGCACCGTCGATGTCGTCGGCGGCAACGTGGCAACCATGGCTGGGGCGCAGGCAATGGTCGATGCCGGTGCGGACGCGGTCAAGGTCGGGGTGGGCCCCGGCTCGATCTGCACCACCCGGGTGGTGGCCGGGGTGGGTGTTCCGCAGATCAGTGCGATCTTCGAAGCGGACCGGGCGTGCCGCCCGGCGGGTGTTCCGGTGATCGGCGATGGCGGTATCCAGTACTCCGGGGACATCGCCAAGGCCATCGTCGCGGGGGCCAGCAGCGTGATGCTGGGCAGCCTGCTCGGGGGTACCGCCGAGGCGCCGGGCGACCTGATCCTGGTCGACGGCAAGCAGTACAAGACCTATCGGGGGATGGGTTCGATGGGTGCCATGGCCTCGCGCGGTGCCGGGCGGTCGTACTCCAGGGACCGCTACTTCGCCGACGACCTGCTGTCCGACGACAAGCTGGTGCCCGAGGGCATCGAGGGGCGAGTCCCCTTTCGCGGGCCGCTGTCGCTGGTGGCCCACCATCTCGTTGGTGGGCTGCGAGCGGCGATGGGCTACGCCGGTGCCGCCACGATCCCCGCGTTGCAGAGCGCGCAGCTGGTGCAGATCACTGCGGCCGGTATCAAGGAGAGCCACCCACACGACATCACCATGACGGTGGAGGCCCCGAACTACGCGGTGCGCTGAGATGCGGGACCTGGTGGAGATCGGCATGGGCCGCACGGCGCGCCGGGCCTACAGCTTCGACGACGTGGAGATCGTTCCCTCGCGGCGCACCCGCTCCTCCCGGGACGTGTCCACCACCTGGCAGATCGACGCCTACCGCTTCGACATCCCGCTGGTCACCCACCCCACCGACGCGATCGTGTCACCGGCGATGGCGATCCGGATCGGTGAGCTCGGCGGGCTGGGGGTGCTCAATGCCGAGGGGTTGTGGGCGCGCCACCCGAATGTCGACAAGCTGCTGTTCCGGCTCACCTCCGCGATGGACGAGGCTGACGGGGCGGCCGCGGTTCTCACTGCCGCCTCCGCGGGACGAAGTGCGTCGGCGGTGCGGCTGTTGCAACAGTGGCATTCGGCCCCGATCCGGGTTGACCTGCTCACCGAGGCGATCAGCCAGGTGGCCGAGTCCGGCGTGACGGTGGCCGCCCGGGTCAGCCCCCAGCACGCCCGTGGCCTCGCGCCTGACCTGCTCGCCGCCGGTGTCGAGATCCTCGTCGTGCAGGGCACCATCGTCTCGGCCGAGCATGTTTCCAGCGCTGCCGAGCCGCTCAACCTGGTGGAGTTCATCGCGTCGATGGATGTCCCGGTGATCGCCGGTGGGGTGGCCGACTACCGCACCGCGATGCACCTGATGCGCACCGGGGCCGCCGGCGTCATCGTCGGTCATGGGGCGGGTGCGAGCACCTCGACCAGCGACGTGCTCGGTATCGGGGTGCCGATGGCCACCGCGGTCGCCGACGCAGCGGCCGCCCGGCGGGACTACCTGGACGAAACCGGTGGACGTTACGTGCACGTGATCGCCGACGGCGGGATGCGCACCAGTGGCGACGTGGCCAAGGCGATCGCCTGCGGGGCGGACGCGGTAATGCTCGGTGAACCGCTGGCCGCCGCCGCCGAGGCTCCCGGCAACGGGTTGTACTGGACTGCCGCCGCGGCGCACCCGTCGCTACCGCGCAGCCACGTCATCGATGTGCCCGAAGGTTCGATCGGCATCGACACGCTGCTGTTCGGCCCGTCCTGCGACCCCGGCGGCCAAGTGAACCTGTTCGGCGCCCTGCGCCGCGCCATGGCCAAAACCGGCTACTCAGAACTCAAAGAATTCCAGAAGGTAGGCCTCACCATCCGCCCCTGACCCCTTTTTGCCCGCGTTCTGGATGCAGACTGCGGTTATTCGTGGCCTGTTTGATGCAGTCTGCATCCAGAACGCGGGCAGGCTTCACGGTGCTGGAGTGAGCGGACGGTGATACTGCTGGTGATGCAGACCCTGGACAACTCGCTGACCACCTATCGCTGTCGCGGCCGGCGGACCTCGCGGCGCGGTCACGGCGAGCCCAACCCCACCTTCATCCCGGCCGGTTTCCAGGCCAGCCAGCTCACCGCCCAGTCGCGGCTGCCCGATGGCCACGACCGCCGCTGACGGCGTCATCGACCCCTACCTGCCCCAGGAGCACCCGTGAGTGGCATCGAGCGCTATAACACTGTTTCCCACTCACGGCCTGTGCTGGTGGTCGATTTTGGCGCGCAGTACGCGCAGCTGATCGCTCGACGGGTCCGCGAGGCGCAGGTGTACTCCGAGGTCGTGCCGCACACCACGCCGGTCGCCGAGATTCTCAGCCGCAAGCCCGCGGCGATCGTGCTGTCCGGTGGCCCGGCCAGTGTGTACGCCGACGGAGCCCCCCGCGTCGACCCTGCCATGTTCGAGGCCGGGGTGCCGGTGCTGGGGATCTGCTACGGCTTCCAGGCGATGGCCGACGCGCTGGGCGGCATGGTGCAGAAAACCGGCACCCGGGAGTACGGGCGCACCGATCTGCAGGTGCTCGACGGTGGTGGCGTGTTGCACCGCGAGCTGCCCGCGCGCGGTCCCGTGTGGATGAGCCACGGCGACGCCGTCACCGCCGCGCCGGGCGGGTTCACGGTCACCGCGCGGTCGGCGGGCGCCCCGGTGGCGGCGTTCGAGAACACCGACCGGCGGCTGGCCGGGGTGCAGTACCACCCGGAGGTGGTGCACTCCCCGCACGGCCAGGAGGTGCTGCGCCGGTTCCTGCACGAGGTGGCCGGTATCCGGCCGAGCTGGACCACCGCCAACGTCATCGACGAGACCGTGGCAGCGATCCGGGCCCGGACCGGCGGCGGCAAGCTGATCTGCGGCCTGTCCGGTGGCGTGGACTCCGCAGTCGCCGCCGCGCTGGTGCACCGAGCCGTCGGGGATGATCTGACCTGTGTGTTCGTCGACCACGGCCTGCTGCGGGCCGGGGAGCGTGCTCAGGTGGAACGGGACTACGTGGCTGCGACGGGAGTCCGGCTGGTCACCGTCGACGCCCGCGAGCGGTTCCTCGACGCACTGGCCGGGGTGGTCGATCCAGAGCAGAAACGAAAGATCATCGGCCGGGAGTTCATCCGGGTCTTCGAGGCCGCGGCTCGGGACGTGGCAGCCGAGGCGGGCCGGCACGGCCAGGAGATCCGCTTCCTTGTGCAGGGGACCCTGTACCCGGACGTGGTGGAATCCGGCGGCGGATCGGGCACTGCGAACATCAAGAGTCACCACAACGTCGGCGGGCTGCCCGAGGACCTGAAATTCGAGCTGGTCGAGCCGCTGCGGGCGCTGTTCAAAGACGAGGTGCGCCGGGTGGGGCTGGAACTCGGGCTACCGGAGACGATCGTGCACCGCCAGCCGTTCCCGGGCCCAGGTCTGGCGATCCGGATCATCGGCGAGGTCACCGCCGATCGTTTGCAGACGCTGCGCGCGGCGGACGCGATCGCCCGGGAGGAGCTCACCGCGGCCGGGATGGACCGCGACATCTGGCAGTGCCCGGTGGTGCTGCTGGCGCAGGTGCGCAGCGTCGGCGTGCAAGGCGACGGGCGGACCTACGGGCATCCGGTGGTGCTGCGCCCGGTGTCCAGTGAGGACGCGATGACCGCGGACTGGTCCCGGGTGCCCTATGACGTGCTGGCCCGAATCTCCGGCCGGATCACCAACGAGGTGCCCGAGATCAACCGCGTGGTGCTCGACGTGACGAGCAAACCCCCGGGCACCATCGAATGGGAGTAGCTGCATCGAAATGTGATGTTAGTATTGATGCATGGTGAAGCGAACCACGGTCACGTTTGATGACCAGGACCAGCGAGCCGTCGCTTCGGTCAGCAACCCGGACGGCGCCGAGTGGGCCGCCCTCGTGGAATCCGCTGCCGAGAAGGGCATCACCCTGAAACGGGGTGCCTCCGAAGCGGCGATTATCCGCGCGCTCGTCCACGCTGGCGCCGAAGCCCTGCGAGAACGCGCGCTGGAACGCGGATACGCCGAACTAGCCGACCTGTGGCCCGATGTGCACGACGCTGCGGAGGCCCGCGAGCGCCGCCGCCGTTACGCCGACCGGGTCGACCGCATCGCCGACGCATGAGCGCCCCGCTGCGAGGACAGGTCTATCGCGCCGACATTGGATTTGGGTCCAAGCCCTGGCTCGTGGTGAGCAACAACCACCGCAATCGCGCACTGTCCGACCTGCTCGCGGTCAGGATCACCACCACCGACCGCCACGCTAACCTGCCAACCTGGGTCCCGCTCGGTACCAGCGACCCGCTCGTCGGCTACGTCAACACCGACGACTTGCAGCAACTGCACCGCGATGAACTCCACGACCTGCTCGGCTCGCTCACCCCTACGACACTACGAGCAGTCAACGACGCACTCCGCATCGTCCTTGCCCTGCCATGAAATTCGGCCCGGACCGCTCATGGACGGTCGCAGTGCGTTGTCCCCTGGCGTGCCATCGTAAGATCGGGCGACCACTCGCATGTGGTGCGCGGGGGTGATCGGCTCGGAGGGTGAGAATGACCACGCTCGACTTCGAGGTGGAGATCGGCCTGCCGGGCGCGGAGGACAGCTATCCGGTGCGCGCGAGCGCGGCCTGGAAGGCCGACGGCGTACTGCGGTGGGCTTGGACGCCCGCCGACTTCAACCGCCAGCTCGCGGCGATCCAGGACAACGTGCTGGCGTCGTCGGCCCGGTGCGGCGCGCGGCTACTGACGACGAGCAACCGGTGCGAGAGCTAGGTCAGCGGTTGTTCGAAGCGCTGATCGCTGACGATGTGCGTGTCCTGTATGAGGACAGCCGGCGACGCGCCCGGGAGGACGGCGGTGTGCTGCGGCTGGTGTTGCGAGTGCGCCCGCCGGAGCTGGCTCGGCTGCCGTGGGAGTTCCTGTTCGATCCTGGCAGGCAGGATTACCTGGGCTTGGAAGTGCCCCTGGTGCGCTACCCCCAGGTGCTGGCCCCGCAGCAGCCGCTGCGGATCCTCGGCATGGCCGCCCTCCCGGTGAACTGGATGCCCTGGATACGGGGCAGGAACAGCAGCGGCTGCAGGCTGCGCTGGCCGGTCTGCAGCGCGACGGGCTGGTGGAGCTGGAATGGGTGGCCGGGCAGACCTACCGCGATCTGGAGGACGCCCTGGACAAGGGTGCGTGGCATGTGTTCCATTTCGTCGGCCACGGTGGGTATGACCGGGTGGCCGACGAGGGCACCCTCGCGTTGGCCGATGAGATGGGCCGCGCCGATCCGATCGGCGCCGAGGACATCAGTCGGCTGCTCGCTGAGCACCATCCGCTGCGTCTGGTGGTGCTCAATGCCTGCGACACCGGGCGGGGCAGTGCCACCGACGCGTTCTCCAGCACTGCAGCGGCGCTGATCCGCCGAGAGCTCCCGGCGGTGGTGGCCATGCAGTTCGCGATCACCGACCTGGCCGCAATCCGATTCGCCCAGGCTTTCTACGATTACGTGGCCAAACGTCGGCCGGTGGACGACAGCGTCATGCGCGCCCGGCGAGCACTGCGGCTGGCCAAGAAGGACAGCCTGGAGTGGGGCACCTCTGTGCTGTATCTGCGCGCTTCCGACGGACGTATCTTCGACGACACCATCCCGCTGCTCGTACAGCCCGGCCCGCTCTCAGCCCCGGAGCCCACGCCGGAGGCGGAAGTGCCCCCCGGCCTCCCTCACCAAGAACTCACCGGTCTCCCAGCACCACCATCCGTCCAGTTCCGCGTTGTCCGTCATCCCAACGTGGTGCAGACCCTGCGACACCACACGGGGGTCAACGCGGTGGCGTTCAGCCCGGACGGCCGCTGGCTCGCGACGGCCAGCGTCGACGGGACGGCGCGGATCTGGGATGCCACCAGTGGGCGGGAGTTGCTAAGAGTGGCCCACCGACGCAACGCAAAAGGAGTGGCATTTCGACGAGATGGTCACCGAGTGGTGACTGTCAGCGACGACGGGATGGCGCAGCTTTGGGATGCCACGAGTGGGGAGAAACTTGGCACATTCACCCACGATGACCGGCTGTGGGGCAATGCCGCTAAGTTAGGCACGGGACCTTGAAGATGTGGATCTTTGCTGGACCGTTATGGAGTTGGCCGTGGTCGGTAGTTCGTTTGATGCGGTGATTGTGCGCGCGGTACCTTTTGATCACCCTT
>JBQTHE010000070.1:0-66474 GCA_052390115.1 Pseudonocardiales bacterium | reverse complement strand
CTCGATAAGCGAGGAAACAGAAAGCACGTCATTCACCTCCATTCTTTCTTCGTGTTGGGTGTATTCGAATATCACAACTCGGCACGGGCCCGCCACCCCGGGAGGAAGGCGGCGGGCCCGGCCTCGTCACGCTGCTGGACAAGCTCGCTCATCCGTCCGCGTCTCAGATGTCGAGCCCGTTCAGGATGTCGAGGTCCAGCACATCGTTGTCCTGGTTGAACGAGTCCTTGATCTCGGTGTAGTGGACGTCGTCGTCGGAGGCGTCGATGTTGTATTCACGGTAGTCGGTGTTGAACGAGTCATTGATCTCGACATCGTCGTCGGAGTTGAACGAGTCATCGATGTCGTCGCCGGCCACGACGCTGTCCTTGATGTAGCCACCCTTGTTGTCGACACCGTCGTCGTCGGACTTGAACGAGTCCTTGATGTAGGTCACGTCGTTGTCCTCGTTGTACGAGTCCCTGACAATGGTGGTGTCATTGTCCTCGTTGAACGAGTCCTCGAACTTGTAGTCCTGGACCAGGGTGTTGTACTGGTTGGCTTCGACGTCGCCGCCGCTGCCACCGGCGCCACCGTTGGCGCTGGCGCTGCCACCGTTGGCGCTGCCACCGTCGCCGCCGGCGCCCTGGCCCACGCCCGCGCCGCCGTCGCCACCCTCGACATCACTGAAGAGGTTCAAGTTGAGCAGGCCGGCCTGGGTGGCGTCGCCGCCCTCGCCGCCCACCCCGACACCGGTGCCGTCGCCACCGCTGGCGTCGCCGCCGAAGCCGCCCAGGGCCACACCGCCGCTGCCGCCGTCGCCGCCTGAGGTGTTGACGTCCTTGACCTCATGCACGGGCGCGAAGTTGGTGGGGTTGCTGAAAGTCGCCATGATGTTTCTCCTTGATCGTGTGGGGGATCTGCGTCCGGTGGTGCTCACCGGATGTTCTGTCCGGCTGACGACAAAGTTAGAGCCGCGACGATCGCCCGCCATCGGGGTCACGGCCGGGTTGTCTGCCGAGCAGGTACCGGGGCTGGGGGGTGCCCTGTAACGCCGGATAGGGGATTCCCCCCGTCCGGTGGCGCGGCGGGCGCCAGGGTAGGTTGCTGCCCGATGCAGCCAGATCGCGCCGAACAGCACCCGTCGGCACCGCCGGACCGTCCGAGCCTCGCAACCCGAGCGATGCCCTCGGAGCTCGCCGCGCGGCCCAGGCCGCGGGCCATCGACGTCTCCTACTGGTTGTGGCTCACGGCTTGCTTGGTTGGCGTGATCACAGCAGCCGCCACACTGCGCTACTTCGGCGAGTTGCAGGCCGCCATCTTGTCGATCGTCGAGCAGCAGTTTCCGCGCGAGACGCCGGGGACCCGCGAGAACGTGGCCACCGCCACCCTGGCGGTCTTGATCGGTGCCGGCGTTGTGGTCGTCCTCGTCCAGATGTCTTTTGCGATGGCGATGCACTCCGGCCGCGGCTGGGCCCGCTTCGCGCTCGGCCTGCCAGTCCTGCTCGTTGCGCTTTACAGCGTTGCCGTCTTCGGCATTGTGCCGATGATGACCAAGGCCGGGTTGCTCACCACCGCCGCGCTGATGGTCATCGCGGCGGTGCCGATGTTCCTCCCGGGTGCCCGGGCATGGTTCGCTCAGCAACGTCTTGCCCGGTCAGGTGGCTACGGCTACAGCGAGTGAGCGGTCCGACGGAGGTCCTCACCCGCCGAAGGAGCGCTCCACGACGGCCCGCGCACGCCGGGTGGTGCGGCGGTACTCGTCGACGACCTTGCCGGGGTCTCCGCAGGAGCGCCCGAGTGCTCGCGCCACCGCCAGCAGCTCCCTGCCGGAACTGGGTAGCTGGTCAGTCTGCTTGCCTCGCACCAGGGTGAGTGCATTGCGGGTGCGGGTGGCAAGCCGCCAAGCTGCCAGTAATGCGTCCGCATCGGCCGTTGTGAGCAGGCCCGCATCGGCGGCGGCCCGTAGTGCCGCAGTGGTCGACTGAGTGCGCAGCGCCACGACCTCATGTGCGTGCTGCAACTGCAGCAGCTGGATGGTCCACTCCACGTCGGCCAACCCACCACGGCCGAGCTTGGTGTGGGTGGTCGGGTCGGCGCCGCGGGGCAGTCGCTCGGAGTCGACCCTGGCCTTCAGCCGGCGGATCTCGGTGGCCTGCCGCGCGGTCAGCCCGCCCGCGGGGTAGCGCACCGGGTCGATTTCCGCGACGAACCGCTTCCCCAGGTCCTCGTCGCCGGCTACCGGAGTGGCCCGCAGCAGCGCCTGTGCCTCCCAGGTCTGCGCCCACTGGGCGTAGTAGGCCCGGTAGGAGGCCAGGGTGCGCACCAGCGGGCCCGAGCGTCCCTCCGGACGCAGGCCGGTGTCGACCACCAGCGCGGGATCCTGGCTGGGCGAGCCGAGCAGCTTTCGCACCGACTCGGCGACCGAGGAGGCAAACCGCACCGCGTCGGTCTCGGCGTCGTTGCCGGCCTGCGGTAGCGGCTCGCAGACGAACAGCACGTCGGCGTCGGAGCTGTAGCCCAGCTCCGCACCGCCGAGCCGGCCCATCCCGATCACCGCGATCCGGGCCGGCTGCGTCTGCCTGCGCTCGATCTCGGCGCGCAGCGCGGCGTCCAGCGCCGCGGCCAGCACCGCGGTCCAGACCGAGGACAGTGCCGCGCACACCGCGTCCACGTCGATCAGCCCGAGCAGATCGGCGCAGGCGATCCGGAACAACTCGTGGCGGCGCAGCGCCCGGGCGGCCGTCACCGCGGCACCGGGGTCGCGGTGACGGCTTGCCGTGGAGCGCAGCGATGTCGTCACCTCCGCCGGGTCGCGGCCGGCCAGCTCCTCCGGGTCGGCCAGGAGCTGCAGCGCCTCGGGCGCCCGGACCAACAGATCGGCCACCATCCGGGAGGTACCGAGCAGGGTCATCAGCCGCTGCGCCACGACGCCCTCGTCACGCAGCAGCCGCAGGTACCAGGGGGTGTCGTCGAGCGCCTCCGATACCCGGCGGTAGGCGGCCAGCCCACCATCCGGGTCCGGGGTGTCGGCGAGGAATTCCAGCAGCACCGGCAGCAGCGCGGACTGGATCGCCGCGCGCCGGGACACCCCATCGGTCAGCGCCCGCAGGTGCCCCAGAGCCCCCTGCGGTGAGGCGTAGCCCAGCGCAGCCAGCCGCGCCTTCGCCGAGGACTCCGACAGCCGGTAAACCTCGGTGGGCACCCTGGCCACGGCCTCCAGCAGCGGTCGGTAGAACAGCTTCTGGTGTAGCCGCCGGGCCCGGTGCGACTGCCGGGTGTGCTCCCGCCGCAGCACCCCGACGGCGTCGTGGCGCCCGTCCGGTTGCATCCCCGCAGCGCGGGCGAGCCAGCGCCACGCCGCGGTGTCGTCGTCAGCTGGGAGCAGGTGGGTGCGGCGCAACTTCTGCAGCTGCAACCGGTGTTCCAGCAGGCGCAGGAACCGGTAGGAGGCCGCCAGGTTCGCAGCGTCGTCACGGCCCACATACCCGCCCGCGCCCAGCGCAGCCAACGCCTGCACGGTGGACCCGACCCGCAGCGACTCGTCGGTACGCCCGTGCACCAGCTGCAGCAGCTGCACTGCGAACTCCACGTCTCGCAGACCGCCGTGGCCCAGCTTGAGCTCCCGGTCCACCAGCTCGGCGGGGACATTCGCCACAACCCGGCGGCGCATCGCCTGGACCTCGGGCACGAAGTTCTCCCGATCCGCGGCAGTCCAGACCAACGGCGCGACGGCCGCCACATAGCGGTCGCCGAGTTCGGTGTCACCGGCCACCGCGCGGGCCTTGAGCAGCGCCTGGAACTCCCAGGTCTTGGCCCATCGACGGTAGTAGGACAGGTGCCCGTCCAGGGTGCGCACCAGAGCGCCGGCCTTGCCCTCCGGGCGCAGTGCCGCGTCCACCTCGAAGCACCTCGACGCCAGCCGCATCGTTGCCGACGCCAGCTTGGTGGCAGCGCTCAGCTCATCCTCGGCGTCACCCACGAAGATCACGTCGACGTCGGACACGTAGTTGAGTTCGGCGCCACCGCACTTGCCCATCCCGATCACGGCGAGCCGGGGTGGCTTCCCGTCCGGCTCAGCCACCTCGGTCACCGCGACGGCCAGCGCGGCGCGCATGACCCCGACCGCGAGCTCGGCGAGTGCCTCACCGACCTGCTCGAATGGCACTACCTGCAAGTCGGGCTCCACCACGGAGGCCAGATCCGCAGCGGCCAGCTCGGTCATCAGATCACGGTAGGTAGCGCACAGCGCCCGCTGGGCGTTGATGCCGGTCAGCGACGCTCGGATTCCCCCCGTGGTGCCCGGTAGCGGACCGGTGGTGTCTGAGTGGACAGTGTCTGAGTGGACAGCGTCCGAGTCGTCAGGGTCCGAGTCGGCAGCGTCGGCACCAACCGCGGCAAGCAGCCGCTCGACGGCCCGGCCCGCCCAGCCTGGCTTGACCGCATCTGACGCGGCCAGCCCGCGCCAACGTTCGGACTTGGCGACCAGATGGTCTCCGAGCGCAGTCGACGAGCCGAGCACCGCGAACAGCCGTCCGCGCACCCCGGGATCCCGGCACAGCGCAACGTCCAGCTCGGCCCACCCGTCACCGGTGGCATTGGCCAGCCGGAGCAGGGTGCGCAGTGCCAGGTCCGGGTCGGGTGCGCGGGACAGTGCCCACAGCGCGTCCTCCGCGTCCTGACGGGCCTGCCCGTCGCTCCACCAGCCCAGCCTGATCAGGGTGTCCGCGGCGCCCTGGTCGGTGAACCCCAGCCGCGCCAGGGCCAGTGCGGTGCGCCTGCCGTCCATGAGACGCCACGCTAGTGACCGAGCAACGGGAGAGCCGGGCGGTCTCCCGGCTCGACCGATCCGGCGGCGCCCGATCCGGCCAGCTCGCCGGTGGCCAGCGCCACGAACCGGGCTGCCAGGGGCTCCCAGACCTCCGCCATGTCGGCGTGTACCTGCTCCAGATGGTCGAAATCGAGCTGCCCGGGTCGAAACGCGGCGGCACCCGCAGGGTCGCGCCGTGCCCAGGACAACACGGTGGCAGGCGAAGTCTCGATGTGAAACTGCAGGCCGTAACCGGCAGCGCCGACCCGGAAAGCCTGGTTCGGGTGCCGCGGCGACGAGGCGAGCAGGGTTGCTCCCGGCGGCAGCCGGTGGATCTCGTCGTGGTGGAACTGGATGACGTCGGGGGTGAACGGCAGTGGAGCGAACAGCGGGTCGAACGCAGCCACGTCCCGCTTGGCGACGAGCAGCGTCCCGGCCTCGGGACCGCCGGTGCCACGCCGGACGGCACCGCCGGTAGCCACCGCCAGCAGCTGGGCACCGAGACAGACCCCGAGGACCGGCAGCCGGCGGGCCACCGCGCCAGCGAGCAACCACCGCAGCGCGGCCAGCCACGGGTGGTCGGCGTCGTCGTGTGCCCCCATCTCACCGCCCATGCAGACCACCCCGTCGACACCGTCGAGGCTGTCAGGGACCCCGTCGGTGGCAGGCCGGCACAGGACGAGGTCTGCCCCGGCGCCGGCGAGCCAGTCCCCCAGCCGCTCCGGCGGATCGACTTCAGAGGGCTGCAACACAAGCAATCGGATACCCACCCCACGAGGCTAGCCGCGCCCTCCCACATACCGCGTCCCGGAGACAGGTCCTAGAGACAGGCAGACGCTACTTACGCCCGTCGGTGGACAGGGCAGCGACGAAGGCTTCTTGCGGGACTTCGACCCGCCCGATCGTCTTCATCCGCTTCTTGCCCTCTTTCTGCTTCTCCAGCAGCTTGCGCTTGCGGGTGATGTCCCCGCCGTAACACTTGGCCAGCACGTCCTTGCGGATCGCGCGGATCGTCTCCCGGGCGATGATCCGGGAGCCGATCGCGGCCTGGATCGGCACCTCGAACTGCTGGCGCGGGATGAGTTCGCGCAGCCTGGTCGCCATCGAGGTGCCGTAGCCGTAGGCGGCGTCACGGTGCACGATCGCGGAGAACGCGTCCACCGGCTCGCCCTGCAGCAGGATGTCCACCTTCACCAGGTCGGCGATCTGCTCGCCGGCCTCCTCGTAGTCCATCGAGGCATAACCACGGGTGCGGGACTTCAGCGCGTCGAAGAAGTCGAACACGATCTCGGCCATCGGCAGGGTGTAGCGCAACTCCACCCGCGACTCCGACAGGTAGTCCATCCCCAGCAGGGCGCCGCGGCGGCCCTGGCAGAGTTCCATGATCGTGCCGACGAACTCCGACGGGGCGATGACAGTGCACTTGACCACCGGCTCGTGTACCTCGGCGACCTTGCCGTCGGGCCAGTCCGCGGGATTGGTGACGATCTGCTCGGTACCGTCGTCGCGCACCACCCGGTAGACCACGTTGGGTGCGGTGGAGATGAGGTCGAGGCCGAACTCGCGCTCCAGCCGGTCCCGGGTGATCTCCAGGTGCAGCAGGCCGAGAAACCCGCAGCGGAAACCGAACCCCAACGCGGCCGAGGTCTCCGGCTCGTAGCTCAGCGCGGCATCGTTGAGCCGCAGCTTGTCTAGGGCGTCGCGCAGCTCCGGGTAGTCCGAGCCATCCATCGGGTACAGCCCGGCGAACACCATCGGTTTGGGAGTGCGGTAGCCGGGAAGTGCCTCGGTGGCGCCCTTGCGCTCGCTGGTGATCGTGTCCCCGACCCGGGACTGCCGGACGTCCTTGACGCCGGTCATGAGGTAGCCGACCTCACCGACGCCCAGGCCGTCACACGGCTTCTGATCGGGCGAGATGATGCCGACCTCGAGCAGCTCGTGGGTGGTGTTGGTGGCCATCATCCGGATCCGGTCCCGCGGGGTGATCCGCCCGTCCATCACCCGGATGTAGGTGACCACGCCCCGGTAAGAGTCGTAGACCGAGTCGAAAATCATCGCCCGGGTGGGTGCCTTGCCGTCACCGACCGGTGCCGGGACCACCGCGACCACCTCGTCGAGCAACTCCCGCACGCCCTGCCCGGTCTTCGCGCTGACCCGAAGCACGTCGTCCGGCTGGCAGCCGATGATATGCGCGAGCTCGGCGGCGTAGCGGTCCGGCTCGGCCGCCGGGAGATCGATCTTGTTGAGCACCGGGATGATCCGGAGATCCTTCTCCAGCGCCAGGTACAGGTTCGCCAGGGTCTGCGCCTCGATGCCCTGCGCGGCGTCCACCAGCAGGACCGCACCCTCGCACGCCTCCAGCGCCCGGGACACCTCGTAGGTGAAGTCGACGTGACCGGGGGTGTCGATCAGGTGCAGCACATGATCGACCCCGTCCACCCGCCAGGGCAGCCGGACGTTCTGCGCCTTGATGGTGATGCCGCGCTCACGCTCGATGTCCATCCGGTCCAGGTACTGCGCGCGGTAGCTGCGCGCGTCGAGCACGCCCGTGAGCTGCAGCATGCGGTCGGCCAGGGTGGACTTGCCGTGGTCGATGTGCGCGATGACGCAGAAGTTGCGAATCAGCTCGGGAGGGGTGAACGTCTTGTCGGCGAACGTGGTCACTCAGCAGTCCTCGATGACATTAGGGGATCACTTCATGGTCGCACGCCACGGTGAGCACACTCTCACCCGGCGATTGGGGGCCGCTCTCCGGGGAATCGCTGTTCACTCTCGGCTGCATGACGCCGACCGGTCCGGCAGGGATGATCGGGAGTCAGCACCCCACCGGGAGGAGACCCACCGTGACGATCATTCCGCTGCCCACGCTTGGGCGCCAGGAGGCTGCGGCCGCCGCGCTGGCAGCCAAACACCGTCTTCAGGTCTCCTGGATGACCATCGCGAAGACCCTGGACCGGTCGCTGGTGTGGAGCACCTCGGCTGTCCTCGGTCAGCAGCCGCTGGACGCCCAGCAAGCCCGCGCAGTGGGGAGCCTGCTGCACCTGGACGACGATGTTGTCACGGCGCTGCAGTTGCCACCGGTGCGTGGTGCGGACGTGGTCGATGCCACCGAACCGGTGGTCTACCGGCTGCAGGAGATGGTGCAGGTCTACGGCAGCACCCTGGCCGAGCTGATCCGTGAGGAGTTCGGTGATGGGATCATGAGCGCCATCGACTTCGAGCTGTCATTCGAACGTCGCGAAGACCCCAAAGGCGACCGGGTGCGGCTGGTACTGGATGGAAAGTTCCTGCCTTACCGGGTTTTCTGAGCAGGCTATACAGCCTAAGAGGTGCGGGCCAGCACTTCGACGTCAGCCTTGATGCGCGGTGCTGCTGCGATGCGGGCGTCAAGGGTGACCAGCGGAGTACGGAGTTGCTCGGCCAGCGCGACATACAGGCCGTCGGTGAAGGTCAGGTTGTGCCGCAGCTCCCAGGCTCGCGGAAGCAGGGCACGGTGCTCGAAGCGCATGATCTCCAGGGCACCGAGAGCGCCAATCGCAATGCTGGCTCGCTCGTCGTCGAGCGAGCCGTGCCGCCACCGCCTGCGCACGGCGCTACCCGCCTCACCGTCAACGATGGCAGGTGCCACCAACCGCTCGCCAGCCAGGCGGTCAGCAGCACCCACGGATCCGATGATCACCTCAACGATCACCGAGGCATCGACGACGATCATCCGG
The DNA here is from genome assembly GCA_052390115.1 of Pseudonocardiales bacterium. GTDB lineage: Bacteria > Actinomycetota > Actinomycetes > Mycobacteriales > Pseudonocardiaceae. The sequence continues at coordinate 57,969 of JBQTHE010000070.1, read as the reverse complement.
CGCGGTCCCGCTCAGCGCGGATATCCGCAACGATCTCCTCGTCGGTGATGCCGGTGGGAGGCAGTTCCCGCAGCTGGGCGAAGATCTCCGCGTTACGGCCGACTCGACTGACCAACTCCAGTTCGCGCAGCGCGAACCTGCTGAGTGACAAACCCGCCGCCTCGGCTCGCCTGGTCAGCTCGGCGTGTACGTCGTCAGGCACGTCCCTGATCTGAATGACCTTCGCCATGCACCCAAACTACACCCACATTGAGTGCACCTGATTCCTAGGCAGGGGCTGCCGCGTCGTTTACGACACGCACAACCGCTGCCCAGGTAGTGCCGGGTGTTCACCCGACAGGCTTCCGGTGCCGACCACTTACGGCACAGCCCGCTTGTCCATGCGCAGCGGGTGGTCGGCGGGGACCTCGACGATCACCAGCCGCAGGCCGTCCGGGTCGGCGATCCACATTTCATCGAGCCCCCACGGTTCTCGACGCGGCTCCCTGAGCACCTCAACTCCCCGTCCGATGAGCTCGGCTGCTGTCGCGGCCAGGTCCCGGACCTGCAACCACACCGCGGTCGCCGTGCTCGGATCCGCAGCAGACTGGCCGGACACCTCGAGAAAGCCGCCGCCGAGGACGAAGACCGTGCCACCGGGAAACTCGCGATGGACGGCGAGCCCGAGCGCGTCACGGTAGAATTCCGTGACGCGCTCGCGGTCCCGTGGGTGCAGCAGGATGCGGCTGCTTAGTACCTCCATCACCCTGTCCTACCTTGGCTTCGAGGTCAGGCTTCGTCTGGGGGCTTGTCTTAAGCTTGTTACGTCGACTGTTACGCTGACTCACCGTGCCGCGCCAAGGCACCCCCTCCTGAAGGCGAGATCGAAGGTAGACGCGTGGCCAACATCAAGTCGCAGCTGAAGCGGATCCGGACCAACGAGAAGGCGCGGCTGCGCAACAAGTCCATCAAGTCGTCGCTCAAGACCGCGGTACGCCGGTTTCGCGAGGCCGCCTCCGCCGGCGAGAAGGAGCAGGCGCTGGGCGAGCTGCAGACCGCCAGCCGAGCGCTGGACAAGGCCGTGAGCAAGGGCGTCATCCACCGCAACCAGGCGGCGAACCGCAAATCGGCGATGGCCAAACGAGCGGGCCAGCTGTAGTTAGCCCCCTGAAACAGGGGTTAGCGTCGGCGGGCGGCGCACAACGCGAGCACCGCGCGCTCTAACGCGTACTCGGCGTCCGCGGCGACTCCTTTGACGTCGGCGTTGACCGCAGCGACCAGCTGGATCGCCCGGGCCAGCCCGTCGCGCTCCCAGCCGCGGGATTGCGCCATCGCTTTCTTAACCTTCCACGGTGGCATGCCCAGCGTGCTGGCCAGCCGGTAGGGGTCGCCACGGCCGGCGGCGCTCACCCGGGCGACGGTGCGCACGGCATCGGCGAGGGCGTCGGCGACCAGAACGTGCGGCACACCCAGCTGCATCGCCCAGCGCAACATCTCCAGGGCACCGGCGCGATCCCCGGTCATCACCTTCTCCGCGACGGAGAAACCGGTGACCTCGGCGCGACCCCGGTGGTAGCGGTGCACCGCGGCCTCGTCCACCGAACCGCCGCTGTCGGTGGTCAGCTGGGCCGCGGCAGAGGCGAGTTCGCGCAGGTCGGTGCCGACGGCGTCAAGCAGGGCAGTCACCGCGCCGGCGCTGATCCGCCCACCGGACCGGTGGACCTCGTCACGCACGAACGCCGCCCGGTCCTCGAAACGAGTGATCCGGGGGCATTCGCTGACCGCGGCACCGGCCGCGCGCACGCCGTCAGCCAGCGCCTTGCCTCGACCACCCCCCGCGTGCACGACGACGAGGACGATGCCGTCAGATGGGTTGCGCGCGTGGTCCAGAACCGCAGCGGCGATGTCCTTGCCCGCCTCGTGGGCGGCGAGCAGGACCACCACCCGGCCTTGCGCGAACAGCGACGGGCTGACCAGCTCATCGAGTTCACCCGCAACCAGGTCGGTGGTGCGAACCCGGCGAACCTCAGCCTCTGGGTCGGCCCGCCGCACGGCGTCCACCGCAGCCTGCGCGGCCCGCTCGACCAGCAGTTCCTCCTCACCGAGGACCAGGTGCAGCGGTGCGGACGTCACCGTCGGGGGGCTCACACCCCCCATCCTTGCACCGGACCCGGACGCCTTCCGCGCTCCCGCATGGTGGACCCGGCTGGGCGGTCGGTACCAACTGACGTACGGTGATGAGTACAACCGAATACCGCTCATCCAGAGGGGCAGAGGGATCGGCCCGACGAAGCCCCGGCAACCGACGCTAGCTGACGCGCATCTCTTCGTACCGCGAGGTCGCTAGCGATCACGGTGCCAATTCCGACCCGCCGTGCGGGAGAAGATGAGGAGAGACCTCGCGATGACTGGCACGCTAGAGACCCGGACCACTGCTGCCCTCGACCTGGGCCCGGCGCGCCGGCTGGTGTGCCGGGAATGTGGATCCACCACGGCGCTGGCCGCGGAGTTCGCTTGTGCCGATTGTTTCGGCCCGCTGGAGGTCGGCTACGACTTCGGCTCAGTCACCCGCACGGGCATCGAATCCGGGCCCCGGTCGATCTGGCGTTACCGTGGGCTGCTGCCAGTGCCGCACGATGTCGACAATTATCCGAACACCCAGCCCGGCCTGACCCGCCTGATCCGCGCCGACCGGCTCGCCGGCGCACTGGGAATCCGCCGGCTGTGGGTCAAGGACGACACCGGCAACCCGACGCACTCCTTCAAAGACCGGGTGGTGGCGGTGGCACTGGCCGCTGCCCGGCAGCTCGGCTTCCGGGTGCTGGCTTGCCCGTCGACCGGCAATCTCGCCAACGCGGTCGCCGCCGCCGCCGCCCGAGCCGGGTGGGAGTCGGTGGTGCTCATCCCCTCCTCGCTGGAGCGGGCCAAGGTGCTCACCACCGCGGTCTACGACGGAGCGCTGATCGCGGTCGACGGCACCTACGACGACGTCAACCGGCTGGCCACCGAGCTCGCTGCGGAGCACGAGGACTGGGCCTTCGTCAACGTCAACGTCCGCCCCTACTACGCCGAGGGTTCCAAGACACTGGGTTACGAGGTCGCCGAGCAGCTTGGCTGGCGGCTGCCCGACCAGGTCGTAGTGCCGATCGCGTCTGGCTCGCAGCTGACCAAGGTGGACAAGGGTTTCCGCGAATTCACTGAGCTGGGCTTGGTGGAGCCCAAGCCCTACCGGGTGTTCGGGGCCCAGGCCACCGGCTGCTCGCCGGTTTCCGCAGCCTTCAAAGCCGGCCACGATGTGGTTGCCCCGGTCCGGCCGGACACCATCGCCCGCTCGCTGGCGATCGGCGCGCCCGCCGACGGCCCCTACGTCTTGGATGTCGTCCGCCGCACCGATGGCGCGATCGAGGACGTCACCGACGCCGAGGTGGTCGAGGGGATCCGGTTGCTGGCCCGTACCGAGGGGATTTTCGCTGAGACCGCCGGGGGGGTGACGGTGGCCTGCGCGAAGAAGCTGGTCGAATGCGGGCGCCTGGACCCCGACGCCGAAACCGTCTTACTCATTACCGGCGACGGACTCAAGACCTTGGAAGCGGTGGAGGACCACCTGGGACCGCTGGCCACTGTCCCGCCGAGCGCCAAAGCCGTCCGTGCGGCCCTCGGAGATTGATCGGCATTCCCGGCAAATCACCAGTGGACGGTAACTCGCGGTATAGTCTCCCGGTCGTATGAGTGACGGGCCTTTGAAGCCCGGCTTGTGAGCCACGAAAGGGAGCGTACTTCGTCGATGGTCGCCAGCTATTCGTCCGCGGCACCCAGCTCGTGGAGGCCGACGGCGCGCACGCTCGGAGCGTTGTTCGCCGGATCTGCGGTGATGTTCGCCTCTACCGTTTTGAATGGGGACTCACTGCTGCCGGCAGGAGACGAAGCGGGGTCGATCACCCAGCCGCTGGCCAACCCGACCGGCATCGGTCTGAACCCCAGCGGGTCGGTTTCAGCCCCTGGCCAGCACATTGTGGGAACGCCGGGCACGGACCCACAGCGGCGTTCTTCACAGTGGAGTTCGTCCCCGGGAGATCTCCCCGCGTGGCGGGCGCCGGTGCTGCAGCCGCCGCAGCAAGGTTCCCCAGCTTCGGCGACCCCCGCCGAGGTCGCCTACGAGGGATCGGGCGCCTCCGGAGGTTCTGCAGAGCGCACCGTGGCACCTGGACAGCCCGCCGGCAACGCCGGATCCGGCAGGCCCACTTCGCAGACTGCCAATCCACGACATGGCGGGCCGTTCGACAGCCTGCTGAACAGCGTCTTCCATGTAGCGAAGGCGCTCCCACGCTGACCAGCAACACCCGGTAGGTGCGCGGCGCCGAATCCATCTCAGGGATTTCGCCCCTCCGCTCCGCGCACCACTACCTGCAGACCGGTACTACCCGCCGCTACTGCGACATCGCCATTCAGGTCGGTGCGCGTCACCCGAGAGCCGACCGCCGTCAACGCGTTGAGTACGTGCTGGCTGGGATGGCCGTAGCGGTTGCGGGCCCCAACGCTCACAATCGCCACTCGTGGTCGCACCGCGGCGATGAACTCTGCGGCTGTGTAGCGCGAGCCGTGGTGCGGAACCTTGAGCACGTCGGCCCGCAGATCGGCCCTGGCGGCCAGCAGGCCCGCTTGGGCATCGAGCTCCACATCCCCGGTGAGCAGCACGCGCCCGGCGGGGGTGGTCGCCCGCAGCACGACCGAAGTGTTGTTCACTGCGGTGCCGTCGGCCTCGGCCTCGTGGTCCTCCACGGCCGGCGAGGCCGGCAGTGGGGCGAGCACGTCGAGCACCAGGCCGGGCCAGGACAATCGCTGTCCGGCGGTCATCGCGACCACCGGTACGTGATCCACGGTGGCGGCCCGCATCACCTCGGCGAACGCCCACGGGGGGCTACGTCCGGGACCGAGCGCGACCGCTCCGACGGCCCGCCCCCGCAGCGCACCGACCAGCCCGCCGACGTGGTCGGCGTGTAGGTGGCTGATGACGACCAGGGCGAGCCTGCGGATCCCGAGGCGGTCCAGGCAGGCAGACACCAGTCCCGGGTCGGGCCCGGCGTCGACGAGCACCGCCCGATCCGGCTCCGCGGTGGCCAGCACCATCGCGTCGCCCTGGCCGACGTCGCAGGCCGCTACCACCCAGCCGGCCGCCGGCCAGCCGGGCAACACGTAACGTGTCGGCACCAGCACAACAAGGGTGCCGACCAACCCCGCCGCCGCGAGCACCCGCAGCCGGTGTGCCCGCATCGCGAGCAACACCGCAACAGCGAGCAACGCCAGCAGCAGCGCACCGGCGGTCCCTCCCGGCCACTGCACCACCCCGTCGGGGACTGCGGCCCCGTGGTGACCAACCGCCACCAGCCAGCCCACCGCCGGTCCGGCCAGATGCACCACGACGGCGGCGGCGCCGGGATGAAACGGCCCGAGCACCGTAGCGAGCACGCCGAGCACCGTCGCTGGGGCGACCGCCGGGGCGGCCAGCAGGTTGGCCAGCACCGACACCAGGCTCACCTCACCGGAAAGGCCCGCCACCACCGGCGCGGTGACCACGCAGGCGGCAGCGGGAATCGCCAGTGCCTCGGCGATCCCCGGTGGCACCCCGTGACCGCGCAACCCCGCCGACCAGCCAGGCGCCAGCAGCACCAGCGCACCAGTGGCCAGCACGGACAGCGCGAACCCCGGGTCACCTCCGAGAGCCGGATCGACCAGCAGCAGGACCAGGATCGCAGCGCACAGCGCGGGAACCGCCGAGCGGCGGCGGCCGAGCATCAGGGCCAGCAGGGTGACGGCGCCCATCGCGGCGGCGCGCAGCACACTCGGCGAGGGGCGGCACAGCACCACGAACCCGACCAGGACCAGCCCGGCCAGGATCGCCGCGGTCCGCGGTCCAGCCCGAGCGAGGCGGGCCAACCCCAGAACGGCCCCACACAAGATCGCTACGTTGGCACCGGAAACTGCGGTGAGATGGGCAAGACCGGCGGCACGGAACTCGTCCTCGACGGTGGGCACCATCGTCGAGGTGTCGCCCACCACCAGGGCGGGCAGAAGTCCGGCCAGCTCCGGCTCGAGGACCCCTGCCGACAGCCGCAGCCCGGACCGCAACCGCTCCGCCACCCGTTGGACGGTGGTCGGCGCCGCCAGCACCTCCGGCCGGCCTTGTACCCGTAACACGGCCACGGTCAGGTCGGACCGGTCGGGTACGGCAAGCAGCCCGGTGGCCCGCACTCGCTGACCGGGTAGCAGACCCGTCCAGCCCTGCGCTGGCGCCAGCAGGACTACCCGGCCGCCGGTCCGCCACTGGTGCCCGGCGAGCTCCGCGGCCTCGAGTTCCGCGCGGATGACCACCTGCTGGGGCTGCGGTCGCCGACCGCCATACGCCGACGAGGCGACCGCCTGCGGGTCGTCGCGCAAGTGCACCAGCACCGTCGCTACCGAGCCACGTTCCGCCGCCGTCCGCACCGGATGGTGCTCGACCTGCCAGGCCTGCGCGCCGACCACGAGTGCCAGTGCCGCGGCCACCCCGCCCACCGCGAGAACCACTGCCGACCGGCCGCGCAGTGCGGCAGCACCGGCAGCCAGCAGACCCCCCGCACCCAGTGCAGCCGCTGCCACGGCCCCGAGGTGCAGCCCGGTGAGCACCACGGCCCAACCGGCGAGGGCGGCTGGCACCATCCGCAGGTCGTGTGGCGTTGCATCAGTGGTCACACCCGCACCAGATCCTTGAGCCTGGCCAGCCGCGCCGGCCCGATCCCGTCCACCTCGCGGAGCTGATCCACCGACGCGAAGCGGCCGTGCGCGGCGCGCCAGTCGAGAATGCGCTGCGCGGTGACCGGGCCGACCCCGGGCAGCACGTCGAGCTGTTCCAGGGTGGCCGCGTTGAGATCGACCTTCCGCGAGGTACCGGCCGGAGTGCCCAGCACCCCGCCGTCCGCCGGCTGCCCAGGTGGCGGCGCCATACCGACCAGTAGCTGCTCACCGTCGGACAGTCGGCGGGCGATGTTCAGTCCCATCAGATCGGTGCCGGGAAGTGCTCCGCCCGCTGCAGCCAGTGCGTCGGCCACCCGGGTGCCGTCAGGTAGCCGGACCAGCCCCGGGCGGGCCACCCGACCCGCCACGCTGACCACTACCTCAGGGAGCACGGCGGGTGGTGTCGCCGCTGGCGCCGAGGCGGTGATCAGCGGCAGGACCGGGGCTGGTTCAGGCACCGGGCGCTCCCGCCATACCCCGACCGCGGCGATCACCGCAGCGAGGGCAGCGACCAGTGACAGGGCGAACGCTCCTGGCCGTCCTGGTTCCCACCGGGCATCCCGCAGCGGACCCGGCACCCAGCGCCGCACCAGCCGGCCCCCTCCCGATGCGGTGGGTGAGTCGGTCTCACCGTCCCCGCGGACCTGGTGCGGACCGTCGGCGGGAGCTCCCTCGGGCAGCTCCTCGCGACCGAGCTGTCGGGGGACCTGCAGCGCCATAAGCCGGGCTTGGGCGTGCTGCGGGCTACCCGCCGTGTCGGTGGAAGCGAAGCTGGGGAACAGAGCCACGGGGTGACGCTAGGACGGCTGCCCTGCTCACCTCACCATCTCCGACCGTCGGCTGTGGACAACCGGTGGGGTGGGGACAAGTCGGCTTTGCTGACTGCTGCGCCACGTCCGGTGTCGGGAAGCCGTGCGACTCTAGCTGGTTGAGACGCAGCCCTTTCCCGGCGTCGCGCGGTCGACAATGCTCGGAGAAGCATGGGCCAGAGGAGGTCATCATGAAGGCGACCACGATCGGTGACCATGCCGTGGTGCTGGGCGCGAGCGTGGCCGGTCTGCTGGCCGCCCGCGTCCTGGTCGACCGCTACCACCGGGTGACCGTGGTCGATCGGGACGTCCTGCCGGCTGGCCTCACCGACCGCCGGGGCGTCCCGCAGGGCGGTCACATACACGCGCTACACGCCCGAGGCCGGGAGCTGCTCGACGAGCTGTTCCCCGGTTTCACCGAGCAATTGGTGCAGGCCGGCGCGATAATCGCGGACACGTTGGGTGGCTGCCGAATCCATGTGTCGGGCCAGCGGCTGCGCCAGGTCGACATCGGCCTGCCCGCGCTGGGCGCCAGCCGCCCGTTCCTGGAGGGCCACGTCCGCCAACGGGTCAGGGCGCTGCCGTCGGTGCGTTTCGTCGAGGGCTGGGACGCAGTCGCGCTGGTCACCGACAGCGACCAGCGCCGGGTCACCGGGGTGCGGGTGGCACACCGTGAGGAGGGCGGCACCGAGCAGACGGTGCCCGCCGATCTGGTCGTCGACGCCACCGGCCGGGGCTCTCGCACACCGGTGTGGCTGGGGCAGCTCGGCTACCCGCAACCCGAAGCGGACCGGGTCGAGATCGGGCTCGGCTACTCCAGCCGCCGCTACCGGCTGCGCCCCGGTGCCCTCGGTGACCACGCCGCCATCCTCACCGGCCCGACCCCCGACAACCCCCGAGCCGCAGCCCTGGCTCTGCAGGAGAACGGCCAACACATGGTGACCCTGGCCGGCATCCTTGGCGACCACCCACCCCTGGACCCAGCCAGGTTCGATGCGTTCGCGGCCAGCGTCTGCTTCCCCGACATCGCCGAGGCGCTGGTGGGCGCCACTCCGCTGGACGACCCGGTGCCCTTCCGGTTCCCGGCCAGCGTGCGCCACCGATATGAGAGGTTGCGCCGTTTCCCGGCGGCTCTGCTGGTGATAGGTGACGCGGTGTGCTCCTTCAACCCCATCTACGGGCAGGGCATGACGGTGGCTGCAATGGAAGCGGCGACGCTGCGGGACATGCTGCGCAGTGGGTCACCGCCCGCGCCCCGGCAGTACTTCCGGCGAATCGCAAAGATGATCGACACGCCGTGGGAGATCGCCGTCGGTGCCGATCTGGCCTTCCCCGGCGTGCCGGGCGAGCGCACCGCCAAGGTGCGGATGGTCAACGCCTACCTGCCCCGGCTGCACGCCGCGGCGAGTACCGACAGCTCACTCGGGCGGGCCTTCGTGCGGGTGGTGGGCATGATCGACCGGCCAGAGGGGCTGTTGCGGCCGGACCGGGCACTACGGGTGCTGTGGGCACACCTGCTGGGTGCACCGGCACCGGCCAGCGGACCCTCTGGGGGCGGTGCGCGCGGACCCGCCGTGGAGTCCCCGGTCGAGTCGACCGGCTAGTTCATACTGACGCCGTGGACCTGCTGATCGCCCGTAATCCGGATCCGGAGTCACGGTTGGCCTACCTGTTGCGCCTGCCGCTGGGCGACGGGATGGTGTTCCGCACGTCGGGGACCTGGCCGCGAACAACAGCGCTGTACTGCTACCCGGTGCCGTCCAGCGAGTGGCCGCAGACCCCCGACATCGTCGAGCACGTGCCCGTGCGGTCCTGCGTCCGGCGTGGCGCGGCGATCGATCTGGTTCTCGACCGGTCCCGGGAGAACCGCTCGCAGATCGTGTTCACCACGGCCCGCGGCCGCGATGCCGTGTTCTGGCAGTCTCCGCGCACCCGCAAGCAGTCCCGCCCGGACGTGCGCACGCCCACCGCCCGCGCGGCCGGGATCACCGAGTTGGAGATCGTAGTCGATTCCCACGAGCAGTACGGCTACCGTTTCGCCAACCAACAGGCGCGCATCGTGCGCCGAGCACTGCCTTGCGGAGACTATGGCGTCACCGTCGAGGGCCGGCTGGTCGCCGCCGTGGAACGAAAGTCCCTCCCCGACCTGGTCTCCAGCCTCACCGGGGGCACACTGCGCTACGCCCTGGCCGAACTCGCCGGCCTGCCCCGCGCCGCCGTCGTGGTCGAGGAGCGCTACTCGGCGATCTTCAAACTGGACCGGGTGCGCCCTGCGGTGGTCGTTGACGGGCTGGCCGAGCTCCAAGTCCGGTGGCCCACCGTCCCACTGGTGTTCTGCGAAACGCGGCCGCTCGCCGAAGAGTGGACCTACCGCTACCTTGCCGCCGCGCACACATGGGCAGCCACCGAACCCACGGCTGCGCGGCGAATCGGTGTCGCGCCCGGCGAACTCGACCAGGCACCTACCGCACCCGGTCCCTCCACCGCCGAAGTGCGTGCCTGGGCCCGCTCTCAGGACATCACCGTGCCCGAACGTGGCAAGCTGCGACCAGAGGTATGGGACGCGTGGCGAGCGGCCCACGCGTGAGGATCCCGGTCAGCCTGCGGAGAATTGCTCCCGCAGGCCGCCGGGTAGCACGACCACACCGAGCATCCCCGGCCCGGCATGCGCACCGATCGCTGCCCCGACCTCGGACAGCAGGCATTGCTTCAGGATCGGAAGCCGGACATGCAGTTGCTCGACCAGCTCCGCTGCTCGGTCGGGCGCACCGAGGTGATGTACCGCGAGGTCTAACGGGTCCGAACCAGCAGCCTGCACCGCCAGCTCGACCAGCCGAGCCCGCGCGCGGGTGGCGGTGCGAACCTTCTCCAGCGGCACGATCCGTCCCGAGTCGACGTGCAGCAGCGGCTTGACCGAAAGCGCAGTGCCCAGCAGTGCGGCCGCCGGCCGGATCCGGCCCCCACGGCGTAGATGCTCCAGGGTGTCCACTGAAAAGAAGGTCCGGGTGCGAGCGCCGATCCGCTCAGCAGTGTCGTACACAGTGCCCGGATCGGCCCCGGCCGCGGCGACGGCTGCCGCAGCGAGGGCGGCGAAACCCAGGCCCATGCCGGCGGAGCGCGAATCTGCCACCCGGACCCGCTCAGCGCCGACCTGCGCGGCGGCCAATCGGGCAGACTCCCAGGTGCCGGACAGCGCACGGGACAGGTGCACTGACACGACAGTGTCGGCACCAGCCCGAAGCGCCTGCGTGTACACCGCCTCGAACTCCGCCGGTGTCGGTCGGGAAGTGCTCACCGTGGCCCGTCGCGCCAGGGCTTGCACCAACTCGGCCGGCCCGAGCTGCACGCCATCCAGCCGGTGGCGGCCGTCCACTAGGACGTGCAGCGGAACCTGCCGGATACCATGGCGCTGCGCGAGCCCGTCTGGGAGATAAGCGGTTGAGTCGGTGACGACGGCAACGGACACGATCATCAGCGTAGGTCCGTCAGCGGCCCGGCTGCGCCCCTACCTGCTGCGGTCAGACTCCCGCGGCGGTGTTGTACGCCAACAGCCGCCAGCCGCAGCCGCGGCGAACAAGCACCGTCCAGTGGCAGTTGCTGATTCCCCCGAACACCGACCAGCCCGACACCGGCAAGCCCAGCAGTAGCGGCGTCAGTCCGGCGATCAACCCACCGTGGGTGCAGAGCACTGCGCTCTGGTGGCCGTCCGCATCGAGCTCGGCGACCACATGCGCGGCCCGCCCGGCCACCTCCACCCGGGTCTCGCCACCCGGAGGGGCCCATTCCGGGTCACCCCGCCAGGTCTGGATGCCTCCCGGGCACAGCTCCTCCACCTCGGCGTGGGTCAGACCCTGCCACATCCCGAGGTGAGTTTCCCGCAACCGCTTGTCGACCCGGAGCGGTATCTCGGTCTCGGCGGCGAGAACAGCTGCGGTATCCCCAGCGCGGGACAGATCGGAGGTCACAAGCAACTCCGGCTGCAGCTCCGCAAGGGGGCGGGCTGCCCGGCGGGCCTGGCCGAGACCGGTGGCGGTGAGCTGCGAGTCAAGCTGACCCTGCATCCGCAGCGCCGCGTTGTAGTCAGTCTCGCCATGCCGCCAGAGCACCAACCGCTGCAGGGTCACACCAACTCGTCCGCCTCATCGGGGTCGGCGGGGGGATCCGCTTCGAACGGGATCGTCGGACAATCCTTCCACAGCCGCTCAAGGCCGTAGAAGGAACGTTCCTCGAAATGCTGCACGTGCACGACGACGTCGACGAAATCCAGCAGCACCCAGCGCCCCTCACGGGCCCCCTCACGGCGCACCGGCTTGGCCCCGGCGACGGCCATCCCCTCCTCGACGGCGTCCACAATGGCCTGGACCTGGCGCTCGTTGGGCGCCGAAGCGATCACGAAACAGTCCGTGATCACTAACTGGTCGGATACGTCGAGCAACGTGATGTCGTGCGCCTTCTTGCCCGCCGCAGCGTTCGCCGCGGTCACTGCCAGCTCTCGTGCGTGATCAGTGGCTGACACGTCGCTCCTTCTGCTCGACTCCGGCAGCCAATGCTCGACTGCCCGCGGCGCCGGGCGCACCCCTGTTGTCCGCGCCCTACCACAGGTGAGCGTACGGGTTCGGAGTGGTCGACGCGGTGCACGTCGAGCTCCTACCTCGCCCATAGTCGTCCGGGCACGGATATGGCTACTGTCGAGGCCGGTGGGAAGGGGCGGGAGGTCGGAGCCGGTGCCGCAGTCGCGTGACGAGCGTTGGCGCGACCTCGTTCGCCACGTTCAGTCGACGCCTGGCCACTTGGCGCCCGAGACCCGCCGCGCCGTATTCACGGCCACAACGGCTAGGTCCCACCCGGACTCCCCGCATACGCTCCCGGCGATGCTCGCGGAATTCGTCTACGCAGTCGCGGAGCACGCCGATAAGATCGCGGACACCGATGTCAATCGATTGCGGGACGGCGGCTACTCCGAGGACGAAATCTTCGAAACCATCGTGGTGGCGTCGGTGGGCGCCGCCGCGCGGCGACTCGACGCGGCCCGCCGGCCGATCGAGGAGGATTGACATGCGGCTAGCTGTACTCGACACCGGCCACGATCGGCCCGCCGCGCTCACTCTGCTGCTGATGTCACGGCTGACCCGATCCGATCCGCCCGAGATCGTAAACCTTGGCTGCTACCGGCACCGGTTCTTCGGCACACCGTTCTTCGACTTGGTCCAGGAGCTGATGCGCGGACAATCCTTGTGGACAGTCGGCGAGCGTGAGCTGTTCGCCGCCTACACCTCGAAGACAAACGAGTGTCCATCCTGCGCCACCGGCCATCGCGCCATCGCCGTCTCGTACGTCGGGCAGGCTCCAGTCGACGCTGCCCTCGACCGCATCAACTCGGCTCCGATCCGGGCCGAGGCCAGGGCAGCGCTGGCGTTCCTGGAAAAGATGTCGCGAGCACCGGAGGCTTTGACCAGGACCGACGTCCAGGCCGTCCGCGACGCCGGCGTCAGCGGCGAGGCACTGGACGAGGCGGTCCTGATCGGCACGCTGTTCCACGTCATCAACCGGGTGATGAACGCCGTCGGTGCCGGACCGCTCGACGGGCAGAGGCGGGACGTTGCCGTCCGCCTAGTTCGGCACTTCGGCTACCGGAACCCGCTCATGGTGCGCCTGCTGTCACGCGCGGGTTGAGAGAGCCGGCGGTAGCGTTATGTCCCTGGCCGGAAACAGACACCCGGACGGGCTACACCGGCAGGCCAGCCCGATAGGCCATGCCGCGCAGCTCCCGGCCGACCGGGTCCTGGCGTGCGTGCGTGAGCAGCTCAGCGAGCACGTCCCGGACAAGGGGGTCGCGCTCCACATAGTGCGGCAGGATCAGCTCCGCCTGACGCAGCGCCCGCACCGCATCGTCGCGGCGTCCCCGCAGCCGCGCTAGCGCCCGGCCGTAGGTGACCCAATAGTCGGCCTGCCGTGAGCGCAGCGGGTGGGTCTGGGCTGCCAGGCCCTCGGCGACCCGGGTCGCCTGCTCGTGGTCGGCGACCTCCATCGCCGTGCGTGCTCGCCACTGACCGACCTCCTGCGGGCCGAACCCCAGCCCGTAGGCGTTGACCTCCCCAGTGCGGTCCGCCAGCTCAGCTGCCAGTTCCAGCGGTGCGGCCACGTCTCCGGGGCGGCTCTGCGCCATCGCCAGAAACGCATGGCACAGGGCCAGCATCCCGGCCAGCTGAGTCGATTCCGGGGTGGTAGTAGGCACGGTGACCGCGTCCAGCTCAGCATGCGCGAGGTCGACGGCTCCCGCCAGCACGAGCACGTACATGCCTCCCCACGCGGCGAGGCCCAACGCCTGCGGTGTCTCTCGATCGATCGCCGCGCGTCTGGCCAGCTCCGCGGCCTGCGAGCGCAAATCCAGAGACCCCCCGACCACCCGAAGCCACCCGACGGTGGCGTGGGAGTGCAGCAGCACCGCTAGGTCGAGCAGCTCGGCGACGTCGCGCCCGGCCGCGATCGAGGTGTGCAGGTCCCGGATCAAGCCTGGCAGCTCGGCACCGACCACGCCGTTGCAGTCGCAGCGGCAGTAGGCGTCCACAACGGCCGTAACTCGTTCCCGCAAGGCATCGACGGGTTGGGCCTGCCCGCCCGGGCGATTGTGGCCGACCGCCAGTAGCGCAAGCCGTACCGCGTTGATCGCACCGTCAGTGGGACCGTTGCCGGGCGCGGGGACGGGCAGCGTGATCAGCTCCGAGGGAGCGACCTGGAGCGCATCCGCAAGCGCGAGGATCAGCGTCAGGCTGTCCAATGGACGCGCCCCGGTCTCGATCCGGTGCAGGTGCGATGAGCTGATCCCGGCCAGCCCGGCCACCACGCGCAACGACTTACGCCGGGCCTGGCGGATCTGACGCAACCGCCGGCCGATCGGACGCGCGCCGCCCACATCCACTGGATCATCCCCTCACCGGACCCCGCCCCACCGATGCCCCCAGGGCCGTCGCCCCGGGCGTGAACTTCGACAAGGAGGTGACTCCAGGCTAACGCGCGCCTGGTGATGGATGCGCCTGGTTGGCTGCCGGCAGCAGGTTGTGGTCTATGTTCGGCTGTACGCGATGAGCCCGCACGAGAGGTCATACGCAGTGACTGCCACACCACCCGAGATCGACACGACCGTTCCGCACTCGGCCCGGATATGGAATTACTGGCTCGGTGGCAAAGATAACTACGCTATCGACCAGCGGGTCGGTGACGAGATCCTGCAGATTTTTCCGGAGGTAGGATATCTGGCCCGCGCGGTTCGGGGGTTCCTTGGCCGTGTCGTCACGCACTTAGTCAATGAGGCTGGGGTCCGGCAGATCATCGACATCGGCACAGGCCTGCCCACCTTCAACAACACGCACGAAGTCGCGCAACGGATCGCGCCGGAGTGTCGGATCGTCTATGTCGACAACGATCCACTGGTCCTGGCGCATGCCCGAGCGCTACTCACGAGCACGGAGGAGGGCCGTACCGACTACATCGATGCCGACGCGCGTGACACCGACAAGATCCGTTCCCGCGCTGCGCTGACGCTGGATTTCGACAAGCCTATCGCAATAACGATGCTGGGGATCTTGGGGCATATCCCCGACTACGCCGAGGCGCGGGGGATCGTGAAACAGCTGCTGGAAGCCGTGCCGCCGGGCAGCTACCTAGCCATCACTGACCCCACTCACGGCGAGAAGATGGACGCGCTGTTACGGTATTGGAACGAGTTTGGCAGGCCGTCGATGATAGCCCGCACTCCGGAGGAAATCGCTGCGTTCTTCGATGGTCTGCGACTGGTGGATCCCGGCATGGTTCCGGTCTCACAGTGGCGGTCCGACGGGACCCACATCCAGAGGATCTCGCAGGGCGAAGAGGACCCGCTCGGTGCAGTCGGGCAGAAACCCTAGGGCAGTCGAGTTCGTCTTGGGTGGTGCGTCGTGAACTCGACGTTACCGACATCTCGATTCACCGTGAACGTCGGTGGTGTCGAGTTCACGACTTGCACAATCGCTGCACAGGTGGTGCCGGGTGTTTCAGAACGCTCAGCGGTACAGGCCGCGCTTGCTGATGTATTGCACCACCCCGTCGGGCACCAGGTACCAGACCGGCAAGCCGTGAGCCACGCGTTGCCGGCAGTCCGTCGAGGAGATCGCCATGGCCGGCACCTCGACCAGGCTCACCGCCCGGTCCGGCAGGTGCTCGCCGTCAAGATGGAACCCCGGACGGGTCACCCCGACCAGGTGTGCCAGCTCGAACAACTCGTCGACCCGCTTCCAGGACAAGATCTGCGCCAGCGCGTCAGCGCCGGTGATGAAGTACATCTCCTGGTCGGGGAACTGCGTGCGCAGGTCGGTGAGGGTGTCCACGGTGACGGTGGGAGCCCCGCGGTCGACATCCACCCGGCTGGTGGAGAACCGCGGGTTGGACGCCGTGGCGATGACCGTCATGAGGTAGCGGTCTTCGGCTGGACTGACGTCACGCTGGCCCTTCTGCCACGGGATCCCGGTGGGCACGAACACGACCTCGGTCAACCCGAATCGGGCCTGCACCTCGCTCGCGGCGACGAGATGTCCGTGGTGGATCGGGTCGAAGGTTCCGCCCATGACCCCGAGTCGCCGTCCAGACATGGGCGCAGCCTAGGCGACGTCGGGTAAACTTTTCCGGGTCAGCTCCGGCGGCGATGAGCTGAACACCCGGGAGCTGAAGACCGGGTGGCCGATCAGCCGTTGGAAAGTCGTGGCGGGCAAAAGTCTCAGCGAGGTCTCATCGAGAGAACGGGCGCTGGTCGACGCCTTGACGTCTGGCGGCGTGGTCGCACGCAGCCAACTCACCGTTGAGCAGTTGGCGGCAACGGAGAACCCCAGATACACCATCCGCGCCGAACTCATCCGGGACCTGGTGCTGGGACGCAGCGGTGACCGTCTTGATCCGCTGGGTGTGCGGGTCCATGGTGCGCGGATCACGGGAACGCTCGATCTCACCCACGTTCCGGCCGTAGTGGGCCTTGAGCTGCGAGGCTGCTATTTCGAGCGCGCCGTATTCCTGACGAGTGCCCGCTTGCCCTGGTTGACCTTGAGCGCTTCGCACCTCCCGGCTTTGGACGGCGACGGCCTCCGGGTCGAGGGTGATGTTCTCCTCAGCGAGGGTTTCACTGCCACCGGACAAGGCGCAGAGGGCGCCGTGCGCCTGCTGGGCGCCCACATCCGCGGCCAACTCAACCTCAACGGCGCGCGGCTGACCAACGATGCCGGTCCGGCCCTCATCGGCGACGCACTCCACGTCTACGGCGACGTGTTCGGCGGGGGCTTCGTCGCCACCGGGCACGGCGAGCTCAGCGCGGTGCGGCTGCCAGGGGCCCGGATCAGCGGCCAACTCAACCTCAACGGCGCCGAGTTGACCAACCCGGCCGGCCCGGCCCTCATCGGCGACGGGCTACAGGTCGACGGCGGGCTGGTCTTGGCCGAGGGTTTCACCGCCACCGGACACTGCAAGCGCGGCGCGGTGCGGCTGCCAGGCGCCCACATCGGAGGCCAACTCAACCTGGACGGGGCGCAGCTGATCAACAACGCCGGGCCGGCCCTCATCGGCGATCACATCCAGGTCAACGGCGGTGTATTCCTCGACAGGTTCACCGCCACCGGACACGGCGAAGACGGCACGGTGCGGCTGCCGGACGCCCACATCAGCGGCCAACTCAACCTGGACGGCGCGGAGCTGACCAACCACACCGGGCCGGCCCTCATCGGCGACCACATCCAGATCGACAGCGACATGTTCGCCGAAGGCCTCACCGCCACCGGACACAGCACAGACAGCGCCGTGCGGCTATCGGACGCCCAGATCAGCGGCCAACTCAACCTCAACGGCGCCAAGCTGACCAACCAAGCCGGCCGTGCCCTCATCGGCGACCACCTCCAGGTCGGCAGCGACATGTTCGCCGAGGGCTTCACCGCCACCGGGCACAGCACCGACGGCGCCGTGCGGCTACCCGACGCCCAGATCAGCGGCCAGCTCAACCTCAACGGCGCAATGCTGACCAACCCGGCTGGGCCTGTCCTGGATCTGGAGGACGCCGAGGCCAAGCACCTGTTCCTGCCTGCCCAAGTCATCTGCCCGCACGGCACGGCAAACAGGTCGACCTGCGCCACCCCGGCGCGTCGGATCGCGCTCTCCGGCCTCGTCTACACGTCACTACATACCGTCGGCTGGCACGAGTGGCTGCACCTGATCACCCGCCACACCCATGATTACCGGCCCCAGCCCTACCAGCAGCTTGCTGCCGTGCTGAAAGCCGCTGGCCGCGAGGCCACCGCCCGGGATGTCCTCATCGCCCAGCAACAGGACCTTCATGATCGTGGTGAGCTCGGTGGCCGGCTGATCAAAGGGGCGCACCGGCTGTGGGGAGTGCTCGCCGGTTACGGCTACCGCGGCGGCCGCATCGCCGTCGCCCTCTTGGCGGTACTCCTGATTGCGGCCGGACTGGGTGTCGCCGCCGGGCACACTCCACTCGGGCCAGGCCGGTACGTCACCGCGCACACCAGCCAAGCCAGCAACCCCAACTCGCCATGCTCACTGCTCGAACAGATAGGAGTAGGTATCGACCACAGCCTGCCGCTAGCCACCACGGGCGCCGACAACCGCTGTGATTTCGACACCTCCAGCCCCCTCGGCGCCGCATTCACCGCGTCCGCCTGGATACTTCAAGCCCTTGTCTGGGCGTTGATCGTTCTCGTCGTCGCCGGCTACCTCAGGCTCATCCGCAGGACCACCTAGCCGGACCACCGGGGGACGTGGAACTGTGTCAGCCCCCGATATGGCTCATCTCCACCTTGGCGAGCCCGGCCGTCTCGGTCGTTCGCTGGGCCGAGTAACGGTCGGTACGACCCTGCCAGATACCCCTGATCTCGGTGTGGAGTTCGTCGTCGCTGCGGCCGCTGCGCAGCAGCGCGCGAAGGTCGTGGCCGGCGCCGGAGAACAGGCAGGTGTACAGCTCGCCCTTGGCGGACAGCCGAGCCCGGGAGCAGGTGCGGCAGAACGGCTTGGTGATCGAGGCGATCACGCCGACCTCGCCGCCCCCATCGAGGTAGCGGTACCGGGTGGCCACCTCGCCGACGTACGTGGGTTCCAGCGGTTCGATCGGCCAGACGGCGTTGATGCGCTCGATGATCTCGTCCGCCGACACGACGTCTTCCATCCGCCAGCCGTTGGTGGCGCCGACGTCCATGTACTCGATGAAG
This sequence comes from Pseudonocardiales bacterium, assembly GCA_052390115.1. GTDB lineage: Bacteria > Actinomycetota > Actinomycetes > Mycobacteriales > Pseudonocardiaceae. The sequence goes on along the minus strand of JBQTHE010000070.1, from coordinate 39,176 downwards.
CGGACGATGTAGCCGTGCTCGCGTCCGAAGCCGGCGAGGTCGACAAGGCCCTGGCCGTCGTTCATTCCACGCTTGACCACCGCGTTGAGCTTCACCGGGGTCAGGCCGGCGTCGGCAGCGGCCGCAATGCCCTTGATGACCCGGGCCAGCGGGATCTTCACGTCGCTGATGGCCCGGAACGTCGGCTCGTCAAGTGAGTCCAGGCTGACCGTGACCCGCCTCAGCCCGGCATCCCGAAGCGCTCGCGCCTTTGCGGCCAGCAGCGACCCGTTGGTGGTCAGGGCCACATCGTCCACGCCCTCGATGCCGACCAACTGCTCGACCAGGTGCTCGATGCCGTGCCGGAGCAAGGGCTCCCCACCGGTGAGCCGCAGCTTCCTGACACCCAGGCGGGCAAAGACCGCGCCGAGCCGCCCGATCTCCTCGAACGAGAGCAGCTCCGAGTTGTCCATGAACGGAAAGTCGGTCCCGAACACGTCGCGCGGCATGCAATAGCAGCAGCGGAAGTTGCACCGGTCGGTCACCGAAATTCGCAGGTCTCGCAGCGGGCGTCCGAACTTGTCGCTAACAGCAGTCATGGGCTCCACACTCGATCTTCGGTTTGCACCGTTACCCGGTTCGGGTAAGCATTCCAGGATACCTGTTAACTCGTCAGCGCGCTGGGATGACCACGAACTGTCGCAGGTACAGGTCCATGAAGGTGACTGGACCGCGCGGCCCGGGCACTCGATCGACGTTGATCCCGGTCTCGGGAACCCTCCGTAGCTTGAACCCGTCGAGCAAGCGGGTAGTGGCGTTCCAGAACACCCCGGTGCCGGTGTAGCTGTCCATGAACTCGCGCGCTGCGGTCTCGTCGCGGGTGACGATGGTGGCAGCCAGTCCGGAGGTCTCCTGGTTCGCGATCTGGGCGGCCTGCCCTGGACCGGTGACCCGGCTCACGGTCAGCGTTGCCTCCCGGCCGGTGTCCAGCGCCCACTCGTGGCCGAGCGGGTGGTCGTGCGGCGGTAGCGACAGCGCAATCCCGCGCTGCCGGGCGGCCTCGAGTAGCGCGTCATGCAGCTGGTCAGGGGCGCTGTCGGCCACCAGCAGGAGGTTGACCCGGTTGCAGACACCCAGCCGGTCCAGCCCGGTCACCAGCAGTTCGACGGCCAGGGCGGGGTCGGCCGCGGCGTCGACGTAGAGCACCCCACCGCCAGCCGCGTGGGCCAACACCCGCACCCCGTGGCGGGCTCCCTCGGCGGCCAGCGTGCCGGTGGTCTCTCCGCTGCCTCGCACGATGACCAGCGGAATCAGTTCGGGCTGCTGCATCATGGCTACCGCGCAGTCCCGGCGTGGGTCGGGCACCAGTTGCACGGCAGCCGGGTCCAGCCCGGCGTCGGCCAGCGCCGGTGCGATGACCTGCTCGCGCAGCGCCAGCGCGGAGCGCAGTGCCGCCGACCCGGTCCGCAGCACTCCGGCGTTGCGGGACTTCACCAGTTGCGAGGCGACATCGACGGTGACATTGGGCCGGGCCTCGAAGGTGGCGCCCACCACTCCTACCGGCCTGCGGCGCTCGATCAGTTGCAGCCCGTCCGGACGATCTTCCAACACCCGATCCCGCTCCGGGAACGGGACTTCGGCAAGCAGGGCGAGCTGGTCAGCCATCTCGGTCAGCCGGGTCGTACCCAGGCGCAGCCGGTCGATCAGCGCCTGGGTCATCCCGGAATGCTCGGCTGCGGCGATATCGGCGGAGTTCGCGGCAAGCACGTCTGCGGCGGAGACGGCCAGCCGGTGCGCCATGGCGTGCAGCGCGGCGTCGATCGCCCCGTCGGACGCGGTAGCCAGGGTGGGCGCGGCGCGCTGCGCCTGCCGCGCGCACCCGGCGACAATCTCAGCGCCTGACTCGGTGTGCGCCTCGGGGTTCGTTCGCAGCTGCACGGACCCGAGCCTACGGCGCCCAGCTACCCCCGCCACTCCCGGGCGAAGGAGGGGGGCGGGCTACACGGGCACTAGGTCATCGGCGTGCACGACCTCGCGGCGCAGCTCGGGAGGCAGATCACGGGTGGAGCGGCCGATCAGCTCGGGCAGCTCCGTGGCGTCGAACCCGACCATCCCCCGGGCGACCACCACACCCTGTCTGTCGATCAACTCCACCACGTCGCCCGCTATGAAGTCACCCTCGACGTCGATGATGCCGGCAGCGAGCAGCGAACGCCGGCGATGCACCACCGCGCTCACCGCCCCGTCGTCTAGCCGTAGCCGGCCGGCTGCACCTGCGGCGTGGCGCAGCCAAAACCGGCGGGCGGACAGCCGCGCCCCGGTGGGCGCGAACGCAGTACCGACGTCGGCCGGGCCCAACGCTCGCCCGACCTGCGTGGCAGCGGCCAGCAGCACCGGCACACCGGATTGTGAGGCCACCGTCGCGGCGTCGAGTTTGGAGGCCATTCCCCCGGTGCCCAGCGCACCGCCGTCGCCGAGCCGCACGCCGTGCACATCGGCGGGACTCGACACCTCCGCAACCAGACAGGCCGCACCGCGTCGCGGGTCACCGTCGTAGAGCCCGCCGACATCGGAGAGCAGGACCAAGGCGTCCGCCCCGACCAGGTGCGCCACCAGCGCCGCCAGCCGGTCGTTGTCGCCGAACCGGATCTCGTCGGTGGCGACCGTGTCGTTCTCGTTGACCACCGGCACCACACCCAGGCCGCGCAACCGGGCGAAGGTGCGCTGGGCGTTGCGGTAATGCGCGCGGCGGACCATATCGTCGGAGGTCAGCAGCACCTGCCCGACGGTGCGACCATGCCGCCCCCAGGATTCGGCGTAGGCATGTGCCAGCGCGAGCTGCCCGACGCTGGCGGCAGCCTGCTGGGTGGCCAGATCGCGGGGCCGGCGGCGCAACCCTAGCGGCGCCAGCCCGGCAGCGATGGCACCGGAGGACACCAGCACCAGGTGAGTGCCAGTCGCGACGCGGGTGGCGAGCGCGTCGACCAGGGTGTCCAGCCTGGTCCGGTCCAGCCCGCCGGCCGCCGTGGTGAGCGAGGACGAGCCGACCTTTACCACCAGGTGTCGCGCCTGCGCCACAGCGTGGCGGGTCGGGCTCACTCCTGCTCCACCGCACCATCGGCGGCAGGCTCGCGCCTGGTACGCCGGGCGGCCTTGCGCTGGGCGGCGCTGACCCGCTCGTCGTCGTCCAACCGCCAGTCCGTCCCCCGCCCGCCCAGGCGTACCGTGGCCGCGCCGGCCGGTGTAGAGGGCTCCCAGTCGAAGGTGACGTCGCCGATGGTGACCGGGCAACCCGCACGGGCACCCGCACTGGCCAGCGCGTCCTCGACGCCTAGCCGGGCCAGCCGATCGGCCAGGTAGCCGACGGCCTCGCCGTTGTCGAAGTTCGTCTGCCGCACCCACCGCTCCGGTCGCCCACCGCGGACGATGAACCCGTCGGGCTGATCAGGGTCGGCCGTGACCTCGAAACCAGACTCGTCAACCGCCGAGGGACGCAGCACCACCCGGGTGGGCTCAGGCGGCGGCTGGTCGGATCGGTGCTGGCGCACCGCGGTGCCGAGGGCGAAGGTGAGCTCCCGCAGACCCTCGGTGGTCACCGTGGACACGCAATACACCGGCAGTCCGCGGGCCGCGAGCTCGGGACGCACCATCTCGGCCAGCTCCCGAGCGTCCGGCACGTCAATCTTGTTAAGCACCACCAGCCGGGGCCGCGACGCCAGTTCACCGCCCAGCAACGGGGTGTAGGCGGCCAGCTCACGTTCCAGCGCATCCACATCGGACAGTGGGTCGCGTCCGGCCTCGGCGGTCGCGCAGTCCACGACGTGCACCAGCACTGCGCAGCGTTCGATGTGCCGCAAGAACTCCAACCCCAGCCCCTTGCCCTGACTGGCACCGGGGATCAGGCCGGGGACGTCGGCGACGGTGAAGGTCGTCTCGCCCGCGGTGACCACGCCGAGGTTGGGCACCAGGGTGGTGAACGGATAGTCGGCGATCTTGGGGCGAGCCGCTGAGAGCACCGAGACCAGTGAGGACTTGCCCGCTGACGGAAAGCCGACGAGCCCGACATCGGCCACCGACTTCAGTTCCAGTACCAGATCACGGGTCTCGCCTGGCTCACCGAGCAGGGCGAAGCCTGGCGCCTTACGGGCCCTGGAGGCCAACGCTGCGTTGCCCAACCCGCCCGGCCCACCGCTCGCGGCGACGAAGCGGGTTCCGGCACCCACCAGGTCGGCCAGCACCTCGCCATCGGGAGTAAGCACCACGGTGCCGTCCGGCACCCGCAGCACGAGGTCCTCCCCCACCGCGCCGTTGCGGTTGCCACCCTGTCCCTGCTTGCCGCCCGTGGCGCTGGCCTGGGAGCGGTAGTGGAAGTCGAGCAGGGTGTGCACCCCGGGATCCACCACGAGCACCACATCGCCGCCGCGCCCACCGTTGCCCCCGTCGGGCCCACCGAGTGGCTTGAACTTCTCCCGGTGCACCGAGGCGCAGCCGTGACCGCCGTCGCCCGCAGCGACGTGGATCGCCGCACGGTCCACGAACCGGGCCACCTCTGCACCTCCTCACCTCGAAGCCCACTCAGGGCCCACTCGATCTCGATCGATGCTGCAAAGCCGACGAGGGGCGGGCCGGTCATCTCGCCGGTCCCGCCCCTCGTGGGGAGTTCGCTGTGTGGGCCGGGTTCAGGCCTCGGCCGGGACGATGTTGACCATCTTGCGCCCACGCTAGGAGCTGCACTGCACCGCACCCGCCTCGAGTGCGAACAGGGTGTCGCCGCCACCGCGCCCGACCTGCACGCCCGGGCGGAACTTGGTGCCGCGCTGACGGATGAGGATCTCGCCTGCATTGACCGCCTGCCCGCCGAACCGCTTCACCCCAAGCCGCTGGGCGTTGGAGTCACGGCCGTTCCGGGAGCTGGACGCGCCCTTCTTATGTGCCATCGGTACTCAACCTCCCAAGGTCACGGTGTCCAGAGATCACCGAGAGATGCCGGTGACCTCGACGCGGGTCAGCTGCTGGCGGTGACCCTGGCGCTTGTGGTAACCAGTCTTGTTCTTGAACTTGTGGATCCGGATCTTGGGGCCCTTGGCCTGCGCGATGACCTTTCCGCTGACCGAGGCCGCGCCAAGGGCAGTGGCGTCGGTCGTCACCTCGGAGCCGTCCACGAGCAGCACGGCGGGGAAGCTGATCTCGGTCCCGGGCGCGCCCTCGAGCTTCTCCACCTCGACGACGTCCCCGACGGCCACTTTGTACTGCTTGCCGCCGCTCTTCACGATCGCGTACATCGGGTGGGGCTCCTGCTGTTCGACTGAATCGGACTGAATCGGACAGACGCTGAATCGGACAGACACTGTGTTGGCAGACGCTGTGTGCCCAAACCTGCGTGCACAAACCTAGACCCGCCGATCAGGCGGGCCGCCAATGAGGGTACGGCCCGCCATCCGGCCCGGTCAAACCGGGGTGCTCACCTCGCGCGCATCCCCGCGGAGGGCCGGGACGGACGGGTCGCCACCCTCCGGCAGATCGGGGGCGGGCGGCCCGGCCGGCCGCGAGGCAGCCCGGCGGCGGCGCGTCACAGTGCGCGCTGCAGGCTGCGCAAGCGCGCCCGGAGCATCGGTCGTCGAGGGAGCCGTCACGGGAACGTCATTGGCGGCAGCCCCCGACGTGGCTGCTGAGGCGGCCACCGAATTGGTTTCCGGCGTCGCCTCCGGCGAATCCCCCGTGGGAGACAGCGAATTCCCGGTGGGAGGCAAGGGTGCATCCTGCCCAGCGGGCAGGGCCTCGGCGCTTACCTGCTCTGGTGTCCCCTGTTCCGGTGTCCCTTGCTCCGGTGTCCCAGGATCGCCTCCCGACGCACGTCCACGGGGCCGCGCGCGACGGCCGTTCACACCAGCGGACTCCTTGGTCTTGGATGGCGGCCCGGCCGGCGCTGGCACCCCCTGGCTCCGGACGTTCACCGGTTCCGCGGACACCAGCACGCCGCGGCCCTTGCAGTGCTCGCAGGCGGTGGAATACGCCTCCAGCAGCCCGGTGCCGACCTTCTTCCTGGTCATCTGGACCAACCCCAGCGAGGTGACCTCGGCAACCTGGTGGCGGGTGCGATCCCGGCCCAGGCATTCGGTCAGCCGGCGTAGCACGAGGTCGCGGTTCGACTCGAGCACCATGTCGATGAAGTCGATCACGATGATCCCGCCGATGTCCCGAAGCCGGAGCTGCCTGATGATCTCCTCGGCGGCTTCGAGGTTGTTGCGGGTGACGGTCTCTTCGAGGTTGCCACCCGACCCGGTGAACTTGCCGGTGTTGACGTCGATCACCGTCATCGCCTCAGTGCGGTCGATGATCAGGTAACCACCGGAAGGTAGCCACACCTTGCGGTCCAGCGCCTTGGTGATCTGCTCGTCGATCCGGAACTCGGCGAACACGTCGCCGGCACCGGTTTGCCTGCGCACCCGTGTCATCAGGTCCGGGGCCACATGTTTGACATAGCCCTCCACGGTGTCCCAGGCGTCGTCGCCCTGGACGACGAGTTCGCGGAAGTCCTCGGTGAACAGATCCCGCACCACCTTCACCAGCAGGTCAGGCTCTTCGTAGAGCAGCTCCGGTGCTTTGACCTTGCTCCCGGAGCTTGCGGCGGAGGTGCCGGAACGGTTCTGGATGACCTCCCATTGAGCCTGCAACCGGCGGACGTCGCGAGCCAGTTCCTCCTCGCTGACACCTTCCGAGGCGGTCCGGATGATGACGCCGGCGTCCTCGGGGACGATCCGCTTGAGTACCTCCTTGAGGCGCTTGCGCTCGGTATCGGGCAGCTTGCGGCTGATCCCGGTAGCCCGGCCGCCCGGCACGTACACCAGGAACCGACCGGGCAAGCTGATCTGGGTGGTCAGCCGCGCGCCCTTATGCCCCACCGGGTCCTTCGTGACCTGCACGAGAACGCTGTCACCGCTGGACAGGGCCTGCTCGATGCGGCGCGCCTTGCCTTCGAGTCCGGCGGCGTCCCAATCCACCTCCCCGGCGTAGAGCACCGCGTTGCGGCCCCGTCCGATGTCCACGAAAGCGGCTTCCATCGAGGGCAGCACGTTCTGCACCCGGCCGAGATAGACGTTGCCGACCAGTGATCCAGAGCCCGACGCAGTGACGAAGTGCTCCACCAGGACGTCGTCCTCGAGCACCGCGATCTGGGTGCGCTCAGGGTGCTCACGCACGACCATGGTGCGCTCGACGGCCTCACGCCGGGTGAGGAACTCCGACTCGGACAGGATCGGAGCCCGCCGCCTGCCGGCCTCCCGGCCATCCCGCCGGCGCTGCCTCTTGGCCTCCAGGCGGGTGGAGCCGCGGATCGCCTGCACCTCGTCCTCGGCCGGACGGTCCGTGGTCTCCCGGACATGCACGACGGTGTCCGGCGGGTCGTCCTCGCGGGCGGCAGCTTCATCGTCGCCACCGTCTCGACGGCGACGGCGGCGACGGCGGCGCCTCCCCGCGCCGTCACCGGCCTCCTCGGTCGGGCGATCTTCGCCCTCCTGATCCGGGGACTCGCCACTGTCGGACTCGCCGTTGTCGTCGTCTTGCTCGATCGAGCCGTCCTCGGTGTCCTCGCTGGTCTTGCCCCGACCCCGACCACGCCGGCCGCGGCGCCGCCGTCGCCGGCTGGCTCCGTCGGCCTCCGCCTCGCCCTCGCCCTGCTCGTCGGAGTCGTCGGGCTCCTCGGCGACCGCCGGCGTCGAGACCGGCGGCAGGAACACCGGTGCTGCCGCGTTGAACACCGGCGCCAGTGGCACCCCCGGTGCGCCGCGGTCCTCCACCTCGACGGTTCGCAGGTCGATCTGGTCGGCTTCCACCGTGTCGGGTTCAGGATCCGGCAGCAGCACCTGCACCGCCCGCAACGCGGTCCCCCGGTCGATGCTGGACTGCGGGCTGCGGATCGCGATGCCGAGCTCGGTCAGCACGACCATGACTTCCTTGCTGCTCAGCGAGAGCAGCTTGGCCAAAGCGTGCACGCGCAGCCGGTCCGGCAGGGAGGCAGCAAGCTCAGCCCCGGCGGGCCCGCTGGCGCTGGATGTGTCTGTTCGCCCGCCAATGCCTCCGGCGGGTGTTGTCGTGTTCGCCATTCAGCTCCTCCAGCCCCCGGGCGCGTCCCACCTGTCGGGACGCGGCCGCGCAGGGGCCCTATGCGTCATCCGCCGCCGAGTCCGGCGACGGCAATCCTGTGTTCCACCGGCAGCTCCGCGGTCCGGAGCGGTCAACCGGCGTGTCCCGCGACATCGTGCTGATCCGGCCCGCCATCGCACCCCACCACCGCCGTCCGGGCGAATGTCCGGTCCGCAGCGAGCGGGTCGACGAGATCCCCGTCGTCGTCGAGCCGACCTTGCGCCATCCGGATCGCTTTCGCGGGCACCGGCGGCGGGAGGCCGGCGACGACGCCGAGCGCGCTCAGCACATCGTCGGGTCGGACCGCAGGGTTAACCTGCCGTACAACCGCTATCAGTATCCCACACGTGGTGAGCGGATCCGGCATAGGCGTCAGCGCGGGAAAATCCTCAACCTCCAGCGAGACGATCGCGGCCCGTGCATCCAGCTTTCGCCGTCCGTCCTTGACGACCCGTTCGACCAGCAGTTCTGGGACGGCGAGCAGCGCCTGGGCGGCCTGCCGGAGCTGCTCACTGGGCAGCCCGGGGACCTCGATGCGCCACCTGCTGGCCTCGATCCGCTCGGCGAGTCCGCCGGGACCGGCCAGGACCCCTTCGAGCACCGCGAGCCCGTCCGGCAAAGCCGCGTCCAGCCGGGCGCGGACCAGATCAGGATCGACGTGGTCCACGAGCTGGATCTCGAGGTACTCCGCCTCGCTGGCCACCCCGGTGGGCGCCGCACCCATCCAGGAGACCTTCGGATGCGGGCTGTACCCCTGCGAGTAGGCCATCGGGAGACCGGCCCGCCGTAGCGCCCGCTCGAAGGCTCTGGCGACGTCGCGGTGCGAGGTGAACCGCAGCTTGCCACGCTTGGCGTAGCGCAGCCGCACTCTGCAGACCGGGGCGGCGGAGGGGTTGGGGCGCATCGAAGCCTCTCGTGAGCGGGTAACAGTGTTCTAGCACGCAATGCCGCTCACGGCCCGCCACTCCCGACCGGCCACTCACGGCCGCCCCGTTCATCACCGGCTTGTCACTCCCCGGCGAATCTCACTACGGTCAGGCTTCCGGTCCGCCTGTCCACCTGGAGGCTGCGGGTGTTGCTCCGTCTGCTGCGGATTGCCGCGGTCGTGGGAGCGGTGCTCGCGCTGCCCGGTTCGCCGGGCCCCGTAGTCGCCCAGGCGGCACCCGAGCTGCCGGCTCAGCCACCGGACTGCGCTGTGCAGGGCCCGCTGCTGCGCTACGTCGCGCTGTTCGACGTCGGGACTCCCGAGTCGCGAGCGGCTCGGGAGATCCGGGCGGCCTGCGGTACCAGCATTGCCTATTACCCGCAGATCGGAGTCGCGGTCGTCACCTCCGCCGAGCCGGTTTTCGCCGTCCGATTCGGTGCCGCCCGGGCCTACAGCGCGCAGGCCGAGGCGCTGGCCGCGCCGCAACAGGCTCAGCTGACCAGGCCAAAGGAGAACGACCCGGCCGGGAACGACACAGCCGTGCTGCGCACCGCCGATCGGCTGCCCGCAGCGGAGCAGACGCTGAGCATCGACCGTTCAGCCGAGCAGTGGGGCATGGAGCTGATCCATGCCCCACAGGCCAGGACGATCAACCGGGGTAGCCCAGAGGTGCTCGTCGGGGTGCTGGACTCCGGAGTCGACGCGACACACCCCGACCTGGCCACCGCTGTCGACCCTGCCCGCTCGGCGGGCTGTTTGTCCGGCAGGCCCGACCAGGCGCCCAGTGCGTGGAGTCCGAGTTCCTCTGTGCACGGCACCCACGTGGCTGGGACGATCGCGGCAGCCGACGATGGGCGCGGCATCACCGGGGTGGCGCCCGGGGTTCGGCTGGCCTCGGTGAAGGTGGTAGACGACGACGGGTTCATCTACCCCGAGTACGCCGTCTGTGGCTACATGTGGGCCGCCCGGCAGCAGATGCGGATCGCCAGCAGCAGCTTCTTCGTCGACCCGTGGTTGCTGACCTGTTCCAACGTGCCAGGTCAGGCGGTGGCCCACGAGGCCGTCCGGCGTGCGGTTCAGTACGCAACGGCCCAAGGGGTGCTCAGCGTTGCCGCCGCCGGCAATGAGCGGATGAATCTGGCTGATCCCCAGCAAGACGTGCGCAGCCCGGACAACGCACCTGACCCGCAGCCGCGGCCGGTGGACAAACACTGCGACGTGCTGCCGGCGGAGCTGCCCGGCGTGGTCGCGGTGTCCGCCGTCGGCGCGCAGCGGGTCAAGTCGGGATACAGCTCCTACGGTCTGGGTGTGGTCGCGGTGACCGCCCCGGGCGGGGACTTCGCGCAGCGGCCGAGGGGCTCCCCCAGCGGGTGCGTATTGTCCACTGTCCCCGGCGGGTACGACTACGCGTGCGGTACGTCCATGGCGGCGCCCCATGCCTCCGGGGTGGCCGCGCTGCTCGCCTCCTCCCGGCCCGAGGCCCGTCCCGCCGAGGTGGCCACCCTGCTGCGCCAGCAGGCCGACCCGCTACCGTGCCCTGCGCTGGACAAACCTGCGCAGGACGAACCCGGGTACGTCATACCAGGGTATGACGACCCGGACGCCGCGTGCGTGGACGGCGTGGGGCGCTCCGGCAACGGGTTCTACGGTCATGGCGTGGTGGATGCGGTGAAGGCAGTGAATGCGCAGCCGGGCTCAGTAGCCGGCCGGGTCGCACTGGCTGACAGGGCTGATCGGTAGCAGCTGCCGTCCGCGGGGTCCGACCTGGATGTCGGTACCCATCGACGGGCAGACCCCACAATCGAAGCATGGGGTCCACCGGCAGTCATCCTGCTCGCGGCCGGCCAGTGCGTCCTGCCAGTCGTCCCAGAGCCACTCCTTGTCCAGTCCGGAGTCCAGGTGGTCCCAGGGCAGCACCTCGTCACGTCCGCGTTCGCGGGTGGTGAACCACTCCAGTGACACACCCAGCGGGGTGAGCTCTTCGGCGCAGGCGGCAACCCACCGGTCGTAACGGAAGTGCTCACTCCAGCCGTCGAACCGGCCGCCGTCGCGCCAGACCCGTTCGATCACCCGGCCAACCCGGCGATCGCCACGGGAGAGCAGCCCTTCGATCAGCGCGGGCTTACCGTCGTGATAGCGCATGCCGACATTGCGGCCGATCTTGCGATCACTGTTGATCTCCGTGCGGAGTTTCCTGAGCCGGCGGTCGACGACGTCGGGATGCTCCTGGGCGGCCCACTGGAACGGGGTGTGCGGCTTCGGCACGAAGGCGCCGATCGAGATCGTGCACCGGATGTCCCTACTGCCGCTGGCTTCCCGGCCGGCCCTGATCACGTTGTGCGCCATCTGGGCAATCTGCACCACGTCGTCGTCGGTCTCGGTGGGCAGGCCGCACATGAAGTACAACTTCACCTGCCGCCAACCCGCGCCGAACGCGGTGGAGACGGTGCGGATGAGGTCTTCTTCGGACACCATTTTGTTGATCACCCGGCGGATCCGCTCGGAGCCGCCCTCCGGGGCGAACGTCAAGCCGGAGCGGCGGCCATTGCGGGAGATCTCGTTGGCGAGGTCGATGTTGAACGCATCCACCCGGGTCGACGGCAGACTCAGGCTGATTCCGGTGCCCTCGTACCGGTCGGCCAAGCCTTTGGTGATCTCGCCGATCTCGGAGTGGTCCGCGCTGGACAGCGACAGCAGCCCGACCTCGCTGAACCCGCTGGCCTGCACGCCGCGCTGGACCATCTCCCCGACGCCCTCGACCGACCGTTCCCGCACCGGACGTGTGATCATCCCGGCTTGGCAGAACCGGCAGCCGCGAGTGCAGCCACGAAAGATCTCCACGCTCATCCGCTCGTGCACACTCTCCGCGATCGGCACCAGCGGCTGCTTGGGATAAGGCCACTCGTCGAGGTCCATCGTGGTGCGTTTGGCTACTCGCTGTGGGACCCGCCCGCTGTTGGCGACGTGCCTGATCCCGCCGTCGGGGAGGTAGCTGACGTGGTAGCAGCCCGGCAGGTAGACGCCGTCGACTCCGGCTAGCCGGCCCAGTAGTTGCTGGCGGCCTCCTGGGCTTCCCTGCGCCTTCCAGCCCCGCACGACCGCGGTGATCTCGAGGACGGCTTCCTCGCCGTCTCCCAGCACTGCGGCATCGATGAAGTCGGCGATCGGCTCCGGGTTGAACGCGGCGTGTCCTCCGGCGATGACCACAGGATGGTCACCGGTGCGGTCTGCGGCGTGTAGCGGGATCCCGGCGAGGTCCAGCGCGGTGAGCAGGTTCGTGTAGCCGAGTTCGGTCGCGAAAGAGACCCCGAACAGGTCGAAAGCGCCGACCGGCCGGTGCGATTCCACGGTGAACTGCGGGACATCGTGCTCGCGCATCAGTTTTTCGAGATCCGGCCACACCGCGTAGGTCCGCTCCGCGAGGACGTCGGACTGCTCGTTGAGCACCTCGTAGAGGATCATGATTCCCTGGTTGGGCACCCCGACCTCGTAGGCGTCCGGGTACATCAATGCCCAGCGCACCGTGGTGGTGTCCCAGTCCTTCACCGTGGCGTTGAGCTCGCCTCCGACATACTGCACCGGCTTGGAGACCCGAGGCAGCAGCAGCTCCAACTGCTCGAACACCGACGCAACAGCCATGCTGGCTAGCGTAGTTGGCCGCCCTTCAAGGACTACCAACCCGGCTCACGGGTGCCGTTAACTGCTACCAACTCTGGCGGTCAGGCTTCAGGCCGCACGTCGACGTAGGGTGCGCTGCACTATCTCGGCCACCCCATCAGGGTCGCGCATCACATCCCACCAGGTGAAGCGGAGCACAGTCCAGCCAAGTTCGGGAAGGCCGTTCTGCCGCCAGCGGTCCCGGAACACGGCTTCGGGCAGGCCGTGCGGATCCGCCCCGTCGTACTCCAGGGCCACCTTCTCGCGCAGGTAGGCGCCGTCGAGCCGAGCCACCAACGTGCCATCCGGCGCCCAGAGCTGGTACTGCGGGATCGGCAGGGGCACCTCGCGATCGCGCAACACCAGGCGTCCGGCCGTCTCCAGGATCGACTCCGCCACGCCGTCCGCCTCGTCCAGCCGCTCCCTCGCCGTGACGCAGCCGGCACCACCGCGCCAGCGCTCGATGACGGCGATGATGTCCGCCTTGGCACATCGCCGTTGCCGTAGAGCGTCGTCCATCGCCCATACCGCGGGCAGTCGCTCCAGGCTCGTTGCCAGGTCGGCCAGCGTGCGGGCAAGGGAGGTCACTGGCACGCCGTCGCGTCCCTCGACCTCCCCGCAGCCGATCGACCGGGTGTGGAAGTGCAGGTCGTGGCGATTGCGACGACGCTGCTCCCGGGTGACTGTCACGTGCTGCACGCGGTGCTCGTCCGGCACCGCGATCTGGTGCACCCGAGCTGCGGTCGCGTGGCTGGGCACTGCACCGACGGCGCCCGAGCTGAGCAGCGCGGCACGCGCAACGACGAGCGGGCTCGCCTCGACCCGTCTGGGCAGGTAGATCCCCCGCTGGATGCGTCGCAGCCGGCCAGACCGCAACGCCGTCAACAGGTCATCGGGGTCGACGGCGGTGAGCGCTCGGTCGCGCAGCAGCAACCCGTCCGGCTCTAGCAGGGAAATCCACCATTCGTGCATGGGCCGAGCGTGGCGTCCAGCTAGCCTGACGCCAAATGGCAACGCTCGGTGCTGTGGATAACTCACCGCCTGTGGGCAATCACCGCCATGCACGCCGAGGTTGGTAGCGGTTATGGGCGCCACGGGGGCGGGTTGGTAGTCCTTGAAGAGCCCGCTACCGGAGTAGGAGAACCCGGAGGCGGCGGGAGGCTACGGCGATGCCGACGGAGGCCATCACCACGAAGTACGCCAGGTTTCCCAGCATCGACCAGCCGACGACGCCTGTGGTGAGGCCGCGCATCAGAGCCACGGCGTGGTAGAGCGGGAACGCCTGGACCAGCCACTGCAGCGGCGCTGGATAGACCGACAGTGGGAAGAACGTGGCCGAGAACAGGAACATCGGCAGCACCGCCAGCTGCACCAGGTCGAAGTCCTGCCAGGAGCGCATGAAGGAGGTGGCAGCGATCCCGACGGACGCGAAAGCGAACGCCACGAACAGCGCCGCGGGTAGGGCCAGCAACGCCCAGGGCGAGGAGATCAGTCCGAGAGCAAGCATCACGGCGAGGAAACTGGTCGCATACATCCCACCCCGGATCAGCGCCCAGCCGATCTCCCCCAGGACGATATCCACCGGACCCAGCGGGGTGGCGAGCATCCCGTCGTAGAGCTTCGCGTACTTGAGCTTGAACAAGAAACCGAACGTCGAGTCGTACACGGCCCCGTTCATCGCCGACGCGGCAAGCAGCCCTGGCGCGATGAATGCCGCGTAACTCAGCTGCTGCCCGGCCGGTCCCGGCACGGCACCGACCAGGCTGCCCAGCCCCTGTCCCATCGCCACCAGGAAGAACAAGGGTTCGAAGAACCCGGAGAAGATAGCCAGCCAGGCGCTGCGCGACGCCAGGGAGGAGCGCAGGATGAGCATCCGAGCCCGACCGGCGTACAACCCTGGTGGCAGCACCCGCAGCAGCAGCCCGAACCGCGGCGGGGCGACCTCCGGCGCCACCTCCCGGACCGTGGTCATCGGGTCAACCTGACCCGGAACCGCCACCGCGACAGCAGCACCCCCACCAGCAACAACGCTGTCAGGTAGGCGACATGCCCCATCGTGGGCCACAACGCCAGGATGCCCAGCGCGGCACCGCGGGCCAGTTCGGTGCCGTGCCACAGCGGGCTGATCCAGGCCAGCGGCTGGATCACCCCGGGCAGCTGCGAGATCGGGAAGAAGGTGCCCGAGAACAGCGTCATCGGCACCACCACGAACCGGAACACGGCGGTGAACGCGGTGCCCTCGCCCTCCTGCGCGGCTGCGAACGCCACCAGTGGCGCGCCGAACGCCATACCGCACAGCACTGCGAAGACCAGCGCAACCAGCACTCCGGGCCCGTGCATCACCCCGAACAGCGCTACCACCAGGAGGTATGCGGCGCCGGACACCATCAGCCGCAGGGCGATCCAGGTGAGCTGCCCGCCAGCCAGCTGCCCGGGTGTGACCGGAGTGGCAGCGACTCCCCAGTAGGTGCGCTGCCATTTGAACGCCGACAGGACCGGGTAGGTCGACTCGAAGGCCGCAGTCTGCACCGCGCCGATCACCAGCAGGGCGGGCGCGAGGTAGATCAGATAGGGCACCCCGCCGGTGACCTGCGCCGCCCCACCACTCGCGTCGATCAATCGACCGAAGCCGACGCCGAAGGCCACCAGGAACAGCAACGGCTGCAGCAGGCTGGAGATGGCCGTCGCCCGCCAATTGCGCCGGTACCAGAGCCACCGCTCCTCGACGACGCGCAGCGCAGCCCGCCACCCGGGCAGCACTCGACCGGTGCAACGAACAGCCTCGACGGTCGTCATCAGTCGACCAGTGATCGCCCGGTGAGGCGGAGGAAGACGTCCTCCAGGGTGGATCGCCGGACGAGGCTGGACATGGGTCGTACCCCGCGCTGGTGGGCGGCGGACAGCGCGGCCTCGCCATCGACGGTGTAGAGCAGCAAGCGGTCGGGCAGCTTCTCGATCCGGTCGGCCAGACCGTCCAGTGCGTCGAGCCAGCTGAGTTGGCCTCCAGGCTGGAACCGCAGCTCCAGCACCTCACGGGTGGAGTACTGGGCGATCAGCTCACCCGGCGAGCCCTCCGCGACGATCAGCCCGCCGTTCATCACCACCAGCCGATCGCACAGTTGCTCGGCCTCGTCCATGTAGTGCGTCGTGATGATCAGCGTGACGCCTTGCTGCTTGAGCCGGAACAACCGGTCCCAGAGCAGGTGCCGGGCCTGCGGGTCCAACCCGGTGGTCGGCTCGTCGAGCAGCATCAGCTCCGGGTTGTTGACCAGAGACCGGGCGATAGTCAGCCGCCGCTTCATACCCCCGGACAGCAGTTCGACGGGGTCGCCAGCCCGGTCGGTGAGCTGGGTGAAGTCCAGCAGCTCGGCTGCTTTGGCCCGCACAGCGGCACGGGACAGGCCGAAATAGCGCCCATAGACATGCAGGTTCTGCCGCACCGTCAGCTCGGTGTCCAAGTTGTCCTGTTGCGGCACCACCCCGAGCCGCGCGCGGATCCTCGGCCCCTCAGCGTCCGGGTCCATCCCGAGCACCTGCAGCTCACCGGCACTGCGCGGGGACACGCAGGCGATCATGCGCATGGTGGAGGACTTCCCAGCACCGTTGGGACCCAGGAAGCCGAATGTCTCAGCCGGCCGGACCTCGACATCGATCCCGCGCACCGCCTCGACCGTGCCGAACCGCTTGCGCAACCCGCGGGCCTGAACGGGCGCGGCGCCATTGTCGGACACGCGACCGACGCTACCTGCCGACCCCGACAGATCCGGCAGGTTTTCGGCCGGGTGGACCGACCTCTAAGTGGGCGTCACGGTGTGGCCCGAGATGCACGAAACCGCTTCACCGAGAGCGACTACGTACATCTCGCGGCGAACTCGATCTACGTGCTCGAGGCGCAGGCGCGCCCATCGGGCTCACCACACGCCGAACGCCAGCACAGTTCCTAGGCGCTCTCTGAAGGCCCCGCTGGCGAGTGTTGCCCCAGCTTATCGGGCGCACCGTCGCGCGGCGGGCCGGGCGCGTGACGCTGTGGAACGGCAACGTCGAGCCGCTGCTATGGACGATCTTCACCGATCCCGAGCACATCCTGCGGTGGGCATGGTCGACGTTCCCGCCGCTTGCCCGGGGGCGAGTGCGGGAGCGCGTGCGGGTGGTGCTCGCCACGGGGGAGGGTCCGGTGGTGGTCCGGTTAGGCAGCCGCCGGGAGGTCCGCGACTGGCTCGCCGGGCCGGTGGCCGCGCTGGTCAGGTGATGCGTTCCTGCACGAGCCGCTGCACCGGAGGGGGTCCTCGGTGCTCAGCTCGTACGGCTCGCACCGCACCTCCACCCGGTCCCTGTCGAGATCGACGGTTACGCAACTACCCGCACCGTCGGAGACTCCGGAAACCCCTAAAGCTCCGGAAACCACAGCGCGATCTCGCGCTTGGCAGAGTCCACCGAGTCCGACCCGTGCACCAGATTCGACTGGGTCTCCAACGCGAAGTCACCGCGGATCGAGCCAGGGGCGGCCTTGTCCACCGGATCCGTGCCCCCGGCCAGCTGCCGGAAGGCCGCGACCGCCCGCTCGCCCTCGACCACGGCAGCCACCACGGCACCGGAGGTGATGAACTCCAGCAGTGAGCCGAAGAACGGCTTTCCCGAGTGCTCGGCGTAGTGCTGCTCAGCCAGCTCGCGCGGAACTGTCCGCAGTTCCAGCGCAGCCAGCGTCAGCCCCTTGCGCTCGATCCTGGCGATCACCTCGCCGATCAGGCCGCGGCTGACACCATCGGGCTTGACCAGGACCAACGTGCGCTCGCTCACTGCTGCTCATTCTCCTTCTGGCGATGACGTGCCGGGGCGAGAGGAGCCTAGCGGCCGGTCACCGGCGCGATGAGCTCGATGGTGGGGAAGTGCGTGCGGTACCGGGTGGGGTCTCTGGTGAGCAGCCGCATCCCGAGTACCGCAGCATGGGCTCCGATGAAGAAGTCGGACAGCGTCCTGGCCCGCGCGCCACCTCGTCGCCGGTACTCGACGTGGCAGCGGCCGGCAAGATAGGCGGCCGGCCAGGGCACCTCCGATCGCACCAACGCTGGATCGGCCAGCACTGCATCGACCTCCTCCACCGTGGCGTAGGTCGCCGACACCTCCGCGTAGATGATCGAGTTGATCACCAGCGGCCCCTCATCGGCCACTCGGGCAAGAGTGTCCGCGGACCAGGGCCACCAGACCGGGTCCTCCCGGACGACGTCGAGCAGAACGTTCGAGTCGACGAGGGTGGCGACCTCAGTCGTCGTCACGCAGCAACGCCATCAGCTCGTCGGTACTCATGTCGAGGTGAGCGGTCGCGGTGCCGCGTAACCGGGTGACGAGACGCCGTCCGCGAGTCGGCGCGCCTGGGACCCGAACAATCCGGGCGCTGTCCCCGTCGACCAAGACGTCGACTTCATCACCGGGCTCAAGGCCAAGGTCGCGCCGGACCTGCTGGGGGATGGTGATCTGGCCCTTGCTCGTGATCCGCACTCAGTAAGAGTACTACTATGTCTTACCACCGCCGTGGCGTGGTCAGGCCCTCAGCCGCCGCGCAACCACCCAACGTACGTACAGCAGATAGCTCCAGACCAGGACGAACAGGAGGCCGAGCCCACCCAGCGCGGGGTGGGCGAACCAGCCGGCGACCATCGCGACCTGCAGCACCAGGGCTAATCCCAAGCCCCATGGGCGGCGCTGCGCGAAGGCCGCTAGGACCATCGCCAGCGCCAGACCAGCCGTGTACCAGCCGGCGGGGCCAGCTATCCCGCCGCCGAGCCGGTCGACGACGAGCAGTGCCAGCCCGACGACAATCGCCTCCATCACCAGGGTGCCCACGAAGACACCGCGCAGCCCCTGCAGTGGATCGCTCACTGCGGTTGCCGGCCGGACAGGGTGCGCGCCTCGCCGATCAGCGCCACGGAGCCGGTGATAACCACCCCCGCGCCCGAGATGCGGTCCTGGCCCGGAGCGACCTCCCCGGCCGAGGCGATGGCCGATTCGATCGCCGCCGGTAGCCGTGGTTCGACCCGCAGCCGGTCCTCGCCGATCACCTCCCGCGCCACGGCGGCAAGCTTGTCAACGTCCATCGCGCGCCTCGAGCTACTGGCGGTCACCACGATCTCGTCGATCACCGGCTCCAGCTCCGCGAGGATGCTGGCGGCGTCCTTGTCGCGCATCACCCCCAGCACAGCAACCAGCCTGCGGAAGCCGAACTCCTCGCGTAGCGCGGCCGCCAGCGCCCGCGCACCATGCGGGTTATGCGCGCCATCGAGAAAGACCGAGGGCTCCGCGCGGACCCGCTCCAGCCGTCCCGGCGCGGTCACTGTCGCGAAGGCCTCACGCACTGCATCGACGTCCAGCGACCGGGTGGTACCCGCCCCGAAGAATGCCTCCGCAGCGGCCAGCGCGAGCACCGCGTTGCGGGACTGATGCTCGCCGTGCAACGGCAGGAAGATCTCGTCGTACACCCCGCCGAGGCCCTGCAACCTCAGCTGCTGCCCACCGACGGCGATGTCACGGTGCAGCACACCGAACTCCATGCCCTCTCTCGCCACCGTCGCGCCCACCTCCACGCTGCGGGCCGCGATCACCCTGGCCACCTCGGGGCGCTGCTCAGCCAGCACTGCCACCGACCCGGGCTTGATGATCCCGGCCTTCTCCACAGCGATGCCCGCGAGGTCACTGCCCAGGTAGTTGACGTGATCCACCGCGACCGGAGTGATCGCCGCCACTGCGGCGTCGGCGACGTTGGTCGCATCCCAGCTACCACCGAGGCCGACTTCCACGACCGCGGCGTCCACCGGTGCGTCGGCGAAGGTCGCGAAGGCCATCCCGGTCAGCACCTCGAACTTGCTCACCGGGACCGTTGATCCGGCGTCGACCAAGGTCACGTACCGCTCGATGTCCTGGTACGCCTCGACGTAACGCTCAGGGCTGATCGGCTCGCCGTGCAGGCCGATCCGCTCGGTGACGCGCTGCAGGTGCGGGCTGGTGTAACGACCCACCCGAAGTCCGATCTCGCGCAGCAGCGCATCCAGCATCCGGGCCACTGAGGTCTTGCCGTTGGTGCCGGCGATGTGCAGCACCGGGTAGGACCGCTGCGGCATGCCGAGCAGGTCGACCAGCGTCGCGATCCGGGTCAGCGACGGTTCGATCCGGCTCTCCGGCCAGCGACGGTCCAGCTCGGTCTCAACTGCCCGCAGCGCTGCCAGCGCATCCGTTTCGATCGGCACCACGCAGGGAGTCTACGGACCGGTCAGCCGGCCGCTTGCTCGCGGAACTCCCGTACCGCGTCGGCGATGGCATCCACCTCCAGCACGTCGACCATCAACCCGACCTGTTCCTCCCACATTTCGGCGGGAACGGCGGCCCGCAGTTCGTCTTCGAGGATGTGGTAAACGGGGAGGCCCAACTGGACCCCGGCCAACGGTCCTGCCCAGCTCGGATCACCGAGCACCACCGTCTCAGCAGCGATCCCGGCGCTCTCCGCGTCCGGTGCTCCGAGCACAACCAGCAGCGCGTCAGCGCCGTGCTGATCGACCAGGCGCTTGATCGTCTCCTGGGTGGACAGGTCCATGGCCCCGGCAGCCGTTCAAACAAAGCATTCGGTAGCGACAAAGGCCAGCGGAGCGCCCGCCGCCTCGACACAGGCCGCAATCGCCGGCCCCGCAACCCCGTCGCGTTCACCGATCACGATGACCTGCTTGCCATCGAACATTTACGCCTCCTTCGTCGGCAACTCGGCTAACGCTGTGGCCAGCCACGTATCGACTTGATCTGCTACCAGGTTGGGCTCGGAAATGCGCGCCACCTCCTGACCGTCCTGGAACAACAGGATGGTGGGAAGTCCGCGCACCTGCAGCGACATGCACAGCCGCCGTGCCTTGCTCGCATCCAGCCTGACCACAGTCAGATCTGGGTTCGTGCTGGCGATGCTCGCCATGTGCGGAGCCAGCGCCACGCACGGGCGGCAGCTTTCGGCCCACACGTCGACGAGCGCGAGACCTGACCCAACGAGCTCGTCGAAGTTCTCCTTCGTCGCGTCCACCACAGCGTTTTCTTGCACTCCCATGAACTCAGCCTCCATTGCGTTCCAGCAGGACGCTCATGCCGTCGGACCGCTGGCTCATCCGCCCGAGGAACAGGCTGCCCTTTGCCAGTAGCAGCACCCTGTGGGCCGATCCGGCCGTCAGCCGCCGCAGGGCGTGCGGCAGGTAACACACCGCCGAAGCCAGATGACCCTGGGTTGGGGCGTAACCCCGCATGCCCCGCTCTGCGACGAACAGGTCGATCTCATCGCGGATGATTTCCTTGCGGCGGACGGCCAGCGCCGCGATCGTGCGGTAGTTGCGCGCTGCGACGTCCCCCGAACCCTGCGGCTCGGTGATCTCCGGGTTGTGCAGCTCGGTGGCGTAGTCGTCGACGTCCAGCATCCGCGCGCCGATCGCCTCCAGCGGCCGCACTGCCAGGTCGTGCAAGATCTGCGCACCGGAGCCGCCCGAGCACACCCGGTGGCGCCCGACGGCGTCGAGCCTGATCCGGGGTGAGACACCGTCGTCGGCGGTCACCAGCATCGCGGTGCCACCGAGCACGTCTTCCAGCACGGGCAGACCGTGACGCAGGTGCCCCTCGAACTTCATTCCCAGCTTGGGTAGCGAGCCTCCGGCGACGACTGCGACCTGCTCGACCACACCCGCCACCACGAGGCTGGCAGCGATCACCAGCGCGGGGATCGGCGCCGCGCAGAAGTTCTTGACGTCCGCCCCGGACGACTCGGCCAGACCGGCGACAGAGGCGATCGTCTTGCCCATGTTGCCCCCGCCGCGCTGGTAACGGTCGCCGACGGCCTCCTCGGAGCAGGAGATGGTGTAGCCGATAGCCGCTGGGTCGAGGCCGTTGTCGTGCAGCAAATGCAGCAGCGCCAGGATGCCAGTCGCCTTACAAGCCAGGTTCTCCAGCAGCACGTGGGCGACCAGCGACTCGTCCTCCTCATGCGCGCCACGCAGCGCCCCCGCGAGACAGTCGGGTGCCAGGTGTAGCGGCCGGGCGCCGCTGGCGACCGCAGCGGCGACATCCCCGGACGCCGCAGTGATCCGGCCCAGATCCAGGTGCGCCGCCAGCGGATGGGCGGCCAGCCGTTTGGCGGCCTGCTCGGCAACCTCCGGGGTCAGCACCAGCAGGTCGAACTCGTCGACTGCGGCCATCAGCCCGAGGAACTCCTCCTCGGGCATCAGTTCCCCGAACGGCGCGAAGCGTTCAGCCCCGGCCAACCCGGCCCCGACCCACGGGCGGGGCGGCAGCTCGCGGGGATGGCATACGCCCAAGAACGCCTGGTGCGGCAGATAGCCGACGGCATCGTCGAAGCCGCGTAAGTTGGTCAGGAAGCTGGTCATCAGGTCGGCGTCACCGGCCAGGGTTCGCATCGGCTTGGAGCCATGCCGGGCCAGGCCTGGGGTGTGCGCCAGCACGAGGCTGGCTGCTCGGACAACCGCGGCGTCAGGCATCGATCTCCTCCGCAACATCGACCTCGAAGATCGTCGGCCGCTCGACCGTGGTCGCAACCGCGTCGAGTGCACGCTGAACCAACCGCCGCCGCCACTCCTGCTCGGCCGGCGGTGACAGGTTCGGGTCCCCCGACGGGTAGGGGATTCCTCGACCCTGCACGATGCGCGGCGCACCGACCTGTTCAGCAATCGTCACGAGGTTGGTGATCAGGGCGGTGGGAATACCGGCCCGCTCCAGTTCCTTGGCAAGCGCTGACCCGCAACGCGTCCCGGTACCTCAAGTGGCGGTCAGGATCGCCGCCTGCACACCCGCCTTGCGCAGCTCCGCGGCCCACTCGACGCCGAACCGGCGCGCGGTGGCCACCGGCGTGCCGTTGCCCACCGTGACCAGGAACTCGTCGTGCAGCCGGCCGATCGTGCCCTCGCGCTCCAGCGCGCGGGCAGTGTCCAGCGGCACTATCCGGTTCGGGTCGGCATTGGCGGCGGTAGTCGCGAAGCCACCGTCCACCGATTCCCACTCCCCGGAGGCGAGCGCGTCAACCCCCTCTATCTGGTAACGCAACCAGCGGGTGGCACGTGCTGACTCGAGCCCGTCCGGGTTACCGGCGGGCACTACGGCACCTTCGGTCACCAACGCGACGGTCGCGCTGGCGGCCTTGCCGACCGGTGCGGCCGGGTCGACCGCGTCGAACCCGCCGACGGGGATCTCGGTGCTTTCCTGGTCACCGCCGAGCCGGCGCAGCACGAGCTCGACCGCCCGCGCTGCGGCTCGCTGCTCGACCAGCCGGCCGGTCCGGGCCGCCTTGGCGACCCTTCCGTCTTCGGTGGTCAGCGTCGCGCCGGTGGCCAGCTTCGCGATCGCAGCAGCGACCCTCTGCATTGTCGGGCGCATCTGCCTGGAGGTCGCACTCGCGGCCACGACCGGGGCGGCACCCGCGTCGGTGATGCCAGGGTTGTCCGGGTGCATCGTCGCCAACGCTGTCAGGCCGTCCGCATGAGCGGCGGCAACCAGCCGGGCGCAGGCCAGCCCGTAGCGTCCGCTGCCGAAGGCGGGTCCGGCGACCAGCAGCTCGGCATCGGCCGCGCGGGCCATCCCGAGCAGCTCCTGCGCGACGGCCGGGGTGGAGGCGGCATAGTCGTCGCCGCACACGATCGTGACCACAATCTCGTAATCGTCCTGGTACCCGTCACGGAGCAACTGTGCCAGCAACCGCCCGGGACCGACCGGCCCGTCGAGTACCTGGGGACCGATCCCCGCAGCATCCTCCCCACCGAGCCCGGCATAGAACTGGTTGAGGTAGTGCACGATGCGCATCAGGCTGTACCTCCCGACTGCTGGCCGACCAGCTGGTGCTCGGAACGGCAGGTCAGCCGCCCAGCGCCGAGTGGGCTCAGGGCGCTGAGGATGGCGGCGGTGGGGATCTCGACCGCGGAGGTCGCCTCCGAGTCGGCGATGCCCAGCCGAGCGCCCCCCAATGCCCGCTCGACCGCCGACAACTGCACCCGCTGATCGTAATTGCCGGTGCTGACCACCGCACCTCGGCGCGGACCGGCCACCAGGGGTGGACCGGTGCCGTCGGCGCCGGACATCTCGGCGTACAGCGCCACCGCGGTCAGACCGTCGGCTTCCAGGGCGTCCACTTTCAACATCAGGTCGTTGTCGGCGTTGCCCGCGCCTTCCTTGGTCACGATGGCGGCGTCGAAACCCGCGGCGCGGCACAGCCAGGCGGCGTGCGCGGAGACCAGTTCCTTGTCACCCTGCTCCACCGGTTCTGGACACAGCACCACCCCGGCGAAGCGCAGGTCCTGCCCGTCGCGGGCGCGCAACTCGGCGATCACCGGATGGTTCTGATGCAGGTAGGTCGGGTTGCGCAGCGCCGGGTGCCCGTATTGACCGCTGACCACGGCCCCGTCCTCGATCTCGGCAGGGTCGAACAGGGTCGGCAGGCTGCCCGCCATGCTGCGCCCGTAGACGAACACGTCCTTGAACGCGCCCTGGGTCTGCAAGTTGGTGATCACACCGACGCGGGGCAACCCGGCGGTGGGCGTGCCCGGGCGATGTGGTGGCGCCAACTCCTCTACCACGTCGGGCACGGCGTCGACGGCGGCATCCGCGAGGTGCACCGCCAGCCGCAACACCCCGCGGCGCAGTGCGACCTCAGCCTCCTGCCAGGAGGCACCGTCAGCGCGGTCGAACTCGATCACCACGTTGGTCGTCCGGCCGAACGGGGACAGCTCGGCGGCCGGACCGGACATGTCGATCAGGCCTTCCTGGTTGCGCGGCAGGTGCCCGGCCGCGAGCACCGCGGCCCCGCGCAGCACGTGGGTGTCGCCGCCACGCTTGCGGTTGACCGGCACCAGCCAGCCGGGAAAGGCCCCGCCGCGCGGTCCCTTGGAACGCGGCTCCACTACGTCGAGCGGCGCGATGATCCGAACCCGGTCGCCCGGTACCGCTATCTGCGCGCGCACCGACGCCAGGGCAGGATCGGCGAACAGCGCCTCCACCTGCGCCCTGCCCACCACGAGATGGTGCTGGTCGTAGCGGGTGGCGGCACCGAACTCGGCGGAGCGGACCTCGTGCACGATGCGCCGCATTGCAGACATGCCCGGTGCCGACACGAGCGGCCTCCCCTCAACGGCGTCCACCTAGCATCGTAACGGCGCACCCACCAGCCGTTCGAGTGTCGTGTGTCCCGAATACGATGGGTGTCATGACGTCCGAACCACACCGTGTCCAGGTGCCAGACCGAGTCTCAGTCGACGGGCTGGCGGACAAGTGGGTACCCGCCTGGGAGGACGAGGGCGTCTACCGCTTCGACCGGACGAAGGCGCGGGAACAGGTCTACTCGATCGACACCCCGCCGCCGACGGTCAGCGGATCCCTGCACGTCGGGCACGTGTTCTCCTACACCCACACCGACACAGTCGCTCGCTACCAACGGATGCGCGGCCGCGAAGTCTTCTACCCGATAGGTTGGGACGACAATGGCCTGCCGACGGAACGGCGGGTACAGAACTACTTCGGGGTTCGGTGCGACCCGTCGCTGCTCTACGACCCGACCTTCACCCCGCCCGACAAGCCCGGCAAGGACGTCGTGGCCTGCTCACGTCAGAACTTCATCGAACTGTGCGAGCGCCTCACCGCCCTCGACGAGCAGGCATTCGAGGATGTCTGCCGCCGGCTCGGACTCTCGATCGACTGGACCATGACGTATCGGACCATAGACGACACCGCGCGGGCCATCTCACAGCGAGCGTTCCTGCACAACCTCGCGCGGGGAGAGGCATACCAAGCCGAAGCCCCAACTCTCTGGGACGTCACCTTCCGGACCGCCGTCGCTCAAGCGGAGCTCGAAGACCGCGACCGTCCTGCCGCTTACCACAACATTTCTTTTCACGGTCCTGACGGTAAGAAGATATCCATTGCCACGACGCGACCCGAGCTGCTTCCGGCGTGCGTGGCGCTCGTCGCGCATCCCGATGATGAGCGCTACCGTGAGTTGTTCGGCCAGACCGCGCTGAGCCCGCTGTTCAACGTCGGAGTTCCGGTGGTCGCGCATCGACTCGCCGATCCGGATAAAGGCTCCGGCATAGCCATGGTGTGCACGTTCGGCGATCTCAATGACGTCATCTGGTGGCGGGAACTCGGCCTGGATACCAGGACTATCGTCGGTCGCGACGGTCGGCTGATCTCCGAACCACCGCCGGGGTTGGACGACGACGCCGGTCGGGCCGCGTACGCCGAACTCGCCGGCGCAACGGTTCACACCGCCCGGGAGCGGATCGTTCGGCTCCTCCGGAACTCCGAAAACCTGGAAGGCGAACCGGAGCCGATCGTCCACGCGGTCAAGTTCTACGAGAGGGGCGATCGGCCGCTTGAGATCGTCTCGAGCAGGCAATGGTATGTCCGTAACGGGGGGCGGGACAGCGACTTGCGCTGCGCCTTGCTCGATCGTGGAACCCAGCTGACGTGGCATCCGGACCACATGCGGGTGCGGTACGCCAACTGGGTCAACGGCCTCACCGGTGATTGGCTGATCAGCCGGCAGCGCTTCTTCGGCGTGCCGATCCCGGTGTGGTATCCCCTTGATGGCCACGGGCAGGCGCTTTACGACAAGCCCCTCGTCCCCGACGACTGCGATCTTCCGGTTGACCCCACTTCGGCGCCTCCGCCTGGTTATCGCGAGGACCAGCGCGGCCAGCTGGACGGGTTTGTCGCCGACGCCGACGTCATGGACACCTGGGCCACGTCGTCTCTCACCCCCCATGTCGCGGGCCGCTGGAGCGTCGATAATGACCTGTTCAAGCGCGTCTTCCCGATGGACCTGCGCCCTCAGGGCCACGACATCATCCGGACCTGGCTGTTTACGACCGTCCTTCGCTCCCACCTCGAACACGACTCGCTGCCGTGGCGTCACACCGCCATTTCCGGATGGATTCTCGACCCCGATCGCAAAAAGATGTCCAAGTCCAAGGGCAACGTCGTGACCCCGATGGGCCTGCTCGAACGCCATGGATCAGACGCGGTCCGATACTGGGCGGCTAGTGGTCGGCCCGGTACCGATACCGCCTTCGACGAAGCCCAGATGAAGGTGGGCCGCCGGCTGGCCGTCAAGATACTCAACGCCAGTCGCTTCGTTCTCGGCCTCGGCGTCGCTGATGGCGTTGCGGCCGTCGCCAATGCGTTGGATCGGGCGATGCTTGCCGAACTCGCCGCGGTCGTCGACGATGCAACGAGCTCATTCGAGTGCTATGACTACGCTCGCGCGCTCGAACGGGCCGAAAGGTTCTTCTGGACCTTCTGTGACGATTACGTGGAGCTTGTCAAGATCCGGGCGTACGGCGAGTACGGCGAAGCGGAGGCGAATTCCGCGCGAGCCGCGCTAGCCCTGGCACTTTCTACCCTGCTTCGCTTGTTCGCTCCGTTCATGCCGTTCACCACCGAGGAGGTGTGGTCCTGGTGGCGCCCCGGGACGGTGCACCGCGCACCCTGGCCCGCCGCCAGTGATCTTCACGCCGTCTGCGGCGACATCGACCCGCGAGTTCTTTCGACAGCAGCCGACGTCATGCGGGCCGTGCGCAAGAGTAAGTCAGACGCCAAGCTTTCGATGCGCGCAGAGGTCGAGCGGTTGACGGTCCGTGGGTCCCGCTCCTTTGTCACTCTGTTCGAAGAGGCTCGGCGCGACGTGCAGGCGGCCGGTCACATCGGCCACATCGAGGTCGTCACCACCAGGGATGACGAGCTTGTCGCAGAAGTCCGCCTCTGACCACCCTCGACGGGCACCGCAACTCACCGGTCGTCTAGTTCAGTGACCAGACGTTTTGGTGCGATCAACCGGTAGCTGTCGGTGATGAGGTCGGCGAGTTCGTCCCAGTCGATATCCGGGCCGTCCAGGTACACCCCGATCCAGCCCTTATGCCCGACATACGGAGGTACGAAGAAGCGGTCTCGATCGGGCGCGACGAGGACCTCGGCCGCGCCGGCGGGCGCCTTCAACCACAGCGAGGGCCGTCCGCCGTCGTAGTTGCCCTTCTGCATGGCGAAGATGCGATCCCGAACCCGCCACGTTGGATCGCCCCAGGCCTGCTTCTCGGTCGCCTCGGGAAACGCCAGGCAGACCGTTCGCAGGCGATGCAGGCGGTCCGGGTCGAGACTCGATGGATTCATCACGGGCCCGGGTTGGTAGCCGTTGTGAGCAGCTTCGGCGGGGGTTGGCGGTACTTGAAGAGCCCCCAACCAGCCGGTCAGGCTGACTTCTCGCGACGCTCGCGGCGGGTGGGCTGCCGGGTCACGATTGTCGGGTTCACGTTCTCCCGCACGGTCTGTTCGGTGATGACCACCTTCGCCACGTCGTCGCGGCTGGGAATGTCGTACATCACCGGCAGCAGCACCTCTTCCATGATGGCGCGCAGCCCCCGCGCACCGGTGCCGCGAAGGATCGCCTGATCGGCGATCGCCTCCATCGCGGTGCCGGTGAACTCCAGCTCCACGCCGTCCATCTCGAAGAGCTTGCTGTACTGCTTCGACAGGGCGTTGCGGGGCTCGGTGAGGATCTGCACCAGCGAGGACTTGTCCAGGTTCGTCACGCTGGCCACCACCGGCAGCCGCCCGATGAATTCCGGGATCAGCCCATACTTGATCAAGTCCTCCGGCATGACGTCAGCGAACACGTCGGCATTGCCGATCTGGGCCTTCGACCGCAGCTCGGCGCCGAAACCCAGCCCCCGTTTGCCGATCCGGTCTTCGATGATCTTGTCGAGGCCGGCGAACGCCCCGGCGACGATGAACAGGACGTTCGTCGTATCGATCGGGATGAACTCCTGGTGCGGGTGCTTGCGCCCGCCCTGCGGTGGCACGCTCGCGGTGGTGCCCTCCAGGATCTTCAGCAACGCCTGCTGGACGCCCTCGCCGGAGACGTCCCTGGTGATCGACGGGTTCTCCGACTTGCGGGCGATCTTGTCGACCTCATCGATGTAGATGATGCCGGTCTCGGCCCGCTTGACGTCATAGTCTGCTGCCTGGATCAGCTTGAGCAGGATGTTCTCCACGTCCTCGCCGACGTAGCCGGCTTCAGTGAGGGCGGTGGCATCGGCGATGGCGAAGGGCACGTTGAGAAGCTTCGCCAGGGTCTGGGCCAGGTAGGTCTTCCCGCACCCGGTCGGGCCGAGCATCAGGATGTTCGATTTGGCCAGTTCAATCTCGTCGTCGCGGCCCTTGTCGCCAGCCTGAATGCGCTTGTAATGGTTGTACACCGCAACTGACAGCGTGCGCTTCGCGTCGTTCTGGCCGATGACGTAGGTCTCGAGGAAGTCGTGGATCTCGCTGGGTTTCGGTAGCTCGTCGAGCTTGACGTCACCTGCGTCGGCGAGCTCCTCCTCGATGATCTCGTTGCACAGATCGATGCACTCATCACAGATATACACACCGGGGCCGGCAATGAGCTTCTTGACCTGCTTCTGACTCTTCCCGCAGAAGGAGCACTTCAACAGGTCGCCGCCGTCACCGATCCGTGCCATGGGGACTGGCCTCTGATCCCTCCCGGCGCGTGGTGCGCAGCGCGCCTGTCTGCGTATCTCTGCTTGACCGTACCCGCCCAACCCTGCTGTGCGGGAGGACTAGCCTCCCCGATATCGCCGGACGGACACGGCTTCGTCCACCGCTCGGCGTGTCGCGGGCAACGCCGGTCAGGGTCGGACTGCGGAGAGCTTCCGGATCTGGGTGATCTCGTCGATAATCCCGTAGTCCTTGGCCTCGGCGGAGGTCAGGATCTTGTCCCGGTCGATGTCGCTGCGGATGCGCTCCTCGGGCTGGCCGGTGTGGTGGGCCAGGGTGGTCTCCAGCAGGCGCCGCATTCGCTGGATCTCGGCAGCTTGGATCTCCAGGTCCGAAACCTGCCCGTACACGCCCTCGGTAGCCGGCTGGTGGATCAGGATCTGGGCGTTGGGGACCGCCATCCGCTTGCCCGGGGTGCCCGCGGCGAGCAGCACCGCGGCGGCCGAAGCGGCCTGACCGAGGCAGACCGTCTGGATCTGCGGCCGGACGAACTGCATCGTGTCGTAGATCGCCGTCATCGCCGTGAACGACCCGCCCGGCGAGTTGATGTACATGATGATGTCGCGGTCCGGGTCGGTCGACTCCAGCACCAGCAGTTGCGCCATGGTGTCGTTGGCCGAGGTGTTGTTGATCTGCTCCCCGAGGAAGATGATCCGCTCCTCGAACAGCTTGTTATAGGGGTTGGACTCCTTGACCCCGTAGCTGGTGCGCTCGATGAACGAGGGCAGGACGTATCTGGACTGTGGCCCATGATTTTGGGGCAGCTGCCCCTGGGGCAGGCCATGCGGCAGGTAGTTCATCGGGGCTCCTCGAGGCTCAGCGGCTTGCGTCCGGCAGCGAATTGGCGCGGGTGAGGACATGGTCGACGAAGCCGTACTCGCGGGCCTCTTCTGCGGTGAACCATCGGTCGCGGTCGGAGTCGGCGATGATCCGCTCGACCGGTTGGCCGGTCTGCTCGGCGATGAGCTCGGCCATCTCCTGCTTGTGCTTGATCAGCATGTCGGCCTGGATCGCAATGTCCGCCGCGGTACCGGCGACGCCCGCCGAGGGCTGGTGCATGAGGATCCGGGCGTGTGGCAGGGCGTAGCGCTTGCCCAGGGTGCCGGCGGACAGCAGGAACTGCCCCATCGAGGCGGCCAGGCCCATCGCGTAGGTCGCCACGTCGGGCTCGATCAGCTGCATGGTGTCGTAGATGGCCATACCCGCGGTCACCGATCCGCCCGGTGAGTTGATGTAGATCCGGATGTCCTGCTCGGCGTCCTCCGCAGACAGCAGCAAGAGCTGAGCGCAGATCTGGTTGGCGATGTTCTCCTCGACCTGGGAGCCGAGCACGATGATGCGCTCGCGCAGCAGCCGCTCATAAACCGAGTCCGTCAGGTTGAGGCCAGCCGAGGCGGTCCGCATCGCGGGGGCGTCCCGCAGCGGCACGGCCGAGGCGATGTGGTCCGAGGTCACGTATGCCTGCCTTCTGTCATGGGGTCGTCGGGTGGATGAGGGTCCGGCTCGAAGGTCACCGAGCGGGACACTGCCGACCCTAACGAAGGCGAGCGGCGGCTACGTCCTGGCGCGCCCTCCGTTCGCTCAGAGCGTCACGCCAGTTGCCGCCTGGGTCACCCGGCCGACTCGGCGATCTGCGGGGTCACCGAACCGAGCAGTGCCTCGATGTCGACGGGGTTGCCGGTGGCGTCGGTGACGGTGGCCTGGCGCACCACCGTGACCAGTGCCTTGCCGCGGCGGACGTCGGCATACATGGAGCCCAATTCACCGGCGTCCTTGGCGCGCTGGGCGTACTCGTTGGGGCTGATGCCGTTGCGCTGCGCCTGGTAGACGATCCGCTCGGTGAGCTCGTCGTCGGTGACCGAGAGTTCCTCGGCGTCGGCGATCGCGTCGAGCAGCAGGCGGGCCTTCACCGTCTCCTGCGCGGCGCTTCGCAAATCGGTCTCGAACTCCTCCGCAGTGTGGCCTTGCTGCTCCAGCCACTGGCCAAGGCGCTGCTCGTCGTTTTCGAAGGCCTGCAGGGCGTCGCGCCTGCGCGACTCGAGCTCGGCGTTGAGGATCGACTCCGGCAGCGGGACCTCGGTGGTGGCAAGCAGCGCGGTGAGCACCTTGTCCCGGGCCTGCGCGCCCTGCTGCATCGCCTTGACCCGGCCGAGCCGTTCGCGCAGGTCGGCGCGGAGCTCGTCGAGGGTGTCGAACTCGCTGGCGAGCTGGGCGAACTCGTCGTCGGCCGCGGGCAGCTCGCGCTCTTTGACCGCCTGGACCTTGGCCGTCATTTCGGCCTGCTGCCCGGTGACCAGGGTGGTGGTGAAGACTCGCTCCTCACCCGACGACGCCCCGAGCAGAGCGTCGTCGATTCCTTCGACGAGCTGGCCGGAGCCGATCTGGTAGGACAGCCCGGTGGTCGCCAACTCCTCGACCTCCTCGCCGTCGATGGTGGCCGACAGGTCGAGAGCAACGAAGTCGTCCTGCTGCACCGGGCGTTCGACTCCGGTGAGGGTGCCGAAGCGGGAACGGAGCCCGTCGAGCTGCTCGCCGACCTCGGCGTCGGTCACGTCAACGTCGTCGACGGAGACTGCCAGCTCACCGAACGCGGGCATCTCGATCTCCGGCCGGACGTCGACCTCGGCGGTGAACTCGAGGTGATCGCCGTCCTCGATCTTCGTGACCTCGATGTCGGGGCGGCCCAGCGGGCGAACCTCACCGGAGGTGACGAGCTCGACGTACTTCGCCGGCACCGCCGCGCTGACCACCTCGTCCAGCACCACTTCGCGCCCCAGCCGCTGCTCCACGATCCGGGCCGGCGCCTTGCCTGGCCGGAATCCCGGGATCCGAACCTGCTGGGCGATCTTCTTGTAAGCGCGGTCGAAGTCAGGCTTCAACTCGTCGAACGACACCTCGACATTGATCTTGACGCGCGTCGGGCTGAGGTGTTCGACGGTGCTCTTCACGGGTACTCCTCGGGGAAAGATGAGAGCGCGCCCGGCGAAGCCACTACCGCCGGACAGGAAGTGTGCACCGAGTCTATGCGAGCGCACCAATCTGCCCGTTGGGGGCGTTCCAAGAGCATGGGGGCGGCTACGTTGAAGAACCCTCCGTGGCATCACACGATCGAGTGAACCTGTCATCACTTGTCGGCTACCCGTCTACCGGCCGTTCATCTCAGCGACTGTGCGTATCGGTACAAATCGCCCATCCGGACCTCAGGAGGGCGGTTGTGCTCATGATCTTCATGCGCCGACGGGCGGTGATCGCCACCCTCTGTGTCGTGGCGGTCACGGCCGGTCTCACCGGCACCGCACAGGCCCAGCCAGCGGCCGGTTCCGGCATACCGGAGCGCGGTGAGCGATTCGACCGCGTCGCGACGCTCCCAGTGTTCCGCAACTCCTCCCCCGACCAGCAGACGGCGGCCGAGATCGCCACGGCCACGAAGGACGGCAGGCTCGTCGTCTACACCGACTCCCCCGCAGAGCGGATCGGGTTCGTGGACCTGTCCGACGTCGCCGCACCGCGTCCCGACGGAGTGCTCCCGATGCCGGGCGAGCCGACGTCGGTGAAGATCGTCGGTGACCTGGCGCTGGTCGCGGTGAACACGTCCGCGTCATTCGCGGAACCGTCGGGGCGGCTGGTGGTCGTGGATGTACGTACTCGAGCGATCGTCGCCGAGCACGACCTCGGCGGTCAGCCCGACTCCGTCGACATCTCCGCCGACGGCCAGTACGCCGCGGTGGCGATCGAGAACGAGCGCGACGAGGACGTCAACGACGGGGCGATCCCGCAGCTGCCCGCAGGCTTCCTGTCCATCGTGGACCTGACCGGCGCGCCAGCGGATTGGCTGCTGCGCCGTGTGGAACTCACCGGGCTGGCCGACCTCGTACCGGAGGACCCCGAGCCCGAGTTCGTGTCGATCAACAGCCGCAACCAGGTGGTCGTCACCCTGCAGGAGAACAACCACATCGTGGTCGTGGATCTGGCGAGCGAGCGGATCGTCACCGACTTCACTGCAGGCACCGGAACCGCCTCCGGTGTGGACACCGTCGAGGACGGCACGATCCGCCTCGACGGCACCGTGACCGTGCCGCGCGAGCCAGACGGAGTGTCCTGGCTGAACGACCACTTCGTCGCCACGGCCGACGAAGGCGACCTGGCGGGCGGCAGCCGCACCTGGACGGTGTTCGACACCCGTGACGGCTCGGTCGTGTACTCCTCCGGCACCGAGCTGGATCAGCTGGCGGCGCGCTACGGCCAGTACCCGGAGGGTCGGGCCGGGAACAAGGGCGTGGAGCCCGAGGGCATCGCCGTCGCCACTTATGGACGGCAGCGCTACGCGTTCGTCGCGCTGGAGCGGGCCAATCTTGTTGCGGTCTACCGGGTGAGCGACCCGCGCCGCCCCGAGCTCGTGCAGGCCGTGCCCACTGACGTCGGGCCGGAGGGGCTGCTGCCGCTGCCGCAGCGCGATGCGCTCCTCGTGGCAGCCGAGGAGGACTCGGCTGGCGACAACGTGCGCTCCTCGATCTCCACGTACCGGATGACCCGAACGCCACTGTTGCTGGCGCTGGAGCGCAACGCCGCGGCGCCGTCGATCGTGTCGGCCGGGCACCTGCCGATCGGGTTCGGGGCACTGTCCGGGCTCGACGCCGCGCCGGGCGTCCCCGGCCTGTTGGGCGGCCTGGTCGCCGTCGAGGACAACGCCTACACCCCCACCCGCGTGCTGAGCATCGACTCCCTCCGGCGACCCGCGCTGCTCACCGGCGCGCTGACAGTCACGAAGGGCGGCGCGCCGGTCGGCTACTACGCCGAGGGCATCGCAACACGCCCGGGCGGCGGGTACTGGATCGCCGCGGAGGGCGACGGCGAGCAGACTCCGAACCTGCTGGTCGAGGTGAACGCGAGCGGCGCCGTCCTGCGTGAGGCGCCGCTGCCGGCAGAGATCGCGGCCAATGCGACGTCGAACGGTTTCGAGGGCGTCACGACGGCGCGGCGACGATGCCCGGATCAAGAAGATCACACGGGTGGAGCTGGCGGGGGTGACGCCGGTGCCCGCCGGGTCATCGCGGCCCGTGCTGGTCAAGCAGACGCTGCTCGACCTGATTCCGGCGCTGAGCGCAGGCGGCGGCGTCGTCGCCGACAAACCCGAGGGTCTGGGGATCACCGGGCTCGGTGAGCTGATCGGCGCGGTGGACAACGATGGTCTCGACGACGCTCCTGGCGAGTCGGTGCTGCTGCGGCTGGGGCGGGCACCGCGCCGCTGAAACCAGGCTGCACCGATCCAACGTCGTCCTGACTGGTGCTCACCTACCCGGCCCGAGGGCCAAGCATCAGCGCGGATCAGGGCGGCACCGCTCCGTCGTCGGGCACCGGTCCCGCTACCTCGACCTGCTCAGGCAGTAGTGGGGAGATCGCGACGTCTTGGAGAGGTGTATCCGGGGCGGCGACGTGCACCGCTCGGACGCCCGGACGGGATGCAACG
The DNA here is from genome assembly GCA_052390115.1 of Pseudonocardiales bacterium. Classification (GTDB taxonomy): domain Bacteria; phylum Actinomycetota; class Actinomycetes; order Mycobacteriales; family Pseudonocardiaceae. The sequence continues at coordinate 4,443 of JBQTHE010000070.1, read as the reverse complement.
GCCTGCAGCGCCTCGCCGTCGCCGAACACCAGAAACGCCACCACGCAGGCGCAGCCACCACGCAGCCGCGCGGCCTCCGCGGCTGCGACGGCGGCTGGACGGCCGCCCGGCATCCGGGACGCAACGGCGGCGCGGTCCTGCGCTGCGGACCGCAGAGCGTCGGTGAGTTCCGTCCCGGGTCGCTGCCCGGGTAGATCACGGGTGATCAACGCAGTCTGCACCCGCGGCAGCGGAACGCGAAGCACCACCCGCGACAGCCGCACGCCTTGGGTCAGCTCGGCAGCGGGCCCCGGCTTGAGGTAGCCCTCCAGCTGCACCAGCGCCCAGACCGATCCCGGTTCCACAACCGGCAGCGAGGCATCAGCCCGCCGCAGATAGTCCGCGACTGGCTCGCCGGCCTCGGGCCCCAGCCGCTCAACGCCGGCAACCGGCCGCGGTTCGCCCGGGCGCCCGGCTACCACCACCGCGACGCCAAGCGCTACGAACAGCGCTGCCAGCACCGCCCACCGGGCCCGCGGCCGCATCGGCTAACTCTCGGCAGCCAGCACGTCCAAGGCAACGCGCAGGTCGTCGGGGTCCGGGCTGGTGAATTCCACCCAGCGGTCGTCAGCGGGATGCGGGAAGCCCAGCCGCGCGGCGTGCAGCCACTGCCTGTCCAGCCCGAGCCGCTGCGCCAGCACGGGATCGGCACCATAGGTGAGATCTCCACAACACGGGTGCCGCAGCGCCGCGAAATGCACCCGGATCTGGTGGGTGCGACCGGTCTCCAGAGTCACATCGCACAGCGACGCAGCCCGGAATGCCTCGATCACCTCGTAGTGCGTCACCGAGGGTTTGCCGCCGGCCACCACCGCAAATCGCCAGTCGTGCTTGGGGTGCCGGTCGATCGGGGCGTCGATGGTGCCCTGGGTGGGGTCCGGGTGGCCCTGCACCAGCGCCCGATAGTGCTTGGCGACGGTGCGATCCCGGAATGCTCGCTTCAGCGCCGAGTAGCCGCGCTCGGACTTCGCGACCGCCATCAGGCCACTGGTGCCGACGTCGAGCCGGTGCACCACACCCTGGCGCTCGGCCGCGCCCGAGATCGCCAGCTGGATCCCAGTCGCTAGCAGACCACCGAGCACGGTGGGCCCCACCCAGCCGGGGCTCGGGTGCGCGGCCACCCCGACCGGCTTGTCCACCACGACGAGGTCGGCGTCGTCGTGCACCACCCGCAGCCCCGCCACCGGCTCGGCCCCCGAGGCAGCGATATTCAGATGCGGCTCGGGCAGGGTCACCTCGAGCCAGGTACCGGTGGCCAGGCGGTCGGACTTGCCGACTGGGCTGCCATCGACCAGCACCGCACCAGCCCCGGTCAGCCCGGCCACCACCGTGCGGGACAACCCCAGCAGCCGCGCCAGCCCGGTGTCCACCCGCATGCCGTCGAGCCCGTCGGGCACCGGCAACGCCCTGATATGGGTCATCTGGAACTCACTTCGGGCCCCGGATTCGCCGGCCGCCGGCCCGTCCCGGGGTGCGGCTGCCGTCGAATTCCCGACCTGTCGCGGCGAGCAGGACCAGCACCACGCCACCACATACGATCGCCGAGTCCGCCAGGTTGAACACCGGCCACACACTGCCGTCCGGCGCCAGCAGCGACAGGAAGTCCACCACATGCCCGCGCAGCGGGCCGGGGCCGCGCAGCAGCCGGTCCACCAGGTTGCCCAGCGCTCCACCCAGCACCAGCCCGAGCCCGAAGGCCCAGCCGGTCGAACGCAGCCGGGGCGCCAGGCGCACGATCGCCACCACGACCCCCAGGGCGATCAGTGACAGCAGCCAGGTCAGCCCGGTCGCCATCGAGAACGCCGCACCCGGGTTGCGGTAGACGACGAGGTAGAGCCCGCCGCCCAGCAGCTCCACCGGTGGCCGACCTTCCAGAGTCGCGACCGCGACGATCTTGCTCAGCACGTCCAGCAGTAATGCGACGGTGGCGGTGGCGGCCAGCAGGCCGGTCCGGCGGCGCCCTGGCAGCGCCTCGGGGATGCCCGGGACGTCACCGGCGGCCGCTCCTTCGGCGTGCTGCGATGGGTTCACATCACCATTGTGACGCGGTCCGGCGACGGTCGATCAGGCGCCGGTCTCCCCCCGCCACTGGGCCAGCCGGCCGGCTCGGTGCACGGCCCGAATCCGCCGCTCGGCCTGACCCCGTTTGCCGGCCGTGGTGACGACCAGCAGCTGGTCACCCTCCTGAAGCCGGGTGGTCGGCTGCGGGGTGAACCCCTCCCCGTTCCGTACCACCAGGCTGACCATCGCACCGGTGGGTAGCCGCAGCTCCGAGAGGTAGACACCGTGCAGCCGCGAGGGCCGGGGCACCCGGACCTGCAGCAGGTCGGCACCCATCTCGTCCAGCGGAGCGGAGTCGACGACGATCTCCCTGCCCTGCTCCGGGCGGGTAAGCCCCAGCCATCTCAGGACCGAGGGCAGCGTGACGCCCTGCACCGCGGTGAGCAGCACGACCAGGACAAAGACCACGTCCACCAGCTGCTGGGCCCCCGGGAAGCCCAGGGTGAGCGCGATCAGCGCCAGCACGATGGGCAACGCGCCCCGCAGCCCCGCCCATGACAGGAACGCCTGCTCCCGCCAGGGTATCCGGAACGGGCTGGTGGCGAGCAGCACCGACACCGGGCGCGCCAGCACGACCAGCACCACCCCCGCGATCAACGCGGGGATCAGCACGCTGGGCAGCCGGGCCGGCGAGGCGTAGAGACCTAGCAGGACAAACAGCCCGATCTGGGCCAGCCAACCGAGCCCCTCAGCGAATGAGTGGGTGTCGCCGCGGTGTGGCAGGCGCGAGTTGCCGAGCACCACGCCGGCCAGGTAGGTCGCCAGGAAGCCCGAGGCATGCGCGCCCTGCGCGACGGCGAAGGCCAGCACGCAGACCGCGATGGTCGCCAGCGGGTAGAGACCGGTCGCGGGCAGCGCCGCCCGGCGCAGCGCCCACGCTCCCGCGACCCCCAGCGCGGCCCCCACCAGAGCGCCAGCGAGCAATTCGTAGCCGATGAGCAGGGGCGTCCACCAGCGCAGCTGGTCGCCCGCCGCGAGCAGCACTACAGCGATGTAGACCGGCGCGTCGTTGATGCCCGACTCCAGCTCGAGCGCGCCCGCCAGCCGCGGCGATACCTTGAGCGCCCGCAACACGCTGAAGACCGCCGCCGCGTCGGTCGAGGACAGCACCGCGCCCCACAGCAGCGCGGTCCGCCAGTCCAGGCCCAGCAGCAGGTGCAGCGCCGAGCCGGTGACAGCGATGCTCACCGCGACCGCCACGGTGGCCAGCGCGATCCCGGGGCCGAGCACCGGGCGGATCACCGACCAGCGGGTGGTGAGACCGCCCTCGGCCAGGATCAGTACCAGGCCCGCGATGCCCAGCGTGGCGGTGAGCGGCGTATCGGAGAACTCGAAGCCGAGGCCGGACTCGCCGATCAGCAGGCCGATGGCGAGATAGAGCAGCAGCGACGGCAGCCCGAGCCGGGTGGAGACCCGCACGGCGAGCACGGCCAGCAGCAACACGGCTGCCCCCGCCCCGAGGGCGAGCTCCACCCCGTTCACCCGCGGATTGTCCCGCAGCCTCGTAGATCAGCCGGACCAGGAGATAGTGACCAGATCGCGGTGGCGTGGGCCAAGCCTCGCCACCGCCTCGGCGACCTCGTCGCGGCGCTGCTCGGGCAGGCAGAGCCGGCGCAGCGAGAAGGTAACCTCCGCTTCGGGATTGCGCGGCTGGGCAGGCCGGGTCCAGCGCTGGACCTCCGGGTATACCCCGATCTCGGCAAGGACGGCCAGCACATCGTCGGCGGTCGCGGGTGGTGGCCGGTGCAACCCGTGGAACTGCGCCCACAACGGGTCCAGCCAGGCCCCCGGGTGTACGGCGTGCAGCTCGACGATCACCCCGCGGCGGGTAGCGGCACCCAACGCAGCGAGAAACGGCGCCAGCTCGAGTGTGTTGTAGCCAACGTGGTGGCTGACGACGACGTCGGCAACGCCCGCCTCAGCCGCCGCCGGTGGCCACGCGCCGTGCACGCTGCGGTGCGCCAGCCCACGCTCGGTGCAGGCCCGCTCGAATGCGCGCAGCATGTCGTCGGCGTGATCCACCCCGGTGAGGTGGGACACCTTGGGCAACAGCGCGAGTCCGGCGGCACCGGCACCGCACCCGACGTCGAGCACGGTCGCACCATCAGGACCGAGCAACTGCAGCGCGGCCTGACGGGACGGCGTGTCCTCGGGTGTGGCAGGCGGCACGAAGCGGGCAGGATCATGCCGGCTCGGGTCCTGGGGGGCGGCAGCCAGGATCTCGGTGGGAATCGCGCGGCCCAGGGGGAGGCCCCGCCCCCGGGGGGGGGGAGGGGCGCGCGGGGGTGGGGGTTGGGGGGGGGGCGCAGGTTTGGGCACACGGCCCGGGCGGGGGCCCCCCCC
>JBQTHE010000069.1:0-102474 GCA_052390115.1 Pseudonocardiales bacterium | reverse complement strand
ATGACCAGCAGGGATGCAGCGAGCCGTCGATCACAGCCACGCGCCCGGCGAGGCCTTCGGCCGCCTCGGCCAGGTCCGGCTCGAAGTCCTTGAGCGCCTTCACGATCACACCTTCGAGAGTGGAGATGGTCTCGGAGATGACCGACTGGCTCACGAACAACAGCTCGGCGATCACCTCCTCAGTAATATTGGGTCGCCTTCAGGCCCTGCGCCAATGTCAAACCACGAGGGCGTCCGACCCCTTTGTCCCAGGTGATGAGTTCCTCGACACGCCGAAGAAGCTCCCCGAATTGAACCTGGCTCATCCCGATAGTACGATTGGTGCGCACCGGCCCCTCCGGGGAATGAAAGATCCGTGAGAAAGACCTTTCAATTCTCTCGAGGGGTCGGGCCTTATTGTGGGACCGACACGCCGGTCAGCAAACTAACGGAGAATAGTTTCCGATAACCCTCCTGGTCTTCTGATTGACCCCGACCGACCGCACCTGTCGCAGCACTCCATGCCGCCTCGCGCAGCGAAGGGATGACCGACAGCCCCTCACCGGGGCCTGTCCACATCCGGGAAACCGACCTGGAGCACGCACCCGACCACCCACGACGACCACAGCAGAAACAACCACCCCTTCTCCGCCGTGAACAGCATGCGCCCAGCGGCGCCGGCGTCAAGGACCTCCGGCCGCTACGCGATCGGCCCATAGGCCGATCCTTGACCCTGACGCCTTGTCTCGGCGCGCCCAAGACCTGGCGGAGCAGGTGAAAAAGAAGATCAGCACCCCCCAGGAAGGGCTTGACCGGCCCCGCTCCTTCAGGGATGACCTAACACCGAACCATGCCACTGCATCGGCAAGGTGATTGCCGCTTCCGGAGGCCGGTAAGACACCGATCATGCCTGTCTCTGGTGTCTTCCCGTTCCGTTTTCTTTGGTTCGCGTCTCATGAGTTGCCGTGGTGTCCCGTAGTTCATTGCACGAACCCCTTGCACGAGCGACGAGCACCGCCGGTCATGTCCGCAGCGCGAGATCTCTGTCGTCCATCTGTCGACGAGCCTGACCGCAAGCGCAAGCCGTAGTAGGCGGGGTCAGCCATTAGGCGGCAGGTGCGACGGACACTTCGAGGGCGATTGCCTGGGTGTCGCTGTCGTACTCGCTCGGGTCACCTTCCAGGGCAAACGCGATCGCGTCCATGCACTCGCGCTGGGCGTCCTCGCGAGTCGGCGTGCCGCCGCCGTTGATGTGTAGAGCAGGTACGCGGTAGTGCCAGGTGTTCGCCTCGTCGTCGAAGAAGAATTCGGCTCGCAGCGTGATGCTCATGTGATCATCGTCCTGTAGCTTGCGCAGCTCAGCGGGGGTGTAGCCGTAGTCTTTGGCGATCCGAGCCATCGCCGACCCACCGAGGTCAACGCCCTCATGGTAAGCCCAGATGCGCTGCCGATCGTCCTTGACGAGGACGCGATGCGACCCGCGGCGATGATGCCGGATGGCCGCCTCCATCGAATCGGCCGGGCAACCCGGCGGATGGACCAGGAATTGTGGGCGAGGAAGGGGCGAGCGCTGATCATGGCGGCGGTGGCCGTGTACGCGCCCCATGAACACCGGCGTGAGTTCACCCAGGGTGGTTCCCATCCGATAAGTGCGGCGTTATGGCCGTCGGTCGATGGGCAGTTGATATGGCCACGGCCGGAGTGCTCGTGTCTGGTCGGCAGGCCAGCCACCGGGTCGGATGGCGGTGTGGTTGTCGTCACGGTCGCGCATGTGGTACGGTCGCGTCCAGGCAAGGAGTTCGGGATCGGACCTGAATAACCGCCGACTTCCCTTCAGGCATGGAGCGTTGGAGCGCGCCTTCGCCACCGCCTTTGCTTGTCGCGCTTCCCAGTACTCGTCGACGCGTCCCATAGTGGGCCGTCGGCCGGAAGGGGCTATCCTCGTGACCATCTACTCCCAGCATCCGAACCGCGGAAAGGTTCAGATCCTGGCCACTTACCGCGGACCGGTCGGTGTGATGTCGTCGACCGTCACCAGCGTTGATGATGCCGAGCTCGCGGAGCCGATCGTCGATGCACTCAACCGGATCTCTGCCTGCGCCACCGTGCCGGTCAGTGTATGGGACATCCGAGACGATCGCATTGACCGCTACCCAAGGGAGCAGCTTGCTGCGCTGATCGACAGAAGTGCTCGCGCCGCCCTGCTCGACGGCGCGCACAGCCTCTGGTATGAGCATGTGAAGCTCCTCCTCCATCGAGCACTGACTGATCTGGACGACGCTATGGCGGTTGTGCCGGTACCCGTTCGGACAGCAATCAGTGCGGAGTTGGAGGCGGAGGCGCGTGGACTCCGTGACGCATTGGCTGAGTACTCGGAGGGGATCTCGCCACCTGAGACGGAGAACCGGCGTAATTGGGACTTCGAGAATCCTTTCGTGGCCTTCGAAGGCGGGATGGATGGACTGAGTGACGATGATCGCGACCGCTTGAACCGCCTGGAGAAGGGCATTACCAATGAGGAGCTCAGGAGAGGAGTAGACAATCTGCGGTTGCTGCTCGACGCGCACACGCGGTGCGGCAACGACAGCGCGATGCTGGTCGTGGAGGAGTTCACCATTACGGACGATCCTGCTCCATACGGCCCGGATCGCTACTTCCTCAATGTGGACGCCCCGCTGCCCAATGGTGACTACGGCCGTGACGAGTGGCGTGTTGGAATATGCCGATGGGATATCGACCTCGATGATCCGGAGTACGAGGACAGTACCGCTACAGGGGAAGCCGTACTTCGTTGCGTCCTTTCAGCGCCACCAACAGCCTCCAAGATCATAGAGCTGCTGAACCGCAGCGGAGGGCGACCGGAGCAACTCGCCGCGTGGGCTAAAACTCCCGTCGGAGAGCCGCTCGCCGACACGAATTTTGTTGTGACGAGACGCTACGAGAATTAACACGGGTAGATCCACGGCCCGGACACAGCGAAGAGGTTCGTCGCCCTGGCGAGCGCCTATGCCGCGTCGTGCAGGTTGCGGCACAGCTTCGCGTTGGGCATGGAATAGCTGCTCTACGTGGGCGCATCGCAGATTTCAACATCCGTAAGACGACTGTCGTTAGAAGGCCGCGAAAGGAGGGACTAGTCTGTCCGCATGGTGACTGACGACCTAGACGGTATCGAGTTGTTTATTTCGCATGCTTCGGAGGACAAGGATGAATTGGTTCGACCTTTAGCGGATTACCTGCGACGCGTCGGCGTCAAGGTGTGGTACGACGAGTTTACCCTCACGGCTGGCGACAGTTTGTCACGTTCTATAGATAAAGGGCTAGCCAGGGCGCGCTACGGTCTTGTTGTCGTCAGTCGCAATTTCATCCTGAAGCGTTGGCCCGAGTACGAACTACGCGGCCTGACGGCCAAAGAGATGGCCGGTGCGGATAAAGTGATCATCCCGATCTGGCACAACATCTCGTATGAGGATATCCTTGAATTCTCCCCGCCGCTCGCAGACAAGGTCGCAGTTGTAACATCAGGTCTGGAATTGCCAGAAATTGCGGAAGCTGTGCTTCGCGCTATACGGCCTGATCTGGCGCGGCGGGTATCGATGCTGCGGGCGCTCTTGCGCGCTAGAGGGACCGGAAAGGTGACGAACGCACCGCTCGACCAGGTGCGCAGATGCCTCTACCGTCGGAGTTTCAGGCCGAAGGTCATGTCGTCATTCGCGTGCTAAACATAGTCAATACGCTCGGCTCGGCTTCTCCGGACGTGGTTGGTGACTTTAAGAAGTTCATTACAGATCTGTACCGAGACATTCATCCGGAATTGGAGTTGCGGGTTTGGGAAACTATGACTGCGGCCCACCTTGAGGTTGTCAAGCATTTCGAGTTGCCGACGGAAGAGCGCGCGGAGGTTGTGAAATTGCTCCTTTCGTGCTCGCTGGCGTACAGGCGTGGCATCGACGAATCCTATGGCCGATTGCCAAACGGAGTTGCCTACCATGCGATGAAGGTTTGGAAGCTGTATGCTGAGGTGAGCGATCGGGAAGCAATTGTTTTTACGACCGATGATGCTGATGCGGGACATTCCGACTAGTGTTGTCTCAGGTGGGTACGAAGAGTCATACAGGCGGAAGCTCGCAGGCGCAAACAATTGGCGGTTTGCCGTCTGCTGCTGCGGTGGCAAGAGGACGCAACATCGACTGCATGGCGACTTGGCGGCTACCGGAGCTGGCCGGTGTTGCGCCGACTTGTCGCTGTGGCTGAATGGCGGTGTCCAGTTCCTGGGGTGGCGGAGTGGGTCGGACGCCGCACCGGGCCTGCCCGCAGACGCACCGACGTGAGTCACGGTGTGACCGGCGTACGGTTGGCCCACCGAAAGTTCAGGCCCCGAACGCGTTGTAGCAGCTCAGGGCCTGATTACCCGGCGAAAGGTGAGTGCCCCCGGCAGGATTCGAACCTGCGCTCCCGCCTCCGGAGGCCGGATCCCACCTGCACCGTGGTGGCTCCGGTGCCCTACCAGGGCGCCGTTGGCTCAAGCAGCCTGCCGGCCACGCCGGCCCGGTTGGCTGGCTGAGCTGATATGCCACCAATCTGGGGTGTCAGCCCACGAAGTCCTTGGCCAGGTCTGCCGGAACCGCTCGCTCATCGATCACCCGCCGGTTGAGCTCGGTGAGCTTCTCGGTGGTCAGCGCGGCTGAGACCTGGTTGAGCGCATCGGCACCCGCCTGGTTCAGCGCCCCGGCGCGCACCAGCGGCAGGATGCGCTGAGCCGGGTACATGTTCTTCGGGTCCGCCAGCTCGACCCACCCGTTAGCGGCGATGTCGGGTGAGGTGGTGAACAGGTTCACGATCTGGGCCTGCCCGCTGCGCAATGCCTCCAGCGTCACCGGACCGGCCGGGTCGGTGCTGAGGATCTGGCCGAACGTGCATCCGTAGACCTGGGCGATCTTGTCCTGCCAGCGCCCTGGCCACTCACCGGCGGCGCCCAGGGTGAGCTGCCCGCAACGCGGACCGAGCTGGTCCATGCTGGTGAGTCCCAGGGTCTGAGCAGTCTGCTGGGTGACGACCAGGACGTCGGAATCCTCCGCCGCGGACTGCTCGAGCACCTCCAGACCCCGCGGCAGGGACTGCTGCAGCGCGGCGTATACGTCATCTGCCGCCGTTGCGGTCGCGTTCGGGTCGACCGACTGCAACAGGTTGCCGGAGTACTCGGGCATCACGGTGATCGATCCGTCCTGCACCGCGACGTTGGTGATCTCGCGGGTACCTAGCCGGGGGCGGGTCTGCACCTCGATCCCCGCCTTGCGCAGCGCCGCGGCGTATATCTCCATGAGCAGCTCGCTCTCGGCGAAGTCGGCCGAGCCGACCACGACAGCACCGCCGCTGCCGCCCCCGGCCAGCGGGTTGCCAGACCCGCAGGCCGTGCCGACCACCATGACAGCCATGATCAGCGCTGCGATGCGTGTCATCGATCCTCATCCTCCGTTGCGATCCTCAGCCGCGTCCCCGCGAGTCCGCGCTCACCGCGGACAGTCGCACCCCGGTGGGTACCGCGAGCCGCTGCACTCCGGCCAGTAGCAGATCCAGCGCTACCGCCAGCCCAGCGGTGAGCAGCGCCCCGGCCACCATCTGCGGGTAACCCGCCGGTCCCGAACGTAGCCCGTCCAGCAGCAGCCGGCCTAGACCGCCCAGACCCAGGTAGGCCGCCACGGTGGTGGTCGCCACCACCTGCAGCACCGCGCTGCGTAGCCCACCGAGCAGCAACGGCAGGGCACCCGGCAGCTCGACCTGAAACAGGCGCTGCGCCGACGTCATGCCCATCCCCCGGGCGGCGTCGACCACGTCGGCCTCGACGCTCTGCACGCCGGCGTAGCTGCCGGCCAGCACCGGGGGCACCGCCATCACGACCAGCGCGACCACCGTGGACACCTCCTGCGAGCGCAGCAGCAGGAACAGGAAGGTCAGCAGGCCCAGCGTGGGCAGTGCCCGCATCGCGTTGGCCAGCCCGACCAGCGCCACCCCACCCCGGGAGGTGTGCCCGACCAACAACCCGAGCGGCACCGCGATCACCGACGCGATGAGCACCGTGATGACGGTGTAGTACAGGTGCTCGGCGATCCGGACCGGGACACCATCGGGGCCCCGCCAGTGCGCCGCGTCGGCGAACCAGGCCAGCACCTGGGAGAGGATCACGCTCTCGCCTCTGCCCGTGTCCAGGGGGAGAGCACCCGCCGTAGACCAACCAGCAGCAGGTCCATCGCCAGCGCCAGCACCACAGTCAGCACGATGCCGATCACGATCGGCGCCAGGTACCGGGTCTGGAAGCCCTCGGTGAACAGCTGGCCCAACCCGCCGGTACCGATCAGCGCCCCCACGCTGACCAGGCTGATGTTGCTCACCGACGCCACCCGGACACCGGCGGCCAGCACCGGAACAGCCATCGGCAACTCGATGGCGACGAATCGCCGGGCCGGCTGGTAGCCCATAGCGGTGGCCGCGGCCACCACGTGTCCCGGCACCGCGCCCAGCGCGTCGGCCACCGGCCGAACCAGCAGCGCAGCCGTGTACAGCGCCAACGCCACCACCACGTTCGTGCCGTCCAGGATCCGGGTACCCAGGATGCCCGGCATGATCACGAACAGGGCCAGCGACGGCACCGTGTAGAGCACGCTGGCCGACCCGAGCAGCGGCGCCCGCAGCCAGCGCACCCGCTGCGCCGCCCACCCCAGCGGCACCGCCACCGCCAGCCCGATGAGCAGCGGCAGCACAGCGAGGACGACGTGCTCGCCGAACAGCTCGAACACCTTCGCCCGGTTACTCGGGCTGCTCAGGTAGCTGATGATCTCAGTGAGCATCGGCACCCCGCTGCCGGCGCCACACCGCGAGGACCTCCTCTGCCAGCACACCGCCCACTGCGGCACCGTCGCCGTCGACCACCACGCCGAGCCCCGACGGCGAGGACAGCGCCGCGTCCAGCGCGGTTCGCATCGGACCGCCCAGCCGATGCGACGACCCCCCGGCACGCAGCACGCCGTCGGGATCACCCGGAGCCAGCCAGCCGCGCGGCCTGCCGTCGGTGTCCACGGCCAGCCGCCACCCCGACCCTGCCCCGCCGGCACCGACTGGCACCGTGTCCAGCTCGTGCATCGGAAGGCCGTCTGAGCCGGCGAATGACAACGCTCGGTAGCCGCGGTCACGCCCGATGAATCCGGCGACGAAGTCGTCAGCGGGCTCGGCGAGCAGCTGCTGCGGCGAGTCGAACTGCGCCAGCACTCCGCCGGACCGCAGCACCGCCACGGTATCACCGAGCTTGACCGCCTCGTCGATGTCGTGGGTGACGAACAGGATGGTCTTGCCCAGCTCGCCTTGCAACCGCAGCAACTCGTCCTGCAAGCCCTCCCGGACCACCGGATCGACAGCCGAGAACGGCTCGTCCATCAGCAGCACCGGCGGGTCGGCGCCGAGTGCGCGAGCGACCCCGACCCGCTGCTGCTGGCCGCCGGATAGCTGCGCGGGGTAGCGCCGGCCCAGCTCAGCGGGCAAACCGACGAGCTCGAGCAGCTCCGCGGCCCGGGCCCGGGCGACCCGCCGGGTCGCGCCGGTGAGCATCGGCACCGTGGCGATGTTGTCCACGACCGTGCGGTGCGGGAACAGCCCGGCCTGCTGGATGACATAGCCGATGCCCCGGCGCAGCTGCGCGGGAGGGCGGGAGCGGATGTCGCGCCCCTCGATCAGCAGCATGCCCAAGGTGGGCTCCACCATCCGGTTGACCATCCGCAGGGACGTGGTCTTGCCGCAGCCGGATGGCCCGACCAGCACGGTGATCCGGCCCTCGGAGGCGAGGAGATCCAGCGCCTGCACGGCCACGGTGCCATCATCGAACCGCTTGGTGACGCCGCGAAACTCGATCATCCCTGGATCTCGGTCCCCTGGCAGGAAAGCGGTCCCGACCTACCGGCCGACGATACAGGTGACGCAGTCGCCGGGTTAGCCGATGATGACGGGCATGAGACTCCACGACGGCGAGTCGACGATCACCGTGCGGGTGAACGGGCAGCCGCAAACGCTGGTCGTCGAGCCACGGGTGACGCTGGTCGATGCGCTGCGCGACCGGCTCGGCTTGACCGGTACGAAGAAGGGCTGCGACCGCGGTGAGTGCGGGGCGTGCACTGTGCACGTGAACGGTCGGCGGGTGCTGGCGTGCATGACCTTGGCAGTGATGATCGACGGATCCGATGTCACCACGATCGAGGGCATCGCCGAGGGAGCGGAGCTGCACCCGGTGCAGGCGGCCTTCCTCTCCCGCGACGCCTTCCAGTGCGGTTTCTGCACTCCCGGGCAGGTGATGTCGGCGACGGCTTGTATCACCGAGGGCCACACCGGCTCCGCCGAGGAGATCAAGGAGTGGATGAGCGGCAACCTGTGCCGCTGCGCCGCGTATCCGCAGATCGTCGCCGCGATACAGACCGCAGTACTCGCAATGGCACGGGGAGAAGTGGCTCGGGGAGAGGTGGCCCGGTGAGGAACTTCGGTTATGTCAAACCCGCCGACGTCGACTCCGCGCTCGCCGCACTGCGCGAACCTGGCAGCGTGGTCATTGCTGGCGGTACCGAGCTGATGAACTGGCTCAAGGAAGGCATCGCCGCGCCGGACCAGGTAGTGGACATCACCGGGTTGGCCTGGGGTGGCATCGACGCCGAGGCCGGTGGCCTGCGGCTCGGTGCGCTGGCCCGGATGAGCGACGTGGCCGCCCACCCAGTGGTGAGCCGGGACTACCCGGTACTGGCCGAGTCGCTGCACGCCGCCGCCTCGGCGCAGCTACGCAACATGGCCACCCTCGGCGGTAACCTGCTGCAGCGCACCCGCTGCCCGTACTTCCGGGCCGAGACCCTGCTGCCGTGCAACCAGCGGGTCGCCGGATCCGGATGCGCCGCGCTCGACGGCGGCGACACCCACGCCCTGGCGATCTTCGGCTGGAGCCGGGAGTGCGCGGCAACCCACCCGTCGGACCTGGCGGTAGCGCTGGCCACGCTGGACGCGACGGTGCAGCTGCGCGGCCCGGGCGGTGAGCGTGCGGTGCCGATGCGCGACTTCTACCGGCCGCCGGGCGCCGACGGCGGGCAGCTGACCGTGGTGGAGCCCGACGAGCTGATCGTCACGGTGACAGTCGCCAGCAGGCCGTCGGCGTGCCGCTCGCACTACCTGAAGGTGCGGGAGCGGGTGTCGTATGAGTTCGCGGTCGTCTCGGTGGCTGCCCTGGTCGAGCTGGACGGGCCAACCATCACCGCCGCCCGGCTCGCGCTGGGTGGGGTCGCGCACCAGCCGTGGCGGTTGCCCGAGGCGGAGTCCGCCCTGATCGGCGCGTCGATCGGCGATCCGGCGGCGCTGCGCGCGGCGGTCGCCGGCTCGTTCGCCGAGGCGAGGCCGCTACCGGACAACGAGTTCAAGGTGGAGCTGGCGCAACGGGCCGCCGTCCGCGCGCTGCAGGCGGCGGGAGGCCTGGCATGAGCATCGGTACATCACTGACCCGGCCGGACGGCTGGGCGAAGCTGACCGGCGCTGCGCGCTACGCCGCGGACCACGTCCTGCCCGGCCTGGTGCATGCGGTGCTGGTCACCGCCACCGTGCCGCGCGGGCGGGTCGCCGAGCTCGACACCGCCCGGGCCGCCGCGGCGCCCGGTGTGGTCGCGGTCCTGACCCGCGCCGACATGCCGCGGCTGGCCGCCCCACCGGTGCCGCCGCTGGCGCACTCGGTGATCCCGATGCAGGACGACACCGTGCACTACGAGGGCCAGCCGATCGCGCTGGTGGCGGCAGCGACCCATGAGCAGGCTGAGTATGCCGCCGGGCTGGTGCGCGCTCGCTACGTCGGCATCGCGCCTGCCGTGGTGTTCGGTGCCGGTGACGTCGTGGTCCCCGCCGGGGCCTACCAGTTCGCGGCGCCAGACCTGCAGGTCGGCGACGTCGAGGCCGGGTTGGCTCAGGCCGCGGTGGTGGTGCGCGAGACCTACCGCACGGCGGACCGGCATCACAACCCGATAGAGCCGTCGGCGACGCTGGCGTGGTGGGACGGCGACCAGCTGCGCGTGCAGGACGCGGTGCAAGGGATCTCCGCAGCACAGCTGGTGCTGGCCGCCGCGTTCGCACTGCCCATCGATCATGTGCACGTCAGCCGGCCGTTCGTCGGGGGCGGTTTCGGCTGCAAGGGTTTCGTGCACCCGCACCAGCTGCTCACCGCCGCCGCCGCCCAAGTGTTGGACCGGCCGGTCAAGCTGGTGCTGAGCCGAGCGCAGATGTTCACCGGCTGCGGTCACCAGCCCGCCACCCGGCAGACCGTCACCCTCGCCGCTACCCGAGACGGGGCGCTGACCGCTGTCGAGCATCACAGCGTCAACGCGGCCGCCCGCGCCGACGACTACACCGAGTTCACCACCGCCGGCACCTGCTGGCTCTACGCCACCCCGGCCCTGCGGGTGACCACCCGCATCGAATGCTTGGACCGTTCCCAGCCGAACCCGATGCGGGCCCCGCATGAGGGCCCCGGCATGGTCGCGGTCGAGTCCGCGATGGACGAACTCGCCTACCGGCTCGATATCGACCCGGTCGAGCTGCGGCTACGCAACGAACCCGACGTGGACCCGGTCACCGGCCGGCCCTTCTCATCCCGGCCGCTGCGCCAGTGCCTGCTAGAGGGCGCCCGACGGTTCGGCTGGGACGGGCGGCCCCCCGAGCCGCGGTCGATGCGCGCCGGCTCGGATCTGCTCGGCTGGGGGATGGCGGTGGCCACCATGGACACCTTCCGTTTCCCCTCCTCCGCCCGGGTCCGCGCCGAGGCCGACGGGCGGGTACTGGTCGAGGCCGGCACCCAGGAGATCGGCACCGGGCTGCCGGCAGTGATGACGTCGATCACCGCGGATGTCCTCGGGGTGCCGGCCGGCACCGTGGAGGTCCACCACGGCGACACATCGCTACCTGCAGCGGGAATGACAGCCGGGTCGTCGGCGACGATGGGCGTCGGGTCCGCCGTGTACCTCGCGGCCAGCCGGCTGCGAGACAAACTCGCAGCCCTCGATCCATCTGCGGGTACCGATCCGCGCAGCCCGGCTGAGCTCCTTGCTGCGTCCGGCCTGAGCTCGCTGGAAGCCGAGGCCCGCTGGGACCCGGCCGAGTCTCCGCTGTCGATCCATACCTACGGCGCGGTGTTCGTCGAGGTGCGCGTCGACGCCGACCTCGGGCTGGTGCGGATGAACCGCTGCGTCGGCGTCTACGGCGCTGGTCGGATCATCAACCCGCTCGCCGCTCGCAGTCAGATGATCGGCGGCATCAGCTGGGGCCTCGGCCAGGCGCTGCTGGAACGCTCCACGTTCGAACCGGGCCTCGGCCGGTTCCTGTCCAAGAACCTCGCCGGTTACATCATCCCGGTCAACGCCGACATCGGCGACATCGAGGTGTCTTTCGTGGACGACCACGACCCCCACGCCAGCCCGCTCGGCGCCAAGGGAATCGGTGAGCTCGGCGCGGTGGGCGTCGCCCCGGCGATTGCCAACGCCGTGTTCCACGCCACTGGTGTTCGAGTGCGAGACCTGCCCATCACCATCGACCAGCTGTTGCGCTAAGCACGACACACCGGGCACGAGGGCCGGACACACCGTGCAGGAGAGACGGACACGCGGGTTAGAGCAGGAGCAGTTCGCGGAACTCGGGGGCCGGGACTGCGCGGGAGAATAGCCAGCCCTGGTAGGCGTCCACTCCGAGGCCTCGCAGCACCTGGAACTGGGCCTCAGTCTCCACGCCCTCGGCGACACAGGTGCGACCCATCGCGCGGGCCATGTCGACCACTGCGCGGACCACCGCAACGTCCGCCGGGTCGACTCCGACTCCGGAGACGAACCGGCGGTCCAGCTTGATGATCTGTGCGGGCAGCTCCTTGAGCCGGGCCAGCGAGGAGTAGCCGGTGCCGAAATCGTCCACCGCGAAGCGCACCCCGCGCTCGACCAGCTCACCCATCGCCCGCCGGGTCTCGCAAGGCAGGTCCACCAGCGCGGTCTCCACCAGCTCCAGCACCAGGCGGTCCCAGGGCAGCCCGCTCTCGGCCATCGCGGTAGCCACGGTGTCGACGAAGCCAGGTTCGCCAGGGATCTGTGCGGAGAGGTTGACCGCGACGGCGACCGGGCGCCCATCACCCGTCACCCAGTTCCGCGCCTCACGCATCGCGGTGCGCAGCACCCAGCGGTCCAGCTCGCGCATCATGTCGCCCTTCTCGGCGACCGGCAGGAACACGTCCGGGCCGAGCATCCCGCGCTCCGGGTGCGGCCAGCGGATCAGCGCCTCCGCCGAGAGAACCACACCGTCGGAATCGACCACCGGCTGGTAGAGCAACTGCAGTTCGTCGCGCACCAGGGCCTCGCGAAGCTGGCACTCCAGCTCCACCTGCCGGTCGGCCGACGCCATCAGCGCCGCGCTGGCCATCGTGAAGTGCCCGGTGCTGCCACGCTTGGCCTCGAACACGGCGGCGTCGGCGAAGCGCAGCAGGTCTTCCGCGCCGCCGGTAGCGGCGGTGTTGGTGACGGCGTCCGGTACCGCCACTCCGATAGCTGCCGAGACCCGGATCAGCTGGCCGCGCAGCGGGATCGCGGTGCGCAGCAACGCCGAGACCGTGGCGACGAGCGAGCTGATTCCGCCCTGGGCGGCGACGTCGGAACAGATCACCACGAATACATCGCCGGAGAGCCGACCGCCGGTGCAGCCTTGCGGCAACCCATCGTGCAGCCGCCGCGCCAGCGCCACCAGCAGCTCATCGCCGGCGTCATGACCCAGCGCATCGTTGACCCGTTTGAAGTTGTCGATATCGCAGAACAGTACGGCGAGGTCGCGTTCGGGTGACGCGAGTAGCTCGGTCAGGGTGTCCTTGATCGCGGTCCGGTTGGGTAGGCCGGTGAGCTCGTCGTGGGTCGTCCGGTACCTCAGCGCCTCGGCCACTCGGCGCCGCTCGGTGACGTCGGTGAAGACAACCAGCATAAAACGTTGCCCGTCGTCCTGCACCGACGCCGAGACGTGCAACTCGCAGTACACCGGCGCGCCGTCGGCCCGCAGCAGCATCCGCTGCGGCACGGTGTAGCTCTCACAGCCCGCTGTCTGGTGGGTGCGCATGGTGCGCAGCCGCTCGGCCCGCTCGTCGGGGTGGGTGAGCGCCTCGGAGCCCATCCCCCGAAGTGTCTCCAGGTCGTAACCCAGCAGCTTGCACAACGCTTCGTTGGCGTCGACCAGCCGATCGGCGTCGTCGAAGATGCCGATGCCCACCGGGGCGATCGCCACCAGGTCAGCGAAGCGCTGGCTGGAGCGCGTCATCCGGGTCTCGGCGGCGCGCTGCTCGGTGACGTCCTGCGCGGTGCCTACCAGGCGCAGGCTCCCGGACGGGTCGGTGATGGCCGCGCCGTAGCACCGGAAGGTGCGTACCGTTCCGTCCGGCCGCAGCACCCGGTGCTCGCATTCCACCGGCACGTGGTCGATGACGAGCTGGCGCCACAGCTCGTCCACCCACTCCCGATCGTCGGGGTGCACCAGGGACAGGTAGATCTGGTAAGTGGCCTGGCGGTGCGCCGATGCAACCCCGTAGAGGTCTTGCATCATGTCCGACCAGACGAGCCGGTCCGAGCCCGGCTCCCACTCCCAGGTACCGATCCGGGCAACCCGCTGCGCCTCGGCCAGCCTGCGCTGCTCCTCGCGCAGCTCACGCTCCAGGGCCCGCGCCTGCGTGACGTCCTGCACGGTGCCCATCAAACGCAGGATCTCCCCGCTGGCCGACCGCTGCGCCCGAAGCCGGCACACATAGCAGGTCTCGCCGTATTCAGGCGACCCACGGAACTCCGCCTCCAGCGTGCCCGCATCGGGGTCGGCGACCATCTCCTGCACCCGCCACAACAAGGCCGGCAGATCCTCGGGGTGAACGTGGCGTAATGGGTCGGCGGGGTCGATGCAGCGCCCGGCGAACAGCTCCGCCAGCGCCGAGCTGTAGCTGAGCTTGTTGGTGAGCCACTCCCAGGTGAAGCTGCCTATCCGGGCGATCCGCTGCGCCTCCAGCAGTCGCGCGCGTTCCTGCGCGAGCTCACTGTCCACCTGGGGCTCACCGAGGATCTCGTAGTGCCCCCGTGACCCCCGGGTAGTGCCGGTCACCGGGTCGGCCTGCCACGGCCTGAGCCTGGCGACCGGCGCGACCTCTGCCCGCTGAACTTCGGCCCGCTGAACTTCGGCCCGCTCGACCTCGGTAAGCCTGCGCTCGGTGCCTGGCGCGTGGCCGGTCGAGCGCAGGTCGGAAACGTCGATCAAGAACACCACGAGCAGGTTCGTTCCCGGCACGATCCAGCGCGCCACCCGCACCGGTACCGCATGCCCTTCAGGCCCGACAAGTTCGGCATCGGTGCCCGAACCCGTGAGTAGACGTTGCAGCGGGAGTCCGGTCAGCGAGCCCGGGGACCACCGGCCGGCGAGCCGGGCCGCCGCCAGGTTGGCTTGGATGACGATGCCGCCGTCGCAGACCAGCGCGGGCGACTCCGGCAGCGGGATCGCTCGGCCCACCCTGACTGCCGCGAGTGGCCAGCCAGGTGCGGCCCGAGCCACCTGCCCGAGCTCCGGCGATAAGGGCACGAAATCGGCCCGCTCAGCCCGGTCGGCCACCGGCACCACCCTTCCGCCGCGCCCACTGGTGGCCCCACCCGCCCGCATGACGATCACGGGCAGGGAGAGCCTCGGCCCCGGACAACGGCGTGTCGCAACCCTGTCGAGTGCACAACGCGCGAACTGACGATTGGTTATGCGGTCCCCAGCAACCGCGTGTGACATCTTTGCGTGACCATCCACAGCGGTAGGTCAGAGCATCACCAGATCAGGTGGCCTCGTCGCTACGCGCCGACGCAGCCAACCGCTTCAGCCACCGCGACGCAAGTCGCGCATCCAGCGGACTCGGTACAATGTTGGGCCGCAAGATCACTTCACCGCGGCACGGCGGACTCGCCACCGTGCCAGCCAGGATGCAGCGGCTGGCTAGGGTGAAGCACCGTGCAGTTCCGTGAGCTGGGTGTGCCAGGAGTAGTCGAGTTCACCCCGAAGATCTTTGCCGACTCCCGCGGCCGGTTCGTTGCACCGTTCCAGGAACCGGCATTCGTCAATGCGACCGGCCACCAGCTGCATCTGGCACAGTCCAACCACAGCGTGTCCCGGCGCGGCGTGGTCCGGGGGGTGCACTTCTCCGATGTGCCACCCGGCCAGGCCAAGTACGTGCACTGTTCCCAGGGCGCATTGCTCGACGTCGCGATCGACGTCCGGCTGGGCTCGCCGGCGTTCGGGCGCTGGGAGGCGGTGCGGTTGGACACCGAGACCTACCGTGCGGTGTACCTCGCTGAGGGGATCGGGCATGCGTTCATTGCGCTGGCCGATGACACCGTCATGACCTACCTGTGCTCGACCGGCTACGACCCCGCTGCCGAACGCACGGTGAACCCGCTGGATCCCGCCCTGAAACTTCCCTGGCCCACCAACCTCAAGCTGGAGCTGTCGGGCAAAGACCGCACTGCCCCCACCCTCGCCGAAGCCGCGAAAGCCGGCATCCTCCCCCAATGGCACACCTGCCAAACCCGCTACACCGAGCTCCGCGCCCTCCCCCCAGCGCATTCAGCGGGCTGAGCGGGGTTATTCGGGTGCCGATTACCCCGCTGAGCCTGCTGAATGCGGGGGCAGCCAGGGGGACGAGTGCCGGGGGAGGCGGCGGGGGGCGGGGTGTAGGCGGGCTAGGACTACGGCGACGGGGTCTGCGGTGCCTAGGTGGCGGGAGTCGGTGGAGGCGTCTGGGTTGTCGCCCAGTGCCCACCAGCCGGTCCCGTGCCGGCCTACTACCCGCTTGACCGACAGCTGGTCGGGACGCTGCGCCCACCGGACCAGCACTACCGACCCGGGGCGCGGTCGAGCGCGCAAGCTGACCAGCACCACGTCACCGTCGGACAGGGTCGGGGACATCGAAGGTCCGCGCACCACCGCGCGCCGCCACGGCCACCGTCCCAGTGCGCCGAGCCCCACAAATGATCACCGTCCCGATGCTCGCCGGGCCGCACGGTAGTAGGGTCGCGTTAACGTCGGATCATCACATGGTCAGGGAGGCACGATGGGACTGCTATCGCGGATTCTGCACCGTCCACGCCTGGAGGTTACTGCGCACTGTGACCTCCCGTGCGGCGTCTATGACCCGGCGCAGGCTCGGATCGAAGCCGAGTCGGTCAAGGCAATCCAGGAGAAGTGGGGGGCCAACTCCGATCCGGAGTTCCGTACCCGCGCGATGCAGATCAAAGAGCAGCGTAGCGACCTGGTCAAGCATCACCTCTGGGTGCTGTGGACCGACTACTTCAAGCCACCGCACTTCGAGAAGTACCCGCAGCTGCACGAGCTGTTCAATAAGGCGACCAAGGCAGCCGGCGGCGGTGAGGGAGGCGCCAAGGCGTCGATGGACCCCGCCACCGGGCAGACGCTGCTGGACTATATCGCGGAGATTGACAAGATCTTCTGGGAGACCAAGCAGGGCTGAGGCTGGGATCGCTTGCAGCGACACTGACCAGCAGAGAAACCGTCTGTTGGTCAGTGTCGTTGGTCGAGTGGTAGGGAGATATCAGATGCCAGGACCAGCTCGTCGGGGCGGGGGTGCGCTCAGCGCGATCGGGAGCACCATCGTGAACGTGATCACCCTCCCGTTCCGGGTACTCGGGCGGTTATTCGGAGGCAACCGGCGCCCCCGCCGTTAGAGCGCCCGCGAGGCTGGGCACCTGCGACACTGGACACATGCTGGGCCAGCATCTTCTGGGGACCTAGCAGGGCCGGGATTCAGACTACTTAAGCGGCGCTGACCAGCGGGGATGTCTGCTGCTGGGCAGCGTCCGTGGGTGTGGGTGGGCGCCGGAGTTCGATGCCCTGCGGTTGAGGCCGGACCAGCTGCCACTATGGGCAGCTGGTGTCGATAGCCGATGCGGTGTCGACATCGGGGCCAGGAGGGCGCACGATCGACTACACCGTGGATGCTGTCGAGCACTTCATCAGCTTGCTGGCCGGGCGCGGGCCTGGGCCAGACCTTGACGTGGGCGCGCTCGCGATCGCCGCCGGCGCGGACCCGGTACTCGACCCCGGACCCTCACTGCGCGAGTTGGATCGGCTGGCGCAGCAGGTCGACTCGCTCGAGACGCTCGTCGAGCGGCTGTTCGTCGAGGAGGGTTTCGCCGGCAACACCGCGCGCTACTACGACCCTCGCAACTCCTTGCTGGATCGGGTGCTCGACCGCAGGCTCGGCATCCCGATCACGCTGTCGGTCGTCTGCATCGAGGTGGGGCGACGCGCCGGGTTGTCACTGGAAGGTGTCAGCATGCCCGGTCACTTCCTGGTCCGGCCGCTGTCCACCAACCACTACCTCGACGCATTCAACGGCGGCGAACTGCTCGACCTCGCCGGCTGCGAGGCCCTGTTCCGCGCCTCGACCCGGGCAGGTCCGGACGTCCGGTTCGGCGACCACCTGCTCACCACCTCGCCCAGGAGAGCGATTTTCGCCCGCATCCTGGAGAACCTGCGGGTGGTCTACCGGGGCCTCGGACAGCCCGCGGACCTCGAATGGGTGTTGCGGATGCGCCTGGCATTGCCAGGGGTGGGGGTCCAAGAACTCATCGAGCTGAGCCATGCCCTCGCCCAACAGGGCCGCTTCCTCGACGGTGCCGCGTTCCTCGAGTCGCAGATCTCCGAGTGGCCGCAGCACGCAGAGCTCCTCCGCCAGGCCGCACTCAGCCTGCGAGCGCACCTCAATTGAACCCGTCGCGCCCGGTAGCCCACCGAAGCGCAGGTGGGCAGAACAGCAGCACCAGTATGGCCACACAGAACACCCCGACCGGCACCCCATAGGCAGGCTGCGACGATGGGCCCGTGGCGTACCAGCAGACGCCGAGCAGCAGCAGCTGAGCGACGATGGCCGGAGTGCGCGCACCGTGGCGGCCCCGCACCAGATTCACGCTGATGGCGAGCAGGATAACCCCGAAGCCAGCCATCCACGCTGCAGTGGCCACGATCGGCACCGGGCCGGTGCGTCCGCCCACCGCCAAGACGAGCAGCCCGACCGCGATCGCGACACCGGCGAGGCCCTGCAGCCCGACGAGCACGCCTGCGACTCTCACCGGGCGGGGGGTGGCGGTCACCGCAGCAGGTTAACTACCGAACGCGCCGACCCTTCTACCACGGCTGGACCCACGCGACTGGGTGACACGCCCGAGCCGAAAATTGAGGCGAAACGTTCTGGCGGGCGGTCTCGTTAGGGCATGTAGGGCTAGCTGCCGTGAGTCCAGCGACCTCCCGGTCGGTGCCGGCTTCTCGTGCGGTGCACCGTGGTGAACGTATTGCGGTGTCCGAGCGGAGTGGGCGGTTTGGGTAAGGCGGCGGTAACGCCTCGCGTCAAGCGACCGTGACGCACAGCTATCCCGAGGTATGGCTTCTGAATCGGTTTCACGTGCGGTGGGCAGTTCGACCGGTAGGTATCCGCCGGGTGAATTGACTCACTGCGTCCGCAAGAACTCTTGACATCACGGACGATCGTGAAATCATTCACAAGCCTAAATGACAGACGACGACGGCGCTGGGACACATAGATCACCAGCGCGATCGACGAGGAGCAAGTACCATGGACTGGCGCCATCACGCGGCCTGCCGAGACGAGGACCCGGAGCTGTTCTTCCCCGTGGGAACCAGCGGTCCCGCTCTGCTGCAGATCGCCGAGGCGAAGACCGTCTGCCGACGTTGCCCGGTCAATGTCGAGTGCCTGAACTGGGCGCTCGCATCCGGGCAGGACGCTGGCGTATGGGGCGGCATGAGCGAGGACGAGCGACGCGCCCTCAAGCGGCGTAATGCTCGCACCGGGGCCCGTACCGGCGCCTGATCCGCGTAACCAGCACGACCGACCAGGGGCCCGGCACCGTCAAGTACCGGGCCCCTGGTCATTGACCGACCGGTATCGGGCTAGCGGGCGGCCCTCAACGGTGCGTGATCAGCGGCAACCGCAGCGACGCCACGGTGCCACGGGGTTGTCTGCGCTGCAGGTCCAGGGATCCTCGCAGCTCGGAGCCGACCAGGGTGCGCACGATCTGCAACCCCAGCCGCTCGGCCCGTTCCAAGGAGAACTCCGGCGGAAGTCCGCGGCCGTCGTCGGAGACGATCACCTCCAGCGACCCGGCGGATCGCTCAGCGCGAAGTACCACCTCGCCGTCCCGGCCCGGTTCGAAGGCGTGCTCCAGCGCGTTCTGCACCAGCTCCGTGAGCACCATGACCAGTGGGGTGGCGAGCTCGGCCGCCAACACCCCGAATGCACCCTCTCGCCTGACGATGACCCGGCTCGCCTCCCCGGACACCTCCGCGATCATGGGGAGCACCTTGTCCACCACGTCATCGATGTCGACTCGCTCATCCAGGGAGATCGACAGTGTCTCGTGCACCATCGCGATGGAAGCCACCCGGCGCACCGACTCCTGCAATGCTTGGCGGGCTTCGACGTTGGCGGTGCGGCGGGACTGCAGCCGCAGTAGCGCCGCCACCGTCTGCAGGTTGTTCTTCACCCGGTGGTGAATCTCCCTGATGGTGGCGTCCTTGGACAGCAGCGCACGGTCCCGGCTGCGCACATCGGTCACATCACAGACCAGCACCAACGCCCCGGCCGGCTCCCCCCGCGGGAGCAGTGGCAGCGCGCGGAACAGCATCGTGGCGCCGTCGGCGTCGGCCTCGATCCGCGTGCTCGAACTCCCGTCCACCGCGGCGCGGATCCGCTGGGCGACCTCGGCGGCGTCGAACGAGTCGGAGATCAGCCGGCGAGTCAGCGGCGCGAGCTGCTCACCCCGGAGGTCCGCGCCGTGCCCCATCCGGTGATATGCGGACAGCGCGTTAGGGCTGGCATAGATCACAATTCCGGCGGGATTCAACCGGAGCAAGCCGTCACCCGCTCGGGGGGATTGGCGGTCCGGGGCGGTGCTGGTGTCCGGGAAGGTGCCGTCGGCCAGCATCTGGCACAGGTCCGCGGCGACTCCCAGGTACGCGATCTCCAGTGGGCTCGGTACCCGGGGCATCGCCAGGTTCGCCTCCCGCCCGATGACGGCGATCCTCCGCTCCCCCAGCCGCACCGGCATCGCCTCGCGACGCACCGGAACGCCTCGCATCCAGCGCGGCTGCTCGTCACGCTGGACGCAGCCGTCCCCCAGCGCTTGACTCAGCAGGGGGCGCTCGGTGTCCGCGGCCCGGGTGCCGACCGCGTCCTCGGGATGGGCGGTGGGGCCGGTCGTGGGTCGGACATGGGCCACGCAGAGGAAATCTTGCGCGCGGCCACTGACGTCGTCAGTGGCGTCACTGTCGTCGGTAACGTCTACCGGGATCCACATCAGCAGATCAGCGAAGGACAGATCAGCAAGCAATTGCCACTCGGCCACGATTCGCTGCAGGTGGCCGACTGCCACGCCGGACAGGTGGGTGTGCGCAGCGAGTAACTCACTCAGCGTCGACATCGCAACTCGCCCACCTCACCTGACGTCACTCAACGACGGCGATCAGGTCACCTTGTTGCACAACGTCGCCCTCCGAAACCGCAAGTTTCGCGACGGTTCCGTCGACCTCGGACAGGACCGGGATCTCCATCTTCATCGACTCGAGGATCACCAGCGTATCGCCGTCGGACACCGCGTCGCCCTCGGCGACCACGATCTTCCACACGCAGGCCACCATCTCGGCCCGGATCTCCTCAGTCATGGATCGCCCTCCTCAAGGCTTCGGCACCGTCATCCAACCACGGTGAGCGACCCATGGTCGGCGGAGCTATGGCGCACCGTGACACACTCATCAGCGATCGCCATCATTCACCCAAGATCGAATCGGAACAGGGAGGGCAGCCGCCGTGTCCAAACGGGGCCGCAAGAAGCGGGACCGGAAGAAGAACGCCGCCAACCACGGCAAGCGACCGAACAGCTGAAGCCGGCCGCGGGCCCGTCAACGCACGTGACGGGCCCCAGCGGGCCCAGGTAACCTCAGACGCCCTGGTGACCTCAGCGTCCCGGTGACCTCAACGCTCTTGCGATAGCCGGACGTGGCTTTCGACGGTGGTCACTACCTCCACGATGACGCCGTCGTCGCCCCGCTCGACGGTCACCTCCGCGCCGAGGACCGCTTGGCGCGACATGATCTCCCGGATCGACTGACGCAGCCGCTGCTTGAGCGCGTCGGGTGCGTGGTCGCCACCGCACTTGCGGGCCAGCAACGCCTTGAGGTGGTTATCGAGACCGAGTTCGGCCAGGCAGGGGCCGCACTCGTCCAGATGGCGCTGCAATAGCTCCCGCCGATCGCGATCGCACTCGTTGTCCAGGAACAGCCACAGCTCGGCGAGTACCTCGCTGCAGTCGGTCTCGTGCGGGTCGCCGCAGCTCATGACGCGACCTCCGCGTCTCGCAGGAAGCCTCGCTCGCGGGCCACTCCGGTGAGCATGTCACGCAGCTGCTTGCGCCCCCGGTGTAACCGGGACATCACGGTCCCGATCGGGGTACCCATGATCTCGGCGATCTCCTTGTACGCGAAACCCTCGACGTCAGCGAGGTAGACAGCCATCCGGAAGTCTTCCGTCAGCTGGCTCAGGGCCTCCTTGACGTCGGAGTCGGGCAACCGGTCCAATGCGTCCATCTCCGCCGAACGCAGGCCCGAGGAGGTGTGCTGCTCAGCCTGCGCCAGCTGCCAGTCAGTGATCTCCTCGGTGGGTTGCGCAGGCGGCTGGCGCTGCCGCTTGCGGTAACCGTTGATGTAGGTATTGGTCAGGATGCGGTACAGCCACGCCCTCAGGTTGGTGCCTGCACGGAAGGACTTGAAGGCACCATAGGCCTTGAGATAGGTCTCCTGCACAAGGTCCTCGGCATCGGCCGGGTTACGGGTCATCCGTAGCGCTGCCGCGTAGAGCTGGTCGAGCAAGGGCATGGCATCGCGCTCGAAGCGGGCAGTGCGCTGCTCGGGGGTCTCCTGGACACCCTGCTCCGCGCTGCCCTGATCCGCGCTGTCCGAGCCGCCTGGCACCGTTGTCCTTTCCTGGGTCCTGACGAGGGTCCTATCGAGGCTCGATCCGGTCTGCCCAGGCTGGGCGGGTTCGGTACTGTCGGCTGTCATTGGTCCGACCACCCCCATGCCCAGATGTGCATTGATGGTTGAGGGTACGCGCCAGCCGGGCGCTCGGCCCGGCGAAGTGAGTGTGCGCTGCCGCGCCACGCGGTCGCGCGTTCGGTAACGGGCGGGCTGGACTGTGGGTACCACGGCCCAAGCAACGCCCCACCCGGCGCCCGCATTCCGGACCCATCAACCCAGCGGCCGCAGCCGGCGCGGTAGCCACTCCGCCACCGCGCGTCCCACCGCCGCGAGGTCGGTTTTGAGCGAGTGGTCACCGGGCAGCAGCACGACCTCCCGCCCGACGGCGGGCCCTGGGCGACCGAACGGATCCCGCTCGCCCTGCACGACCAGCACCGGCACGTCCACCCCGTCCAGCTCGCTCATCCGGCTACGATCCGGCCGCCCGGGTGGGTGCACCGGGAAGGCCAGGCACAGCACGCCCACCGCACCCCCCGGCGCCGCGGTGCGACACGCCACCCTGGCCCCCGAAGACCGCCCCCCGAAGATCAGCGGGAGACCGGCGAAGATCCCGTCCGCCAGGTGCTCGGCGACGGCCAGCCAGGCCTCGTCGAGCTGCCGGGCCGGCGCCGGGGCACGCCGGCCCGCGACCCGGTAGGGCTGCGTGATCAGCGCCACGTGCACCCCGGTGCCGATAGCCGACCTGGTGGCGGCCACCAGATCGGGTGCGCCGGTGGAGCCGCCCGCACCGTGCCCGAGCAGCAGCGCCGCAGTGCCTTGCGGGCACCAGCGCGGAGCTGCTGTTTCAGCCCAGTGCGGTTCGACACGGGCCGGGCCGGATGGCGTCCCAACGGTCAGTTCGGTCATGGAAGCTGGTCTAGGTTCAGCAGTGGGGGGTGCTCCGGCTCCACCCGTTCGACCAGCTCAGGGCCGTCGCGGCGGACGTCGTTCACCGCCGTGGATACCGGCCGCAGTTCCAGCGCCGCCACCAGCTCCGCAGGCGGTGGCGCGAGCAGCCGGCTCGGATCGTCGGAATCCGGATTCAGCCATGCCTGCCATGCCTGGGCGGGCAGGATCAGCGGCATCCGGTCGTGGATCTCGGCCAGCGGACCGACCGCGTCGGTGGTGACCACCGCGCAGCTCACCAGCGGGGGTGCGGTGGTGTCGGCGCCGCGCCAGGTCTCCCACAACCCGGCCAGGGCCAGCCCGGAGCCATCCGCTGGGGTGATGAAGAACGGCTGCTTGCGGCTCCCGGGCGCGGCCTGCCACTCGTACCAGCCGTCGGCGGGCAGCAGGCAGCGCCGCCTCGCCACCGCATCGCGGAACGCGGGCTTGGTGGCCGCACTCTCCGCTCGCGCGTTGATCATCCGGGATCCGATGCCCGGATCTTTGGCCCAATGCGGCACCAGTCCCCAGCGCATCACCCGGATGCTGCGCACCGTGCGGTGCCGGTCGGGGATCCCCTCGGTATCGCGTGGATGCCGGGTCACGACGGAGAACACGGATTTGGTCGGCGCGATGTTGTAGTCAGCCCCCGGCGCCGCACCGTCGGTAGCGTCGCGTGCGTCGAACTCGACGGCCAGCGTCGCGGGATTCCTGGTTGAGGCGTACCTGCCGCACATAGGGTCATCGTGGCACGCTCAGTACGGACATGGCCGGGTGCGCAATGATGGCGCCGTGACGATATCCACCCAGCTGCCGTGGGCCGCGCCACTGGCACCCGAACCGGTACGGGCCACCGTGACCGTGCCGGGATCGAAGTCAATCACCAACCGTGCTCTCCTGCTGACCGCGCTGGCCGGCACCGGAGGCACCATCCGGGGCGCCCTGCGCAGCCGGGATACCGATCTCATGATCGGTGCACTGCGCGCCTTGAGAGTGCCGGTGACCGATCGCAGCGGCGAGCTGGAGGTAGCCGCACACGGCGGCCTGTGCGGAGCGGCCGCGGTGGACTGCGGGCTGGCCGGCACCGTGATGCGCTTCGTGCCGCCGCTGGCGGCGCTGGCCGACGGCCCGGTTCGCTTCGACGGCGACGAGCGGGCCCGGCACCGACCGATAGACGCAATGCTGGCCGCGCTGCGTGCGCTGGGTTGCCGGATAGACGGGGACGCACTGCCATTCGTGTTGCACGGTATCCGGCAGCGACGTGGCGGCGAGGTGTGGATCGATGCCTCGGCTTCCTCGCAGTTCGTCTCCGGATTGCTGCTGTCCGCCGCCAAGTACGACGACGGGATCACGGTCCATCACGACGGCCCGCCCGTCCCATCCCGGCCGCATCTCGAGATGACCGTACAGATGCTCACCGATCGCGGGGTGGAGGTGGACACCGACGGCGCGACGTGGTGGCGGGTGGCCCCCGGCCCCGTCGCAGGCGGCGACCTTGACGTCGAGCCGGACCTGACGAACGCGGCAGTGTTCCTGGCAGCAGCGGCGGTCACTGGTGGGCAGGTGACCGTTCCGGGCTGGCCAAGTCGCACTACCCAAGCCGGCGACGCGATCCGCCCACTACTGGCCCAGATGGGGTGCCGGGTGGGCCTCTACGAACGCGGGCTGACCGTGCTGGGTCCTGCGCAGCTCGATGGCGTGGACGCCGACCTGCACGACGCCGGGGAGCTCACCCCGACGGTGGCCGTACTGGCCGCGCTGGCCACCGGACCCTCGCGACTGCGCGGTATCGCCCACCTGCGCGGGCACGAGACCGACCGGTTGGCCGCGCTGGCCACCGAGATCGGGGCCCTGGGCGGCGAGGTCCGCGAGACCCCCGACGGCCTGGAGATCCACCCCCGGTCGTTGCGCGCGGATCCCGGCCGGCCCTGGGCCGTCTACGCCGATCACCGGATGGCCACCGCGGGCGCGATCCTCGGCCTGGTGGTGCCGGGGATCGTGGTCGACGACATCGCCGCGACGACCAAGACGCTGCCGGAGTTCCCGGTGAGCTGGGCGACGATGCTGGCCGGTGGTGCCGGCTGAGCAGGCCGGGCAGCGGCCCCCACAGTGGTCCCCGTCCGGGCCCCAGCCGTGGTCACAGCCTCGACGAATCCGACGTACGGGTCCGGCCGGGGCGGCACGGTTCCCGCCCGCGCAGCAAGCGCCGCCCCGAGCACGCCGACGCGACACCCGCAATGGTGGTGGGGGTAGACCGCGGCCGGTGGACCTGCGCGCCCGATGGCGACCCGACCGTCCGGGTGACCGCGATGCGGGCCCGGGAACTCGGGCGCACGCCGGTCGTCGTGGGCGACCGGGTTGGGCTGGTCGGCGAGGTCAGCGGCGCACCGGATGGGCTGGCGCGGATCATCCGGGTCGACGAGCGGTCCAGCGTGCTACGCCGCACGGCCGACGACACCGACCCCTACGAGCGGATCGTGGTGGCCAACGCCGAGCAGCTGCTCATCGTCGCCTCACTGGCCGATCCGCCACCGCGCACCGGGCTGATCGACCGGTGCCTGGTGGCTGGCTACGCCGGGGGCCTGGCGCCGGTACTCTGCCTGACCAAGCGGGATCTCGCCGCACCGGACGCGGTGCTGGAGCGCTACGCGGCGCTGGACCTGCCGGTGCTCGTCACCGCCCCGGCGATCGGGGTGGATGCGGTGCGAGCGCGGCTGGCGGGTCAAGTCTCGGTCCTGGTCGGTCATTCCGGAGTGGGCAAGTCGACACTGGTGAACCGGCTGGTGCCGGACGCTCTTCGGGCGACTGCCGCAGTCAGCGGAGTGGGCAAAGGCCGGCACACCTCCAGCTCCGCGGTGGCCATGCCGCTGCCTGGCGGCGGGTGGGTGGTGGACACCCCAGGGATCCGCTCCTTCGGGCTGGCGCACGTGACGCCCGATGATGTCGTCCGCGCCTTCGGCGACCTGGGCCAGGCGATCGCGAACTGCCCACGGGGCTGCACCCACCTCGGTCCGCCCGCCGACCCGGAGTGCGCGCTGGACGAGCTCGCCGGCGCCGCCCACCGCCGGGCCATGTCCGTCCGGGACCTGCTCGCCGCACTCGCCGACTAGCGGGAGTAGCGCACCGAGCGGTAGACGGCCAGCGCCCGATTCACCGCAGCGTTGCGATCGCCGAGCCCGCTGATCCGCTGCCGCAGCGACCTGGTGCGCTGCGCGTACACACCGTAGCTCTGCACCAGGGTGCAGGCCACGGCCAGCGCGGCGTCGAGCACCGCGGCGTCGGTCACCTCGTCCGGGCCCGGTTGCGGTGTCGAGGCGGTGGGGATCAGATCGTCGAGGTCGCCCACGACCCGGTAGCCAGCGTCCGCCAGCTCGGACGTCATCTGCGTGGCCCGCTCGGTCACCCAGGGCAGCTGGTCGGACGGCACAGTGAAGCGCCGGGCGCTGCTGGGACGACCAGCCAGCACCTCCACCAGGTGCTTGCGCACGGCGTGCTCGTAAAGCCCCCACGGCAGGTCCGGCGGCAGGGCGAGGTTGAGCCGGCGCAGGAGCTGGGCCTCGGCCAGACCCAGCGAGGAGTTAGGTTCGGTGGGGCTGTCGTCCAGGCCGTTGAGCGGCACCCCGAGCACCGTGGCGAAGCGCTGCCACAGCTGTTCGGGTGCCGAGCCCGGGGGCGGGACGGTGACCACGTGCACCCGCTGCGGCGGCAGCCCGCTCGCCCAGCGGTACAGCACGTCCGGCACGTCCTGCATGCGCCAGAACAGCGTGCCGAGCCAGTGCCCCTTCGCGGGGTCGCGCACCGCGTCGAGGAACTCGGCGAAGGACAGGGTGTGCCGGTTCTTCAGGTCCTCCTGCCAGACCGCGAACAGCTGCCGGCCAAGATCGCGGGCTGTGCACACGACGTGCAGCTCACCGCCGCCGAGAGCGTTCAGCGCTCGCTCGATCCGGTCGGGCTCCATCGGGCTGAACAGCTCGTGGGAGACCACCACGGTGCCCCGCGCTGCCGCGACCTGACCGACCAACCGGTCCCAGGCGAAGGGCAGATCCGGGTCGCCGATCTCCTCAGCAGTGGCACCCTGCAGGTCCATCGCTGCGAGGAAGTGCGCCTCTGGCCGGCAACCGGGATAGTGCACCCCACGGCGACGGAGCTCCCGCCTGTTGCGCCACATCACGCCTTGCAGGTAGGTGGTGCCCGTCTTCGGGGTGCCCACGTGCAGGAACACTCGCGACACTGCCGATCCGGTCATCTCGTGGCTCCATGGTCGCTACCCTCCCCCCGACCGGGGGGAGGGTAGCGGAGTCGTGAGTGGCGTCCGGTGCTCGAAGCGGCGGAGCACTTCCGGCAGGCCCGCACGCGGGGATGAACGCTACGTAGTCATGTGCGGGTAGGCGTGATCAGTCGGGGGGTCGAAGGTCTCCTTGATCGCCCGTGGGTTGGCCCACCGCAGCAGGTTGATCAGTGAGCCGGCCTTGTCGTTCGTGCCCGAGCCCCGGGACCCGCCGAAGGGCTGGCGGCCCACGATCGACCCGGTGGGCTTGTCGTTGACATAGAAGTTGCCCGCCGCGAAACGTAGCGCCCCCTGCGCCTGCACTACCGCGGCGCGGTCGGTGGCGAACACCGCGCCGGTCAGCGCGTACGGGCTGGTGGAGTCGACAACGTCGAGGATCGCGGCGTAATCCGCGTCGGGGTAGACATGCACCGCGAGGATCGGCCCGAAGTACTCCGTGGTGAACACGTCGTGCTTGGGGTCACCGCTGAGCAGCACCGTGGGCTGCACGAACCACCCCTGCGAGTCGTCGCAGCCGCCGCCGGCGAGAACCTCGATCGACGGGTCGGTGGCGACCCGGCCTAGGAGGTCGCGGTGCTTGGCGAAGGCCCGGGCGTCGATCACCGCGCCGCCGAAGTTCGACAGGTCAGCGATGTCGCCGTAGTTGATCGTCCGCGTGGTGTCGGCCAGCTGTTCCCGCAGGCCGCCGTCCCACAGCGACTGGGCGACATACGCACGGGAGGCCGCGGAGCATTTCTGACCCTGGTACTCGAACGCCCCGCGCACCAGCGCCGTCGTCACCGCGGCCGGGTCGGCCGAGGGGTGCGCCACCACGAAATTCTTGCCGCCGGTCTCCCCCACGATGCGCGGGTAGCTGCGGTAGCTGTCCAGGTGACCAGCGACGGTGCGCCACAGCTTCTTGAATGTCTTCGTGGACCCGGTGAAGTGCAGCCCGGCAAGGTCGGGATCGGCCAGGGCCACCTCGCTGACCGGTGCTCCGTGTCCGGTGACCAGGTTGATCACCCCGGCCGGTAGCCCGGCGGCCTCCAGCAGCCGCATCGTGTAGTGCGCGCTGAGCTGCTGGGTGAGGGTGGGCTTCCACACCACCGTGTTTCCCATCAGGGCGGGCGCGGTGGGCAGGTTCCCGGCGATCGCGGTGAAGTTGAACGGGGTGATCGCGACGACGAAGCCCTCCAACGGGCGGTACTCCATGCGGTTCCACTCACCGGGCGCCGAGTTCGGCTGCTCGGCCAGGATCCGCCGGGCGTAGTGCACGTTGAAACGCCAGAAATCGATCAGCTCGCAAGCCGCGTCGATCTCGGCCTGCTGCACCGACTTCGACTGGCCAAGCATGGTGGCGGCGTTGAGCGTGTCGCGCCACGGACCGGCCGCGAGGTCCGCGGCACGCAGCAACACCGCAGCGCGCTCGTCGAAGGGCAACTCACGCCAGGCCGGCGCGGCCTGCATCGCGGCCCGCACGGCATCCGCGACGTCAGTGGCGCTGGCCTGCGCGCTTACGCCCAGCACGTGGGCATGCCGGTGCGGGGCGACGATGTCGAAGGGCTCCCCACCGGCCATCCGCGCCACGCCGCCGATGGTCATTGTCAGCTCGGCCCGCTGGGCGGCCAGCTCGGCGAGCGTGCGGGTAAGCGAATCGCGTTCCGGACTCCCCGGTGGGTAGCTACGGACCGGTTCGTTGCGCGGGGCCGGCGTGGACGTGATCGCGTCCATAGCTGCCTAGTCTACCCGTGAGTGGCAATGCGAGTCCTGACTCGCATTGCCACTCACGGGTCTCACAAGAGTTCGAGCAGAAAGGGGACCTCCTGGGTGGCGTACCAGGCCATCTCGTGGTCCTCGGCTTCGCCGAGGGTGAACTCGGCGTCCGGGTCACCAAGATCAGCGGCGTCCACCACCGCCGCCGCACTGCGCACCGCATCCTCCGCCGCAGCCACGTCGACGTGCACGGCGGCGACCGCCGAGCTCGGCACCGGCCCGGCAACCGTGACGACGGCGTCGTCGAGATCGGGGCGCAACCGCACCCCGTCGACGTCGGCGGCCACCACGACGCGGCGCGGCAGGACCCCCGCGTCGCCATCCAGCTCGGCGGCCAGCAGCCGCAGCGACGCCCGCGCCGCCTCGTTCATCGCCGCGTACTCCAGCTCCTCGGTGTCCCCGGCGGCGTAGGACTCACGAAGCATCGGAGTGAGCGCGAAGGCGGTGCCCGAGACCGGGACCAGCTCCCCGGAGTCGACCAGCGTTCGCAGCATCGCAAGCGTGGCGGGAATGTAGACCCTCATTGTCCGGGCCCGGTCGGCACCAGCTGCTCGATCAGCGCTGCCAGCATGTCCACATCGGACATCGCATCCCGGTCGGCGTTGAGCCCGCGGTAGACGCCGCCAGCGCTCAGCGCCGATAAACGGTCGGCCATGCGGTGCATCCTGGCACGCTGAACAACCGCATCCGAACCTGCCATCCTGGCTACGTGCCCTTGACCGATGAGCCCCTGCCCGACGAACCCCGGGCCGAGGATCAAGTCCCGGCCCAGCAGGCCGCCAGCCCGCGGGACGTCTTCATCACCGTCTACGGCCGCAAACCGGTGCTGGAGGCACTCACCGACCAGGCCCTGATCATCGACAAGGTGATCGTCGCCGAGCATGCCCGCGGCGACACCATGCAGGAGATCCTCGACGCGGCGGCCGGTCGGCGAGTGCCGGTGCGGCGGGTGTCGGCGCACCGGGTCAAGGTGCTCGCCGGCAACGGCCGGCACGACCAGGGCGTGCTGGCCGACGTGGTGGCCCCCCGGATGCGCCCGCTGGACGGCGCGCTGAAGGCACTGCGCAGCCCGGCTGCGGTGCTCGTGCTCGACGCGATCACCAATCCGGCCAACGTAGGCATGATCCTGCGCACCGCGACCGCCGCCGGACTCGACGGCGTGGTGCTTCCCCGCCGGGGAGTGCCCGCGATCGATCCACTGGTGATCAAAGCCTCGGCTGGAGTGGCCTTCCACGCCCCGGTCCTGCGGGCGGCCACTGCGGAGCGGGCCTGCGCCGCGTTGCGCGACGCCGGGTTCACGGTACTCGGACTATCCGGGTCGGCACCGGGCACCACCTCGCTGTTTGGCGATCCACCGCCGTCCCGGGTGGCCTACGTGCTGGGCAACGAGACCTCGGGCGTCTCCCCAGCCGTCGCTGCGCGACTCACCGGCTGGGTCGGCATCCCGATGGCCGGGGGGGTCGAATCACTCAACGTCGCCAGCGCGGCCGCGGTGGTGTGCTTCGAGTGGGCCCGGCGTCGAGTCTTCCCGTAGCGGGTTATCCACAAGCTGTAACTAATTTTCCGAAAACCAGGACAACACCGGTCCAGATCTCGCATAATCCCCTACACCGGATCGTTGCCCCTCCTCCGATCCGGTGCCCACGGTCCCAGCACCACCGCTGCGGTCCGCCCCACGGCGTCTTCGGCCCCGCCGTCGATCGACCACGCACGCGCGTGGTCTGCAGCCGAGGAGGGTTCGTTGACTACCAGCATCGCCGAGCCACGCCCCCATCTCTCGTACCGGCCGGTGCTGCGCCGGTTGGTGGATTTCCTGCCGCCCCCGGCGCCGGCCACACCCCACCCGGTAGCCATATCCCAGCCGCCGACCGTGACCGTGCCGGTGGCGAACCCCGCAGCGTCCGTCATGGCTGAGCGGGTGCTGCGGGCCGTAGTGGAGATCCTCGGCGGTCAGCGGCCGGCACGACAGCTGTCCGCGGTCCTGAGTCCTGACCTGCTGACCTACCTCGCCACGCTGAAGGCGGTGGCTGGGCATCTCCAGCCACGGGTGCGCAAGGTGTTCGCCCGGCCGCAGGCTGACGGGGCATTGGAGGCGGTTGCCCTGGTGACGCTGAACACCGGAGTCCGCGCGCTGGCCGCCCGCTTCGAGGAGCACGTCGACGACGGGGGCAGCCGGTGGCGATGCACGGCACTGCAGCTACGCCTCACGACCGGGGACGTGGCTATCCGCCGAGATCGTCGCCTTCGCCGTTATTGACGTGCATCGAAACCGCGGGCCGATACTCTGTGCAGGCCCCAGTTCACGCTCGCATGACAAGGAGACAGCCCCGCCGATGAGCGACCAGCAGCTCGTCCGACCTGCCCCCCTCAGCGGCTTCCCCGAGTGGTTGCCCGAGGTCAGGCGCCTGGAGCTGGATTGGCTCGATCGAATCCGCCAGATCTTCGAAAGCTACGGGTTCTGCTCGATCGAAACCCCGTCGGTCGAGGCACTCGAAGTCCTGGTGGCCAAGGGAGAGACCTCCCAGGAGGTCTACACGCTGCGCCGGTTGCACGCCGATGCCGACGACGGCAGTGACGCTCGTCTAGGGCTGCACTTCGACCTCACCGTGCCCTTCGCCCGCTACGTCGCTCAGCACTTCAACGATCTGGTCTTCCCCTTCAAGCGCTACCAGATCCAGCGCGCATGGCGCGGCGAGCGCCCCCAGGAAGGCCGCTACCGTGAGTTCACCCAGTGCGACATCGACGTCATCAACGTCGACCAGGTGCCGCTGCACTTCGACGCTGAACTCCCACGGATCATCCACGAGATCCTGACCGACCTTTCCCTGCCCGCCTGGTCGCTCAACATCAACAACCGTAAGGTGCTCCAAGGCTTCTATCAGGGCCTGGGTATCGGCGACGCGCTCGGTGCCATCCGCATCGCAGACAAGATCGACAAGATCGGCCGGGGAGGGGTGGGTGCTTTGCTCGCCTCTGAGCTGCACCTGGCTCCTGAGCAGGTCACCGCATGCCTGGACGTGGCACAGATCCGCGGCACTGACCCGTCCGTGATCGACGACATCACCCGGCTCGGATCCAAATCCGACCTGCTCACCGAAGGCCTCGATGAGCTGGCATTCGTGCTGGACTCACTGTCGGACCTGCCAGCGGGCAGCATCGTGGCCGACCTGTCCATCGCCCGGGGCCTGGACTACTACACCGGCACTGTGTATGAGGGAAAGTTCACCGACTGGCCGAGCTACGGCAGCATCTGCTCCGGTGGCCGGTACGAGAACCTGGCTGGATCCTTCATCCGGCGCAACCTGCCTGGCATCGGGCTGTCCATCGGCCTGACTCGAATCTTCGCCAAGCTCGTCGCCGAAGGACTCCTGCAAACCGGCCCCAGCGGCCCCGGCGATGTCCTCGTGGTGATTCCCAGCGACCAGCGGCGTGCCCAGGCGGCAGCCACCGCTGCCCAGCTGCGTGCTCGCGGGCTCAACACCGAGCTGTACCACCAAGCCGACAAGCTCGCCAAGCAGATCCGCTACGCCTCCCGCAAGGGCATCCCTTTCGTGTGGTTTCCACCGTTTGAGGACGGCGGACCCCACGAGGTCAAGGACATGGCCTCCGGTTCCCAAAGCGAGGCCGACCCCGCGACGTGGCAACGACCTTGAGCAGGTAGCGCGGCCAACTATTGGTCGTGCCGTGGGAACGACGGTAGCCGGACTGTGAACGGCTTCGAATCCCAGCGCTTAGCCGCCGATCCGTCACTCAAGAAGCTTGACTTGGCGACGAAAACTACAAACTCTGACTCCTCCGGCAGCCCATCGGCACCATCATATAGAAAACCAAAGAAATAGTCGCCGGGCACGGAAAATTCGATCTGATGCCCCGGGAGGAGGTGATGGGGGAACTCAATCCCAAGGTCATGCGCACCAAGGATATGCTCAGAACCCGCCAAGTCTTCGATGCCAACATGATTAATGGTCGCATCACGCGATGATGTATTCTCGACAACTACGTGAACGAACCCCAGGGTAGCTCTCGCCCGGGGGCAGGAACTGCCCATCCCGCTGGATTCGAAGCGTAGGCCTGGCAGTCACGCGGAACTGCGGTTCCGCTCGTCGCTCTTCTTCTGCGCGCCAGCTTGCGGACTGTTTTAGAGCCTCGGTCGCCGCTGCGGCTTGAATCCTCGACGCGTCCGCCTGCACCTTGGCGGCGTCCGCTTGCACCTTCGATGCCTCCGCTTGCGTGTTCGCTGCCGCAACCTGTTGCTTAGCGAAGTAAGTGCTAGCATAAGCTGCAAAAAATGCAACGATGGAGACGATCAGCGCAGCAACATCCATGCATCGACCTTACCCAACCGCCATGCCGCGCGGGTAGCATCGACGTACCGCAACGAAACCAAGACCAAACGGGCTTCGCCCCATCCCGACCGGGCGTGTCCCGGAGCACTGCCCGTGAACTCGACGCTGGCGACGTTCCCAGCCTTCAATATGTCGGTCTCGTCGAGTTCACGGGGCGCGGCACCGACACACGCCCGACTATCGCCCTGGTGTCGACTCAAACCCCACAGTTGACTCGATCATGACGGCCGTGCCGTCTAATCCGGCTAAAGGGGCTCCGCCCGTACCCGGTACCGCTTCGGAGATCACGGAGTTCGAAAGTTGGTAAGCAAAGGTGCGTCCCAGCCGGCGGCCTCGCTCGCGCACGAGACGCACGGACACAACGGAGGCCGCGAACCGTGAGATGTGGGCGGTGACTCCGGCGGGTCGCCTGGCCATTAGGCGAGATCGTCGAATTCGCCGGCCTTGACGCCCTTGATCCAGGCGTCCATCTCGGCGCGGGTGAAGAACACGACACCGGCGTCGGGCTGGTTGCTGTTGCGGACGGCGATCCGTCCGTCCGGCAGCGCAGCCGCCTCGACGCAGGTACCGCCGTTACTGCCACCTTCCTCGGTGAAGCTGCTCTTGCGCCACTGGACCTGGGCCAGGGGCTATAACTTGGTCATCCGCTGACCTCCTCCGGGTCAGTCATAGCCCTTCATCGCCTCGGCGATCAGCTCGACGGACTCCTCACGAGACCACGCCCGTTGGTCGGCTCGTCCAGCACCAGCAAGTCACTCCGCGCGCCTGCAGCAGAGCCAGCGCAGCCCGAGTGCGCTCGCCGGGCGAGAAGGTTGCCGCGCGCCTCAGGACGTGCCCGGGCAGCCCGCCTCCCGGGGTTGTAGTTAGGCGACTTCGCTGGCGGCAGCCAGCCGCCGGAGGCGATCGGCATCAGCGGCGAGGCGCTCGATCCCCTCCCGCAAGGACGTGCCCTCCTCGGTGGCTAATCCTTGCAGCACCCATCCGCGAATCAGTGCACTCACCGGCACACCTGCTCGCTCCGCAATCCCCTCGATCGCGGCGAACACCTCGGCCGGCAGCCGCACTGACTGGACCACCGAGCGGCCCTTTCGTTCCCCCTTGACGTGTTCAGGCAGGGGCTCGTCCCGGGTGGCCTCGGACTCGGTCTGGGCCCTCTCGACTTCCTGCTTCGCCTCCATCATTGCCCCTCTCGATACCGCCGCTGGTCCGCCGGATTGGACTCCCAGCCGTTCGCGCCGTAGTAGGCGCCTTCACTAAAGTGGACGAGGATGATCGTCAGGATCGCCCGACGGCTGTGGCTGTAGCCGATCACCCGAACACTTCTGCTCGAGCGGCTGGACGGGTCCGGGTCGAACCAGATGGCGTCAACATCGCCAACCGCTTCGTTGGCCTCCACGACGGCAACCTTGTGGCTGTCCCGCATGTGCTGCGGGCCGTGCGTCCAGTCAACAACGGACACAACTACAAGTCTACTACAGCAGGACGAAGCAGTACCCGCGATTGCTCAGCGATCGGTGATCCGCCCGCGGTCGACGTCGATGTGCCGGTTCGTCTGTACTGCTTCGAGCATCCGGCGGTCGTGCGTAACTAGCAGCAAGGTGCCCCGGTATGTCGTGAGCGCCGACTCGAGCTGCTCGATGGCGGGCAGATCGAGATGGTTGGTCGGCTCGTCCAGGACCAGCACGTTCACTCCGCGGGCCTGCAGCAGAGCCAGTGCAGCCCGAGTGCGCTCGCCGGGCGACAGCGTTGCCGCGCGCCTCAGGACGTGCCCGGCGCGTAGCCCGAACTTCGCCAGCAGGGTACGCGCGTCGGCCGGTAACAGGCCCGACGCAGCGCCGAACGCGTCAAGCAGCGGCTGCTCACCGAGGAACAAGCCACGGGCCTGGTCGATCTCGCCTACGACCACGCTGGGACCCAGCCAGGCGCTGCCCTCATCCAGCGGCAACCGACCGAGCAGCGCACCCAGCAGAGTCGACTTGCCCGAGCCGTTGGCCCCGGTGATGGTCACCCGGTCCGCCCAGTCGATCTGCAGGTCGACCGGGCCGAGTGTGAAGGCGCCGCGGCGTGCCACCGCCCTGCGCAACACCGCCACCACCGCCCCGGCGCGCGGCGCGGCGGTGATCTCCATGCGCAGTTCCCACTCCTTGCGCGGCTCCTCGACCACCTCCAGACGCTCGATCAGCCGATCCGTCTGGCGCGCCTTGGCGGCCTGCTTCTCGCTCGACTCGACGCGGGCGGCACGGATGAACTTGTCGTTATCGCTGGCCTTGCGCCGAGCGTTCTTCACGCCCTTGTCAGCCCAGGCCCGCTGGGTCCGGGCCCGCGCCTGGAGCGCCGAGCGGGTCCCGGCATACTCCTCGAATTCCGCCCGAGCATGCCGGCGAATCACCTCGCGCTCCTCCAGGTACCCGGCGTACCCGCCGCCGTAGTGGCGGACCTGCTGCTGCGCGAGGTCCAGCTCGACCACCCGAGTGACCGACCGGGTGAGGAACTCCCGGTCGTGGCTGACCAGTACCGTGCCGGCCCGCAAGCCGGCCACGAACTCCTCCAACCGGCGCAGGCCGTCAAGGTCGAGGTCGTTGGTCGGCTCGTCGAGCAGGAGGATGTCGTACCGGCTGAGCAGCAGTGACGCCATCCCGGCCCGAGCTGCCTGCCCACCGGAAAGCGCGGTCATCGGCTGGTCGAGGTCCACCGCCAACCCGAGGTCCGCGGCGACCTGCTCGGCCCGCTCCGCCAGGTCCGCGCCGCCCAGGTTCAACCACTGGTCCAGGGCTGTGGCATACCCGTCGTCCGCCCCCGGGGTACCGGCGGCCAGCTGCCCGGACACGCTGTCCAGGTCGCGCTGCGCGGCCGCGACACCGGTACGCCGAGCCAGGAATGCGCGCACCGTCTCGCCCGGGCGACGTTGCGGCTCCTGCGGCAAGTACCCGACAGTCGCTGCCGGCGGATGGAGCTGCCTGACGCCGTGCTCGGGGGATTCCAGACCCGCGAGGATCCGCAGCAGAGTCGACTTGCCCGCGCCGTTGGGACCTACCAACCCGATGACGTCGCGCGGTGCCACGACGAGGTCCAGCCCAGCGAACAGGAGCTGATCGCCATGGCCCGCAGACAGCTCCTTGGCGATGAGCGTGGCACTCATGAGAATTCGATGCTAACCGAGTGCATGTGCCTGAGCCCTAGCGCCGTACATGCCGTACCGGAGCGCCGGACACGCCGTGCGGGTTAGGAGCGGGCGGTGGTGGGGGCGCCGTGGCAGCGCTTGTACTTCTTGCCCGAACCGCAGGGGCAAGGAGCGTTGCGCGAGGGCTCCTGCACCTTGGCGCCGTTACCGGCGTGCCGACCGCGGGCGCCGCGACCTCGCACCTCGGTGCCGCCGCCTTCGGCCGGTCCGGTGTAGGTCAGGGGCCGCGCCGCCGGCTCGACCTGCGCTGGCAGCTGCGAAAGCGCCGGACCCGACGGCGCGGGGGTAGCCGGAGCAGGCGCCGGAGCTTGCACGGGTGCCTGCGCGACGTCGTCGGCGACCGGTTCGGCGACCTGGACCTGCACGTTGAACAGGAACCCGACGGACTCCTCCTTCAGCGCCTCGAGCAGCGCGCTGAACATCTCGAAACCCTCGCGCTTGTACTCCACCAGCGGGTCACGCTGCGCCATCGCACGCAGCCCGATGCCCTCCTTGAGGTAGTCCATCTCATACAGGTGCTCGCGCCACTTGCGGTCCAGCACCGAGAGCACTACGCGGCGCTCGAGCTCCCGCATCGCACCCCCGCCTGCCGCCTCCTCGAGTGCCGCCTCGCGACGGGCGTAGGCCGCCCGCGCGTCATCGAGCAGGGCAGCCAGCAGCACCTCGCGGGTCACGTCACCGGACTCATCGCCGATGTCCTGGTGCCTGATCCCGACCGGGTACAGCGTCTTGAGCGCCGTCCACAGCTTGTCGAGATCCCAGTCCTCGGCGTAGCCGTTCTCGGTGGCGCCGTTGACGTAGGCGGTGATCACATCCGTCATCATGTGCACGACTTGGTCGCGCAGGTCCTCGCCTTCGAGCACCCGGCGCCGCTCTGCGTAGATCACCTTGCGCTGGAGGTCCATGACCTCGTCGTATTTGAGGACATTCTTGCGGATCTCGAAGTTCTGTTGCTCGACCTGGGTCTGCGCGGACTGGATGGCCCTGCTGACCATCTTGGCCTCGATCGGGATGTCATCCTCCATCCGCAACCGGGTCATGATGGACTCGACCAGCGGACCGTTGAACCGCACCATGAGCTCGTCGCGCAAGGAGAGGTAGAACCGGGACTCGCCGGGGTCGCCCTGGCGACCGGAGCGGCCACGCAACTGGTTGTCGATCCGCCGTGACTCGTGCCGCTCGGTGCCCAGCACGTACAGCCCACCGGCTGCGACAACCTCCCTGGCTTCGGCCTGGACCTCGCTGCGGGCCTCGTTCACGGCGGCTTCCCAGGCGGCCTCGTACTGCTCCGGGGTCTCCACCGGGTCCAGCCCGCGGGCCCGCAGCTCGGCGTCAGCGAGGAACTCCGGATTGCCGCCCAGCATGATGTCGGTCCCGCGACCAGCCATGTTGGTGGCCACCGTGACCGTGCCCTTGCGGCCGGCCTCGGCGATGATCAATGCCTCCTTCTCGTGCTGTTTGGCGTTGAGCACCGAATGCGGGATGCCGGCTGCCACCAGCTCCTTGGAC
The DNA here is from genome assembly GCA_052390115.1 of Pseudonocardiales bacterium. Classification (GTDB taxonomy): domain Bacteria; phylum Actinomycetota; class Actinomycetes; order Mycobacteriales; family Pseudonocardiaceae. The sequence continues at coordinate 64,400 of JBQTHE010000069.1, read as the reverse complement.
AGGTACTCGGAGCGCTCCACGCTCGCCGTGCCGACCAGCACCGGCTGCCCCTTGGCGTGCCGCTGCGCGATGTCGGCCACCACAGCGGCGAACTTGGCCTCCTCGTGCTTGTAGATCAGATCACCCCGATCCTCGCGGATCATCGGCTGGTTGGTGGGGATCGGCACCACACCCAGCTTGTAGATCTGGGCCAGCTCGGCGGCCTCGGTCTGCGCGGTACCGGTCATCCCGGCGAGCTTGTCGTAGAGCCGGAAGTAGTTCTGCAGCGTGATCGTGGCCAGCGTCTGGTTCTCGGCCTTGATCTCCACCTGCTCCTTGGCCTCGATGGCCTGGTGCATGCCCTCGTTGTAGCGCCGCCCGTGCAGCACCCGGCCGGTGAACTCGTCGACGATCAGAACCTCACCGTCGCGGACGATGTAGTCCTTGTCCTTGGTGTAGAGCTCCTTGGCCTTCAGCGCATTGTTGAGGAAACCGACCAGCGGGGTGTTGGCGGCCTCGTAGAGGTTCTCGATGCCCAGTTGGTCCTCGACGAGCGCGACTCCCTCCTCCGAGACTCCCACGGTGCGCTTGCGCTCATCCACCTCGTAGTGCACATCACGCTTGAGCATCGGGGAGAGCCGGGCGAACTCGCCGTACCAGCGGGAGGACTGGTCGGCGGGCCCGGAGATGATCAGCGGAGTGCGTGCCTCGTCGATGAGGATGGAATCGACCTCGTCGACGATGGCGAAACTGTGCCCACGCTGCACGCAGTCGCCGAGGTTCCAAGCCATGTTGTCGCGCAGGTAGTCGAAACCGAACTCGTTGTTCGTGCCATAGGTGATGTCGGCGTGGTAGGCGGCGCGGCGCTCGTCCGGGTTCATCTGGGAGAGGATCACCCCGACCTCCAGACCCAGGAACCGGTGCACCCGGCCCATCCACTCCGCGTCGCGTTTGGCGAGGTAGTCGTTGACCGTGACGATGTGCACGCCCTTACCGGCGATGGCGTTGAGGTAGGCGGGCAGCACCGAGGTCAGCGTCTTGCCTTCACCGGTTCGCATCTCGGCGATGTTGCCCAGGTGCATGGCGGCACCGCCCATCAGCTGCACATCGAAGTGCCGCTGCCCCAGCGTGCGCTTGGCGGCCTCGCGGACCACCGCGAACGTCTCGGGCAGCAGCTCGTCCAACGACTCGCCCTGTTCGTGGCGACGGCGGAAGTCGTCGGTACTGGCTCGCAGTTGGGCATCGGACAGGCCGGCGACGTCGTCCTCCAGGCCGTTGATGTGGTCGGAGATGGCGCGCAGTCGGCGCACCGTCTTGTGCTCACCAGCGCGGAGCAGTCGGGACAGGACCACCGTGGAAGACCTCACTCGTATCGGGACACGGCTCGGCAGCGGGCGGGCTAGCCGTAGCGTGCCGCATGGCACGACACCCACCGCCGGTCTGCGCGCCTATCGTATGCCCAGCACCAGTGTCGCCGTCATCAGTGCAGGTCAGCAACGCCCGCAAACACCGTGATCGCCGGCTGCGTGCAGTACACGACACATAATATCGTCGCATGCGCCCAGCCGGCGATCACGGTTTGCTGCCGACAGCTAGACGAGCTGGATCACGCCGTAGTGGAAGCCTCGCCGGCGGTACACCACGCTGGGCAGGCCGGACGCGGCGTCAGAGAACAGGTAGAAGTCGTGGCCCACGAGCTCCATCTCGTAGAGCGCCTGGTCGACGGTCATGGGTCCGGCAGAGTGCCGCTTGCGTCGGACGATGCGACCCGGACCTTCCGAATCCGATGAGTCCCGCCGCTGGGTGGGCAGCCGGTAGTCGGTGTCGGCCTCGGAGTCGGAGTCGGGCTCGGGTGAGCCCAGTGCCCCCGTCCGGCGGTGCTGGCCGTTGGTCTGGAACTCGGTGTCCATATCGGTGTCGAAATCGGTGTCGATATCGGTGTCGAGAGTCGGGGCCAGGACTGCCGCCAGCGGCGCGGTGGCCTCGGCGACAGAGGTGGGTTGGCGGCGTCCGTGGTGCACCTTGCGGCGGTCAGCGACCCGACGGAGCCGGTTCTGCAGCTTGCTCGTGGCCGCGTCCAGAGCGGCGTAGAAGTCCGGACCACACGCCTCAGCGCGGACTACCTGCCCGCGAGACTGACCGGTGATCTCGACCCGCTGGCAGCTCTTGGACTGCCGGGGATTGCGTTCGTGGAACAGCTCGACGTCGTAACGGATGGCCTTCTGGTCATAGCGTTCGACGCGGGCGAGCTTCTCGATGACGTGCTCCCGGTAGTGATCGGGCACCTCGACGTTACGGCCCTTCACGACAATGTTCACCTGGGCGACCTCCTCGCGTTGTCCAGCAGGACTTCGGCGACGCCGGGGCTCAGCGGTGATGCTCGGACGGCAAGGGGGGGCCGCCCGCGATGATCACTCGGGCGCCGGCGCCTGGATCATGGCTTTCTCGCCTCCTCCCGAACCAGCAGCGAATCGATGCTGATCCAGGAACCGTAGTCCGCCAGACGTGCCGTCGCCAGAGCCTGACGTCCCGACGCGCACCCTCAACACTGTGAGTGGTATTTCCCGCCCTACGGGTACGACGGCGCGTGACACCCTGCTGCGGCGAGCACCACGATCGCGGGCGTGTCGACACCCGCCTGGAGCAACGCCGCCGAGCAGGCAGCCGCTGTCGCACCAGTGGTCACCACGTCGTCGATGAGCACGACGGGCGTACCGGTAGGCGGCAGACCGCCCCGTCGCAGCAGCACCCGGCCGGCCAGATTGGTTTGCCGGGCGGTGGCCTGGAGACCGACCGAGTCGCGCACCCCGTAGGCCATCCGCAACGCTGGAGCGACCGCGGCTGCGACCCCCGCGCCAGCCAGCGCAGCGGCCGCACGCTGCGCCAGCAACGCCACGTGCTGCCCGCCGCGGCGAGCCGCAGCCGACCGGCGGGACGGCACGGGCACCAGGCACAGTCCCCGTGACCTGGGTGCGCGTCCGGGACTGCGGCTGATGGTGGGCTGCAGCTGCAACAACGCGGCCGCGAGCGCGCCACCCAGCGGTCCGCCGAGGTCGCGGCGACCCTGCTCCTTATAGGCCAGCAGTGCGGTACGCAGCCGGCCACGGTAGGCCCCCAGTGCATACACCGGCGGGGCATACACCGGTGGGCCAGCCGAGCAGCACGGCGGCCATACCCGCACCGGCGATCCCAGCAACGCCGCACAGTCGGGGCACCAGGGCGGTCCCGGCGAGCCGCAGCCGGCGCATTCGATGGGCAGCAGGAGGTCCAGCAGCGCGCGCACCCAGCCAGTGTGGACCCGCCATCGGCCCGCAACGCCCTGCCGACCCCGCCGGCCGCCCAGCTGTCCACCGCGGGCGGGCTATCCCCACTACCCAGCACCCGGGCTTGCATCAGGGGAGTCAGCCGGGGTACAGCGGCACCGCGCCGGGCCCGATCCCGCCCAGCAGCGGTTCCCACACCTCCTGGGTGTCCGAATAGACCCACAGCCCGGTGGCATCAGCCACCACGATCTCCCGGCCAGGTGCTGCGGCGATGCTGGTCACCGGGCCGGTCAGGTTGGTGCTGGACAGCTGCCGGTGGGTCAGCCCGTCCACCGACACCGAAGACACCTGGGGAGCCAACCCGGTAGACGCCACCACCAGCAACTCTGGACGCGCCCAGTCCACCCCCGCGGTGGGCAGCAGGTTGCCCTCGCGCAGTACCTGCGGGTGACGCAGGCTCACCATGCCGGACTCGGTCACCACGGCAGCCACCACGAGCCGCCCGCCGACCACCGCGGCCACCCGCACCCCGTCCTGGGACAGCCGCAGCTGGGTGATGGGACCGAGCCGGGCCAGTTCGGTGGCATCGACTTGGTAGGTCGACGAAGGGCCGGTCTCCAAGACCACCACCCCTGCCACCGTGCGGCCGTTGATCACGGTCCACACCTCGGCACCCGACGGCCGCCAGGTGGGCCGGGTCATCGACACCGCGTCCAGCGGCGCCACACCCAGGTCCCCGCCGGCCGGGCCCACCCGCAACTGTGGGCGCCCGTCCGGGCCGGCGACGACCGCCGCCAGCCGCTCCCCCCCGGGACTCGAGCGGGCCGCGCTGAGCACGGTGAGTGCCCCGGCGCCAGCGGGCCCGGGCGCCGGGACGCCATCCAGCCCGAGCAGCCGGCCATCGACGGCCACCTGCCCAGATACGCCGGGCCGCGGCCCGACCGCTGAGGTGTAGGAGACGATATCGGCGGTGCGCCACTCCACCTGACCAGCCACCAGCGGTTGGCCGTCGGCGAGCAGCTGCAGCGGGACCGGGAGCAGGCCGTCCATCGTGCTGACGATCTGCGCCGCGACCAGCCGCCGATCCGGCTCCGCCAGCGCGACGAGACCGGTCAGGTTGATCACCGCCCGCCCGGATCTGCTGATCAGCACGTTGGATCTGGGCCGGGTCCCTTCCGGCAGCGCCGACCGGACAGCTCCGGCCAGCCGCTGCGACGGCCCGGCCAGCAACAGGTCCAACACCCTCCCGGGCAGCGTGGACGCCGGCTGCGCGGGCACCCAGCGCAGATCAGGAACCAGGATGCCGCGGTTCGGGTCGACGAAGTAGACCCGAACCTGGCGGTAGTTGCGCTGGAAGGCGGTGGCCTCCACCACCACCCCGGCTGGCGGGTTGGTGATCCGCCACTCGCCTTGCTCGGAACGCACGTCGAGTGGGACGGCGAACATCCCCGCCTCCGGCACGAAGCTGCCGTCCGCGGTGAGCACGCCCAGCCGCGGCCCCGCCACCCGGATCCGGCGGACATCGTCAGCCGGGCCGGCCTGCGGGGTGGCGCCGGGAGCGTCCTCGATCACGGTGAGCCCGGCGCGGTCATCCCAGCTCATCGCCGCATCCCGAGTGAGGAAGGCACGAGCTGCGGCATGCCCGTTGGCCGGGCTACCGGTAGCCTCGATGAAATCTCGCACCAGCCGGAAGGGGTCTACACCCAGTTCCGGACCGGCCGGTGGGGACAGTCCCGAGCCCACCGGAATCGAGCGCACCACCTGCATGTCGGAGCTGCCCGGGACAGCGGCGCATCCGGACACCAGAAACAGCAGCGCTGCGATCACGGCGGGCAGCGGCGCAGTACGCCTCAGCTGCACTATCATCACTGGCCCCCGGGGCGAGCCGGCACGGGTTGATCCGGCACGGGTTGATCCGGCCCAGGTTGATCCGGCCCAGGTTGATCCGGCACTGGGGGGTCCTCGGTGCCTAGCGGCAGCGGGCTGCCGGTGAGCTCGATGCCCCGGCTGCGGGGCAGGGTGACCCGAAAAGTGCTGCCCTTGCCCGGTTCGCCCCAGGCCTGCAACCAGCCTCCGTGCAACCGCGCGTCCTCCAAGCTGATCGACAGCCCCAGCCCGGTGCCCCCGGTGCGCCGGTCACGCGAGGGGTCGCCGCGCCAGAACCGGGTGAAGACCCGGTCTTGCTGGTCTGGATGCAGCCCGACGCCATGGTCGCGCACCCGGATCGCGACCGCGTCGCGGTCCGCGGCGACCGCCACCTCGACCGGGCGCCCTTCCGCGTGATCCAGCGCGTTGGTGAGCAGGTTGCGCACGATCCGCTCCACCCGGCGCGGGTCGATCTCGGCGAGCACCTCCACCGCCGGCAGGTCCAGTTCCAGCGAGGTGCCGGCCTGGTCGGCTACCGCGCGCACCGCGGCCACCGCATGCTCCACGGTGTCGCGCACATCGACCGTCTCGCTGGACAGCTCGGCGACCCCGGCGTCCAGTCGGGAAATCTCCAGCAGGTCGGCGAGCAGCGCCTCGAACCGGTCCAGCTCGTGTACCAGCAGCTCCGCCGACCGGTGCAGCACCGGGTGCAACATGTCACGCGAGTCGTAGAGCACATCGGCGGCCATCCGCACGGTGGTCAGCGGGGTACGCAACTCGTGGGAGACGTCGGAGGTGAAGCCACGCTGCAGCTCACCGAACTCCTCGAGCTGGCGGATCTGGCGCTGGATGCTCGCCGCCATCTCGTTGAACGAGGTGCCCAGCCGGGCCATGTCGTCGGACCCGACGACATGGATGCGCTGCTCGAGGTGACCATCGGCGAAGCGTTCGGCCACTTCAGCAGCCTGCCGGACCGGGATCACCACCTGGTGGGTCACCAAGCTGGCGATGCCCGCAATGAGCACGAGCAGCACCAAGCCCCCGACCACCAGGGTGGACTGCACCAGTTGCAGCGTGCGCTGCTCCGCGGTGAGCGGAAACAGCAGGTAGAGCTGCATGGTGCGACCCGCACTGGCGACCGGCATGCCGACTGCCAGCATCGTCACCGAGGTCGAGCCCCGCTGCACCGTGGTGATCTTGTGGGCGAGCACACCCCGCTCCACGCCGGAGCGCAGCACCGCAGGGACGTCGTCCAGTGGGCCGATCTTCTGCTCGGTCGCAGCCACGCCGGATGGGCCACCGCCGTCAACCAGCACCGGCTCGTACGCTCCGGCGCTGGCCGCCGCGGAGCGCTCACCGGTGGCGTCGGGGTTGGTCAGCCGATCGACGGCGGTGGTGAGCCTGCTGACCAGCGACGCCGAGGTGGGATCCACCGCGCCGAGCTCGGACTCCACCACGACCCTGCTGTTCTCGGCTTGCAGCAGCGCGGCCTGCGTCTTGTTCTCGATCAGCCGCTGGGCGATCTGGGCCTGCAACACCATGCCCAGCACCAGCACCACGGTGGAAGACAGCGCCACGGTGCTTCCCACCACCCGGATCTGCAGGGAGCGGCGCCACATCACGTCTGCCACCACGGCCAGCTCACGGGCCCGGGCGGCGGCCCGGCGAAGGGGTTCGGTCACCCGGCCCGCGAGCGACATCAGCGCGCGGCGATGCCCGGCGCGGGGAGCCTCATGGCGTGCCCGCCTTGTAGCCGACACCACGCACGGTGAGCACCACCTCGGGATGCTCGGGGTCCCGCTCGATCTTGGACCGAAGTCGCTGAACATGCACGTTGACCAGTCGGGTGTCAGCGGCGTGCCGGTAGCCCCAGACCTGCTCGAGCAGCACCTCGCGGGTGAACACCTGACGCGGCTTGCGGGCCAAGGCCGCCAGCAGGTCGAACTCCAGCGGAGTCAGCGAGATCAGCGTCCCGTTCCGGCTGACCTGGTGGCCGGGCACGTCGATGGCCAGATCGCCGATGGTGAGCTGCTCGGTGGGATCGGCCTCGGTGCGGCGCAGCCGGGTCCGTAGCCTGGCCACCAGTTCCTTGGGCTTGAACGGCTTGACCACGTAGTCGTCCGCGCCGGACTCCAGCCCCAGCACCACGTCGACGGTATCGGTCTTGGCGGTGAGCATCACGATCGGGACACCGGATTCGGCGCGGATCGCCTTGCACACGTCGATGCCGTTCATGCCCGGCAACATGAGGTCCAGCAGCACCAGGTCCGGCTTCAGCGCGCGCAGCGCAGCCAAGGCCTTGGTGCCCTCGCTGACCACTGCGGGATCAAAACCCTCCCCGCGCAGCACGATGGTCAGCATCTCGGCCAAGGCGGGGTCATCGTCAACCACGAGCACACGAGCCCTCATGGACACCATGGTGGCATTTCTCCGGACGCTCCCCACGGTCGGGCACCGATCCCAGGCTCATCCCCCGAGCATCTGCAGTGCCACGTCGCGCAGCGTCGGCCCGGTGCCACCGGTTCCAGCGCCGGCAGTGTCCTCTATGACCGACCACGGGGCCAGCCAGCCCTCGGCGGCGAGCCCATCATAAACGGCAGCGCACCGAGCTTGCAGGCCCGCGTCGATCTCGTAGAGATCCTTCGACCGCGCGCCGTCGGCCTGGGCCCGGCTGTCGGCTCGGGACTCGGCGACCGTGACCGGCACCCGCAGCAGGAGCTGGACGTCGGGCAGCGGGACGCCGAATCGGTCCACCTCCAGCGCGCGGACCCACTCGACGAACCGACCATCGGCGTCCTCATACAGCCGCGCGGCACCGTAGGCGGCGTTGGACGCGACGTAGCGATCCAACAGCACCACGTCGTGGTGGCGGCACAGCGCGCGCAGCCCGTCGGCGGCATCGCGCCGGTCCAGCGCGAACAGCACGGCCATCCCGTGCACCGAGCCGGCGAGGTCGCCCAACCGCCCGTATAGCGCGTCGCGGACCAGGTCGGCATGCACGTCGATGCCGTAGCGGGGGAACGCCATCCGTCCGACCGACGCGTGCTGCGCGGTGAGCGCCGTGGCCAATGCATCGGCGAGGGTACGCTTGCCAGCCCCGTCCAGCCCCTCGATAACCACCAGCCGCCCCACAGCCGCACACCCTATCCCCGGCGTGTCCGGCCCTCCTGCACCGCGTGTCGGGCTCTCGTGCACGGTGTGTCGGCCCTCCTGCACGGTGTGTCGGGCCCCGGTGCACGGTGTGTCCGCAGACCATGCGCACCGTGGTGTGCATGCCGGCTGCTCGACGTCCTCGCTCCGCGAGATCGTCAGAGCTGCTGGCACTGGGCACTGGGCGCTGCCCGCCAGGTGCGCCGGGGACTCTCAATCCTGCGCCAGGGCGAGCAGTCCCGCTTCGTCGCTCTGATCACACGCCGCCGGAAACATCAACCTTCCACGGGCAGCTCGACCCCGGTGAAGGTCACAGTGGCGCCTTCAGCCAGCGGTACGGGCTGGTCAGCCTCACCATGCCGGAAGAATTGGGGCGGCTCGAGTGTGGCACGCAGGGTATACGTGCCTGGCTGAGGAACCCGGAAGTTGTTGGCGTAGTGGAAGAACTTGCTGTAGTAGAAGTTCAGTGGCTGAGCGTCGACCACCGCGCCGGAGGCGTCGACCACCTCGAGGCGGATCGGCACGTTGGGCACTACCCGCCCGGTCGCTGCCTCGATCGGGAGCACTTCGATGTGATGTGTCTCGCCAGGCGCGGGCTGGCGGAACACCTGCCGCCCATCCTGGATCTCGTACCACGGCTCGGCCACCTCGACGATGTATCCGACCCGCCACGGCCCGACCGTCTGCTCGCCGCCGGCCTCGCGGATCTCCTCCTCCATAGTGGCGTACTGCTGGGCGACACCTGCGGGGACCGCCTGGGTCTCGCTCACAGCAGGCGCCGAATCGCCCTGTTCGGTGGTTTGGGTGCTGCCGTCTCCCGCGCATGCCGTGGCAGCCAGCGCTAGGGGAAGGGCAAGCGCGAAAGACTGCAAAGCTCGGCGCATCCTGGGGCTCCATCATCTCGATCTGCTCGTTTAACAAAACGTAGGCTTGCCTAACTGACCGGGTCAACACTTTCAGGCGATACAGCCTGCTTCCGTTCACAAAACGTTACGAATCGCGGCGGTCGGGCTAGCCTTCGATTCAGTGGCAGCGCCGGGTACTCGGGCATGAGAGCGCGACACACCGTGCGGGAGCGCCTGACACGCCGGGAGGGTTAGGCACGCCGGGAGGGTTAGGGGCGCATTCGGGTGACCAGGGCGGTGTCGTAACGGCCGGAGACGAATTCGGGGTGCTCCAGCAATTCGGCGTGGAAGGGCAAGTTGCATTTCGGCCCGGCCACGGTGAACCCGGCCACCGCCGCCCGAGCGCGCGCCAGCGCCTGCTCCCGGTCGCAACCGTGCACCACCAGCTTGGCCAGCAACGAGTCATACAGCGGCGTCACCGTGGTGCCGATCGCATAGCCGGCGTCCACCCGCACGCCATCCCCGGTCGGCTCCACCCAGTCGGTGACCGGGCCGGGGCCGGGGAGGAACCGCTGGGGATCCTCGGCGTTGATCCGCAATTCGATCACGTGCCCACCGGGGGTAAGAGCGTCGACGTCGAAGCCGGGTGCCGCACCCGCGGCGATGCGCAGCTGGGCGGCCACCAGATCCACGCCGTAGCGCAACTCGGTGACCGGGTGTTCCACCTGCAACCGGGTGTTCATCTCCAGGAAGAAGAACTCGCCGGTGTCCTGGTCGAGCAGGAATTCCACCGTGCCCGCGTTGCGGTAGTCGACAGTCGAGGCAGCGAGCACCGCAGCGTGCTCCATCCGGCGGCGCAGGTCCGGCTCGACGCCGGGCGACGGGCTCTCCTCGGCAACCTTCTGGTGTCGACGCTGCACCGAGCAGTCGCGCTCCCCCACAGCCACCACCCGGCCGTCGGCCAAACCGAGGACCTGCACCTCGACGTGACGCACCCGCGGGAAGTATCGCTCGACGAACAGCCGCGGGTCACCGAAGAGTCGTTGGGCGAACGCGCTGACCCTGGCGTGCTCGGTCAGCACCGCACCAGCGTCGGCGGCCACCGCCATTCCCATCCCGCCACCGCCGGCCGCGGCCTTGAGCATCACCGGGAAGCCGACCCGCTGGGCCTGCGCCACCGCGGCGTCCGCCTCGGTCACCGCGCCATCCGAACCGGGCGCCACCGCCACCCCGGCCGCCGCCACGGTGGCCAATGCACTCACCTTGTCTCCCATCACGGAGATCGCCTCGGCGCTGGGACCAACCCAGGTCAGGCCGGCATCGCAAACCGCCCGGGCGAATCCGGCGTCCTCGGACAGGAACCCGTAGCCGGGATGTACCGCGGCCGCGCCGGTGCGGCGCGCGGCGTCCAGTAGCTGGTGGGAGTCCCGGTAAGCCTGCCGGGGCGGCCCGCTCAGCTCGAACGCCTCGTCGGCCTCGGTGACGAACGGCAGCTCGGTGTCCACCGACGAGTGCACCGCGACGGTGCGGATCCCCAGCGCCCGGGCGGTGCGGATCACCCGCCGGGCGATCTCACCCCGATTAGCGACCAGCAACGACTCAAACACGCACTCGTGCCCCCTGCCGGAGCCGCGACTTGCGGGCCCCATAGGCGAAGTAGACAACCAAGCCGATGGCCAACCACACCAGGAAACGTATCCAGGTTCCTGTGGACAGGTTCAGCATCAGCCACAGACAGCACAGGATCGCCAGCAGCGGCACCAACGGCACCAGCGGGGTCCGGAACCCGCGACGCAGGTCCGGCCGGGTCCGGCGGAGCACCAGCACGCCCGCGGACACCAGCACGAAGGCGAACAGAGCGCCGATGTTGACCATCTGCTCGAGGCGGACGATCGGGAAAAGTGCCGCGACGACTCCGACGACCGCCCCGACTAGCACAGTGGCCCGGACCGGAGTGCCACGCGCACCGGTCCGGGCCAGCGCCCGGGGTAGCAGACCGTCCCGGGACATGGCGAACAGCACCCTGATCTGGCCCAGCATGAGGATCATCGCCACTGTCGTGAGCCCGGCCAGCGCGCCGAGTGCGATGATCCCGGCGATCCAGGGCAGCCCGACGTTGGTGAAGGCGGTGGCCAAGGTTGCGGTGTCCCCACTCGCGGGGGTGGTCAGCGCGGTGTAGGGCTGCATACCCGTGATGACCAGGGCGACCGCCACGTAGAGCACCGTGACGATCGCCAGCGACCCGATGATGGCCCGGGGCATGTCGCGCTGCGGATTGCGAGCTTCCTCGGCGGTGGTGGCCACGATGTCGAACCCGATGAAGGCGAAGAACACCACCGAGGCTGCCGCCAGCACCCCGAACACCCCGTACGTGCTGCCCTCCGCGCCGGACAGCAACGACAACAGCGATTGCTCTGCCCCACCGTCACTCCGGCCGGGTTGAGCCGGCGGTATGTAGGGGGTGTAGTTGCTCGCGTTGATAAAGCGGATCCCGACGGCGATCACCAGCAGCACGACGGCGATCTTGATAGCGGTGATCACTTGGCTGACCCGGGAGGAGAACTTGATCCCCAGAGCGAGGACCACCGTGAGCACGCCGACGATCAGTAGGGCCGCCCAGTCAATCGTGATGGCTCCGACCTCGACGGTGGTGGACAGCGCTCCACCGGTGGCGTCGCCCAGGTAGAGCGACCAGGCCTTGGCCAGCACCGCACCGCCCACGCTGAACTCCAGCACCAGGTCCCAGCCGATGATCCAGGCGATGAACTCGCCGAAGGCGGCATAGGAGTAGGTGTAGGCGCTGCCGGCAACCGGGATGGTGGAGGCGAGCTCGGCGTAGCACAGCACGGCGAACCCGCAGGCGATCGCGGCCATGACGAAGGACAGCGACACCGCGGGGCCTGCGGCGTCGCCGGCCTGCTGGGCAGCGAGCACGAAGATCCCGGCGCCGATGGTGACCGCGACGCCGAACACCGTCAGGTCCAGCGCACCGAGGTTGCGGCGCAGCTTGGTTCCCGGCTCGTCGGTGTCCGCGATGGATTGTTCGATCGACTTGGTCCGCCACAGCCCGCTGGTCACCATCACAACCCTCCTGACCTCTCGCTCGGCGCAGTTCCCCGGTGAAACTCAACTGCTGGGCAACTCAACTGGTCGCGGGGCGCGATCCAGGTCGGGCTCCAGGTAGATGATCCGGGCGGCGTGAACTGCGCCACGGACCCGTCCCTCGGCCTCATCGATAACCCGGGCAAGCTCGGCGGTGGACATCGTGGCCGGCACCGCGATCTTAGCGGCGATCAGCAGCTCGTCCGGGCCGATGTACTGGGTCCTGAGGTGGATCACCCGGTCCACCCCGCCCCCGACCAGCGCCTGGCGAATGGTCCGCACCTCGACCGGGCCGGATCCTTCCCCGATGAGCAGGCTCTTGGTCTCGATGATGAGGATGATCGCGATGACGCCCAGCAGAACACCGATGCACAGCGTGCCGATCGCGTCCCAGACGATGTTTCCGGTGAGCATCGACAGCCCGACGCCACCGAGCGCGAGGATCAACCCGAACAGCGCGCCGGCGTCTTCCAGCAGGACCACCGGAAGCTCCGGGGTCTTGGACTGCCGGATGAACTGCCACCAGGTGCCGTCACCTTTGAGTGGCCTGGACTCCCTGATCGCGGTGCGGAAGCTCAGAATCTCCAGCACGATCGCCACCACCAGGATCACGATCGCGACCAACGGTGAGACCAGGGACTCCTCGCTTTCCAGCTTGTGGAAGCCCTCGTAGAGCGCGAACACCGACCCGAGGCTGAACAGCAGCAGCGCCACGACGAAGGAGTAGAAGTAGCGGTCCCGGCCGTAGCCGAACGGGTGCTCCTGGGTGGCTTTCCGCTGGGCGCGCTTCCCACCGAGCAGCAACAAGCCCTGGTTGGAGGTGTCGGCCACCGAGTGCACCGCCTCGGCGAGCATCGACGAGGAGCCAGTGATCCCGTAGCCGATGAACTTCGCGACCGCGATACCGGCGTTAGCCAGCAACGCCGCGATGATCGCCTTCGTCCCGCCGCCCGCAGACACCGCCGCCTCCTCGCACTACCCGTCTCGCCCTTGCCGGGAGCCTACAAGTGACCGAGGTGTCCTCCCGGCACGAGACAGGACGCGGCTGCCGCCGACTGACGAGGCCTCCGGAACCGCGATTCGGCTCCGAACGGCGATCTGAGGCGAGCACCTACTGTCCGGCGAGTCCGGGGAGGGCGCGGAACAGCTGGACGGGTCCGGTCCCGGGGCACACTGTGACGTCAGGGTCGGCGGCGGCCAGCCAGACCGATCCCCCGCGGCGCACCATGACGCTGGCGCCGTCTGGAGAGCGCAGCTGCGCCGACCCCTGGGTACACAGCAGGATCTGCGGCCACAAGCTGTGCAGGTACACCGGAGTCGACTCACCCTCGGCCCACTCCAACCGAGTCAGCTGGAACTCCTCGGCCGGGGTGCGGTACGCGGTCTCCTGCGGCCCGATCGGTTCACCACGTTGCACGGGCAGCTCACCGTAGGAGAAGTCCAACACCTTCAGCAGCTCCGGGACGTCGATGTGCTTGGCCGTCAAACCGCCGCGCAGCACGTTGTCCGAATTGGCGCTGATCTCCACAGCGGTGCCCCGCAGGTAGGTGTGCAGGTTGCCAGCCGGTAGGTACAACGCTTCTCCCGACGCCAGCACGACGTGGTTGAGCAGCAAGGCGGCGAGCACCCCGACATCGCCTGGATACATCTCGGCCAGCTCGAGAACCACCCGGCACTCGTTCCGGAAATCGCCGCCCGGAGAGGTCACACTGTTGCGGGACCTTGGAAAGGCGCTGTAGACGCCGTCGCGGCGCAGCAGCGCGACGCAGGCATCCAGGGTGGCCGGCAGCAGCGCCTTCACCGCAGGCTCGGGCATCGTGATCCAGGTGGTGAACAAGGTGCGCAGCCCATCGGCATTGGGCTCAGCCGCAAGCATCTCGCGGTAGGGCACGAGCAGCGGCGTGTCCAGCGCGGTGAGCAACTCGACGGTGCCCTGCGGGCCTCGGAAACCGGCAAGCGCATGGAGCTCGGTGAGCGCGCAGATCAGCTCAGGTTTGTGGTTGGGGTCGGAGTAATTGCGTTCCGGTGCGGCCCGGGGGATTCCCCGGGCGTCCTCGCGGGCGAACCCCTCGGCGGCCTGCTCCGCGGACGGGTGGGCCTGCAGGCTCAGTGGCTCCTCGGCGGCGAGCACCTTGAGCAGGAACGGCAGCCGGCTGCCCCAGCGCTGCGCGCACCGGGTCCCGAGGTGACGATCCGGATCGGTGTGCAGGGCCTCCAGCAGGGAAGTCTGGGCGCCGTCTGCGTGCAACAGCATCGACGGATCCGCCGGGTGCGCACCGAGCCACAGCTCGGCCTGCGGGTGCGGGGCAGGTACCGGGCCGCCGAGCAGCTCCGCGATCGCAGTCCGCGAACCCCAGGCGTACGGCCGAACCACGTTGCGCAACAGCTCCACAAACCCTCCCTCGCCGCCTTGTCATCGGATGATCGCTCAACGAGTGGTCGGCCGGGCTGGGCCGGCCCAGCCGGGCCCGCCCAGCACGCCGCGGCCCAGCCCGAGGTACAGCGCGGCGAAGTCGAACCGTAGGGCCAGCACCGCAGCGGCGCACGCGGCGGCTCCGGGATCGCCCCGGCGCACCATCAGCTCCTCGTCGGCGGTCACCACGTCGGCCCTGGGCAAGGCGTCCAGCGCGGCGGCACGTTCGGGCTCGGAGCGGGCATCGGGGAGCGCACCGAGCAGCACTGGCCGGACCGCTGGCATACCGGTGTGCTGGGGCTGGTCGGAGATCGGATCGTGGAACACGTCGACCTCCCCGCTGGCGCGGGCCGCCTCCTGGCGCAGCGCCGGTAGCGCTGCCGCTTCATGGAATCCCGCTGCATGCGCCACCACCCCCGCGTGCGCGGCGAGCGCCCCTGCGCAGTGCCCGGCTACCGCGGTGGCCACCGGATCGGTGCCCCACAGCAATGGTGTTCGCTCAGTCAGCCGCAGCGCCAGTGACTTAGCGGGGTTGACGAACGATTCGTGGGCGACGTGGTCACGCTCGGCCTCGCGGTCCAGCTCGCCGGCCAGCGCCTCGGAGTCGGTAGCCAGCAGCCCCAGGGTATCCAGCAGTAACAGCCCGGCAGTGAGCGTGCGCGGCAACGCCAGCCCCGGCGGTACCTCGATTTGGGGCACCAACAACACCGATCGACCTGCGGCCGCGGCTGCCACCGGACCGTCGGCAGGCGCGGTGAGCACCACCTGAGCCCCCCGGCGGACCGCGCGGTCGATGCCGTCGGCCAGCTCGTGGTCGCCGGGATCGGCCGTGTTGGCCAGCACGATGTCCAGCGCACCCACCCACATCGGGACCGACCGTGTCATCACCACCGGCACCGGGCAGGACGGCCCGGCCAACGCCAGCAGCAGCGGTGCCGCGGCCGGCGCCGCGCCCGGCCGGGTCAGCAGGACCAGCGCGCGCGGACGTTCCCCGGTCAGCCGGCCAAGACCGGCCTCCTCGGCTGCGGACGCAGTCGAGCGCACCTGGGCGCCCGCGGTAGCCGCGGCACGGAGTAGCCCACCGGTGTCGGTGGCCTCCAGGCGCCTGGGATCATCGAGCAGGTCGTCGTCAAACATCCCGTCACGTTGCATCACCCTCACCCCAGCCCGCGGTCGCCGCCGTCCAGGCCACCGGCCGCCGGCCCCGTCCCGGGCAACGCCTCATCGAGCAGCAGCACTGGGATGCCTTCGGTCACCGGGAAGCTGCGCCCGCACGCGGTGCAGGTCAACGCATCAGCGTCGGGGTCGGCAACAGTGCCGCTGCGCAGCTCGGCATGCTCTGGGCACGGGCAGGCCAAGATCTCCATCAGCTGAGGGTCCAGGTCCAACGCCATCGTCCTCCTCCTTACCGAGCGGGTTGGTAGCTCTTCAAGGCCACCTCACTCACCGGCGGTTGACCTCGAAGCACTACCAACCCCGCGCACCAGTGCCAGCACCTCGTCGCGCAGCGCCTCCACCGCTGGCGTATCGCGGGCCTCCACGTTGAGGCGCAGCAGTGGCTCGGTATTCGACGGACGCAGGTTGAACCATGAGCCGTCGGGCAATCGCCCGGTGAGGCCGTCGAGCTCATCGAACTCGACGCCGTCGCGCCGACCGAACCACTCCCGTACCGCAGCCATCCGGCCCCGCTGATCATCGACCGTGGAGTTGATCTCGCCGGATGCGGCGTAGCGGCTGAACTCGGCCATCAGCGCCGACAGCGGACCCTGCTGCCCACCCAGTGCGGCAAGCACGTGCAGCGCGGCGAGCATCCCGGAGTCGGCACGCCAGAAACCGCGGAAATAGTAATGCGCGGAATGCTCGCCACCGAAGATCGCCCCGGTCTCCGCCATCCGCTGCTTGATGAACGAGTGACCGACGCGGGTACGCACCGGCCGCCCGCCGTGCTCAGCGACGATTTCCGGTACGGCCTGCGAGGTGATCAAGTTGTAGATCACCGTAGCCCCGGGTTCGGTGGCCAGCTCCCGGGTGGCGACCAACGCGGTGATAGCGCTGGGGCTCACTGGCTGGCCGCGCTCGTCGACCACGAAGCAACGGTCGGCGTCACCGTCGAAAGCCAGACCCAGATCGGCGTCGTGCTCGCGCACTGCCGCTTGCAGGTCCACCAGGTTCGCTGGGTCCATCGGGTTGGCCTCGTGATGGGGGAAGTTGCCATCCAGCTCGAAGTACAGCGGGATCACGTGCAGCGGTAGCCCCTCGACCACCGCGGGCACGGTGTACCCACCCATTCCGTTACCGGCGTCCACCACCACTCGCAGCGGCCGGATCCCGGACAAGTCCACCAGCGAGTGCAAGTACTCGGCGTAGTCGATCAGCATGTTTCGCTCAGTGACGCTGCCGCCGCCCGATCCCGGTTCGATCCCATGCTCGATCGCGACCCGGATCTCATCCAGCCCGCTGTCCTGGCCGACCGGGGTGGCACCGGCCCGGCAGAGTTTGATGCCGTTGTAGCGGGCCGGGTTGTGGCTCGCGGTGAACATCGCGCCCGGCGAGTCGAGCCGCCCGGACGCGAAGTAGAGCATGTCGGTACTGGCCAGCCCAACTGAGACGACGTCGAGACCGCGACCGGTCACCCCCTCGGCGAACGCACTTGCCAGGCCGGGCGAGGAGTCCCGCATGTCATACCCGACGACCACCGCCTGCGGGCGCGCCGAACCAGTGGTCGAGCTAGCTGGGCCACCGACCAGGTCGGCGAACGCCGCACCGATGTCGTGCACCACCGCAGCGTCCAACTGCTCACCGACGACACCCCGGATGTCGTAGGCCTTCACGATCGCGGACAGGTCAGGCACCGCTCTCCCCTCATCGGGTCTGGCTGAGCCTATCTGCGCCCCAGTTCCTCTCACCGGACCCGGCCCGCATTCAGCGGGCTGAGCGGGGTTATCCGGGTGCCAGTAACCCCGCTCAGCCCGCTGAATGCGAAAAGGCTCAGTCGACGGGGTTGGGTAGGGCTCTGAGGTGGCCGCGGCGGCCGGTGCCGGTCGCCGGACCCGGGAGAACAGCCTCCATCGGGCGGTCTAGGCGGCCGGCCTCACGTACCGCCTCGGCCAGCGCGGTGAGGTCGTCCGCCGATGGTTCCGGCTCGGCGAACTCACCGTCATGACGCACGACGTCCCAGCCTCGCGGAGCGGTCAGGCGCAGCGCGTGCCGCTCACACAGGTCGTAGGAGTGCGGCTCGCTGTAGGTGGCTAGCGGGCCCACCACAGCCGTGGAGTCGGAGTACACGAAGGTAAGCGTGGCGACCGCCGGGTTTGTGCACCCGGTCTTTGAGCACCGCCGCGCGCTGCGCACGGGCGGACCATAGCGCGCAGGGCCCGCCGGGTGTGGCAGGCGCGCTGAGGACCGCACTGGCCACCGCGCTCCCGGCGTAGTCTCAACGGATGACTGCGATCCGGTCAGCCCGCTCGCCCCTGCGCAAGCGCCGGGACCGACGCGGCCGCGGAGTGCGGGGACCCCTGTTCCCTGCCACATTGCCCGCGGCCCGCAGCCGCTCAGAGCGCTTCGACGCGATTGTGCTGGACGCCCTGGAACCGATCGAGGAGCGCTGGCACACCGAGCTCGAAAGGCTCGATGTCGCCGTCGACGAGGTGCCGGAAATCACCGACTGCGATCCGACCACGGTCACCTGGGGCCGCGACGTGGTGGAGGACAGCAAGGTCCCGCTGGCCCGCCTGGTCCCGGCCGGAGTGGATCGCGCCGGCTTGCCCACCCGAGCCAGGATCGTGCTCTACCGGCGGCCGTTGGAGACTCGAGCACAAGACGGCGGCGATCTGTCCGACCTCGTGCACGAGGTCCTGGTCGAGCAGGTCGCGAGCTACCTGGGGGTCGACCCGGACCTCATCGACGGCCCCACCCACGAGGGCTGACCCAGCGGCGGCGCCCCTAGCGGGACGCGCGGCGCCGGGATGGCACCGCGGTGCCTGCAACCAGCAGCAGCACCGCGCTTTCGGCCAGCAATAGTGCGTTGCGGGTGCCATCTGAGCGATCCACCCGCACCTCTGCCGCACCGCCCTGCACCGGGACCGCAACCTGGTGCCCCCAACCGCGCACCACCGGCACCGGGCGGCCGTTCACGCTGGCCCGCCAGTCTGGTTCGTCGTTGGCAGCGATCACGAGCAACCTGCCGTCCGCGCCGGGAGCAACCCGTACCCCCACCCGGGGGGGCGAAGCGGGGGCCAGGACCCCGCTGACCCCAGGCTCGATGGGCGGCGAAGCGCCGGTACGCGCTTGTGCTGCCAACGCGGGTCCCAGCAGCTCTGCTCCCGGTACCGGTCGGGTCACCCGCAACACCGGCCGGCCGTCCGCAGTGGGAGGTGCCGCCCGAGCCAGCGGTCCGGCCGCGGTGAGGGCCCGAGCACCCTGGGCCGCGGTGGGTAGTACCACGAACTGAACCCCGGTGGCGGCCACGTTGGCGATCGCAGCCGAGGTCTCTCCCGGTTTCCCGGCGCGCAGCGCAGCGGCCACCCGCTCCAGCCGGGCCCCGGTAGCGCGCAGCGGGGCGATGTCGTCGTCCCCGAAGCGCGCGGTCCGCGATCTGGTCAGTCGCACCGGCTCCCCCTGGGCTCCGACGACCAGAACGGAGGTACCGGACCGGGCCAGCTCGGCAGCCAACGACGGGGCCAGCACTGGCAGGCCAGCCGGTGGACCGGCGGTGAGGGGACCGCCGGCGCCTATCGCCACCGCGGCAACCGACAGCAGCGCCACACCGAGCCACGGCGTGACCGACAGCGCCCTCCTGCATGGGGCCCGATTCCATGGGGCCCGCTTCCATGGGGCCCGCTTCCACTGGAGTCCACTCCACCGGTCGCCGACCAACCGCCTCCACGGGACGCTAGCCCACCATCGGGTTGGCTCCCCTGTGCGACCGGCAAGCAACACCATCCACAACAACCCGCATCCGATCAACAGCAGCGCACCTGCGGTTGACCCTGGCCGGGGGTCACCGCCCACCAGCGGCTGCATCGGCGACCGGACCAGCACCACCACCCCGGCGGCGCCGAGCAGCACCAGCCCCAGACCGGGCAGCATCGCCCGGGACGGGCGGGCGATCAGCGCGATCACCGCCGCGATCACGACCACTGCGCCCACCCAGGGTGCGGCGCCCGGTCCACTGGGGTCCAGGGCGAGCAGCCGCAACCAGCCGGGTACCTGCTCGGGCACCACTGCGCCCACCCCGTGCAGCAGCACCGCAGGACGTTGGATCACCACCGCTGGCCACGGCATGAGCAGCCCTAACGGCAGCAGCACCACGGCGAACAGGCCGACCGCACGGCGCAGCGTCGCCACCTGGGGGGCGGGGGTCACGACGAAACCGACGAGCACCACCGCCAGCACCAGCAGGTGGATCAGCGGAGCGAACGCGCCGATCACGGCAAGTCCGAGTGCGGTGCCGGCCGCGGTGGACAGCCAACCACCCGACGGCCCGACAGTCCCACCGCGCAGCACGGCGACAGAACCAGCCAGTACGAGGGGCAGCAGTAGGTGCACCAGCACCACGTCCAGCCGGCCCTGCGCGACCCCAGCAACGGCCGGCGGGAGCAACGCGTACCCGGCGGCGGCCAGCGCGCGACGGGCACGGCTGACCGGCAAAGCGCACGTCGCCCGGTAGGCGGACAGGGCAGCCAACGGCAGCGCGCCCAGCAGCAACAGCGATATTGCGGCGGCCGGCGATCCCACCGGCAAGCCGAGCACGCCGAGCACCGCCAGCGCGGCCGGCGCAGGGGCGGCGCTCCCGCCGCCGGTCGGGTGCCAGGAGGCCAGGTAGGACGACCAGGTCTCGATCAGACCCTCGATGGGGAGCAGCCGGCCACCGGCCAAGTCCAGTCCGAGCCGATGGCGGTTCACCAGCACTGCGAGCACCATCATCACCGCAGTGAGCATCGTGGGTGGGGCGAGCAGGAATTGCCGGATCCGGGTGCCGACCCCGACGTCCACCAACGTCAGCACGCTCGAGTCGCCATCTTCGGTGGCGTCCTGCGAGGTGCTAGCGTCTGAAATGTCTGTTTTGGACGGCCTGGGCAGGGGCGACGGTCGTGGCCGGGTCCAGGTGGTGGCCTTGCCTGGGCCGTTGTTTGGGCCGTTGTCTGGGCCGCCCTGCGCTACCTGTGCCACGACGGTGCTAGACCTGCGCCCGCCATCCGAAGGCGAGGCTGACAGCGCCGCGCGGACACCGTCATCACCAGGAGGTTCCCCAGCAGTGCCCGACACACCGACCCCCTCCTGTCCATACCCCGTTAGTGGGGGCACACCGTACGTCCCCGGGTGGCCGCCGCGGACGCCGGGAGGTGCAGCCTCTCAGACCACCCGGCGTTTAAGCCTGCGGCGCTCCCGCTCCGACAGCCCGCCCCAGATGCCGAACCGCTCGTCGAACGCCAGCGCGTACTCCAGGCACTCCGCCCGGACCTCGCAGCCTGCGCAAATCCGCTTAGCTTCCCTGGTCGATCCGCCCTTCTCGGGAAAGAACGCTTCGGGGTCGGTCTGAGCACACAGTGCCCGCTCCTGCCACTCCTGCTCCTGAGGCTCGTCGAACAAGCCAGCAAGCAACGGAACGTGGGGTACCGGAGCCCACCGGTCCTGATGCACGTCCCTGCCCTCTGGAGTGCTGGTGCAGCTGCTGTCCATCTCGTCCATGGCGGCCCGCCTCCTCGCCATAGAGTTCCTCCCCAGTTCGCGGACTCCCCGGGCTGTGGCAGAACAATAACAAGCCTGTGATTACACCGGTGTCATCGGGGTTGCAACCCCAAAACCCATTTCAGACACATCACCCGGCGTGTCGCGACTGACACGCGCAGCGACCATGGCACGTTTCCGGACCCGGCGGGTGGGCCGGGTGACCGGTGAGTGAGGGTAAGCCCGTGCGCGCCACCGGCTCAGCCCCCAGCCCGCTGTTCTTCTTGCTGGTCGCCGTCACCGTGGCCGGCGGCGCGCTCGCGGCGCTGACCACGGGCGCGGCCCGCACCGGCGGCATCGTGCTCCTGGTGCTCGGTGGGTGGGCAGTCTCGCTCTGCCTGCATGAGTTCGGGCACGCCATGACGGCCTACCGGGGCGGCGATCATTCGGTGCGTGCCAAGGGATACCTCACCCTCGACATCCGGCGCTACACCGATCCGGTGATGTCCTTGTTGCTGCCCTTGCTGCTACTGGCCTTCGGCGGGATCCCGCTGCCCGGCGGCGCCGTGTGGATCAACCGCAACGCCCTGCGTTCGCGAGCGGTGGTCTCGGCGGTATCGCTGGCCGGCCCGCTGACCAACCTGGCGCTGGGGGTGCTCCTCATTGCGGTGGTCGGTCTCGGCAGCCTTCCCGACGGGCTGGCGACAGGCTTGTCCTATCTGGCCCTGGTGCAGGTGCTCGCGTTCATGCTCAACATCCTGCCGGTACCGGGGCTGGACGGGTTCGGCGCGCTGGAGCCCTACCTGCCGGTCCAGGCTGCCCGGTTCGCCAACACCGTCGGCCTGTACGCCATCGTGGCGCTCGTCTTGCTGATCATCGCCGTGCCGGCGGTGGGAAACGCGCTGTTCGGCACCGGCTTCGTGATCTTCTCCGCGCTGGGTGGCGACCCGTTTGCAGCCGCAGCCGGCTTCCGCGAGTTCCTGTTCTGGCGGTGACGAGTCATCAATCGGCGCCGGATTAACGTCGCGTCCCGTAAAGTACTCGCTGGGGACAGCGAGGACGTGGGGATGGGTGTAGGGGCTCGGCTGGACAACTTTCAACGGCGCCATTCCTGGTTGGGTTTCCCGTTGGCAGTGGTCTACAAGTTCGTCGACGATCAGGGCGGCCACCTCGCCGCTCTGATCACCTACTACGGTTTCGTCGCGTTGTTTCCCCTGCTGCTATTGCTGGTCAGCCTGCTGGGCTTCACGCTGGAAGGCGACCCGGCCCTGCAGCAGGCGCTGCTCGGCTCGGCGCTGCAGCAATTCCCGATCATCGGCCCGCAACTGCAGCAGAACGTCGGCGCGATCCACGGCAGCAGCGTGGCCGTGGTCCTGGGCATCGTCGGTGCCGTCTACGGCGGGCTGGGTCTCTCAGTGGCCATCCAGATGGCGTTGAATCGGGTCTGGGCCGTGCCACGCTATGCTCGCCCGGACCCAGTGGTGTCCCGGCTACGCGGCCTTGTGCTGTTCGTCCTTCTTGGGGCAGTCATCCTGACGACGACCGCGCTGAACACAATCGGTCCGGTGGTCGCCGGCTTCGGCTCCGAGATCGGCACCGGAGTGCGCATTGGCACGTTCGTCGTCGCGATGGCCGCCAACGTGACCGCGATCCTGATCCTGTTTCGAGTGCTGACCGCTCGCGAAATTCGGTTGACTGAGTTGATACCCGGGGCAGTCGGCGCCGGGGTCGCCGTCCAGCTGCTCCAAACGGTGGGCGCGTTGTTCGTCAGCCGCCAACTGACCGGCGTATCGCAGCTCTACGGCGTGTTCGGTCTGGTCCTCGGGTTGCTGGCGTGGCTGTACCTGCAGTCGGTCATCGTGGTGTTCTGCGCCGAGATCAACGCGGTGCGGGCGCGACGGCTCTGGCCCCGCAACCTGCTCGCCCCCTTCGTCGACGACGTGGCGCTCACCCCCGCCGACCAGGCCGCCTACCGTTCCTACGCCGACGCCGAACGCTACAAATCCTTCGCGCAGGTGCACACCACGTTCGACCGCCCCCACGATCCGAAGTGACACATGGATGCTTGTTGTAGTCCCAGTAGGCACCTCAGCAACCATCAGCATCCATGTCGCAGCGGGGCCCCCGCGTGAAGGTCGTGGTGTTGGTTGGGGGGGTCGGTGGGGCCCGGTTTCTGATGGGGGTGAAGGCGGCGCTGGGGCTGCCAGCCGTCGGTACCTCCCCCAGCGAGCATGAGATCACCGCTGTGGTGAACACCGGCGACGATATCTGGCTGCACGGGCTGCGGATCTGCCCGGATCTGGACACCTGCATGTACACCCTCGGCGGCGGGGTCGACGTCGAGCGCGGCTGGGGCCGGGCCGGTGAGACCTGGGCGGTCAAGGCGGAACTGGAACGCTACGGCGCCGATCCGGACTGGTTTGCGCTGGGCGACCGCGACCTGGCCACGCACCTGGTCCGCACCCGGATGTTGCGGGCCGGCTACCCGCTGTCCGCGGTCACCGCGGCGCTGTGTGATCGATGGCGCCCCGGGGTGCGGCTGCTACCGGCCACCGACGATCGTTGCGAGACCCACGTCGTGGTGGCCGACGAGCAGGGCCGTGACGCCCAGAGCCGTCGCGCGATGCACTTCCAGGAGTGGTGGATCCGGCATCGCGCGGCGCTGCCGGCCAGTGCGTTCGTGCCGGTGGGTGCCGACGACGCCGTGCCGGCCGCCGGGGTGCTGGAGGCGATCGCCGAAACGGACGCCGTGCTACTCGCACCGTCCAATCCGGTGGTGTCGATCGGCAGCGTGCTGGCCGTCCCGGGTATCCGGGATGGCCTGCGCAGTACGCCCGCCAGGGTGATCGGGCTGTCCCCGATCGTCGGCGGCCGCGCGGTGCGCGGGATGGCCGACGCCTGCCTGACCGCCATCGGCGTGCACTGCGACGCCGGTGCGGTCGGCAGGCACTACGGGGCCCGCTGCGCCGGCGGGATCCTGGACGGGTGGCTGGTGCACACCGGGGACGCCGCGACGGTGCCCGGAGTGCAGGTCCGGGAAGTCCCGCTGCTGATGTCCGATGTGCCGGCGACCGCTGCGATGGCCAGCGCGGCCCTGGAGCTCGCCGGACTGGTGGCATGAACGACCACGCCGCAGCAGGCGAGGTCCGCATCCTGCCGGTGCGCGGGCTACCCGAGTTCCGGCCGGGGGACGATCTGATCGCCGCAGTGGCCAGCGCGGCACCGTGGCTGGCCGACGGTGACGTCGTCGTCGTCACCAGCAAAGTGGTGTCCAAGGTGGAGGGACGGCTGGTCACGGTGCCGGCCGACCCGCTGGCCAGGGACGCCGCCCGCCGCAAGCTGATCACGGCCGAGGCCCGGCGGGTGTTGGCTCGCCACGGCCGCACCCTGATCACAATGAACGAGCTGGGCGTGGTTCAAGCAGCCTCAGGAGTGGATGCGTCCAACGTGGAGCCCGACGAGGTCGCCCTATTACCCGTCAATCCTGACGCCAGCGCCGCGCGGCTGCGGGACGGCCTTGCCGCGACGCTGGGCGTCGACGTCGCCGTGGTGATCACCGACACGATGGGCCGGGCATGGCGGGTCGGGCAGATCGACGCGGCGATCGGGGTCGCCGGTCTGAGCGTGCTGCACCGCTATGCGGGCACCGTCGACCGGCACGGCAACGAGCTCGCCACCACCGAGGTAGCAGTCGCTGACGAGATCGCCGCAGCAGCCGACCTGGTCAAGGGCAAGTTGGGCGGGGTACCCGTGGCGGTGCTGCGCGGGTTGCCCCGCGGCGACGACGGCAGCACCGCGGCGGATCTGATCCGGCCGGTGGCCGATGACCTGTTCTGGCTGGGCACAGACGAGGCGATCGAGCAGGGGCGCGCTCTGGGCCGGGCTGATGCGGTGCTGCTGCGCCGATCGGTGCGCTCGTTTCGCACCGATCCGGTGGACCCGGAGCAGCTTCGCCGCGCGGTGGGGGTGGCCCTGACCGCACCGGCACCGCACCACACCCGGCCGGTTCGCTTCGTCTGGCTGGCCGACCGGCAGGTCCGGCGGCGGCTGCTCGACGCGATGGCGCAGGCGTGGCGAGCCGACCTGCGCCACGACGGGCTGCCCGGGGAGCAGATCGAGCGCCGGGTCCGGCGCGGGGACCTGCTGCGGGACGCACCGGAGGTGCTGGTGCCGGTGGCCGTGCCCGACGGGGCACACACCTACCCGGATGCGCGCCGGCGTGCCGCGGAGGAGGCGATGTTCACCGTCGCCGCGGGCGCCGCCGTCGGGAGCCTGCTGGTGGCGCTGGCCGCCGAAGGCCTGGGCTCGTGCTGGATCGGCTCGACGCTGTTCTGCCCGGACCTGGTCCGCGCCGAACTCACCCTGCCGCCGGACTGGCGGCCACTCGGCGCGATCGCCGTCGGCTACCCTGCGGAGCCGCTGCGACCGCGCCCCGCGCGCGATCCCGACGACGGGTTGGTGCTGCGATGACGATCGCCCTGCAGAACTGCGCCGTACACGGCGACGCGGTGCGGGTGCTGTCTGCCTGGGAGCCCGGCGACCCCGGGCAGCGGGCGCTGCGCGAGGCGTTCCTCGGGTTCCTGGCCGCCCGCCCGGACGCCTGCGCCCGCTCCTGCACGCCCGGCCACCTGACCGCCTCGGCCGTGGTCCTCTCCCACGACGAAGCGCAGGTGCTGCTCACCCTGCATCCCCGGGTCGGGCGCTGGGTGCAGCTCGGCGGGCACTGCGAGGAGAACGACGCCGGACTCGCCGCGGCGGCGCTGCGGGAGGCCACCGAGGAGTCCGGCATTGCCGGCCTGGAGATCGACCCTCGACCGCTGCACCTGGACGTGCACCCGATCACCTGCTCACTGGGCTTGCCCACCCGGCACTTCGACGTGCGATTCCTGCTGCGCGCCCCAGCCGACGCCACCCCGGTCCGCAGCACCGAGTCCGTCGACCTCGCCTGGTGGCCGATCGATGCGCTACCCCCCGACGTGGCCCCCGCGCTGGCGGCACGCCAGACCCTCCCTCGTTATGGAGACATATCGGGGTTTTCGGACGCTGAATAGCCCGATATGTCTCCATAACGCGCGGGTCAACTCGGCGCGTCGGGAACCGCCTCCACGAGACTGACCAGGCCGGTACTCGGGACGATACGGGTCAGTCGGAGGCCGGCACGGTCGAGCAATGTGCGGTGCTCCGCCTCGGTGCGTTGACGACCACCGGAGGTCATGACCAGCAATTCCAAGTCCACCAGTTTGCCTATCGACGGCGCCGCGCCCTCCGGCAGCACGAACTCAGCAAGGAGAACGCAGGCGGTGTCGGCCATCGCAGCCCGACACGTGCTCAGGATTTCCACTGCGCGGTCGTCGTCCCAGCTCGGGATGATGTTGCTCAGCAGGTAGGCATCGCCACCTTCCGGTACCGAGTCGAAGAAGTCCCCGCTCACCACGTCGCAGCGGTCGACAACTTCGGCGCCGGAAATGTCATCGTCGGCGCCGGCCATGACCGCCGGCACGTCGAACAGCACTCCCTGAAGGTGCGGGTTGGCGGACAGGATCGCGGCGAGCAGGCTGCCACGCCCGCCGCCAACATCCACGATCGTGCTGAATCGGGAGAAATCGTACGCTTGCACGATGCTGGCAGCTGCACTCGTGGAAATCGAGGTCATGGCCGCGTCGAAGACCGCAGCATCCTCGGGATGCTCCGCCAAGTAGTCGAAGAGCTTCGCACTGTGGACTCGATCGAACGCCGATTTCCCGGTCTGGACAGTTTCGTACAGATCGGTCCACGGGTAACGGTGGAATGGCATCCCGAACATCGTCGCCCAGCCTCGCAACGAGCCGGGGACATCGCTGCGCAGCAGGTCACCAAGGGGGGTCAGGGCGAACCGCCGGTTCTCCAGCTCCGCGACGACTCCGACGTCGCCGAGCACTCGCAGCAGCCGATACATCGCCGGGCCGTGCGCGCCTACCAGCTCCGCGATCTCATCCACGTGCCGCGGGCCGGCGACCAACGTGTCTGCGACTCCGAACCTGGCGATCACACTGATCGCCTGGGAGACGAGAGCTCCCATGGTCAGCTGACGCATCGCGACCGCAGGTGACAGCTCCGTTGGTGAGCCCGCCAGGACCGGTGTCTCCTCAGCCATCGTGACCCCCATACATTTGTTCGCGACCGCAACGATCCTTGCCGGATCTTCACCTGGTGACGCGATCCCACGGTAGCGGCGAGGCCAGTCACCGGGAAGTGGCCGACCTCGCCGTTCCCGAGGTCGACGCCGCCTCAGACAGGAGTTCCCCATGCTGCACACCCCGCTTTGCGACGTCCTCGGCATCGATGTGCCGATCATCTGCGCACCCTTCGGGCCGTGGGACTCAGTCGAGCTCGCTACTGCGGTGTGCGCCGCGGGCGGGCTGGGTAGCCTGGGCACCGCAATCCGCTCGCTGCCCGAGCTACAGGACCAGTGGGCCCGGTTGCGTGGTCGCACCGACCGCCCATTTGCGATCAACCACACCGTCCGGCCACTCGACGAAGACGCATTCGCCGCCACGATCGACTTCAGACCGGCTGCGATCAGCTTCCATCTCGCGGTCTGCGCCGACCTCATCGCGCGGGCTCACGACGCCGGGATCCGCTGGATACAGCAGATCGTGACGCGGGAGCAGGCCGAGCAGGCGCTGTCCGCAGGTGCTGACGTCCTCGTCGCCCAGGGCTCGGAGGCCGGCGGGCAAGGGGGGTTCGTCTCCACCATGGTGCTGGTCCCCCAGGTCGTCGACCTCGCTGGCGACGTCCCGGTCGTCGCCGCAGGCGGGATCGCCGACGGCCGCGGGATGGCCGCCGCGCTGGCGCTCGGCGCATCCGGCGTCGTGATGGGCACCCGGTTTCTGGCCAGCACCGAGATGGCGATCAGCGCGCAGTGGAAGCAGCGGATCGTCGCCGCTGACGCAGTCGACGCCGTGAAGGTGCCCAACATCGAGCGGGTGATGGGGACCTACAGCCGCCCAGGTGTGCCTCCCATCCAGCCCCGCTCGCTGCGTACCCCGCTCACCGATGCCCTCACCGACCACCCCGACTCAGTGGACCCAGCGGTGGTCGGCCCGGAGCTATTCGCCGCGGTGTCCCGCGGGCGCGGCGATGAGTATCTTCCCCTCACCGGCCAGACCGCCGGCCTGATCAACGACGTCCGGCCAGCGGCCGAGATCATCACCACCGTGCTGGCCGAGGCACAAGCAGCTCTGGCATCCGCGGCCGGGTGCGTCACGCCGGCGATGGGCGAGTGACCGCGCCGACCCTGGCGGTCAGCTGTCGGCCCACTCCTGCGCGGTGAACGCGGCTGCCCGAAGCGCATCGCTGACCCGGCGGGCTTCGTCGCGAGTAAGCGCGACGGTCTGACCCCGAACGGTGAGAGTCAGGTAGGGGTCGAGGTCGTAGGCCTCGACCCGGACCAGCGATTCACCCCTCGACGTTCCGACATAGACGGATGCGGTCATGGCACTCACCCCGGAGTCTCAGCGTTCCAGTCCCTCGGGACATAGATGCCGACCCGACATGGGGAGATACAACGACTTCAGAGGTGCCTGACGCGGCGGCCACGCAAGCCGGGGACTAGGGCTTACGGCCGACCGCTCCGACGAGGGTGTGCTGCGCGGGAGCCAGCGGCTTGATCCGCGGGCCATCGGGCCACCAGTCGGCGCACCGGGTCAGGCCGGGGTCGACCAGTTCCAGGCCGGGGAACATGCCCTCGATCTCGGCGCGGGTGCGGAACACTCCGCCCAGCGGGCTTCGCTGGAAAACCTGTTCCATCTTGCGGGCGAGTTCGCTCAACTCGCTGGGGGTCTCGGGATCGAAGAAGTGGCAGATCGCCACATAGGAGCCCGACGGCAGGGCATCTATGTATTCGGCCATGATGCTCTGCGGGCTGCGCTCGCCGTCGTAGTGGCACAGCGTCCCGAGTTGGAACAGCGCGATCGGCTCAGAAAAGTCAAGGTGCTTGCGGACGATCTCGTCGTTGAGGACCTGGCGTGGCACGAAGATGTCAGCGTCGCTGAAGTGGGTCTGGTCATTCTCCTCGAGCAGCGCCCGGCCGTGCGCGAGCACCACCGGGTCGTTGTCGATGTACACCACGCGGGCGTCCGGCTGGATTCGCTGCGCGACCTGGTGAACGTTCTCCACCGTGGGCAGCCCCGACCCACAGTCGAGGAACTGGGTGATGCCCGCCTCGCCAGCGAGAAAGCGGGTCACCCGGATCAGGAAATTCCGCTCGTCCCACGCATATTGGCCGATATCCGGTACGAGCTGAGCGAGTCTCCGAACGACCTCACGGTCAACCTCGTAGTTGTCCTTGCCGCCAAGAGCCGCGTCGTAAACCCGGGCGATGCTCGCCTTGGTCGTGTCGATATGAACTGATGTGACATCATCCGACAGCGGGGCGTCTATACCGGGCATCGAGAAACCTCACAAGCGCGTGAAGTACGGGTCTGGACGCAGCCCAGGGTAGGGGGCGCGGACCCGTCCGGTACACCACGGGTGGTGTGTTGACCATGCGCCACAGCGCGGTACGTTGAGCGATCGGGGGTTCGCCTCCAGACTGCGCTATGCGGATGGCGGGCTGGGAGACACCGGAGGTGCGGTCATGGCCACAGATGATCTCACTGATGCATCTCATGGTCCCGCAGCTGCTCAGGCTGGCAAGCCCACGGCCCGCCGCATCGTGCTGGGCGCCCGCCTGCGCCGGCTGCGGGAGGCCGCCGAGATCTCACGCGCGGAGGCCGGTTACGCCATCCGTGGTTCTGAGTCGAAGATCAGCCGGCTCGAGCTCGGCCGGGTCAGCTTCAAACCGCGAGACGTGACCGACCTGCTCACCATGTACGGGGTGACGGATGCCGAGGAGCGCGAGATGTTCCTCGAGATGGTCAAGGCGTCCAACGAGCCCGGCTGGTGGCATCGCTACACCGACATGGTGGCCGACTGGTTCGAGAACTACCTCGGGCTGGAGGAGTCGGCGTCCCGGATCCAGACTTACGAGCTGCAGTTCTTGCCTGGCCTGATGCAGACCGAGGACTACGCGAGGGCGATCACGACCCGCGGTTGGTTTCAGCTGGAGGATCTGCGGGCAGAACGCCAGGTCACGATGCGGATGCGGCGCCAAGCGCTACTTGCTCGGCCGGATGCCCCCAAGCTGTGGGCGATCGTCGACGAGTCCGTGCTGCACCGTCCGATCGGCGGCAGGCGGGTGATGCTGGCGCAGCTCGAGCATCTCCTCGCCCTCACCAAGCGTCCCAACATCACCCTGCAGGTCGTGCCCTACCCGCTCAGCGGGTACGCAGCCGAAGGTCCGTTCAGCATGCTGCGATTCGCCGAGCCGGAGCTGCCGGATGTGGTGTACATCGAGCACCTCTGCGGTGCGCTCTACCTGGACAAGCGATCTGAAACCGAGCTGTACAGCAGGGTCTTCGACCGGCTGATGGTGGACGCCAAGACTCCCGACCACAGCAGGCAACTGCTGGCGAAGGTGCGCGCGGAGATCTGAGCGGCCTGGATCCCGGCCCGCCGAATCAGGCCTTCCCGAGCCCGTCCTCGCGCCGGCGCCCGTCCCACTCCCGGCAGGTTCGAGCGCGCTCACCCACTTGCACATGCATTTGACCGGTACGAGACCCGGTGCTACGGTTCTAGCTGTGCCAATGCACGTGCAGATGTGCTCACTGGGGTGAGGCAAACATGAGAGAACCTATTAGTCGTGGCTCGTCAGCCGCCCGACTTACCTCGGCAACGTGGCGGAAGAGCACGCACAGCGGCCAGATCGGTAACTGTGTCGAAGCCGCAGCACTGGATAGCGGCGAAGTTGCATTGCGCAACTCACGCTATCCGAGCGGTCCGGCGCTGATCTTCAGCCGCAGTGAGATGGCCGCCTTCGTGGCCAGCACCAAGGGTGGTGAGTTCGATGACGCCGCCAGCTGAACCGACAACCCGAGTGGTATCAGCGACGTGGCTCACCTGCGAATTCGACCACACCGATCACGCGATCAGTGACGACAACATGGCAGTCGGATTTCCGGTTGTCGCGGGCCGGTGAACCGGCAGCGTCGTTTCCGGTGCTGGCGAGATCCCACCTGGCCCCTTCCCGGCGACGCCCCACTGGGCCGACGGCCGGCAACAGCCACGGCGGGGCCGGGGAGAGTCCCAACGCCCCCGGTCTCGCCGTGCACCACGATCGCACCGATGACCAGGCTCCGCCCCACTGGGCCAGCTCCGTGGTCGTCGCCATGGGGGTCGTCATCACCACGTGAGTCGTGCACCGTGGGCGTGAGAAGGCAAGTGTGAGCTGCGCTACCGTGCTGACCGCCCGCTACCGGCCCGAAGTCGGCGCGCAGGCGAGCCACCCAGTGCACCTACTCCCATTACCGGTCCGTGTCGCGGACAGCGCGGCCAGCGCTCTCTGCGGGGGGCTGCTGTCGCCGCGGAAACTGGAGACCGTCGAACCCGGTCAGGGCACGCCGTGCTCGATGTGTGTTCGCCAGCACACCGCCATGATCCAAGCCTCGGCCACCGAAGCACCCATTGAAGCCGAAACGCCGCAGCTGGCCGGACCCGCGACTCGCCTGGACCGCACGGCCTACTGCGCGCTCGGCTGGCCGGTGCACGTGCAGGGCGATCACGTGGTGCTGCCGCTGGGAGATTGGGCCAAAGCATGGATCCTGCCGATGGCTCTGACCGAAGCGATGATGCCGATCTTGACCGCACTTGATCGTCCGGCGCCGGTCCTGTTGCACCCCGACGCCCCGGGATGCGGCGTGATCATCGCGGGTGAGCCTTACGGCGTGCCGCTGCCCTGGCCCGATGTGGTGCAGATGGTCACCGGGGCGCTGGCGCTGCCACCCAGCCGGACCCCGAACGGGCCGGTGCGCTGGTACGGCCAAGCTCCCACCCATCCGCTAGCCACCTGCCGGGAGATCGACATCTTCGCGGCGGTGCGCACCGCCGCGCAGGCCTTGCACGGGTCGTGAGGCGGGGGACTGGGCTGATAGCTCCGATCGTCACGCCTCCGGTGGAGCTCAGATCGCCCGGTAGTCCCGGGGACTGAACCGGGGGCCGAAGCGGGGACGGCGCGATCCGGAGGCCTCGACGTAGCGCACCGCCCGGTGGCGCTGCGGCACGTAGGGCGCGAGAACCTCAAGCATGCCTTCGTCGTCCAGCGGCCTGCCGAGCAGCGCGTAACCGACGACGGACGGGATGTGGAAGTCGCCGACGCTCACCGCATCCGCGTCCGCCCAAGCCCTTTGGGCCACCTCGGCGGCCGTCCAGATCCCGATCCCCGGGACCTTGCGCAGCAGGTCACGGCCGGCCTTCCCGCCCAACGTCACCGCACCCTCCAGCCGGTGCGCCACCGCAGCCGCCGCCAGCAAGGCCCGACGCCGCGAACGGTCCACCCCGGCGCGGTGCCATTCCCAGTCGGGGATCCCGCGCACCGCGGCCGGGCCGGGCGGCACCCGCAGCTCACCGGGTCCCGGCGCCCGTTCCCCGAAGCGCCAGCACAACTCGCGCCAGGAGCGCCGAGCTTCGGTACCGGTGACCTTCTGCTCCAGCACTGCGGGCACCAGCACGTCCCACACCCGGCGGGTGGCACCCAGGCGCAGGCCCGGCATCCGGCGCCGGACCTGCGCGATCAGCGGGTGATGTGCGACAAAGGTGCTGTCGTCATCGTCGGCTCCGAGCAGCGCAGGCAGCCCGTCCAGCGCCCACGAAGCGCCCGGTCCCCATCCGGTGGCGTGCACGGTGCCACCGTCATCACGGCGCAGCGCCAGGGTGGCTGCGCCCGCTGGGGTAGTGCCTGCGCGCCAGATAGTGCCATCGGCGTCCACCCGCATCGTGGGGTCGCCCCGGCCGCGGCGCAGCGGAGCCAGTACCGCGCGGACGTCCAGCCGATACTCAGGTGTCCAGGACCTGCAGGTCGCAGGGTCAATGCTTCGACCCTGCGAGCAGGTCTCAGGCATCCGCGGAAAACCGTACGCCACCGTCGGGCAGCACGACGCCCGGCCAGACCCGCAGGCCCTCCAGCAACTCGCAGTTCGCCCCCACCACCGCCCCATCGCCGACCACCGCATCGTGCAGCACGGCGCCCGCGCCCACCTGCGCGCCAGCGCCCAGCACGCTGCGCTGCAGGTCCGCGCCAGTGGCGACCCGCGCGCGGTCCATCAGCACCGAGCCGAACACCTGCGCGCCCCGCTCCACCACGCAGCCCGCGCCCACCACGGAACCACCCCCGACCTCCGCATCGACGTGCACAGTAGCTCCGGGCAGCAGCAGCGCATCCCCCACCGGACCAGGAAGCTCAGGCGAGGGTGCCAGGCCACGCACCAGGTCCGCGGACCCTCGCACGAAGGCCGCCGGGGTCCCCAGATCCAGCCAGTACGAGTTGTCTACGTGCGCGTGCAGGCGAGCCCCCGCCGCGAGCAGCCCGGGAAAGGTCTCACGCTCCACTGACACCGGCCGCCCGACCGGGATCGAGTCGATCATCTCCCGGCGGAACACGTAGCAGCCGGCGTTGATCTGGTCAGTCGGGGGGGCGTTGGTCTTCTCCAGGAACCCGAGCACTCGGCCGTCGGCGGTGGTCGGCACGCAGCCGAAGGCCCGAGGATCCGGAACCCGCACCAGGTGCAGCGTCACGTCCGCCCGCGTGGCGCGGTGGGCTCGCACCACTTCGGCTGGGTCCAGACCGGACAGCACATCACCGTTGAACACGAGCACATCCGGCTCGCTCAGCGCAGGCGCGACGTTGCGGATCCCGCCCCCGGTACCCAACGGCTCGTCCTCGACGATGTAGTCCAGCATCAGGCCCAGTGCGGACCCGTCACCGAAATGAGCCGCGAACACCTCGGCGCGATACGAGGTGCCCAGCACCACGTGCCGCACCCCGGCGGCACGGATCCGGCCCAGCAGGTGGGTAAGAAATGGCACACCCGCGGTGGGCAGCATCGGTTTGGGCGCGGACAGGGTCAGCGGGCGCATCCGGGTACCCAGCCCCCCGACCAACACCACTGCCTCGACGCCGGCCAGCGGCGGGATCGGCTTGACGGCGGGACGCGACACCATGGCACCGTCTCCTCGCAGTTCACCACTTTCGGGTGGCGACTAGTCTGGCCGCTGAATGCTTCGACGCGTGCGGCGGGTCACCCAGGCGGCGGGACCCGATGGCGACGCAGGAGCGACAGGAGGCGCACCCATGGACGCTCTGAAGCGCGCTGACCAGGCGCTGGCTCGCGCAAGGGCCCGTCGGGCCGACATCGTCACTCCTGATTCGGCGACCTCGCCGATGGACCAGACCAACACCGTGCAGATCCCGCGGGTGATGGTAGCGGCGGCGGATCCCCGGACCGCGAACCACGACGTTGACTCCGAGGACACGATGACCATCCCGACCGCTGTCTTCGGTCGAGGGACGCACCCGGACGGCGGCTTCTCCCCCACCCGTCCACACCGCTGACCGGCTTGCGGCCAGCAAGGACGCTACCTGCGCCGTGCGGCGCGACGCAGCAACTCCGACCGGCCGGCCAGCCCGGCTCGCAACGCCAGCCGCAGCGGGGCCCGCAACGGACCGGGATGTCGATCGGCGAGGTACCGGTAGGTGCTGCGATGGTGCTCGGCGAGCATCAGTTCCGAGACCCGGCTGGTGGCGTGCCCGCCGAGATGGGTGACCTCCGCGGTCGGCACGTAGACATTGAGCCATCCCGCGCGACCCAGCCGGTCACCGAGGTCGACATCCTCGAAGTACATGAAATAGCGGGAGTCGAACCCGCCGACAGACTCGAACGCGGCGCGGCGCAGCAGCAGGCATGACCCGGACAGCCATTCCGCGGTCCGCTCCCCCAGGGCAGTGCCGGACTGCCGGTAGGTCGTGGTCCACGGATTGCCCGGCCAGACCGGGCCGAGCAGCGCGTGCCCGATACCGCGACCCAGTGCGGGCAGCAGCCGTGCCGACGGGTACACCGTCCCGTCGGGTTGGCGGATCAGCGGCCCCAGCGCACCCGCTCTGGGCCACC
This sequence comes from Pseudonocardiales bacterium, assembly GCA_052390115.1. Taxonomy (GTDB): domain Bacteria; phylum Actinomycetota; class Actinomycetes; order Mycobacteriales; family Pseudonocardiaceae. The sequence continues at coordinate 29,092 of JBQTHE010000069.1, read as the reverse complement.
GATCCCCGGCGGCGAGCAGCTCGTCGAGGCTACCGGGGTGCCACTCGATGTCCGGGTTGGCCACCACCACCCAACCCACATCCGGCCCGAACTCGACGACCCCGCGGTTGGCCGCGCTGCCGTACCCGACGTTCTCCCCGATGCGCAGCAACTGCACGCCGTCGCGGCGGGTCGCGCGCTCCGGGGCTCCATCGGTGGACCCGTTGTCGGCCAGCAGCACGCGCAGTGGCCTGCTGGTCGCCTTGCCGACCGAGTCCAGGAACGTCTCGAGTGTGTCACCGGGCGAGTAGGTCACTGTGACGACGGCGAGCTCGTGGCCGTAGGAGTAACGGGGGGTCACGGCGATCGATTCTGCACCTTGGGCCGCTCGGCGGAGCTAGCGGGACCGCCGGTGTGCCACCGCGGCGGTCGCAGCGGCGTGGGCGTAGGCGTGCCGGTGCGCCACCGCGCTGGCCACCCAGGAGAATTCCTTGGCGCGCCGCTGTGCGGCGGCCGAGAGCTCGGCCCGGCGGGCCGGGTCATCGAGCAGTTCGAGGATCCCGGCGGCGATGTCCTCTGCCTCGGTGCCGCAGTAGGCCACCGCGTCCCCGCCCACCTCCGGGATCGCCAGCCGCCGGGTGGTGAGCACCGCCGCTCCGGCTGCCATCGCCTCCAGCACCGGTAGCCCGAACCCCTCCCCCAGGGACGGGTAGGCCACCATCGCCGCACCACCCAGGAATCCGGACAGCTCGCTCAACGGGAGGTAGCCGGCCCGGATCACCCGCACCCGGTGCGGCACAGCCGCCAATGCGCGCTCCACCTCACTGTCCCAGCCCGGCTGCCCGGCCAGCACCAGGACCGGCGGGTCGGGCCGGCTCGCGAGGACCTGGTGCGCGCGGGCGAACCCACGGATCAGGGCGGGCACGTTCTTGCGCGGCTCGAGCGCTCCGAGGAACGCCACGTACCGGTTCCGTCCCAGCCCGAGCCGGCTACGGACCGCGGCCACCTCGTCCGGCGACGGAAGGTGGAAGCGGTCGGTATCTACCCCGTGGTGCACCACGTGCAGAACCCGGCGATCGGCGCCTGCGACCCGCCCCAGCTCCCGGGCCGCCGACTCGCTGGGCACGACGCAGCCGGTGGCCCGGCGCAGCGAGGTTCGCGTCCACGCCCGGAAGAAGCGGGCCTTGACCGGTGAGTGCAGCCCCGGATCGGTGAAGAAGGTGGCGTCGTGCAACGTGACCACCGTAGCCAACCCAGTGATCCGAACCAGGGGCATCGTGTAGTGCGGGCAGTGCAGTACGTCGGCCCGCAGCCGGCCGGCCAGCCAGGGCAGCGTGGTCTGCTCCCAGGTCAGCCGCCCGGTCCGGGTGGCGACCTGTTCGGGAGCGGGCAGCACGTCGGCGTGCGGGGCCAGCCCGGCGTAGAGCTCGGCGTCGCGCGGCTGGCACAACACCAGCGGGGTCGCGCCGTCGGCCTCCAGCGCGGTGATCAGACAATCCACGTAGCGGCCGACGCCACCACGATCGGCCGGCACCGCCGTCGCGTCGATGAGCACCCGAGGCTCGGACACGGAGGGATCCTACGACGGCACTCTCAGTGACGACTTGCGGTGCAGCTCAACATGGACCGACCAGACCCGGCGGGCAGCGCTCTCCCAGGTGAACCGGTTTGCCCGGCGCCGACCTGCGGCCACCATGGTCTCTGCCTGGTTGGGGTCGGACAGCACCCCGCGCAGGGCGGCAGCCAGCGCGGCCGGGTCGTTGCGCCGGACCGTCACGCCGGCGCCGCCGGCGACCTCGACCAGCGCGGGGACGTCGGAATGCACCACCGGCACCCCGGCCGCCATCGCCTCCAGCACCGGCAGGCCGAAGCCCTCCGCGCGGCTGGGTGCCGCGAGCACGGCTGCGCGGTGCAGCACGACGGCCAGTTCGGGGTCACTGATCCGGCCCAGCACGTGCACCCGGCCCGGGTCCAGCCCGGACCGCCTGGCGAGCGCGGCCGGATCGACCCGTCCCCAGCCGGGCTGACCGGCCAGCACCACCGGCAGGTCGGGGGCATCGGGCACGGCCAGCGCGGCGAGCAGCGTGTCGATCCCCTTGCGGGGTTCGAGCGTGCCGATCGCCAGCACATACCTCGGCGGCAGGCCAAGCCGTCCGGCGATCTCATCAGGCGCTTCCGGTGGACGCGTCACCGTCAGGCTGACCCCTGCCCCGACTACGTGCACCCGTGCCTGGCAAGGCACGTACCGCGGCAACTCGTGGGCCACCGCGGCGGTGGGTACCACCAGGGCACTGGCCCGGCGGGCCGCTCGCCCGATCATCCGGCGGTGCCAGCCGACCCCGCGCCGGGTCAGCCCGTCAGGGTGAGTCCAAGGCACCGTGTCGTGCACCGTGACCACCAGGTCGCAGCCGCGGCGGGGTCCGGGCGGGGCCAGCGGTGTCGGGGCGTGCACGGTGTCGCCACCCGGCCACAGTGCGATGCCGGACTCCCAGGCGGCGACGAGTGCCCGGGGGGGCAGCGGCAACATATCCGGCCCTTCCACTCCGGGGATCATGGCCGGGGTGGGGTCGGCGTGCCGGGCCACCGCACTGCCCACCGTCCAGCCAGCTGGCGCGGTCGCCGCCAGCGCCGCGGTGAGCTCGCGGGAGTACCGTCCGGTACCTCCCGGCACCGGCGCGAGCAGCTGCTCTAACAGCACCACCAGCTTCGGCACGCCAGGGAGTGTGGCACGGGTACCGTCGCGCACCGTGCCCGCAGGCGTCCGAACGACCGTGGTCGTGGTCACCTGGCGCGGCCGCGGTCTGATCGGGCGTTGCTTGGACGCGCTGGCCGCCCAGACCCGGTCGCACCGGGTGCTGGTGATCGACAACGCCTCGACCGACGGGACCGCTGCGGAGATCGCGGACCACCAGCTGCGCCCTCAGGCGCTGAGGATGATCCGGAACATCGGGTACGCCGGGGCACTGGCTGCCGCGTTACCTCAGGTCAGCACCCCCTATACGGCGTGGCTCAATGACGACGCCGAACCTGAGCCGGGGTGGCTCGCCGCGCTGGAGCAGGCTCTCGACGACGATGACACCGCCGCCGCCGCGGCCTCGGTGCTGCACACCGGGGACGGCACCGTGACGTCCACCGGCGTGGCGCTCACCCGCATCGGGTACGGCCGGGACACCACCGGGGTGCTGCCGTTCGGCTTCTGTGGCGGGGCTGCGCTGCTGCGCACGGATGCGCTGCGGGCCGCAGGCGGTGTCCCGGGCTCGCTGTTCTGCTACTACGAGGACACCGACACGTCATGGCGGTTGCGGCTGGCGGGCCATGAGGTGCTCACCGTGCCCAGCGCCCGGGTCCGGCACGTCGGTGGCGCCTCGGCGCGGCACGGCACGGCGGCCTTCCACCGCTGGAACGAGCGCAACCGGCTGCTGGTACTGCTGCGCTGCGCCCCCGCGCGGGTGGCCGCTACGGAACTCGTCCGCTTCGCCGGTCTGACCCTGGCGCTGCCGTTTCGCCGGAACCGTCCCGGCACCCCCAACTTCGCCCTGCGGCTACGACTACAAGTGCTGGCCGAGGTAACGGCCGGTCTACCCGCCACCCTGGCCGCGCGGCACCGGATCGGCCGTCGGGCCACCGTGGACCGCGCCGCCCTGTGGTCCACCTGGGCTGGCCGACTCTAGATCCGCCGTCCCGCATTCAGCGGGCTGAGCGGGGTTATTCGACGCGCCGAAACCCCGCTCAGCCCGCTGAATGCGGGATGGGGCACGATGCGCCCCCGTGAGCGAGGGCGCGGTGCCTTTGGTGTCGGTGATCGTGGTGAACTACCGCGGCGCCGAGGACACCGTGACCTGCCTGCGCGCGCTGCGCGACGAGCTGAATTGGCCCGCCGAGGCGCTTGAGCTGATCTGCGTGGACAACGCATCGAGTGACGGCAGCGCCGCACGGATCGCCGCCGCGGTCCCGCAGGCCCGGATGATCCGCTCGGCCACCAACATCGGATTCGCCGGCGGCTGCAACCTCGGGGTGACGGAAGCCACCGGCTCGATCGTCGCCTTCCTCAACAGCGACGCGCGGCCGCACCGAGACTGGGTTCGCGCGGCCGTCGAAGCGTTAGGCGAAGGCCCGGACGTCGCCGCGGTCGCCAGCAAGGTGCTGGACTGGGACGGCGAACGGATCGACTACGTCGACGGCGGTCTGACCTGGTACGGGATGGGCTACAAGCCGCACGTCGGCAAATCCGACGATGGTGCCCACGACACCGCCCGCGACGTGCTGTTCGGCACCGGCGCCGCGCTGCTGGTCCGTCGCGAGATCTTCACCCGGCTCGGCGGGTTCGACGAGCGGTTCTTCATGTTCTGCGAGGACGTCGACCTGGGCTGGCGGCTGAATCTGCGCGGCTACCGGGTGCGTTACGAGCCACGGTCGATCGCCTACCACCGCCACCACGCCTCACTGCACGGCGCTGACCCGGCCCGCGAGACCTACCTGCTGGAGCGAAACGCGCTCGCCGCGCTCTACAAGAACGTCTCCGACGACACCCTGGCCACGGTGCTGCCCGCAGCGCTCGCGCTGACCGTGCGCCGAGCCACCGCCCGCGGCGACTGCGACCCCACCGAACTGGAGATGACCCGCCGCCCTGTGCCCGGCGTGTCGCCCTGCAGTGCCCGGTGTGTCGGGCCTTCGTGCACGGTGTGTCGGGCTGTCGTGCACGAAGACACCGGTCCGATGGCCGTGCCGCGGGTGACGATGGCCGGGATTTACGCCATCGACCGGTTCGTCGAGATGCTTCCCGCGCTGACCGCGTCGCGGCACGCCGAGCAGGCCGCCCGAGTCCGCACCGACGCCGACCTGGTCCCGCTGATGCGCAACGCCCTGGAGCGCACTTCTCCTGAAGTCCCCTACCTGCTGGCGCACGACGCGATCGTCGAGGCCCTGGGTGTGGCTCAGGTATACGGCGCCCGCCGGCGGATCCTGATCATCACTGCGGACTCGGTGTCGCAGCGGATGGCCGGCCCGGCGATCCGGGCCTGGAACATGGCCGAGGTGCTCGCCGGGGAGCACGACGTGCGCCTGGTCAGCCTCAACCAGCATTGCTCGCCTCCTCCTGCTGACTTCGACGCACGGCACGTCCCGGCGCGCCAGATCGGTCCAGACCTGAACTGGGCCCAGTTGGTAGTCCTTCAAGGCCACGTGCTCGAGCAGATCCCGTCGTTAAAGACGTCCAACCACATCGTCATCGCCGACATCTACGACCCGATGCACCTGGAGCAACTGGAGCAGACCCGGGATCTCGGTGACGGCCAGCGCGCTCAGGTCGTCGAGGCGGTCACCGCGGTGCTGTCGACCCAGCTGCGCCGCGGCGACTTCTTCCTCTGCGCCTCGGAACGGCAGCGGCATTTCTGGCTCGGGCACCTGGCGGCGATCGGCCGGCTGTCCCCGACCGTCTACGACGCCGACCCGACGACCCGTTCGCTGCTCGCGGTGGCTCCGTTCGGGCTGTCCGGCAAGCCGCCGCAACGCACCGGACCGGGCTTGCGCGACACGCTGAGCTTCGGGCCACGCGACAAGGTCGTCCTGTGGGCGGGCGGTGTCTACTCCTGGTTCGACCCGCTGACCCTGCTGCACGCCGTGCACGCGTTGGGCGCCGAGCACGACGACCTGCGCCTGGTGTTTCTCGGGATGCGCCACCCGAACCCCGACGTGCCCGAGATGGGTATGGCCGGGCAGACCCGCCGGCTCGCCGAGACCCTCGGGCTGACCGGGAAGCACGTGTTCTTCAACGAGACTTGGGTGCCCTACGCCGACCGGCAGAACTGGCTGCTCGACGCCGATGCCGGCGTGACCACCCACTTCGAGCACGTGGAGACCACCTTCGCCTTCCGCACCCGGGTGCTGGACTACCTGTGGGCGGGGCTGCCCATCGTCACCACCGACGGCGACGCCTTCGCCGAGCTGGTGGCAGCCGAGGAGCTCGGTGTGGTGGTACCCGCCGGCGATCCGGCGGCGCTGGCCGCAGCGCTGCAGCGGGTGCTGTACGACGACGCCTTCGCCGCCGGCTGCCGGGAACGGATCGCGGCAGTGGCCCAGCGCTACACCTGGGAGGCGGCGCTGGCGCCGTTGATCGAGTTCTGCCGGCACCCGCGGCCCGCTCCCGATCGGCTGCCCGGCGCCCCGCAGACCCCGGTCGTCCACCGCAACGGGGTGGCCGGGGTGCTGCGCCGGGACGCCGCCCTGGTCCGCTCCTACCTCGCTGCCGGCGGACCCGGCGAGGTGGCCCGTCGAGCCGCCGGGCGCCTGCACAGGTGGCGGACCCGTGAGCGGCAATAGGAGCGATAACTCGCATTGCCACTCACGGGTACTCATCGACGGGACGCCACTGCTCGGGCAGCGCAGCGGGATCGGCCGGTACACCGCCGCGCTGCTGCGCGAGCTGGCGACCCGGTCCGATATGGACATCACCGTCACCGCCTTCACCGCCCGTGGCCAGCCTGCGCTGCGCCGCGCGGTACCCCCCGGGATTCGAGTGCGCGGTGGGCCGGTCCCGGCTCGGGCGTTGCGAGCGCTGTGGCAGCGGGTGGGCTGGCCCCCGACCGAACTGCTCGCCACCGGCGCAGACGTGCTGCACGCCACCAACTTCGTGCTGCCGCCGTCGCGGCGCGCCCGCGGTGTCGTCACCGTGCACGACCTGGCGTTCCTGGACCGTCCGGACTATCTGGCTCCACAGCAGCGCGGCCTGCCCGAACTGGTAGCACACTCGGTGGCCCGCGCGGCCGTGGTCTGCACTCCCAGTGTCACCGTCGCCGAACAGGTGGTCCGACGGCTCGGCATCGCAGCGCAACGGATCGTGGTCACCCCGCTGGGCGTGGACCGATCATGGTTAGGTGCCGCCGCGCCCACCGAAGCGCAGCGCACAGCGCTGGGGTTGCCGCCGCGGTACCTGCTGTTCGTCGGAGCCGCTCAGCCGCGAAAGGGCCTCGACGTGCTACTCGACGCGCACGCGTCGCAGCGCGGTCTCGCGCCGCTCGTCCTCGCCGGGCCAGCCGGCTGGGGACCAGCGCCGGTGATCTCGCCTCGGGTGCGCACCGTGGGTTACCTCGCCGAGGCTGACCTGCGCTGCGTGGTCGCCGGCGCGACGGCGCTGGTATTGCCGTCGCGCGACGAGGGTTTCGGTCTGCCGGTCCTCGAGGCGATGGCGACCGGGGTGCCGGTGGTGTGCTCCGACCTGCCGGCGCTGCGGGAGATCGCCGGCGGGCTCGCCACGCTCGTCCCACCCGGGGATCCCGCCGCCCTGGCCACCGCGCTGGCCACCGTGGCCGAGGCTGCCGGCAGCGCCGTTGAGGCAGGCGGCGATCCGGTAGGCGTAGCTGCCCGGCGGGCGCACGCGGCCCGCTACACCTGGCGCGCCTGCGCGGAAGCAACGGTCCGCGCGTACCGGCAAGCCTGCGACTGATAGTGAGCACCAGAGACGGATACACCGGACATCAGTGACGGACACACCGGACACCGGTGATGGACACACCGGGCACTAGTGACGGACACACCGGGGCAAAAGTGACCGACACGCCGGGTTAGCGGTCACCTCTCTAGGATTCACCCACGAGGACTAGTGCGATCGACGTTACGATACGTGGAGTCGCACACTCGCTACTAATGGCGCCGGAAAGGGCACTCATGCCCCCTTCGAGTGCTGGGGGATGTCGCTTGTAGCTACGGAATGCTGGCGCGTGCCTGCTCGCGCGACGACGCGTTCCGGTCAGAAGGGGGACAGGGATGCTCACTCAACGAGCACGGGCCGGGGCCGCGCTAGCGGCCCTGAGCGCGACCGTCGCGGCTGTCACAGTCAGCTCAGCGACGCCCGGGGCGGCGCAAACCGCGCAGCCCGGTCAGGCAAGCCCGGTAGCCGTGATCACCGGTGCTGAGTCCATCAACGAGACCGAGGCGCGTTACAAGATCAAGGGCACCGATCTGGGCATCATGTGGGTCGACGATCGGGGGCAGATCCTGGCCGCCTTCGGCGACACCTTCGGGGCCGGCTGGGGAGGTACCAGCAGCGGATTCGGTGACCCTGCCACGATCGATTGGCGCTCGAACACGCTGGCCCGCAGCTCGGACCGCAACCCGGCCGACGGCATGTCCTTCAACAACTTCGTCACCGACCGTCCCGGCCACGCCAAGGAACTGCTGCCGTCGCTCAAGCAGAACGGCGTCGAGATGACCAAGATCCCGACCGGCGGCGTCAATATCGGCGGGCGCGACTACATGGCCTACATGTCGGTGCGCAAGTTCACCACACCCGGGAAGTGGATCACGAACTACAGTGGCGTCGCGTACTCCGACGACGGCGGGCAGAACTGGAAGGACGTCCCCAGCACGCACCGCAAGAACACCGATGCCCTCGACGAGAAATTTCAGATGATCGCCTACGCTCGCGGGGACGGCTTCGTCTACGCCTTCGGCACGTCGAACGGCCGCTTCGGCGCCGCCCACCTCGCCCGGGTGCCAGAGCGGCAACTGCTCGACAACTCCGCCTACGAGTACTGGACTGGGAAGGACTGGCAGCGGGATGCCAGCGCGGACGCGGCGGCAATCGTGCCGGGGCCCGTGGGAGAACTGTCGGTCCGCTACGACGAGACCCTCAACAGCTGGCAAATGATGACCATGGACGAGTCCCGCGGCGAGATCGTGGTCCGGCTGGCCCCGCAGCCCACCGGACCGTGGGGCGAACCGATCACAGTCGCAACGTCTAAGGACTACCCGCACCTCTACGGCGGTTTCCTGAACCCGGACTCGAAAGGGCGCGACATCTACTTCACGATGACCCAGTACGACAAGTACAACGTCTCGATGATGCATGCCACGTTGCCGGCCGACGCAGTGAGTAGCGCACACCCGCGCTGAGCTGCCTCAGCTGGGATCCGTCAGCTTGGCGAGCAGGCCCTCGGCGACCGCGGCGCGCAGGGCCTGGCGCCAATGCCGCAGTTCGGGCAGCCCGGCCGCCGCCCACCCGCCGGTGTCCAATACCGAGTTCGCCGGGCGCGGTGCGGGCCGGGGGAATTCCGCAGTGCTGCACGGCCGCACCCGGTCCGGGTCGGCACCGATCTCGATGAACACCGCCCTGGCCAGCCCGAACCAGGTCGTCGAACCAGCGTTGACGCAGTGCAGAACACCGGGCGGCACCCGGTCGGCGGCCAGCGCGAGCGCGATCAAGCCGCTGGCAAGGTCGGCTGTCCAGGTCGGGTCGCCGCGCTGATCGTCGACCACCCGGACGGGGTCAGACCCCTGCGCCAGCCGCGCCATGGTTCGGACGAAATTGCCGCCGTGCGCACTGTAGAGCCAGGCGGTACGCACCACATGCGCAGCCGACCCGGAGGACAGCACCGCTTGCTCTCCCGCCAGTTTCGTCTGGCCGTAAACGCTGCGCGGCATCGTCGGGTCGTGCACCCGGTGCGGCCCCGCCCCGTCGCCGGCAAAGACGTAGTCAGTGGAGACCTGCACCAGATGGGCCCGGTGCGCAGCGCAGGCTCGGGCCAGATGCGCCGGCCCCACGGCGTTGACGGCATGAGCGCGCTGCTCGCCAGGACCCTCCGCAGTGTCCACCGCGGTATAGGCCGCAGCGTTGATCACGACCAAGCGAGTACCGGCCGAGGCGGCGGCGACCGCATCGGTCACGGCCGCGGGATCGGTGACGTCGAGTTCAGCCGAGCCCGGCGCATGGACCCGGGTGATCCCGGCTCGGGCGGCCTCGGCCACCAGATCCCGGCCGAGCTGACCGCTACCACCGGTCACCAGCAGCGCCATCGTCACCCCGGGACCGCCGCCGAAGCCGCTTTCAGCGGCTCCCACCAGTCCCGGTGCTCGGCGTACCAGCGCACCGTGTCTGCCAGCCCCTGGGCGAATTCCACGGTGGGTCGGTAGCCGAGCTGAGTTCGGATCTTGGTCCAGTCCACCGAGTAACGCCGGTCGTGGGCCTTGCGGTCGGTCACCGGCCGGACGCTGGACCAGTCCGCGCCGGTGGCCTCCAACAGCCGGCCGGTCAGTTCGATGTTGGTTAGTTCGGTGCCACCGCCGATGTTGTAGATCTCGCTGGCCCGACCGCGCTCGAGCACCAGGGCGATGCCGTGGCAATGGTCGTCGACGTGCAACCAGTCCCGCACGTTGAGCCCGTCGCCGTACAGCGGCACCGGCAACCCGTCGAGCAGGTTGGTGACGAACAGCGGGATGACCTTCTCCGGGTACTGGTAGGGCCCGTAGTTGTTGGAGCAGCGGGTGATCCGCACGTCCATGCCGTGGGTGCGGGCGTAGGCCCGGGCGAGCAGGTCGGCACCCGCCTTGGACGCCGAGTAGGGCGAATTGGGCTCCAGCGGATGGTCCTCGGGCCATGAGCCCGACTCGATCGAGCCGTACACCTCGTCGGTGGAGACGTGCACGAACCTCGGCACGCCGGCCTCCAGCGCGGCCTGCAACAGGGTCTGGGTGCCCACCACGTTGGTCACCACGAACGGATCGGCGCCGAGGATCGAGCGGTCCACGTGCGACTCCGCGGCGAAGTGCACCACCGCGTCGACCCCGACCATCAGGCCAGCCACCAGCAGCCTCTCGGTGATGTCGCCTTTGACGAAGTCCAGCGCTGGATCAGCCGCGACCGGCGCCAGGTTCTCCGCGTTGCCTGCGTAGGTCAGCTTGTCCAGAACCACCACGTCGGCGCCGGCCAGTGCGGGTTCCGCACCGCTGAGCACCCGGCGCACGAACGTCGAACCGATGAAGCCGGCACCGCCGGTGACCAGAAGCCGCATCGGCTCACCCTCCACACCGGCCGGTAGTCAGACAGCGGGGATCCTGCCATGGCAACCCGACCAGGCGTTCACACGTCTGCACTAAAGAAGCGGATAGCCTGACCCTCGCCACCGCACCAGCCGCCGGATGCAGGAGGGGATGCGTGGACGACAGGCCACCCCGGCCGGGGGGTTACGCCGGGCGGCCCGACCGGCGGCGCCACGCGACACCACCTCCGCGGCGGCGCCCGACCGGTGGGTTGCGCGGCGCCAAGCTGGCCCTGGCGATGGTCTCTGTGCTGGTGCTCGGCGTCACCGGGTACGGGTGGGCGACCTTCCAGAGCCTCCAGCAAGGCTTGAGTACCACGGATGTGATCGGCTTCAGCGGTCCGGACCGTGCCACCGACATCCTGCTCGTGGGCATGGACAGCCGGACCGACGCGCAGGGCAACCTGCTGCCTGCCGACGTGCTGTCCCGGCTGCGCGCCGGCGACAACGAGGGTGAGCTCACCGACACCATGATCCTGGTGCGGATCCCCAACGATGGCAGGCGCGCGGTAGCGATCTCGCTGCCCCGGGATCTGTATGTGCAGCTGCCCGACGGGTACGGCCAGCACAAGCTCAACTCCGCTTTCATCCGGGCCCGCAACGCCACCGCGGAACGGCTCGTCGCGCAAGGCGCCGACCCGGCCGCAGTGCGCACCGAGTCCATCGCCGCGGGGCGCAAGCTGCTGCTCCAGGCCGTCAAGGACCTCACCGGGGTCGGCATCGACCACTACGCGGAGATCAACCTGCTGGGTTTCTCGCTGCTTACCGAGGCAGTCGGTGGGGTTCAGGTGTGCCTGCGGGAACCGGTTCGCGACACGTTCTCCGGCGCGAACTTCCCGGCCGGTCCACAAGTGATCTCGGGGCCGGACGCGCTGGCCTTCGTCCGGCAACGGCATGGGCTGCCCCGCGGCGACCTCGACCGTATCGTGCGCCAGCAGGTGTACCTCGCGGCGCTGGCTGACAAGGTGCTGACGGCGGGCACGCTGTCCAGCCCCAGCCGGATCCGCCAGCTGATCGACGCGACCCAGCAGTCGCTGGTGCTCGACGAGGACCTCGACGTACTGGACTTCGCCGCTCGGATGCAGGGCCTGGCTGCGGGCAACGTGGTGTTCGAGACCGTTCCGGTGCTGGGCAACGGCGACAGCGAGTCCGACGGCGACGTGCTCAGGGTCGACCCGGAGGCCGTGCAGGCCTTCGTCGCCGCGGCCACCGACGTCGCGCCAGCGCCGGACCTCACACCCGGCTCCCCGGCCAGGGCGACGGTCACCGTCGACGTGCTCAACGCCTCGGATCAGACCGGGCTCGCCAAATCGGTCTCCGAGCAGCTGGCCGGGCAAGGGTTCGCCCAGGGCGCGGTCGGCAACACCCCAGCCCGAGCTACCAGCGTGGTGCGCTACCCGGCCGGCGAGCAGCACGCCGGCCAGGCGGTGGCCGACACGCTGGGCGGCCTGCCGGTCGAAGAGGGCTCCAACCTGACAGCCGGGACCGTGCAGGTCTACCTCGGCCGGGACTACCCGGGACCGGTCACCCCGCGGATTGGCGGCGCGTCTTACCTGCGGGTGGACGGGTCGACCGCTGCGAGCACCGGGCGCTCGGTCGCGGATACCGCACGCGCCACCCCGGCTCCGGCATCGAGACCGCCGATGATGAGCGGCGACGTGCCGTGCGTTGCCTGACCCGGTGTTGCTGAGGAGCCGATGACCATCACCGACGAGCTGCTCGGCCCGCTACTGCGGGCGGATCCGGCCCGGCCCCGGATCACCCACTATGACGATGCCACCGGGAGCCGAGTCGAGTTGTCCGGCGCCACCCTGGCCAATTGGGCGGCCAAGACCGCGAACTGGTTACGCGATGAGCTGGACGTCCAACCCGGCGACGCTGTCGCGGTGTTGCTGCCGCCGCACTGGCAGACCGCCGGGGTGCTGCTGGGCGCCTGGTGGTGTGGCGCGACGGTCACCACGTCGCCCGCCGGCGCGCAGGTTGCCCTGTGTGGGATCGACCGGATCGCCGACACCGCCCGCGCCGACGAGGTGGCAGCGCTGGGGCTGGACGCGCTGGGCATGGGCATCCGGGTGCTGCCGCCCGGGGTGCGCGACTACGCCACCGAGGTCCGGGTACACGGTGACACCTTCACACCCGGTGGACCAGGACCGGACGCCCCGGCACTCGGCGCCGTCGCCCGGGCCCGGGCCGCGGAACTGGGACTGACCGCTGGTGATCGCCTGCTGTGTACCACGAGCTGGGACGCGACGGTGCCTGGCGAGATACTGCTCGCGGTGCTCGCCGCGGACGCGGCGCTGGTGCAGTGCACCGGTGCCGATCCCGCCACGCTGACGGATCGCTGCGCGTCCGAGCGGGTCACCGCCACCCTCGTCTGACCGCCCCGATCTCGAACCGTTTCCGCATTCAGCAGGCTCAACGGGGTTATTCGTACCCCATCTACCCCGCTGAGCCGGCTGAATGCGATCAGGTGACGGTGACACTTCTAGGAGCGAACAGCCGGTGTCGATGACATGAGTTTGTGATCGGCCCGCGATACCCTGGTGCTCAGGTAACGAGGGGAAGATCCGGCGGGGAGACCATGGGTAGCGTGCTGGACAGCACCCGGACGAATCGGATCGTCTGGACGCTGGTATTGCTTGTCGTGGGGATGCTGCTGGCCGGATGTACCGGCACGGGGCCATCGTTGGGAACCTCCAGCGCTCCCCCGCGTCCCCAGGCTCAGGTCAGCACGCTGCCGGGAGACAAAGCCGCGGATATCAGCCCCGTGCTGCCCGTCTCGGTGCGGGTCACCGGGGGCGTCTTACAACACGTGGCGCTGACCAATCGGGACGGCAAGGTCGTGGCCGGATCACTCAGTGCCGACCGGCGCAGCTGGACCAGCACTGAGCCACTGGGTTACGGCCGGACCTACACCTGGGGCGGCACCGCGACCGGTCCTGACGCCATCCTCGTGCCCGTCACCGGCTCGTTCACCACAGTCGAGCCCAGCCAACTTGTCCACGCCACCCTGAACATCGGCGATGACGCCACCGTCGGCATCGCCGCCCCGGTCATCCTGCAGTTCGATGACCACGTGGCCGACAAGGCCGCCGTCGAGCGGGCGCTGCAGGTGCAGACCTCGGTACCCACCGAAGGATCGTGGGCCTGGCTGCCCGACGCCGACGGCGGCTCCCGGGTGCACTACCGGCCAAAGGACTACTGGCAACCCGGCACCAAGGTCAATGTCTCCGCCAAGGTCTACGGCGTGGCTTACGGCGACGGCTCCTACGGCAGGCAAGACCTCAGCACAAGGTTCACCATCGGCCGCTCCCAGATCGTCAAGGCCGACGTCAACAGTCACCGCATGATCGTCATTCGGGACGGCCAGGAGGTGATGAACTTCCCGGCCAGCTACGGTCTGGCTTCGGACCCGAGACGCCACACCACCAACGGCGTCCACGTGGTGATGAACAAGTCTCAGAAAGTGCTGATGACCAACCCCGCCTACAATTATTTCAACCTACCCATGTACTGGGCGGTGCGGATCTCCAACAACGGCGAGTACATCCACGCCAACCCGGGGTCCGCCGGGGCGCAGGGCTCAGCCAACGTCACCCACGGCTGCGTGAACCTCTCCACCGCGAACGCCAAGCGATATTTCGAGTCCGCTATCTTCGGGGACCCGGTCGAGGTCACCAACAGCCCGACCCCGCTCAGTGCGGCGCACGGCGACATCTACGACTGGACCGTCCCGTGGGACGCCTGGAAAGCGATGTCGGCCCTCCCCGTCTGACATCGCGAACAGGGCGCACGCCCTGACCATGCCGGGATCCGGTGGCCCCGAAACGGCGCGAACTGCGCGAACGGCGCGAACAGGACGCCGGATTTACAATCACTGCGCATACGCATCACAACTCAGCGCTATCAACTGCGGATTTGTAACGTGCCCTTGCTGGGAGGCGATGAACGCCTCAAGGATGGCACAACGGGGTGGATCATGAGAACACGAACGGGCTGGCTACCTTTCCGCGCTACCGAAGGTAGCCGCTTCAGAGCCGACACCAACCCCTGGTTCAGTGACGATCTGTGCCTGCCCCGTCACCCCGCTGGAAGCCGAGTTTGCCTGGAGTTCTCCTGATACCCCCCACCGTGGCCAATGCAGGTGAGCTTGAATAGTCAACAGACGCTCAGAGGTACCCGATCGATAAGAAGGAAGGCGCTGAGATGGGGAACTACTTAGTCAACGGCGAGATTATCGACGTGCGCGAGGGGCAGCCAACCGCCTTCGATCTCAAGCGTCACACCAAGAGCGTACTGTCTGATTGGGTGATGGCCAGCATGCCCGATGGTCAGATCGTAAAACTCGAAGATCATAAACCGCTGCCTGCTGATGCGGTGGACTACTCGGTCGTGACGCCGTTCACCTATGGCCGCATTGGCTAGGTCTGGATGCCGTCGATAACCAACGACCTCGAGACCAGGCGCCGCCTCAGCCGGCTCAAGACCGAGGCGCTGTTACTCTCGCAACGGTTTGGCGACGTCCGTTTCGACACCGAGAGCGGCGCATGGTTCTATGTCGAGCGGTTTCCGATTCCTCAGGGCTGGAATAAGTCTCACATCGAAATCCTCATCGATATCCCTCACGGCACCCCTGGCTACCCGTCCGTACCGCCAGAATGGTTCTGGACGGACCACGATCTCCGGACGAACAATAACCAACCACTCAACCACTTCTTCACGCGCGGCCCGGGCAGCGATAAGGAACACCTCCATCAAGGATGGGGGCATTTCTGCGTGCATCTTATCGGGTGGCGACCGGTCGGCGGGGTGGACTTCACGCGCGGGCACAGTCTGGTAAATTACCTGAACCTGATCGCGGCAATCTTTCGCGATCGACGCACCCTGAGCGGGGCGAAATAATGACAACTGAGGTGCACGACCTTGTCCTGAGTTCGAGTCTCTGGTCTCACCTCCGCGGCCACCTTCTGTCTATGAATGGAGAGCCAGGTCGCCGGGACGACAATGAGCAGCTAGCATTTATTCTCGCTGCGCCCAACGTCTCAGCTAGCAGGATACGCTTGGTGGGTCATGAGCTGCTACGCGCACAGCCGAAGGATCTGGAGCATCAGTCTCCTTCCGGAATCGTCCCGAACGGCCAGTTCGTCGCCTCCGTATTGACCCGGTGCCGGCAAGAAGGGTGGAGCCTCATCGAGGTCCACTCACATCCTTTTGACTCGGGATCTCAGACAACGTTCAGTGGCATTGACTGGTCCAACGACCGGATGAAGATGCCTCGTCTCGCGTCAATGCTACCTGAGCCGTTTTATCATGCCACGATGGTCGTCGGGCGAGACAGCCTCGACGCTCATTACTATCAGCGTTCAACCGGGTCAATCCTGCCGATGCGGCAAGTGACTATCGCCGGAAGCTTCTCCGATGATTCACCAGTCCTGCACTACCTCCCAACGTCCAGTTGTGCACCTGAGCCAGTCCGCCCGCAAGAAGCGCGTCACAACCGCCAGCTACCGCTGCTCGGAGCGGGCATGCAGGAGGCCCTCTCAAAAGCGCGAGTGGCTGTCGTCGGTATTGGCGGTCTTGGCTCTTTCGTTGCCTTAGAACTCGCCTATCTCGGCGTCGGCCACCTGACTCTGATCGACCCGGACCGTATCGAGCTCAGTAATCTGAACCGCCTCATCGGGGCTGGGCCAGAAGACGTCGGACGGTACAAGGTCGACGTCTTCCGTGAATTTATCGAGCGTGCGGCGCCTAGAGTTGCGGTGACAGCGGTGGCAGCGCCACTTTTGGACAGCGAAGCTCTCGACCGCGCCAAATCAGCAGACTTGCTGCTCGGATGCGTCGACGGCCACGGCGCCCGCCTGTCGTTGAACCACTTATCCGTCCGGTATCTCATACCGCTTCTCGATGCCGGCACTGGCGTCAGGCTCGGGACCGGCAGTTTCACTGCAAGGCTGGGAGGGCAAGTCCAAGTCGTGGCACCGGGAGTGGGTTGCCTCGAGTGCCGTGGCTTTATTCATCCGCAACGAGCGGCGTATGATTTAGCGCCGCCAGAGGTGCAGGAGTACGAACGGAACCACGGCTATGGCACCGAGGAGGCCGCCCCCTCAGTCATATTTCTGAATGGCGTCGTGGCATCAATGCAGGTTGCAGAAGCAGCACGTATTTTTGCCGCCACGTCCGGGCACAAGGTCGTCACCCCGAAGCTTGTCGTTTACGATGCACAAGCCCAGCGGACATTCCCAGCGGCTGTTCGCCACTCGCCTGAGTGCGCGACCTGCGGCAGTCACGGCGTTGCAGGGGTGGCTGATCTTGCACCTTTACAGGCCGCGCCTACGACAGGACCCGCTTTCGCCCCAGCATCACTGGAACGAGCCGGAGTCGAGTATGCCGAATCCTATTCCGCGGAATAGAAGCGCGGGCGGCCGTCCGCCGCGCCGACCTGTAAGACAACAGGCTTGGCCGATTCTACCATTTCGGCGCCCCCGGGAGAATGTCAGGCAGCCTGAGCCACCTCCGCCTCCACCTCAGCCGCGCCCGCGCGCAAGACACCGGGCTACGCCAGATACCCCATTTCGGCGACCGCAGGAGAACATCACACTACCCGGGCCGCTGCCGCCTCAGCCGCGTCGGCCAGCAAGACACCGGGCCACGCCAGGTCTACCATTTCAACGGCCCCAGGATAACGTCGAACTGCCTGCGCAACCCCCCCGGCAGCCGCGCCCACCGGCGCAACAACGAGTCTGGCCAGACTTACTATTCCGGCGACCCACGGGAAACGCCGGGCGGGCCGGACCGCTCCGGCCACCTCATCCGACGCCATCTAGCATTAAGGTCGCGGTTGGCGCCTTATTTCTGACCGCAGCGTCACTTGTAGTATGGATCGCGGTACCGCTGTTCTCATTGGACACGCCCATGGGCTCGACAGCAGCTCCGCCAGTGAGCGACCACGCCGATATTGCGGCCGCTCCTGGCAATGATCTGGGCCCTGTCGGCGGCCAGCTTGCGGTCCCACCGGATGCGTCGGCTGGGGTCGATCGTGGCCCAACGACCGAAAGCCCAGGCCTTGTTGGTCTCGCCGCGGTGCGCCGTGATGACGGACCCCCGGTGACAGGAAGTCAGCCCAACTCAGCACAGCCTGCCCAGCCGAGTGAACCGGCCAAGGTCGCCGATCACGGCCGACGAGTCGATTCGCGAGCAACAGACCAGGGCCAGCACGCTCCGCGGCCACCCAAGCCCAGCCCCACCGAAGAGAACCCGCCTCCAAAGCCGCCGCCCGCTGCTCCACCCCCCGTGACGCCGGGTCCCACGCCTGAAGAGCGACGCGAGCAGATCGCGCGGCGGCTCGCACAGGTCGCGCAAGAGTGGAAAGCCAATTCAGGCACCGGGAAGTCGACGGCACCACCGGCCGGTCAGGACAGCGGCCCGACGGCCGTTGCTAAACAGAAAAAGAGCCGCACACAACCGGGCACCGGCGGCCCGCAAAACGCTCAAGGCCGGTCGGGTAGCGGGGTCGCGACGCGCTCCAGCACCGCAAAGTCGAGCTCCAGTGCCTCCAGGTCGAGCTCCAGCTCCTCAAAGTCGAGCTCCAGCTCCTCAAGGTCAAGCTCCAGCCCCTCAGGGCCAAGTGGTTCCAAGTAGTGCACCGCACCATGCCCTGGGCATCCGCCTCTATCCGCTGAGCAGGGCGCAGACCATCTGGTCAGGCTGGCCACTGTGGCGGGTCGGTGGCTTCCTTGGGTCGTTTGCCGACCCCGTATCCGGTATCCAACCACCAGCAGGTGTAGCACGAACCGCATTGGACGTACACGAGATTGGCATCCGCCTTGAGCAGGTACAGGCCGTCCTCATTCGAGCAATATGAACACGGTCGCCACACCTTCCGGGCGATGTCCACCGATGGATCAAGAGCCATCGAAACCTCCGCGTTTACCTGTCGTCCGAGAGCGCCTCGACCAGAGCGCCCACGGGCGGATCACTCAGACCCCCGCGCCACATCGGCCAGAGCGACGATGCCGATCAGGTCGTCACCGTCGATCACCGGCAACCGCCGCACCTGCTGGCGGACGGGAGCCAGGATCTCCTCGGCGCTGTCGTCTGCGCCAGTCGTGATGGCCTCGCCCTGCGCGAACTCACCGACGTGCACAGCGCGTGGATCATTCGCCTCGGGGTTACTTTCACGACGATATCGCGGTCCGTGCTGAAACCCTTCAGCTTTGTTGTCTTTGCCACACACACGCCTGGACACGTTCATCGAACGTCTAAACGGGGTACCCCACGGGGTTCGCCAGGCCCGTCCCTGGCCGGCAGCGCCTGGGGTGGGGCAGCGCGGCGGTCAGGCGATCGACGAACACAGCCAGGTCGGCTCGTCGCTGCTCCGCGTGGGCGATCTGCTCACCGACGAGGGGTTGCAGGTAGCCGGCGACGGTGCGCTGCGAGGGAAGCAGCCCGGAGGGAAGCAGCCCGACCCGTTGTAGAGACTTATCCGGCAACACACGCTTGCGACTCCGCGTGACAGCGGTACCACGCCCTGTGACCTGCAGCGGAGTGGTGGTTCACCTGCGGCTGCTCGCTGTAGCTGCGGCCTCTCGCTTGTAAAGTCCTGGGTGAGCCATGTGCCGTGGTATGCCGGAGACGTCACCTGGGAATTGTTCTCTGGCGGAGTTTGATTTGCGTACGGCACGACGCGCGCCGTTGCTACATCGCTGCTACACGAAGCCGGTCTTGACCTGACGGTCGCGCGACGGCGAGCCAGCAGGCCGTTCAGACGCCGCTGATAGCGTAGGAACATGCGTGGTGCGGGTGATCAACTCAGCATCGGCGAGCGTGTTGCCTTTTACCGGCGTCGTCGCGGACTGTCGCAGGCTGTTCTCGCTAACCTGGTGGGTCGGACTGAGGACTGGCTGAGCAAGATCGAGCGCGGTGAGCGGGACATCCGCCGGCTCGATGTCCTCACGGACGTGGCGCGGGCGCTTCGAGTCACGCTCGGTGATCTACTTGGTGAGCCGGTCCTGTTGGAGGACGACGAGAAGCATGACGACGTTCCGGCGATTCGGGACGCGTAGATGGCTCCTCGACGGTTGTCGCGGACGCTGTTTTGGTCGTCGATGCCGCTGGAGTACATCGACCCGGTTCCGGTGACGCAACTCGCCGAGGGCGCGTGGTTGAACTACCAGAAGGGCGCCCTTGGCCGGGTCGTGACGGCGCTGCCTGGTCTGATCAAGACGACTCAACAGATGGAAGCCGCTTGGACCGACGACGCAGCGTACCGGCGGGCCTGTGCTGCGGTCTCGGCGCGTATTCACCATCTGGCCGCAACCACGCTGAGCAAGATCGGGGAGGCCGACCTCGCCTGGATCGCAGCGGAACGCGCGATGCAGGCGGCCGACGAGGCGGACGACCCGTTGGTTCTGGCCTCGGCTGCCCGGTCGGGCACCCACGCGCTCATGGCGGTCGGTCGGTTTGATGACGCCGTGGAACTGGGCGAGGTCGCCGCCCGGTGGCTGTCGCCGAGGATGGGAGTCAGTGACCCGGCGGCGCTGAGCTTGTACGGAATGCTCTATCTCCGTACCGCGGTGGCTGCCGCACGGCATCAGGACCGATCGACGGCAAGCGAGTTTCTGGCGCATGCCGGCCGCGCGGCCGACCAACTGGGCGTGGACGCGAACTACTGGCAGACCGGCTTCGGTCCGTCCAATGTGGAACTGCATCGAATCTCGGCCGCGCTTGACCTGGGCGACATCACGCAGGTGATCGACTCCGCTCCCCGGATCAACGTCGACAATCTTCCGGTCGAGCGCCAGGTCACGCACTTGATCGATCTCGCGCGGGCGCTGAGCCTGGTCGCCAAGGATGATGATGCGCTGCAAACGCTGCTCACGGCCGAGCGGAAGTCGCCGGGGATCGTGCGGCACAGCGTGGTGGTCCGGGAAGTCGTGCGGTCGATGTACCGCCGGGCTCCGGCGACGGCTGGCAAGAAGTCTTCGCCGGTGCTGGCGCTGGCCGAACGCTGCCGGGCGGTGAGGTAACCGGATGGGTTCCCGGGTGCTGGGCCTGGTCGGTTCCGGCTCAGGCGGACTGGAAGAGCTGCTTCCCCGCCTCATCCGGCCTGCCCAGGACGCGGGCTGGACCGTCGCGGTCACGCTCACGCCGACCGCCGGCCGGTGGCTGCGGGAGTCCGGGACACTCGCAGAGATCGAGGAGGCGTCGGGCTTTCCGGTGCGCGTCGACCCCAGCTCGCCGACCGAACGCAGCCCCCACCCACAGGTCGACTGCTACCTCGTCGCCCCGGCCTCGGCGAACATGGTCGCCAAGCTGGCCCTCGGCATTGCCGACAACCAGGCGTTGACCCAGATCAACGAGGCGATCGGCATCGGTGACCTGCCGGTGGTCGTGTTCCCTCGCGTCAACGCCGCGCATGCCCGGCACCCGTCGTGGGACTGTCACATTGATGCATTGCGCCGGGCCGGCGTTCATCTTGTTTACGGCGAGGACGTGTGGCCGCTGCACGAGCCGCGTAGCGCGCCGGGGCGCGAACTGCCCTGGTCAGCGGTGCTCGATGCGGTGAACGCGGCCGTTCCCGTCGTGCGCTAACCGTCTTTTCGATGTACCCGGACAGTTGTCCGGGTAGTTGCGCCTATCCCGGTGTCTTCTGGTTGCACCGCGCCCGACCGGACGCGGTGCAATCGTCGGCCGGATTGTAGGGGTGACGGTGGCAGACACGGCCGCCGAATGTGGACTGCCAGCGGGCACAAGGGTGCAGATGGGAAGGCTAGATGAACGCGGGGAAGGCACCACGCCGTCCGGATCGGGAAAGGAGGTGATGCTGATGGGCTGGGGCAGGCGGTGGGCTGCGCTAGTCGCGCGACGACGGGTGCGCAGATGGCGGGTTCGCATGACGTGGCAGACCTGCCGCAGATGCGGAAGCTACTCGTTCCTCCCGGCCGGCTTTGACCCGGTCTGCGGCGGCTGCCAAAGCCTGCAGTAACCGCGGCCTGATCAGGGCAACCAGAGACCGCCGACCAGCGCTGAGATCGTTGATCTAGCTGTTGAGCAGGGCGCGGGCCATTACGACACGCTGTATCTGGTTGGTGCCCTCGTAGATCTGGGTGATCTTTGCGTCGCGCATCATCCGCTCGACCGGGAAGTCCCGGGTGTAGCCGTAGCCACCGAAAAGCTGCACCGCATCGGTGGTCACCTCCATGGCCACGTCGGAGGCGAAGCACTTCGATGCCGAGGAGATAAACCCGAGCTTGCCGTCGCCGCGCTCAGCACGATCTGCCGCGATGTAGACCAGTTGCCGGGCCGCCTCGGTCTTCATCGCCATGTCGGCCAGCATGAACTGCACGCCCTGAAAGTCGGCGATCGGTTTGCCGAACTGCTTGCGCTGCTTGACGTAGGCGATCGAGGCGTCCACCGCGCCTTGAGCGATGCCCACGGCCTGCGCTCCGATCGTCGGACGGGTGTGGTCCAGGGCCTGCAGGGCTGTTTTGAACCCGCTGCCGGGCTCGCCGATGATCCGGTCGGCCGGAATCGCGCAGTCCTCGAAGTAGATCTCCCTGGTCGGGCTGCCCCTGATCCCCAGCTTGCGCTCCTTGGGCCCGACCGAGAAACCCGGGTCGTCCTTGTGCACGATAAAGGCGCTGATCCCGCTGGTGCCCCGGTCCGGGTCAGTAACAGCCATCACGCTGTACCAGGTGGACTCGCCGGCGTTGGTGATCCAGCACTTCGTGCCGTTGAGCACCCACTGGTCGCCGTCGCGCCGGGCCCGGGTCCGCATCGCCGCGGCGTCGCTGCCCGCCTCCCGTTCGGACAGCGCATAGGACGCCATCGATCCCGCTGCGATGGATGGCAGCACCTGCTTACGCAGCTCCTCGGACCCGGCCAGCAGCAATCCCATCGTGCCCAGCTTGTTCACTGCGGGGATCAGCGAGGATGACGCGCACACCCGCGCCACCTCCTCGATCACGATGCAGGTGGCCACCGCGTCCGCGCCCTGGCCGCCGAAGGCCTCGGGAACGTGCACTGCGTGGAAACCCGAACGCACCAGGGCGGCCTGCGCCTCGTGCGGGAATCGCTCCTGCTCGTCGACCTCCGCAGCGTGCGGGGCGATCTCTTTCTCAGCCAGCGCCCGCACTGTCTCCCGCACCGTCTCGTGCTCCAGGTTCACCGCTACCTCCCGTCCCGCGCAGCGCGTTCTGGATACAGACTGCACCAATCGCGCAGCGGTTTACTGCAGTTTGTCTCCAGAACGCGGTGGGGGCTGCCGGAGTTCGGCGTCGGAGTCGAGGACTCGTTGGGCTAGGTCGCGTTGGAAGGCCCGTATCTGCTGTGCGAGCGCCGGATCGCGAGTGGCCAGGATGCGGATGGCGAGCAGTCCGGCGTTGCGGGCCCCGCCGACCGACACGGTCGCGACCGGCACCCCGGCGGGCATCTGCACGATCGACAGCAGCGAGTCCAACCCATCCAGGTGCGCCAGCGGCACCGGCACCCCGACTACCGGCAATACCGTGGCGGAGGCGACCATCCCGGGCAGGTGCGCCGCCCCACCGGCCCCGGCGATGATCACCTTGAGCCCCCGGTCCGCGGCGTCACGCGCGTAGTCGAGCATCCGCTCCGGGGTGCGGTGCGCGGAGATCACCGCAACCTCATGCGGCACCTCGAACTCGTCGAGCGCCTCAGCCGCAGCGCTCATCACGGTCCAGTCCGACGAGCTGCCCATGATCACACCCACGAGCGGGCTGTTCACGCCGTCTCCTGCGCCAACCCGTGCGACGGGTACTCGTCCGGCCAGTTCCCGGTGGCCAGGAAAGCCGCCGAGGTCACCGCCGTCTCGCGTACCGGCGCCAACTGCGTACCGAGCACGGTGACGTGCCCGATCTTGCGCCGGGGCCGCTCTGGCTTCGCATACAGGTGCACCTTCACCTCCGGGTAGCGGGCCATCAGGTGGTGCAGCCGCTCGTCGGCCCCCATCGCCGGCGGGGTGTCGGCAGCGAGCACGTTGGCCATCACGCAGACCGGGGCACGCGGCGCGGTCGACCCCAACGGGTAGTCCAGCACCGCCCGCAGGTGCTGCTCGAACTGGGATGTCACCGCGCCCTCGATGGTCCAGTGCCCGCTGTTGTGCGGCCGCATCGCCAGCTCATTGACCAGCAGCCGGCCAGCGGACGATTCGAACAGCTCGACGGCCAGCACGCCGACAACCCCCAGCTCGCCGGCCACCCGCAGCGCCAGCTCCTGGCCGGCTTGCACCAGTTCGGCGTCCAGGCCGGGTGCCGGAGCGAGCACTTCGACACAGATCCTGTCGCGCTGCACCGTCTGCACCACCGGCCATGCCGCACCCTGCCCGAACGGCGAGCGGGCCACCAGCGCGGCTAGTTCCCGGCGCATCGCCACCCGCTGCTCGACCAGCAGTGGGGTGCCTGCGGCGAGCAGCTCGGCGACCACCCGGCGCGCGCTGGCGGGAGTGTCGAGCATCCACACGCCCCGCCCGTCATAGCCACCGCGGGCCGCCTTGAGGACGCACGGCCAGCCATGCTCGGCACCGAAGCGGACCGCATCCTGCGGCCGGATCACCTCGCTAAACGGCGGGACCGGCACGCCCAGGCCGGCCAACGTCCGGCGCATCAGCAGCTTGTCCTGAGCGTGTGCCAGGGCGTCCGGGCCCGGATACACCCGCACCCCCTCGGCGACCAGAGCCCGCAGGTGCTCGGTGGGGACGTGCTCGTGGTCGAAGGTGAGCACATCGCAGCCCGCGGCGAAGCGACGCAGCACTCCCAGATCGTCGGGCCGGCCGAGGACCACATCGGAGGTCACCAGGGCGGCCGGCTCACCCGGCCCTTCAGCCAGCACTCGCAAGGACTGGCCCAGCGCCACGGCGGCCTGGTGGGTCATCCGGGCCAGCTGCCCGGCACCCACCATGCCGACGACGGGCAAGCCGGTACGGGAGTCCACGAGCGAACGATCTTATCGCGCGCAGCCCGGTGTCAGAGCCGGTGGTCGGTGAGGACTTCGGCAGTGCGCGCGCTTCGCGGGCGCGGGGCTCCCACCAAGATCAAGAGGCTATCTCGTTTTGGACTGCACCTGGAGGGCCTGATCGGTGCGGATGTATCACCGTCCCCTCATGGCGCCTCTATGGGACGAGGCCAAGCCGCTTACCTGTGAGGGAAGCTATGACGATTACCTGTGAACTCGCCCAGCGGACCCGGATCCGCGCCTTTCGCGCGCAACAGTATGTGCTGATCATCGCCGAGGGCGAGCTGCCCACGCCCGGTTTCAACGTCGACATCGCCGAAAGCCCGTTGCGGATCTTTCCGCAGCAGTTCAACCTGCTGCGCTGCCCGCGGCCGGGCATCTGGCCCCAGGTCATCACCCCCTACCGCTACGCCGAAACGGTCCGCTTCCCCGCAGATCAGCCCACGGTGACGGTTCATCACACCGATGGCACTGATCAGATTGACATCGAAGAGTGCGGCAAGGAACTTGCCGAGTACGTACGAGCTATCAGCGGAGATGCCGACCGGCCGTGCCCGCAGGGCGCCGACGAGGCCACCGGCTTTTCGAAGAACCTCAGTTTCGACGAAGCTTTCGCAGACGCGCGGGCCAACCTTCCACCAGTAAAATACCCCGTCGCAGATGCATTGGAACGGATCCAGGTAGTCGAGATCGGTGGCCTGTTCGGCGGCATTGCCGGCTTCCACGACTTGTTCGTCCGCATCTGCCGTACCGTCAACTGAGTAACCTGAGGGTTCGCACGCGTCGCTCACTGCGGCGAGACGTTGGTGGGTGATCGTGGCCCGCCCCCGGTGTCCGATACCAGGACACCTGCGCTGCCCCTTGATGATCATCGGCTGGGTGCAGGGGGGCATGCCTACGGTACGTACACTGCGGCCGTGTCCATGGTCGATGCCGTACTTGTCCGGATTCCGCAGCCTTACCGCGATATCGCTGTTCGGCACCGCGAGCTGGTGAAGTTCGCGCTGGTCGGCGGGATCGCCTACATCGTCGACATCACGCTGTTCACGTTGCTCAAGACGACGGTTCTGGAGCCCAAGCCGGTCACCGCCAAGATCATCGCAGTGCTGGTCGCCACGATCGTGTCCTACGTGCTCAACCGCGAGTGGTCCTTCCGCACCCGGGGCGGCCGGGAACGCCACTACGAGGCATCGCTGTTCTTCCTGGTCTGCGGGATCGGACTGGTGATCAACGCCACCCCGTTGTGGATCTCGCGGTACGTGCTGGATCTGCAGGTCCCGCAGGTGAGCCTGCTCGCTCAAGAGGCCGCCGACTTCGCCAGCGCCAACATGATCGGCACCGCCGTGGCGATGGCCTTCCGGTGGTGGGCCTTCCGGAGGTACGTCTTCCCAGACCAGAACGTCCGCCGCCAGATGCCCGTGGGCTGACACAGGTCTCAGTGCTCAACGCACCACTCCAGTGCCCGGCCGTGGAGACGCCGTCGGCTCCTCGCCTCGCGGTACCCGCAGGTAGATCGCGAACCTGGCGGGCCGCGCCGAGCTGAGCTCGAGGCGTCCGCCGTCTGCCTCGACCAACGCCCGGGCCAGCGCTAGGCCGACGCCGGTGGAGGAGGCCCCGGAGACCCCACGGTCGAAGACGTGTGGGGCCAGCTCCTCGGGCACCCCCTCGCCGCCGTCGGTCACCTCCACCACGACCATCCGATCCGGTCCCACCCCACCCGGGCGCGCGGACAGCGTGACCACGCCGGCCCCGTGCCGCAGCGCGTTGTCGATCAGCACTCCGAGCGCCTCGCGCAGCCGTCCGGGCGTGACCCGGGTGACCAGCCCGTCGGCCACCCGCAACCGCAACGGTCGCTGGTCGGCGTCGGCTTGCGGCCGCCAGTCGGCGACAACCTCGCCGAGCAGCTCGGCCAGCTCCACCGGCTCAGCGGTCGCGGCCCGAGCCTCCTCGGTGGCTCGCATCAGGTCGTCGAGCACCGCGCCGAGCCGCTCTGCTTGCTCCAAAGCGGCCTCGGCCTCCGCGGCAGTGACCGGGTCCGGGTGCGCGGCCAGCTCTTCGAGCCGCAGCAGCAGCGCGGTCAACCGGCTGCGCAGCTGATGCGACACGTCGCCGACGAGGTCGCGCTCCCGCTGGACGAGCTCGGCCAGCGCGGCCGCGGAGGTATCCAGCAGGTCGGCGACCCGATCCAGCTCCGGGATGCCGTGGCGCTCCGGCGCGAGGCGGAAATCCCCGGCGCCCAGCCGGGCGGCCCGGTCGGCGACGTCCTGTAGCGGGCCCGCCAGCCGACGGGCGGTCACGGTGGCGATGGCTGCGCCGATCCCCACCGACAGCGCCACCAGCAGTCCGACCAACGCCGTCACCTGCAGCTGATCGCCCCACATCGCATCCGCGGGGACTGCCAGCCGGGCGGTGCCGCGCGGTCCCAGCGGCAACCACTCCACCACCGCGCCAGGCCCCGGATCAGCGCCGAGCACCAACCGGCCAGTCCACGGCGAATCCACC
Source organism: Pseudonocardiales bacterium (assembly GCA_052390115.1). GTDB lineage: Bacteria > Actinomycetota > Actinomycetes > Mycobacteriales > Pseudonocardiaceae. The sequence goes on along the minus strand of JBQTHE010000069.1, from coordinate 1,829 downwards.
ACCAGCTGCCCGTCGGGCGGAAGTGCCAGCTCCACCGATCGCAGATCCGGCGGCGTCCGGGTGGGCAGTCTCTGATCCTCTAGCCGGGACACCACCTGCTCCAACCGGGTCAGCAGGTCGTTGCGGGTGAAGTCCTCCACCAGCCGCCAGCAGGCAAAGGCCAGTGGGCCACCCAGCACCAGGCCGGTGATCGCGACCACGATCAGCGTGGACTGCAGGATCTTCCACCGCACGACCGCACGCTACTTCGTCACGACGCGTCGAAACGAAACCCGACACCCCGGACGGTGGCGATCCGGCCGCTACCGATCTTGCGGCGCAGCCAGGATATGTGCATGTCCAGCGTCTTGGAACTCTTGAGTTCCGGATCGTTCCACACCTCGCGCAGGATCTCCTCACGGCTGACCACCTGCCCCGGCCGGGCCAGCAGCACCCGCAGCAGCTCGAACTCCTTGTTCGCCAGCCCAATCTCGGTGCCCTCGATGAGCACCCGGTGACCGGCCAGATCCATCCGTACCCCACCCACCTGCAGCGCGTCCGGCGCGCTGCGGCGCAGCAGAGCCCGCACCCTGGCCAACAGCTCGGCCAGCCGGAACGGCTTGGCGACGTAGTCGTCGGCGCCCGCGTCCAGCCCGACGACGAAGTCCACCTCGTCACTCCGGGCAGTCAGCATGAGCACCGGGACATCGGGGCGCACCCGGCGCAGCCGGCGGCAGACGTCCAAACCGTCCATCCCGGGCAGGCCGAGGTCGAGTACCAGCAGGTCGAACTCCTCCTGGACGGCGCGGGTCAGCGCGGTGTGACCGTCACCGACCACTACCACCTCGTGGCCCTCCCGCTGCAGGGCACGGGACAGTGGCTCGGCGATACCGGTGTCGTCCTCCACCAGGAGCACAGTCGTCACGCCATTCAGCCTAGGGCGACGTGGCACCATCCGCTGTGTGATCGATCACTCCCCCGACCTCGTTCTGGCTCTGACCCTTGCGGACATCGCCGACGTCATCACCCTGGACCGGGCGGGCGCGGCGGATCTGCATGTCGAGCGCAAGCCCGACCGGACCCCGGTCACCGACGCCGACCTGGCCGTCGAGGACTCGGTGCGCACGGTGCTGGCGGCGCAACGGCCGCAGGACGCGGTGCTCGGTGAGGAGGGCGGCGGTCCTACCGGCGAGCGAGCCGGGCGGATCTGGCTCCTGGATCCGATCGACGGGACGAAGAACTTCCTGCGCGGCGTGCCGGTCTGGGCCACTCTCATCGCGCTCGTCGAGGAGGGCACGCCGGTGGTCGGAGTGATCAGCGCTCCGGCGCTCGGACGACGCTGGTGGGCCGCCGCCGGGGCAGGTGCTCATACCCGCGATATGGACGGGGCCACCCGAGTCATCGCGGTGTCCGGGATCAGTGAGCTAGCCGACGCCTACGTCTCCACTACGCATCTGGGCAGCTGGGTGGAGTACCACAGCCGAAAGTCCTACCTGGCGCTGGTGGACGCCTGCTGGGAGAACCGGGCCTTCGGCGATTTCTGGCAGCACTGCCTGGTCGCCGAGGGGGTAATCGACCTGGCCGCAGAGCCGGTCGTCAACCCCTGGGACGTGGCCGCCGCGCAGGTACTGGTGGAGCAAGCCGGCGGCCGGTTCACCGATCTCGACGGAGTCGCCCGCTACGACAGCGGCACCGCACTGTCCTCCAACGGGCTGCTGCATGATGCCGCCCTTGGGTGCCTGCGGCACCCGTGAGTGGCGGGGCGGGGGATAAAACGCGACACCCCAAAACGCGGGGGGCCACCCGGAGGCGGGGGGTGCGGGGCGCCCCAGTGACGAAAACCCCCCACC
>JBQTHE010000068.1:0-7728 GCA_052390115.1 Pseudonocardiales bacterium | reverse complement strand
GTCGCCGACGAACTCAACAACCGTCCACGACAGACACTCAACTGGAAGAAACCGACCGAAGTCCTCAACACTTTCCTTATCGAGGCTGCTTGAAGCTGGTGGTGCGTCCACTACTTGACACCAAGGTGAGGGCCGCTCGGACGGTGCGGACTACGTCGTTGGGGTGGCGGTAGAGGTCGTCGGCGGTGACGAAGACGATTTCCCAATCCAGGGCCTGCAGGCGGTTAATCATGCGTCGGTCCTTGCGCAGCTGCAGCCGCAGCGCGTGCCACTGACCGTCGTAGGCGATTCCGACGCGCCATTCGCGAAATGCCAGATCGAGCCAGCACACCGGACCCGCGGCGTCCCACACCTGTACCTGAGGCTCCGGGTGCAGGTCGGCTCGGCGCAGCACCACTCTCAGTTCGGACTCCGGCCGCGACTGCGCCCGCGGATCCGCGAGTTCGACCGCTTGCCGGGCCCGAACCACACCATGCTCATGGCAGTTCAGCAACCGCCCTTCGAGCTCGGCACGATCGACCTGGCCGGCGCGCAGCATCTCGTCCAGGTCGGCGACCGCGCCGCGCAGATCTGCCCGGGCAGCCAGGTCCAGACCGAGCCGCCCGGGGCTGGCGATCCTGATCCCGTTCCAGTCCTGCCAGTCGGTACCGGTCAGGGTGGTGCGTTTGACGGCGATACCACGGATCGGACCGAACCGGTAACGCTCGTCCACCACGAACTCCACCGGATCGATCGGCCGAGCCAGCTCCACCCCCAGCACGGTTGCCGCCGACCTGCCCGTGAGAACCGCCTCGGGCGGAGCGAGGAGCGCCGCACCCTCGCACCGCCGCTGGTGGGTGAATGGCATACCGGCGGGCAGGTACACATCGCGGAACAGCCTGCGGACTCCAGGACCGCGCAACTGTTCCTTGGTCACGATGCCGGCCGCCAACGCCTCGGTTCCGCGGAATACCCCCGCCAGGTCCACCATCCGCATCTGTCGCCCCATACGGGAATCATCACCCACCCCCCGCCACCAACCGGCCGATCGGGGCACTCCGGCGCCGACCTACCCACACCAACCCCCCCATCCCCAACCCCCCAACTCCCCACTTGACAGCTCTCTAACCGCATTCAGCGGGCTCAGCGGGGTAAACGAGATGCGAATAACCCCGCCGAGCCCGCTGAATGCGGGGAAAGGGCGGGTTAGTAGGTGATCGCTAGTAGGTGATCGCTAGGGCGGGGGTGGTGAGGAGGGCGCCTACGGCGGCGAGGAACTCGGAGGCTTGTTGGCCGTCGACTACGCGGTGGTCGACCGATAGCGCTAGCTGGCAGACCTTGCGGGGTACCACGGCACCGTCCACCACCCATGGGATGTCCCGGATCGCGCCGAGGGCCAGGATGGCTGACTCGCCTGGGTTCAGGATCGGCGTGCCGGCGTCCACCCCGAAGACCCCGATGTTGGTGATGGTGATCGTGCCGCCGAGCATGTCACCAGGAGGCGTGCGCCCCTCCCGCGCGGCCCTCACCAGCTCGTCCAGCGCGACGGCGAGTTCGCGCAGCGACATCCGGTCGGCGTCACGGACCTTGGGCACCACCAGCCCGCGCGGGGTGGCGGCGGCGATCCCGAGGTGCACGTAGTCGAAGTAGATGATCTCGCCGGCCGTCTCGTCCCAGCTGGCGTTGGCTTCCGGGGTCCGCCGCGCCGCGAGGCACATCGCCCGGGCGGCGAACGCCAGCGGAGTCAGCTTGACGTCCCGGAACTCCGGTGCCGCCTTGAGCCGGGATCGCAGCTCCATCATCGGCGTGACGTCGACGGTGAGGAACACCGTGACGTGCGGCGCGGTGAAGGCCGAAGACACCACCGCCGCGGCGGTGGCCTTGCGCACCCCGCGGACCGGCTCCCGGCGCTGCCGGCCAGGAGCGGGCTGGGAAGGGGAAGTGCCGTTGCCGGCAAGCGCCGCGGCGCGCTGCACGTCCTCCCGGGTGATCACCCCGCCGGCTCCCGATCCGAGAACTGACTGCAGGTCGATGCCGAGCTCTTTGGCCAGCTTGCGCACCGGCGGTTTGGCCAGCGGAACCGGTCCCCGCGCAGCAGCGACCCCAGCCGGCACGACCCCAGCCGGCACGACCCCAGCCGGTGCAACCCCAGCCGGCACGACCCCAGCCTCCTTGCGGCGCCGGCGGGTCACTGCACCGGCCCGTGGGCCGTAACCGACCAGGGTCGCAATCCGCCCACCGGGCCCTTCCTCGCCGATCTTTCCGCCCGGAGACGTCTCCGGTGCCGCCCCGCCGGGACCGACGTCGATCGCGATGAGTGGGCTACCCACCTGCACGGTCGTCCCGGGTGCGGCGCAGAGCTCGCTGACCACCCCGGTGTAGGGGCAGGGCAGCTCAACGGCTGCCTTGGCAGTCTCGATCTCGACGATGATCTGATTGACGGTGACGGTGTCCCCGGGCGCGACGTGCCAGGTCAGGATCTCCGCCTCGGTGAGTCCCTCCCCGGCGTCGGGGAGCAGGAAATGCTGGATGCGGGCCATCTGCTCCATACCTCATAACCTCAGAACGCCAGCACGCGGTCGACGGCGTCGAGTACCCGATCCAGGTCTGGCAGGTAGTCCTCCTCGCACTTCGCGGGCGGGTAGGGGGTGTCGTACCCGGTCACCCGCAGCACCGGCGCCTCCAGCGAGTAGAAGCACTCCTGAGACACCCGGGCGGCCACCTCGGCGGTCAGGGAGGCCTCACCGGGCGCCTCGGACACGCAGATCAACCGGCCGGTGCGGCGTACCGAGTCGAATACCGGCGCGAGGTCCAGCGGGGACAACGTGCGCAGGTCGATTACCTCGAGCTGGTGACCGTCGTCGTGCTCGGCGGCGGTCGCGGCATCCAGCACGGTACGCACCATCGGCCCGTAGGCCACTACCGTCGCTGTCGTACCCGCGCGCAACACCCGTGAGGTGAACAGCGGCGGCGGCGCCGTCGTGAGATCCACCGACGCCTTGTCCCAGTAGCGCCGCTTGGGCTCAAAGAAGATCACCGGGTCGTCGCAGGCGATCGCCTGCTGGATCATCCAGTAGGCGTCGACCGGGTTGGCGCAGGCGACGACCTTGAGTCCCGGGGTGTGGGCGAAGTAGGACTCCGGGGACTCCGAATGATGCTCGACGGCGCCGATACCGCCGCCGTGCGGGATGCGCACCACCACCGGCATCCGCAGCTTGCCCTGCGAGCGGTAGTGCAGCTTGGCGAGCTGGGAGACGATCTGGTCGAAAGCGGGGAAGACGAACCCATCGAACTGGATCTCACAGACCGGGCGGTAGCCGCGCAGCGCGAGCCCGACGGCGGTGCCGATGATCCCGGACTCGCTCAGCGGGGTGTCCAAGACCCGCTGCTCGCCGAAGTCCTTCAGCAGGCCGTCGGTGATCCGGAACACCCCGCCCAGCTTGCCGACGTCCTCCCCGATCACGATGACCTTGGGGTCGGCCTCCATCGCGGCCCGCAGACCCTGGTTGAGACCCTTGGCCAGGGTGATCGTCTGAGTCACCGTGGGGGCGCGCTCATCAGCCGGGGTCATGACGCTCATCGGGGATCACCCCCGATTTCGGCGAACGACGCGTGGTAGGCCAGGAACTCCTCGCGCTGGGCCTCCAGGTACGGCGACGGTTCGGCGTAGACCTCGGAGAAGATCCGCTCCGGGCGGGGCACGGGCATCGACGTGCAGTAGTCGCGCAGCCTTGCGGCCAGCTCGTCGGACTCGGCGGCCACCTGCTGGAAGAACTCCGGCTCGGCCAGCCCCTCCCGCACCAGGTGCACCCGAACCCGCTCGATGGGGTCCTTGAGCTTCCACTCCTCCAGTTCGGTGGCGAGCCGGTAGCGGGTCGGGTCGTCGGACGTGGTGTGGGCGCCCATCCGGTAGGTGCACGCCTCGATCAGCACCGGACCGTTGCCGGTGCGGCATTCTCGCAGTGCCCAGCGGGTGACGGCCAGGGTGGCCAGCACGTCGTTGCCGTCCACCCGGATCCCGGGGAAGCCGTAGCCCAGCGAACGGCGATACAACGGCACCCGGGTCTGACGATCCAGCCCCGCCGAGATCGCCCACTGGTTGTTCTGGCAGAAGAACACCACCGGCGCGTCGTAGACCGCGGCCCACACGAAGGCCTCATGCACGTCGCCCTGGGACGTGGCCCCGTCGCCGAACAACGCGATCGTGGCCTCACCGGTCTCCGCGTCGCCGATCTTGCCGTCCAGTCGCTGGCCCATCGCGTAGCCGGTGGCATGCAGGCACTGATTGGCGATCACAATGGTGTAGAGCTGGAACCCGGTGCTGATCGGATCCCAGGAGCCCTGGTCGATGCCGCGGAAGATGCCGAAGACCTCGGTGGGATCCACCCCACGGCACCAGGCGACACCGTGCTCGCGGTAGGACGGGAAGGCCATGTCCTGGGGGGCCATCGCGCGGCCGGCGCCGATCTGCGCGGCCTCCTGGCCCAGCAGCGGGGCCCACAGCCCGAGCTGACCCTGCCGCTGCAGGGCGTTGGCTTCCCGGTCAGCCCGGCGCACGAGCACCATGTCCCGATACAGCGACTGGATCTCGGCCGGGGAGATCTGCAGGTCGAACCGCGGATGCGAGGCTCGCTGACCCTCGGGGGTGAGCAGCTGGACCAGGTCCGCGCCCGCGCTGGTGGCCCGCAGCCCGGCGATCACCTGCTGGGGCGTATGTGGACCATCGACGTCCATGGCATCTCCTTGCTGTTGCGCCTCGCTCCACTCGTGATGGATACGCGGCGCCGCCGCCGCACAGCGTGGCTCCGGGGTGTGGATCGCGCTGCCACGTCGACGCTAACAAATCACTCCACGTACAATCCTCGCACGGTTGCCGGCGGAGCGGTTCCGTCACACCGTACGGGCCTGCTGGCGGTCCGGCGCACCGTCCTTGGGTCGCCTCGCCGGTGCGGGACTGGTCCCCGGGGAGGTCCGAGCGACGGGTCTGGTGGCACCGAACAGGCTGTCCAGCACCTCCTTCGCCCGGTAGAGGTCGGCGTTGATCTCGTCATTCAACCGGGACAGTTGGTGCAGCTCATGCGCGCTCGCTCGCTCCCGCTGCTGGGCGTTCTCCGTCGCGGTGGTGACCAGCCGGTTCGCCTCGGCCCGGGCTTGCGCCACGAGCTGCGCAGCCTCGGCGCGGGCTGCCTTGCACACCTCATCTGCGTCCTGCGCGGCTGTTTTGAACAGCTCGTCGGCCTCCTGCGCGACCGCCTTACGGATCTGCTCGGCCTCTTCCTGGGCCTGCGTCCGAACCCGCACGGATTCGCGTTGCAGCTCCTGGCGAGCATCCTCGAGCGCAGCGCAACGCCGCTGCAGGGCACTGTCCTGCTCGGCGGCCCTCCGGTTGGCCTCGGCTCGCCAGGCGGCGGCCTCCTGCTCGGCCCGCTGCCGCTGGCCGGCGACCTCCGCGCGGGCCTGCGCAACCAGGGCAGCAGCCGCCGCGTCGGCCTGGCTGCGAACCTCCCGCGCCTCCTCCTCAGCGAGCATGAGAATCTTCTCGACCCGGGCACCGAAGTGGGCGTCCGGTTGCGAATCACCACCGGAGCGCGAGCGGTGCACCTCGTCCTCTAGCATCGCGACCCGCTCAGCAGCCGCGGCAAGCGCGTTCTCCGCGGCGGCCAGCTGGGCGCCAAGAGTGCGTAACCGCTCGTCCACCTGCCGTTTGTCATAACCCCGCAGCACGACGTCGAATGCGGCGTCCTTCAGGTTCCTGCGATCCACTGATGCCTCCCCGACGAGCAGCAGGTAGGCATTTTTGCACCTGATCGGCCCAACGACGACCACCTGCCCCCCGGTTTACCAGAATGACCCACAACCACCTGGACTTGGCCCGGCTATCCTCACCGCAGCGCCCGCGAGGGGACCGACCCGCAGGAGGCGAAACGGTGAGCTACCAGGGGCCGCCCCGGCGGGACCGGTCCGGGCGGCCACCTCGGCCACCTCGGCCACCCGGCGACTACATGCCTCCGCAAAACACCCGGCCCGGACCGCTCCCGCCGACCCAGGTGATCCGGCCAAACCAGCGCTGGCCCGCCCCGCGTCAACCCACACAGCGTCGCCCCGCACAGCGTCGCCCCGTGCCACCACCGGCGCCAGCCCCACCTCGCCGGCGCCGGCGCCGGCGGCCAGGCCGCATGCTGGGCGTGATCCTCGGGTTACTGCTGTTGGTGGTCATCGGCATCGCCGGGTACGTCGATCAGTCACTGCAGCGGGTCGACGCGCTGGCTGACTACGAGGGACGGATCGCTGACACCCCAGGCACCAACTGGCTGATCGTCGGATCGGACAGCCGGGCCGGCCTGACCGCAGACCAGGCCGCCCGGTTGGCTACCGGCGACGAGGCGGCGGCAGGCGGCCAGCGCACCGACACCATCATGTTGATGCATATCCCCGCGCTGACCAGTGGCGGGGAACCGACGCTGGTCAGCCTCCCCCGGGATTCCTCGGTTCCGGTCCCCGGCCAGGGCCGCCTCAAGCTCAACACCACCTTCGCGCTCGGTGGGCCCACCCTGCTGGTGCAGACCGTGGAGACGGTCACCGGCGTGCATGTGGATCACTATGCGGAGATCGGGTTCGGTGGCTTCGCCCGCCTCGTCGACGATGTCGGCGGGGTGCAGCTGTGCCCCACCGAGGCGATCTCCGACCCGCTGGCCGGGCTGGACATCCCGGCCGGCTGCCAGGTACTCGACGGGCCGCAGGCGCTGGGTTACGTGCGGACCCGGAACACGCCGCGCGCCGACTTGGATCGGGTCGTGCGCCAGCGGGAGTTCCTCGGCGCGCTGATCGCCCGGGCGAGCAGCCCGGCGGTGCTGCTCAACCCGTTGCGTTCCGGCGCACTCGCGGTCGACGCCCCCGACACGGTCACCGTCGACAACGGTGGCCATGTCTGGAACCTGGCCAGGCTCGGTTGGGCGATGCGCTCGCTGTCGGGTGGTGATGCACTGACCACTACGGTGCCGATCGCCGGTTTCGGCACGATGAGCGACGGCTCTTCCGGCGTGCTGTGGGACCGCGAGCGGGCCGGGCAGCTGTTCGACGCGCTGGCCCAGGACCGGCCGGTGCCTCGTTAGCCCAGCGCGGCGGCGGGCGATCACGGCTTGCGGCCGACGCCCCCGTAGAGGATGGTGTTCATCTCGGCGCTGTCGGAGGTATCACCCGGTCCCGAGGGCCGCCAGAGAGCGCAACCAACCAGTCCCGGTTCGACCAGCTCGAACCCGGTGAACAGGCGCAGTACCTCCTCGTGGCTGCGGAGGTACACCGGTTCCGGGGTGTTCTTGTAGAACTCAACTGTCTCGGCCAGCCCAGTGGGGTTGCCGTCGGTCGTGCCATGGGACAGCGCCAGGTAGCTGCCGGGCGCGAGCCGGTCCCGGTATCGAGCCAGAATGCCCGGCGGGTCCCAGGAATCCGGGACGAAGTGCACCAGCAGCAGCATCAGCAGGCCGACCGGCTGATCGAGGTCCAGCACGCGGGTGGTCTGCGGGTGGTCGAGGATGCCCCCGACGTCGCGCAGGTTCGCCTGGATCACCGCGGTCCGGTCGTTGCCCTGAAGCAGCAGTTCGCTGTGCGCGACCGCGACCGGTTCCCTGTCGACGTACACGATCCGGCACTCGGGATCGGCTCGCTGGGCGATCTCGTGCACATTGCCGACGGTCGGGATGCCGGAGCCGATGTCGAGGAACTGGCGGATTCCGGAGTCGACCATGAACA
>JBQTHE010000067.1:0-18948 GCA_052390115.1 Pseudonocardiales bacterium | reverse complement strand
CGCCGAGTTCGACGTCAGAGCTGTGCACCAAGCCCGGGACAGCTCTCCTGTCGAACTCGGCGCATCCCGAGCGGTACCAGCTGGCGTCCAGAGCACTTCAGCTACCCAGGACTCCTGCATAAAGCTCGATGATCTGATTTCTGCGGACACACCGAGTGATGCTTAATTGCCAGCGGAAACCGGGCCTCTGCCGAGTCTTACTCACGCTGTGCTCCGTATGGCGCGCATGTCGAGGTCAACACTCGCTGGCGTTGGGAAGTAGCCGAACAGATCGCGGGATCACCGGGCACCTCCCTGAATCAGCTCTGGGTCTGCGACCCCTTCAGCCGGAGGAGAACCGCCCGGAGGCACTACCCGCAGCCGGGGTGGCGTCTGCTGCTCAAAACCGAAGGGTTCGAGATGGTGGTCCAGGACGCCGTCGAAGGCCGCCGCGATGTCCTCGGTTGCCCAGTTGTCCCGATGCAGCGCCGGGTCCTTCAACCCCGGCCGGCGCACGAGCTGCAACTGGTCCCCGGTAAACCGGACGAGCTGACCGGTGATCCCCTCGGCGCGATCGGAGAGCAGGTAGGTGATCAGCGGGGCCACCCGGTCCGGGGTGCGCTGCGGTGTGACGGACGACTTGATGGCGGCGGAGGAGGAACGCTCCACCATCCGGGTCCAGGCCAGCGGGCAGACGCCGTTGACCCGTACCCCGACCTCCGCCAAGTCCACCGCCCAGGAGTAGGTGGCAGAGGCAACCGCGCCCTTGGACGCCGAGTAGGTACCTGCACCGCGGCTCCCGAACGCCGAGCCCGATGAGATGTTGACGATCGACCCGGCCCGTTGCCTGCGCATCACCCGCGCGGCGGCGATGCCGCAGTAGAGCACGCCCAGGACGTTGACCTCGATGAGTTCCCGGGCGGCGTAGACGTCCTCCTCCCAAGGCAGTGCCTGGTGGTTGAGCGCTGCGTTGTTCACCAGGCCATCCACCCTGCCGAACTCCGCCAGGCACCGCTCGACGACCCCGCTGGCCTGGTCCGGATCACGGACCGACTGCGCGCTCGCCACCGCCCGGCCGCCCTGCCCGACGATCCGCGCGGCGACCGCCTCGGCCAGGTCGCCGTCAACGTCGTTGACCACGACGCAGGCTCCGGCCCGGGCGGCGTGCAGCGCGTACGCCTCCCCCAGACCGCGGCCGGCTCCCGTGATTACCACTGCCTTTCCCTCGAGGATGCTCATGGCTTCCCGCCCTTCGCTGGCCGGGTACTGGTGGCCCGGCGATGCCACCAGTCTCCGGCGGAATGTCAGCGGGAAGGGGGCCAGACTCAGCGAAGGGTTGCTGCACATCGCCGAGCGGGTGGGGCCGTTCGGCGCAACGGGTATCGCCGCGCTACTCGACCGTGAGCACCAGCGGGCCGTCGTCGGTCACGGCGACGGAGTGCTCCCAGTGCGCGGCGCGGGATCCGTCCCGGGTCACCACGGTCCAGCCGTCGTCGAGTTCCTCGGTCTTGTCACTGCCCGCGGTGAGCATCGGCTCAATCGCCAGGGCCATCCCGACCACCAGGCGGGGGCCACGACCGGGGCGACCCACATTGGGCAGGAAGGGGTCCATGTGCATGGCCGTGCCGATACCGTGGCCGCCATAGTCGGCCACGATCCCGTAGGACACACCGTGCGCGGCGGCGGCCGCCAGCGCCGCGCACTCCACCGCATGCGAGATGTCGGTCAGCCTGCCACCGGGTCGCACCGCCGCGATCCCCGCCTCCAGCGCGGCCCGGCAGGCGGCGGAAAGCCGGGTGTCGGCTTCCGCGACGGTCCCGATGTGCACCGTCACCGCGGCGTCGCCGTGCCAGCCGTCGAGGATCGCACCGCAGTCGATGGACAGGAGGTCGCCGTCGGCCAGCACCTGGTCACGGCTCGGGATCCCGTGCACCACCTGCTGGTTCACCGAACTGCAGATCGACCCGGGGAATCCGTGGTAGCCCTTGAAGGACGGCACCGCCCCGGCGTCCCGGATCGACTGCTCAGCGAGCTCGTCCAGTTCACCGGTGCTCACCCCGGCGCTGGCGTGACTCTCGAGGAGCCGCAGGGTGCGGGCCACCACTGCGCCGGCAGCGCGCATCGCGTCGACCTCGCCAGGAGACTTGAGCTCGATGCCGGTCCTGCCCCGCAAGCGTCGCACCACAGCACGCACCCCACCCCCGGTCATCGCGCGCTCGTCACGCCCTCGTTCGCAAGGCGTCCAGCGCCCGGCCCGTCACATCATGCACCGAACCGACCGCCGGCACGGTAACCAACCGGTCGGAGTAGTAGTCGAGCAGCTGCGCGGTCTCCTCCCGATAAAGTTGCTGGCGGCGCCGGATCACGTCCTCAATGTCGTCGTCGCGCCCCCGGGCCAGCAGGCGCTCGACCAACAGGTCCTCGGCCGCATCGAGCTCCAGCACCACGTCGATCTCGCAGTCAAGATCGCGCAGGAGCCCCGTAAGCACCCGAGCCTGGCTGACCGTGCGAGGGAATCCGTCGAGCAGGAACCCGGACCGGCAGTCATCCTCAGCGAGCCGTTGCGCGACCATCTCGTTGGTGAGCTCGTCGGGTACCAGCGCACCGTAGTCCAGGTACTTCTTGACCTGCCTGCCCAGCTCGGTCTCGTCTTCGACGTGGGCTCGGAACAGCTCGCCGGTCGAGATGTGCGGTACACCGAGCTCGCCACTGAGCACGGCAGCCTGGGTTCCCTTGCCCGCTCCCGGCGGACCGACGATGAGGATTCGCACTACCGCAGGAACCCTTCGTAGTTGCGCTGCATCAGCTGACTCTCGATCTGCTTCACGGTGTCCAGTCCCACCCCGACCATGATCAGCACGGCGGTGCCGCCGAAGGGGAAGTTCTGGTTGTTGCCGCCACCGGTTAGATCGAGGAACAGGTTGGGCAACACCGCCACGGTACCCAGGTACAGCGACCCGGGCAGGGTGATGCGGTTCAGCACGAAGCCCAGGTACTCGGCGGTCGGGCGCCCCGGCCGGATGCCCGGGATGAAGCCGCCGAACTTCTTCATCTCCTCAGCGCGCTCGTCGGGGTTGAACGTGATCGCCACATAGAAGTAGGTGAAGAAGATGATCATCAAAAAGTACAGCGAGATGTGCACCCAGCTGGACTGGTCCACCAGGTAGCGACTGACGAAGGTCTGCCACCACCCCTGCTCACCGGTCGGCGAGGTGGTCAGCCGGGCGATCAGATCGGGCAGGTAGAGCAGCGACGAGCCGAAGATGACCGGGATGACACCTGCCTGGTTCACCTTCAACGGCAGGTAGGTCGAGGTGCCGCCGTACATCCGGCGGCCGATCATCCGCTTGGCATACTGCACCGGGATCCGCCGCTGGCCCTGCTCGACGAACACCACACTGGCGATGATCGCCAAACCGAAGAGGCACACGAAGAAGAAGACCAGCGCACCGTTCTGGTCCAAAATGTTCTTGCCTTCGGCGGGGATGTTCGCGGCGATCGAGCAGAAGATCAGCAGCGACATGCCATTGCCGACACCCCGCTCGGTGATCAGCTCGCCCAGCCACATCACCATGGCGGTGCCTGCCGTCATCACCACGACGATGACGACCAGGTTGAAGACCGACTGGTCCGGGATGGGCGGCAACGCGCAGTCAGCGAATAGCTGACCCCGCACCGCCAGCGCCACGATCCCGGTGGCCTGCAGGATGCCTAGCGCGATCGTCAGGTAACGGGTGTACTGGGTGAGCTTGTTCTGGCCAGGCTGTCCCTCCTTCTTCAGCTGCTCGAAGCGGGGGATGACGACGGTCAGCAACTGCACGATGATGCTCGCGGTGATGTAGGGCATGATGCCCAGCGCGAACACCGCTAGCTGCAACAGCGCTCCACCGCTGAACAGATTGATCAGCGAGTAGATGTTCTGGTTGTCACCACGCTGTACCTGGTCGAGGCACTGCTGGATATTGACGTAGGAGACCCCGGGGGACGGTAACGTGGCCCCGATCCGGTAGATCACCACCATGCCGAGGGTGAACAAAATCTTGCGGCGCAGATCCGGCGTCGCGAGGGCCGAGCGGAAGGCGCCGAGCACTCCTACCTCCTGGGCACGGCCGTGGTGCGGCCGTCGATCGTGGACCGGCGGTCGCACCACAGGGGGCGTCGACCGGGCGATGCGGGGGAACGCGACAACGCATGCCAGCCAGCTCGCCCACGCACTCCGGCCGACTGTAACAGCAGGGCTCGACTGTCATAACAGAGCCTGTCAGGGCAGGGCGCTGCCTAAAGCTCGGTACTGCTGCCGCCTGCTGCGCCAATCTTGTCCCGCGCGGAACCGGAGAAGGCCTGGGCGCTGACCTGCAGCGCCACGCCGCCAAGGTCACCGTTGCCGAGCACCTTCACCGGCAGTCCCTTGCGCACGGCGCCGAGGGCCACCAGCTGCTCCGGCCCCACGGTCCCCCCGTCAGGGAACAGCCGGGCCAGGTCGCCGACGTTGACCACCTGGTACTCGGTACGGAACCGGTTGCGGAAACCCTTGAGCTTGGGCAGCCGCATGTGGATCGGCATCTGGCCACCCTCAAAACGGGCGGGCACGTTCTTGCGGGCCTTGGTTCCCTTGGTACCTCGCCCCGCAGTCTTGCCCTTGGACGCCCCGCCCCGACCGACCCGCATCTTGGCGGTCTTGGCGCCAGCGGCCGGACGCAGGTGGTGGACCTTGATCGTCACTTCGAGTCGACCTCCTCCACCGCTACCAGGTGACGAACGGTGGCGATCATGCCGCGAACCTGTGAGTTGTCCTCTTTGACCACGGACTGCCGGATCTTGCGCAGGCCGAGAGAGCGCAGGGTCTCACGCTGGTTGCGCAAGCTGCCGATGGTGCTCCGAGTCTGGGTGATCCTCAGCGACGGTCGAACCGTCGAATTGGACAGCGACGGTCGAACCGTCGAATTGAACTCAGCCATGTCACGCCCCCTGCGCGGCGGCGGCACGCGCCCGCAACATACCCGCCGGGGCCACGTCCTCCAGCGGCAGGCCGCGCCGCGCGGCGACCTCCTCGGGGCGTTGCAGCCCCTTCAGGGCTGCCACCGTGGCGTGCACGATATTGATCGCGTTATCGCTACCCAGCGACTTGGACAGCACGTCGTGCACTCCTGCGCACTCCAGCACCGCGCGCACCGGGCCACCCGCGATGACCCCGGTACCTGCAGATGCGGGACGGAGCAGCACGACGCCTGCCGCCGCCTCGCCGGTGATCGGATGCGGGATGGTACTGCCGATGCGGGGCACCCGGAAGAAGTTCTTCTTGGCTTCCTCCACGCCTTTCTGGATCGCCGCCGGTACTTCCTTGGCCTTGCCATAACCGACGCCGACCATGCCGTCACCGTCGCCTACCACGACCAGTGCGGTGAAACTGAAGCGCCGGCCACCCTTGACGACCTTGGCCACGCGGTTGATCGCGACCACGCGCTCGAGGTGCGGGCTCTTCTCCTGCTGAGCCGCCCCGCCGCGGCCACCGTCCCGGCGGTCTCGACGATCGCTGCGCTCGCCTCCGCCTTCCCGCCGCATGCGTCCAGGCATCAGGCGTTCCTTCCCTTGCTCGCGTACCGCTGCTGTCTCGTACCTGCCCCGCAGACTTCTGCGGGATCAGCCACCAGCCCTACACTTCCCGAACTCAACAGCAGAGCTGTCCACGGCCTGCCGAACAGCTCTGCTGTTGAGTTCGGGGGGCTGAGTGCACTTGAGGTGTCCATCATCGGTCAGAATTCCAGGCCGGCTTCGCGGGCGGCGTCGGCCAGCGCCGCGATCCGGCCGTGATAGTCGTGCCCGCCGCGGTCGAAGACCACCCGGTTCACACCGGCAGCCTTGGCCCGAGCAGCGATCAGCTCGCCCACCCTGACCGCTCTGGCCTTCTTGTCCCCTTCCATAGCGCGAACGTCCGGCTCGATGCTGGACGCCGCCGCCAGGGTGTGCCCGGCCAGGTCATCCACCAGTTGCACGGCGATGTGCCGGGACGAGCGGTTGACCACCAGGCGCGGGCGCTCCGGGGAACCGCTGATCCGCTTGCGCAGCCGTTGGTGCCGCCGTGCCCGGGCCAGCCGACGTCGGGTCGAGACGTCCTTGCCGACCCGCGGCCGCCCTGCCACTTTGGTACCCGTCGCTTTAGTTGCTGCCTCAGCCATGATCACTTACCTGTCTTCCCGACCTTGCGCCGGATCTTCTCGCCCGCGTAGCGCACGCCCTTGCCCTTGTACGGATCAGGGCGACGCAACTTGCGGATAGTCGCCGCAACCTCGCCGACTGTCTCCTTGTTGATACCCGCCACAGAGAACCGCGTCGGGCTGTCGACCGTGAAGGTGATGCCATCGGGCGCCGGCACGGGTACCGGGTGGCTGTAGCCCAGCGAGAACTCCAGATCCGAGCCCTTGAGCACCACACGGTAACCGACGCCGTGGATCTCCATCCGCTTCTCGTAGCCCTGGCTGACCCCGATGACCATGTTGTCCACCAGGGTCCGGGACAGCCCGTGCAGCGACTTGCTCCGTCGCTCATCGTCAGGCCGCTCGACCAGCAGGGTGCCGTCGGCCTGCTGCACGGTGATCGGCTCCGGCACGGTGTGCGACAGGGTTCCCCTGGGCCCCCGCACCGTCACGGTGCGCCCGTCGATGACCACGTCGACCCCGGCCGGCACGGTGATCGGCTGCTTCCCGATGCGCGACATCTCGTCTGCTCCCCTCTACCAGACGAAGGCGAGGACTTCCCCGCCCATGCGTCGCTTGGCGGCCTGCCGATCGGTGAGCAGCCCGGTGGACGTGGAGATGATCGCTACGCCCAGGCCACCGAGCACTTTCGGTAGCGAGGTCGACTTCGCGTACACCCGCAGGCCGGGCTTGGACACCCGGCGCAGCCCGGCGATGCTGCGCTCCCGGTTCGGGCCGAACTTCAAATCGACCACCAAGGACTTGCCCACAGCTGCGTCCTCGGTGTGGAATCCCGAGATGTAGCCCTCCCGCTGAAGGATCTCGGCGATATTCACCTTGATCTTGGAGTGCGGCATCACGACCCGGTCGTGATAGGCCGAATTCGCGTTGCGCAGACGGGTCAGCATGTCTGCGATCGGGTCGGTCATCGTCATAGCGACCTCCTACCAGCTGCTCTTGCTGACGCCGGGAAGCTCGCCGCGGTGAGCCATCTCGCGCAGACAGATCCGGCACAGCCCGAACTTGCGGTACACCGCCTTGGGGCGCCCGCAGCGCTGGCAACGGGTGTAGGCCCGCACTGCGAACTTGGGCTTGCGCGCGGCCTTGATGATCAGCGCCTTCTTCGCCATCAGCTCTCCTTGAAGGGGAAGCCCAGACGACGTAGCAGCGCCCGGCCCTCCTCGTCGGTGGCCGCGGAGGTGACCACGGTGATGTCCATGCCACGCTGGCGGTCGATGTTGTCCGGGTTGATCTCATGGAACATCGACTGCTCGTTGAGCCCGAAGGTGTAGTTACCATTACCGTCGAACTGGGTCGGCGACAGACCACGGAAGTCCCGGATACGGGGCAGCGCGATCGTCAGCAAGCGGTCCAGGAACTCCCACATCCGGTTGCCGCGCAACGTCACCTTGGCGCCGATCGGCATCCCCTCGCGCAACTTGAACTGCGCGACGGACTTGCGGGCGCGTTGCACCTGCGGCTTCTGGCCGGTGATCACCGACAGGTCGCGCACGGCGCCGTCCATCAGCTTGGCGTCCCGGGCGGCGTCGCCGACGCCCATGTTCACCACGACCTTCACCACCGCAGGTATCTGCATCGGGTTGGGGTAGCTGAACTGCTCGCGCAACGCGGTGGCGATGTCCTCGCGGTACCGGGCCTTCAGCCTGGGTACCTTCACCTCTACGGTCGTCATCTCAGATGTCCTTGCCGCTGCGCCGCGACACGCGCACGCGCTTGCCCTCGTCATCAGTGCGGTAACCCACCCTGGTCGGCTTGCCGTCAGAGTCGACAACCAGGACGTTCGACACGTCGATGCTGGCCTCCTGCGTGACGATCCCACCGCTTTGCGCACCGCGCTGGGTGCGGCTGATCCGGGTGTGCTTCTTGATCCGGTTGACGCCCTCGACGAGCACCCGGCCGGTGTCCGGGTAGGACTGGATCACCCGGCCCTTGGCGCCCTTGTCCTTGCCGGCGATGACCACCACCGTGTCGCCCTTTCGAACTCTCATGCCCCCGACTCCCTCCGGTCGTCGGCCGCCATCGAGATCAGATACTGAGGCACGGACCTGCTGCGCCCGATGATTCGCTCGCTTCGCTCGCTCATGTGCTAGAGCACCTCCGGGGCCAGCGAGATGATCTTCATGAATCGCTTGTCCCGCAGCTCCCGGCCCACCGGGCCGAAGATCCGGGTACCACGCGGCTCGCCGTCGGGCTTGATCAGGACCGCGGCGTTCTCGTCGAACCGGATGTAGGAACCGTCCGGACGGCGCTTCTCCTTGACGGTGCGCACGATGACAGCCTTGACCACGTCGCCCCGCTTGACGTTGGCGCCGGGAATGGCTTCCTTGACCGTCGCCACGATGATGTCCCCGATGCGAGCGTAGCGGCGCGAGCTGCCGCCGAGCACCCGGATGCACAAGATCTCCTTGGCACCCGTGTTGTCGGCGACCCGCAGTCGCGACTCCTGCTGGATCACGTCAACTCCTTCTCGCCCCGCCAGGGCTCGCTACGCCCGTCCAGTGCCGCCGCGCAGTCGATCACTTGGCCTTCTCGAGGATCTGGACCAGCCGCCAGCGCTTGGTCGCCGACAGCGGGCGGGTTTCCATCAACAGCACTCGATCACCGACACCCGCATCGTTGGCCTCGTCATGCGCCTTCACCTTGGTGGTGGAACGCATCACCTTGCCGTACAGCGGGTGCTTCTTGCGGTCCTCAAGCGCCACCACGACCGTCTTGTCCATCTTGTCCGAAACGACGTAGCCCTCGCGGACCTTCCGTTTGGAGCGCCCGGCGGACTGGGCCGACTTGAAAGCCGCGGTCTCACTGGTCTCGCTCATGCCGCACCCTCACATTTCCCGCGATAGCGTCCGGAGACACCGACAGACCCAGCTCACGCTCGCGCATCACGGTGTAGATGCGGGCGATGTCGTGCCGGACCGTGCGCAGCCGGCGGTTGTTGTCCATCTGCCCGGTGGCCATCTGGAAGCGCAGGTTGAACAGCTCCTCCTTGGCCTCGCGCAGCCGCAGCACCAGCTCGTCGTCGGTGAGTTCACGCAGCTCGCTGGCAGCGGTGGTGGCCGTCATCAGAAGTCCACCCCCTCGCGAGTCACGATCCGGCACTTCATCGGCAACTTGTGCATCGCACGGCGCAGCGCCTCGCGGGCCACCGTCTCGTTCGGATAGGTCATCTCGAACATGATCCGCCCGGGCTTGACATTGGCCACCCAGAACTCAGGCGAACCCTTGCCGGACCCCATCCGGGTCTCGGCTGGCTTCTTGGTCAGCGGACGATCCGGGAAAATAGTGATCCAAACCTTGCCGCCACGGCGGATGTGCCGGTTGATCGCGATACGAGCGGACTCGATCTGCCGGTTGGTCACGTAGGCCGGTTCCATCGCCTGGATCCCGTAGTCCCCAAAGGTGACCTGAGTGCCGCCGGTGGCCATCCCCGAGCGGCCAGGTGAGTGCTGCTTGCGGTGTTTGACCTTGCGTGGGACGAGCACGTCTCAGCCCTCCCCGTGTCCTGCGGTATCCGCCTCGCTGGTACTGGTGGTGTGCTCTGCCGGGGTCGTGACCGGCTCGACCGAAGCAGGGGTGGCTACCTCGGTTGGTGCCTTGTCTGGCACCGTCGCCACCTCGGCCGCCGCCGCGCGGCCCGCCTCGGTAGAGGTGCCCGTGGTCCCGGCAGCTCCAGAGCGCCGCCGGGCCGGGCGCTCCCGCCGCGGCGCTCTGGCGGCAGCAGTAGCGCTTGCAGCGTTCTCTATGTCCCGCTCGCGTCGCCCGCCGACTACGTCGCCCTTGTAGATCCAGACCTTCACACCGATCCGGCCGAAGGTGGTACGTGCCTCGAACAGGCCGTAGTCGATGTCGGCCCGCAGCGTGTGCAGCGGAACGCGGCCCTCGCGGTAGAACTCCGAGCGAGACATCTCGGCGCCACCCAGACGACCCGAGCATTGCACCCGGATCCCCTTGACCTGTGGTGAACGCATCGCAGATTGGATGGCTTTGCGCATCGCGCGCCGGAAGGCCACCCGGTTGGACAGCTGCTCGGCCACCCCCTGGGCCACCAGCTGAGCCTCCGCCTCGGGGTTCTTGACCTCGAGGATGTTGAGCTGCACCTGCTTGCCGGACAGCTTCTCCAACTCACCTCGGATCCGGTCGGCCTCGGCACCGCGCCGGCCGATCACGATGCCCGGCCTCGCGGTGTGGATGTCGACCCGCACCCGGTCGCGGGTGCGCTCGATCTCGACCTTGGCGATGCCCGCCCGCTCCATACCCTTGGCCAGCAGCCGGCGGATCGAGACGTCCTCTTTAACGTATTCCGCGTACTGCTTGTCCGCGTACCAGCGGGACTTCCAGTCGGTCGAGATGCCAAGCCGGAAGCCATGCGGGTTGATCTTCTGACCCACTAGCGGGCACTCCTTGTCTGGGTGGAGTTGGCCTTCTTGCCGGTGCCGCCACGAGACCGTCCGGCGGTCCGCCGCTGCGCTACGGCCTCGACCTCCACCGTGATGTGGCTGGTGCGCTTGCGGATCCGGTAGGCGCGGCCCTGGGCGCGCGGGCGGAACCGCTTGAGTGTCGGCCCCTCGTCCACGAACGCCCTGGTCACCACGAGGGTCTCGGGATCCATGTCCAGGTTGTTCTCCGCGTTGGCCATCGCACTGGCCAGCACTTTCGACACCGGACCGGAAGCGGCCTGCGGCGCGAACTCGAGCACCGCGAGCGCCTCACGCGCGCTGCGGCCCCGGATGAGCTCGACCACGCGACGCGCCTTCATCGGTGTCACGCGGATGTACCGAGCCCGCGCCACTGCGCGGGACGGCTCCTGCGCGGCCGTCGCGCCGGCTTGGTTACGGGCATCCATGCGCTGCTACCTCTTCGTCTCTGGAGTTCATCTGCTTAGCGGCGCCGGGCCCGCCGGTCGTCCTTGACGTGACCCCGGAACGTGCGGGTCGGGGCGAACTCACCAAGCTTGTGACCGACCATCGTCTCGGTGACGAACACCGGGACGTGCTTACGCCCGTCGTGCACCGCGATGGTGTGACCGATCATGTCGGGGATGATCGTGGAGCGACGCGACCAGGTCCGGATGACCTGCTTGGTGCCGGCCTCGTTTTGCGCGTCCACCTTCTTGAGCAGGTGGTCATCGATGAACGGACCTTTTTTCAGGCTGCGTGGCATTGTTCCTCCCTCCTGCTCAGCGCTTCTTGCCGGTGCGGCGGCGGCGGACGATCAGCTTGTCGCCCGGCTGACGACGCCGGGTGCGGCCTTCGGGCTTGCCGGCCGGGTTGACCGGGTGGCGCCCACCGGAGGTCTTGCCCTCACCACCACCGTGCGGGTGGTCGACCGGGTTCATCACCACACCGCGAACGGTGGGGCGCTTGCCCTTCCAGCGCATCCGGCCGGCCTTGCCCCAGTTGATGTTGCCCTGCTCGGAATTTCCGACCTCGCCCACTGTCGCGCGACACCGGACGTCGACATTGCGGATCTCGCCCGACGGCATCCGCAGCTGGCCGAAAGGACCGTCCTTGGCCACCAGCTGGACCCGCGCGCCGGCCGAGCGGGCGATCTTCGCACCGCCACCGGGACGGAGCTCGATCGCGTGCACCACCGTGCCGACCGGGATGTTGCGCAGCGGCAGGTTGTTGCCCGGCTTGATATCGGCCTTCGGGCCGTTCTCCACCATGTCGCCCTGGCGCAGTTTCTCCGGGGCGATGATGTATCGCTTCTCACCGTCGGCGTAGTGCAGCAGCGCGATCCGCGCAGTGCGGTTCGGGTCGTACTCGATGTGCGCGACTTTGGCCGGCACACCGTCCTTGTCCGCCCGCCGGAAATCGATCAAGCGGTAGGCACGCTTGTGCCCACCACCCTGGTGCCGGGTGGTGATCCGGCCGTGGACGTTGCGGCCGCCCTTCCCGTGCAACGGGCGGACCAGCGACTTCTCCGGGTGGCTGCGGGTGATCTCGGCGAAGTCCGAGACGCTGGAGCCGCGACGACCCGAGGTCGTCGGCTT
The DNA here is from genome assembly GCA_052390115.1 of Pseudonocardiales bacterium. Classification (GTDB taxonomy): domain Bacteria; phylum Actinomycetota; class Actinomycetes; order Mycobacteriales; family Pseudonocardiaceae. The sequence goes on along the minus strand of JBQTHE010000067.1, from coordinate 6,762 downwards.
GTACTTGCGGATACCCATGTGGTTAGCCCAGTTCCCTTGGTGACCGCTCAGGCGGCCGGTCCGCCGAAGATCTCGATCGACTTGCTGTCCTCGGACAGGGTGACGATCGCCCGCTTGGTGTCCTTGCGCTTGCCGTACCCGAACTTGGTGCGCTTACGCTTGCCCGGACGGTTGAGGGTGTTGACGCTGAGCACCTGCACGCCGAAGACCTTCTCGACGGCGATCTTGATCTCGGTCTTATTAGCGCCCGGCGCGACCACGAAGGTGTACTTCTTCTTCTCCAGCAGCCCGTAGCTCTTCTCCGAGATGACCGGCTTGAGGATCACGTCACGGGGGTCGGGGATCACTTGGCCTTCTCCTTACGCACCGGACCGGCCAGGAACGCCTGCAGTGCATCGGCCGTGAACACGACCTCGTCGTTGACCAGCACGTCGTAGGTGTTGAGCTGGTCGGGGCTCAGCACGTGTACCGAAGGGAGGTTGCGCACGCTGCGGCGGGCTACCTCGTCGGCGCGGCTGAGCACCACCAGCAGCCGGGTGTCCGGGCGCCGGTCGAACAGTCCCTCAAGGACCTTACGAGCCGTCTTGGTCGACGGGACGTCACCGGAGACCAGCCCGGAGATTACGTGCACCCGTCCGTCGCGGGCCCGGTCCGACAGCGCACCGCGCAGCGCCGCAGCCTTCATCTTCTTCGGGGTGCGCTGGCTGTAATCCCGGGGGGTGGGGCCATGCGCGATACCGCCGCCGGTGAACTGGGGAGCCCGGATCGAACCCTGGCGGGCCCGCCCGGTGCCCTTCTGCCGGTAAGGTTTGGCTCCCCCGCCACTGACCTCACCCCGGGTCTTGCTGCTGTGCGTGCCCTGCCGCGCCGCGGCCAGCTGGGCGACCACCACCTGGTGCATCAGCGGGATGTTCGCCGGCACGTCGAAGACCTCGGCGGGCAATTCGGCTGTGCCGCTCGTATCGCCTTCGGGGGTCCGGATGTCGACCGTACTCACTGCTGTGCACCACCCTTCGCCGCAGTCTTGACCAGCACCAAGCCACCCTTCGGGCCGGGCAGCGCGCCCTTGATCAGCAACAGCCCGGACTCGATGTCCACCCGGTGCACGGTGAGGTTCTGAGTGGTGACCCGAACGTTGCCCATCCGACCGGCCATCTTGGTGCCCTTGAACACTCGGCTCGGCGTGGCGCAGCCCCCGATTGAACCCGGCGAGCGGTGCTTGCGCTGGGTGCCGTGGCTGGCCCCGAGACCACTGAAGCCGTGCCGCTTCATCACACCTGCGGTGCCCTTGCCCTTGCTGGTGCCGACCACGTCGACCACGGCTCCGGCAGTGAACACCTCGGCAGTGACCTCCTGGCCGACCTCATAGTCCGCGGCATCAGCGGTGCGCAGCTCGACCAGGTGACGGCGCGGTGTGATACCCGCCGCGGCGTAGTGCCCGGCCACCGGCTTGGTCACCTTACGGGGGTCCACTGCGCCGAATGCCAACTGCACCGCGGGATAGCCGTCCTGCTCCGGGGTGCGAATCCGAGTCACCACGCAGGGCCCGGCAGCCACCACGGTGACCGGAACGATTCTGTTGTTGTCGTCAAAGACCTGGGTCATCCCGAGCTTGGTGCCCAGTATTCCCTTCACGGTCTTACTGCCCTGATGATCCGAATCGGTCGCTGTCATCTCCCGGCCTTACTGAATGTTGACGTCGACGCTGGCCGGCAGGTCGATGCGCATCAGCGCGTCCACCGTCTTGGGCGTCGGGTCGAGGATGTCGATCAGCCGTTTGTGCGTGCGCATCTCGAAGTGCTCCCGCGAGTCCTTGTACTTGTGCGGTGAGCGGATGACGCAGTACACGTTCTTCTCGGTCGGCAGCGGCACCGGCCCGACGACCCGGGCGCCGGTGCGCGTCACGGTCTCGACGATCTTACGCGCGGAAGCGTCGATCGCCTCATGGTCGTAGGCCTTGAGCCGGATGCGGATCTTCTGTCCCGCCATGGTGGCTTGCCGTCCTGTCAGTTTCGTGCCGCTGGTCTCGTGGTACTGGCCGGGCCTGGCCCGGATCGGGATCCGCCCGGTTCACCGGTCCCCGCGGTCGGGTGTGTCGCGCTCGGTGCGCAGACCGGTGCCATGCCATCCATCTGCAGAAGGCTATCCGGACACCGTCTGACTGGGAGTCTGCCGAAATCACCGGACCGGTAGCTCGTCAAACCCACCGAGGCGGCCGATCCTGCCGAGCAACCGCTCCATGGTAAGCGACAAGAGATCACCGACCAAATCGGGGGTCCCCCGCCCTCGTGAGTACGTAACAGCGTTACGGACACCGAACGCCACTCACGACTCATCCGTAGGGGAGGCCCGCCGACACGGTGGCGCATCGGCGGGCTCCCAGCCTACTTGATGATCTTTGTTACCCGGCCGGCACCGACGGTGCGACCCCCTTCGCGGATCGCGAACTTCAGATTCTCGTCCATCGCGATCGGCTGGATGAGTTTCACCGACATCTCGGTGTTGTCCCCCGGCATGACCATCTCGGTGCCCTCGGGAAGCGTCACAACACCGGTCACGTCGGTGGTGCGGAAGTAGAACTGGGGGCGGTAATTATTGAAGAACGGCGTATGCCGACCGCCCTCGTCCTTGGACAGGATGTAGACCTGCGCCTCGAATTCGGTGTGCGGGGTGTTGGTGCCGGGCTTGATGACCACCTGCCCGCGTTCCACCTCTTCGCGCTTGATGCCACGAATCAGCAGGCCCACGTTGTCACCGGCCTGGCCATGGTCGAGCAGCTTACGGAACATCTCGACGCCGGTAACAGTGGTTGTCATCGCCTTGTCCCTGATGCCGATGATCTCCACCGCCTCGTTCACGTTGACCTTGCCGCGCTCGATCCGGCCGGTGACCACGGTGCCGCGGCCGGTGATGGTGAAGACATCCTCGATCGGCATCAGGAACGGCTTCTCGGTCTCGCGCACCGGCTCCGGGACGTTCTCGTCCACGGCGTCCATCAGCTCCAAGACCTTCTCACCCCATTCGGCGTCGCCCTCGAGTGCCTTGAGCGCCGACACCCGGATGATCGGCAGGTCGTCGCCGGGAAATTCCTGGCTGGACAGCAGTTCGCGGACCTCGAGCTCGACGAGCTCCATGATCTCCTCGTCGTCGACCATGTCGGCCTTGTTCAGCGCGACGACGATGTAGGGCACCCCGACCTGACGAGCCAGCAGCACGTGCTCGCGGGTCTGTGGCATCGGGCCGTCGGTGGCGGCCACCACCAGGATGGCGCCGTCCATCTGAGCCGCACCGGTGATCATATTTTTGATGTAGTCCGCGTGCCCGGGACAGTCGACGTGAGCATAGTGTCGCTTCTCGGTCTGGTATTCGACGTGCGCGATCGAGATCGTGATTCCCCGCTGCTTCTCTTCGGGGGCCTTGTCGATCTGGTCGAACGCGGATGCCTCGTTCACGTCCGGGTACTTGTCGTGCAGGACCTTGGTGATCGCCGCGGTCAGCGTGGTCTTGCCGTGGTCGATGTGACCGATGGTCCCGATGTTGACGTGCGGCTTGGTCCGCTGGAACTTCGCCTTCGCCACTGGTCTCGTCCTCCTGGACTCGTTCTCGTGATCCGCCGGACCGTTGGCGGTCCTGTTTGTAGCGGCATGCTGTCAGGGTGGTCTCGGCGGACCTCCGGAGGGGGGGCCTCGGTGCCCGCTGCTGCGGCTAGCCGCAGCCGAAGAGCATCACGTCATCACTCACCCGTCGCCTTGGCGATGATCTCCTTGGAGACGTTGGCCGGAACTTCGGCATAGGAGTCGAACTGCATGGTGTAGTTCGCCCGACCCTGGGTCCGCGACCGCAGGTCGCCGACGTATCCGAACATCTCCGACAGCGGCACCAACGCTTTGATGACACGGGAGCCGCTGCGCTCTTCCATCTGCTGGATATGGCCCCGCCGAGAATTGAGGTCACCGATGACGTCGCCCATGTAGTCCTCGGGCGTGGTCACCTCGACCGCCATCATCGGCTCCAGGATCACCGGGCCGGCCCGGCGCGCCGCCTCCTTGAACGCCATCGATCCGGCGATCTTGAAGGCCATCTCGGAGGAGTCCACCTCGTGGTATGCACCGTCCACCAAGGTGACCTTCACACCGACCAGCGGATAGCCCGCGAGCACGCCGTACTGCATGGCGTCCTGCGCCCCGGCGTCCACCGAAGGGATGTACTCCCTGGGGATCCGCCCGCCGGTGACCTTGTTGTCGAACTCGTAGAGCGCGCCATCGCCGGTCTGCAGCGGCTCCAGTTTGATGATCACGCGGGCGAACTGGCCCGAACCACCGGTCTGCTTACGGTGGGTGTACTCGTGCTTGTCCACCGTCTTACGGATCGTCTCGCGGTAGGCCACCTGCGGCTTGCCGATGTTCGCCTCGACCTTGTAGTCGCTGCGCATCCGGTTCACCAGGACCTCGAGGTGCAGCTCACCCATCCCGGCGATGATCGTCTGACCGGTCTCGTCGTCCTGCTTGACCTGGAAGGTGGGATCCTCCTCAGCCAGCTTCTGGATGGCGATGCCCAGCTTCTCCTGGTCGCTTTTGGTCTTGGGCTCGATGGCGACCTGGATGACCGGTTCCGGGAACGTCATCGACTCCAGGATGATCGGCGTCTGCGGGTCACACAGCGTGTCACCGGTGGTCGTCTCCTTCAGCCCGATCATCGCGTAGATGTGACCGGCCCTGGCCTCGTCGACCGGGTTCTCCTTGTTGGAGTGCATCTGGAAGAGCTTGCCGATGCGCTCCTTGCGATCCTTGGTCGAGTTGATCACCTGGGAACCGGCGGCGACCCGGCCGGAGTAGACCCGGACGTAGGTCAGTTTCCCGAAGAACGGGTGTGCGGCAATCTTGAACGCCAGCGCGGAGAACGGTTCGTCGGTCGAGGGCTTGCGGATGGCGGGCCTGCCGTCGGGCAGCATCCCTTCCATCGGGGGGACGTCCAGCGGCGAGGGCAGGTAGTCGATCACCGCGTCCAGCATCGGCTGCACGCCTTTGTTCTTGAACGCCGAGCCGCACAGCACCGGATAAGCCTGGCTGTGCACAGTGAGCTTCCGGATGCCCGCCTTGATCTGATCGGTGGTGAGCTCCTGGCCGCCGAGGTAGAACTCCATGAGCTCGTCGTCAGTCTCGGCGACGGCCTCGAGCAGTTTCTCCCGGTACTCGTTCGCAGTCTCGACCAGGTTTGCCGGGATCGCCTCGACGGTGTATTCCTCGCCCTTGCCGACTTCGCCGCGCCAGGTCAGTGCCCGCATCCCGACCAGGTCCACGACACCCTGGAAATCGGACTCGGAGCCGATAGGCAGCTGGATGACCAGCGGGGTGGCGCCGAGGCGCTCGCGGATGGTAGCCACGGTGAAGTAGAAGTCCGCGCCCAGCTTGTCCATCTTGTTGACGAAACAGATGCGTGGGACATCGTATTTGTCGGCTTGCCGCCACACCGTCTCGGACTGGGGCTCGACGCCTTCCTTCCCGTCGAACACTGCGACTGCACCATCGAGCACCCGCAACGACCGCTCCACCTCAACGGTGAAGTCGACGTGGCCCGGGGTGTCGCTGATGTTTATCTGATGGTCGTTCCAGAAGGTGGTGGTGGCCGCGGAGGTGATGGTGATGCCGCGCTTCTGCTCCTCCTCCATCCAGTCCATCGTCGCGGCGCCGTCGTGCACTTCACCGATCTTGTAGTTGATCCCGGTGTAGAACAGGACCCGCTCGGTGGTGGTCGTCTTGCCCGCGTCGATATGCGCCATGATCCCGATGTTGCGGACCCTGGCGAGGTCGGTCAGCACGTCACGTGCCACGAGAGTTCATCCCTAGCTGTCTCGAAAGTGAGCGGTTGGCTCAATACTGCGCTGTGTGGTAGCTCATCACCATCGATAATGCGCGAAGGCCTTGTTCGACTCGGCCATCTTGTGGGTATCCTCACGGCGCTTCACACTCGCCCCGAGGCCGTTGCTGGCATCCAGCAGTTCGTTCATCAGACGTTCAACCATGGTCTTCTCCCGCCGCTGCCGGGAAAACGTGATCAGCCAGCGAAGCGCGAGCGTGGTAGAGCGCACCGCACGCACCTCGACCGGGACCTGGTAGGTGGCACCGCCGACGCGGCGGCTCTTCACCTCGATAGCAGGCTTGACATTGTCCAGCGCACGCTTGAGGGTGACCACCGGGTCGGTGCCGGTCTTGTCCCGGCAGCCCTCCAACGCCTGGTACACGATCTTCTCGGCCACCGAGCGCTTGCCCTGCACGAGGACCTTGTTGACCAGCTGGGTGACCAGTGGCGATCCGTAGACCGGGTCGGAGATGAGCGGTCGCTTCGGGGGCGGGCCTTTGCGCGGCATCAGCTCTTCTCCTTCTTCGCACCGTAGCGACTGCGGGCCTGCTTGCGGCCCTTGACGCCCTGGGTGTCCAGGGATCCACGGATGATCTTGTAACGAACGCCGGGAAGGTCCTTCACTCGTCCGCCGCGCACCAGGACGATGGAGTGCTCCTGAAGGTTGTGGCCCTCGCCCGGGATGTACGCCGTCACCTCGACCTGGCTGGTGAGCCGGACGCGGGCGACCTTGCGCAGCGCCGAGTTCGGCTTCTTCGGGGTCGTCGTGTAGACGCGGGTGCACACACCGCGCCGCTGCGGGCTGCCCTTCAGTGCCGCAGTCTTGGTCTTCGCGACCTTGTCCTCGCGGCCCTTACGGACCAGCTGCTGGATGGTAGGCATGGACCAGCTTTCTTCATCTTC
>JBQTHE010000066.1:0-10238 GCA_052390115.1 Pseudonocardiales bacterium | reverse complement strand
GCCAGGAGCCATCTCGGCCAAGCCCCGCGGAATCAGCTGCCGCACCATCACACACCGAATGCTAGACACCGGGTCTGACACTTTCCGGCGCTTCAACGGGCCGCACGGAGAAATCTTCTACAGATTCGTGCGACACCGGAGAGCGTCGAGATACACGGCCCTCAGACTGCGGAAAGTCCGGCCCCTGCGGCCGGACCCCATTGAGGCTCTGAACGTGCGCGACCAGGGAGCGGGACCATCGCAGTGAGCAACTGCTCGCGCTCGTTCGTGGTGAGTCGATGGTATGGGGGAATAACACCACGTCAGGCGACCATTGTGGCACATCAAGACCAGATGCAATGCCATTTAGGCGCGAGCGAACCGAGCACTCCGATCGGTTGGTCGCGGACTTCGTAGCCGTGGCAGTACAGGCAGTGCAGCACGTCGTTTCCCCGCCGTTGCCCCACGCCAGGAATGTCGGGTCGCGCAGACCAGTCGCCACCAGCACGCGGCGTGCGCTGAGCCTGCGTCCGCTGGCCAGGTGCACCACGAAGCTGCAGTCCATGTGCGCTACCTGGTCTTTGATCAGCCACCGCCGTAGCCGGCCACCTCGGCCTGCCCCGGCGCTCGGGTTCCATCGTTCGCTCCTTCAGCCGCGCTCCTCGTTCAGCTCGACGGCTGTGTTGCGATGATCTCCGTCGGTGCGATCAAGCCGCGCTGCATCGCGCTGAGCGCGTTGGCCATCTTGGCGGCGAAGTCCTCGCCCATCAGCAGGTGCGGCCCGGGCGAGGGACGACCCTGTCCGGGTGGGGCGGCCTGCGCTTGCCGGACGAACTCGAGCACGGTGTCGGTCCGGTCGCGCACCGACGTGACCTGGAGTCCGGCCCGTGTCAGGCAGTTTCGGTAGGTATCGGGATCCGCCAGGAAGCTGATGGCCGGTGAACTCGCCCACGGAACCGGATAGCTGAGCTCCCCCTCGCCACTGCGCATGACGTCATAGATGCCGCAGCTGCCTCCCGGCCGGAGCACCCGAGCGAGCTCGGCGCACAGAGTGTCCTTGTCATCGATGTTCATCCCGACATGCAGCATGCAGACCGCGTCGAAGCCGGCGGCCGGGACGGGCAACCTCAGCGCACTGGCCTGACGGAAGGTGACGCGGTCGGCGAGGCCGACACGGTCCGTGAGCGCTCTGGCCGTCTCGACATACTCTTCGGTGAGGTCGATGCCGATAACCCGGCACCCGTAGGTCGAGGCGATGAACCGCGCGGTCCCGCCGATGCCGCTGCCCACGTCCAGGACGTGGCTGTCGGGCTGCAGATTCAGCTGCGCTGTCAGGGCGGCGGTGGCCTGGCGGCCCCCACTGTGAAACTCGTCGATCGGAGCAAGTCCATCGACGTCGACCGCGCCCTGGCTGGTCTCGAGCGCAGCGAGTATCTCGTGCTCGAGGCCGGGCCGTCCGTAGTGTCCGGCCACGGAATCGGAAACTGTCATGGTTCACCTCCGCCATCGAGCTTGCGGAGCCGCACTCGGTTGCGGCAACTCTTGGATAGACCAGCGCACTCGGTTCACCGGAACGGCAGTAGGCCCCCCTTTCACGCCGTCGATTGCACAAACCTTGGCTCTTGGGACGGGCGGGACAGGCCGAGGCTACGAGGACTTGCTCTTGATCCGGATCTGTTTCGGTCCCGCCGCCTCCGTGCAGTTGCGCACAATGATCTCCAGAACTCCATCGTCGAATCCGGCTTCGATGTCCTCCTCGCGCACGCCCTCAGGCAGCGAGAGTTCCCGCCGGAACTGGCCCGAGTACCGCTCTCGCACGTAGAAGTCCTTGTCCGGTTCCGCGCCGCGATAACCCGCGACGGTGAGCACACCGCCGGAGAGGTGGATCTCCACGTCACTCGCCGAGACACCGGGCAGTTCGCAGCGGATCACCAGGTCCGAGCCGCGGGCCAGGATGTCCGTCGTCGGGCTCCAGGCATCAGAGTGCCCACGTTCTTGTGTCACCGGCCCCGGGTCTGCGCCCATCATCCGGTCCGACATCCGGTGCATCTCGCTGACGATGTCCGTGACCCCACGGAAGGGGTTGCGGTGCTTCTTCGGTGGCATGTTCAGTCGTCTCCTCGTCTCAACGTGAAACTACACACTTGCAGGGCCGCAGATCGGTCAAATCCGGCGCCAAGATCTTCCGCTCATAAGTCAACCCCGATGGCCGAGACGTTGAGCGTGGTGCCGGTAGCTTGGCTTGCATGGCGGGCATGCTGGAGCGGGCCGGCGCAATCGCGGATGACGTGCTGTTCCCCGTGGCCCTGGACGTGGACGCCGAGGGGGTGATCCCGCGCAGCCACTTCGATCTGCTCGCCGAGGAGGGTTTCTACGGGCTGGCGGCACGGCCCGAGCACAGCGGTATCGAGGTCGACTTTCCATCGTTCGCCAGCATTATCGAGACGCTGTGCGGCGGGTGCCTCGCCACGACGTTCACCTGGAAACAGCACCACAGCGTAGTGCGGGCCCTGACCGGCACGAGGAATGTGGATCTGCAGGAGAAGTACCTCGGCGCCGCGATCCGGGGCGAGGTGCGGGGCGGGGTGGCGTTCGCGGGCGCGATCCCCCGGCCGCCGCGGTTGTGGGCGACCGTGATCGACGGCGGCTGGCTGCTCAACGGCGAGGCGCCGCTCGTCAGCGGATGGGGCATCATCGACGTGCTGCTGATCGCGGCGCGGAACACGGCCGGGGGTTCCCAAAGCACGATTGTCAGCGGTCTGGTCGAGGCCACAGCCGGTGGTGGCGTCTCTGTTGAGAACTTACGGTTGATCGCTGCCCAGGGCAGCAACACGGTCTGGCTACGCTTCGAGGACTACTACCTGCCCGCTAGCAAGGTCCTCGCCGAGGTCTCGGATACCGACTTCGCGGCCAAGGCGCACATCGGTTCGCGGCTGAACGGCTGCCTGGCGATGGGTGTCGCGGGGCGGTGCATCCGGATGATCGGCGACGCCGGCCAGCCCGAGGCCGCGGCGCGGCTGCATGCCGCACAGGATGCGATCCGCGATCGCCTCGACGACGGGTTGGCCGATCCGCCGGCCATGCCTGCCGCGCGTGCCGCCGCCTCCGAACTCGCCTACCGCGCGGCTGGTGCACTCGTGACTGCTGTGGGCAGCTCCGGGATCCTCCAGCGCCAGCACGCACAGCGGCTGGTCCGGGAAGCCACTTTCACGCTTGTCACGGCCGGCCGCCCGGAAGTGAAGAACGCCCTCCTGCACCTCTTCAGCTGATGCCGCCTACACCACCGGGCCGCGGCTACTGCCACCTGACTGTTCGCCGCGCCCGTTCCGACGAGCTCGACCAGGTGGGCCGGCTCACCGTTGAGGCTTACGTCGCCGACGGATATGCCAATCCCGCAGGTTTCTACGCCGCCGAGCTGGCCAACGCGGCGCGGCGAGCCAGGGACGCCGAGCTGCTGGTCGCGGTGGATCCCGATGGCACGTTGCTGGGCACCGTCACGGTATGCACGCCGGGCAGTCCGATGGGGGAGCTGTCCCGACCCGGTGAGCTGGAGTTCCGGATGCTGGCGGTGGCCCTTGATGCGCGCCGCCGCGGGGTCGGGGAGGCGCTGGTGATCGCCGTGCTCCAGCGGGCGACCGAGATCGGCGCACACCAGGTCGTGCTGTCCAGCGCTGCGGAGATGCGTGTCGCGCACCGGCTCTACGCCCGGCTTGGGTTCATCCGGTTACCCGAACGCGACTGGCAACCGGTGCCGGGCATGACACTGCTGGCTTTCGGCGCGACCACGGTGTGATGACTGAGACCTGCTTGCAGGGTCGAAGCGTGATGACTGAGACCTGCTTGCAGGGTCGGGTCATCGCTCAGTGGTTGTTGCGCAGCACCACCGCGACGATCCCGGCCAGGTGTTCCAGGCGGGCGACCTCGGCGGCGCGGAACATCGGTCCGCCGGGGCGACCCACCAGCAGGACTCGTTCCGAATCTCCCAGCGGGGTCGCCGCCAGCTCGGTGCCCAGCTCCCGCCAGGGCAGCGGGACCCAGGCATCTTCACCGTCCAGGATCGTAGCCCGGCGCAGCGGCCACCATGGCAGCTGCACCGCCCGGGTCTCCGGCGCGGCAAAGGAGGTGGTGAGCCGGTGTGGCCGCCCCTCCACGGTGGTGAGCACGACCGCCCACCCCGCTCGGATGATCTTAGGCACCCCGTCGGTGAAGGTCTGCAGGCCACCGGCGGGATCAGCGGCGACCTGCTCCACCAGCTCCAGCTCGCGGTGGGTGTCCAGGACCCCCGCCCATGGGCGGACGGCGTCGACCTCGACTCCCTCGACCGATTCCGCGGCAGTGATCAACACGTCGGGCAGCAGGCCGGAGGGGAGCTCCACGACGAGGTCGTCGATGGCGATGCCGGATCCTCGCTCGACAACGTCGAGGCTGAGGATGTCGCAGCCCACGCCGCCCAGCGCAGTGGCTACCGCACCGAGCGCTCCGGGCTGATCCGGGAGCTGGATCCGGATCAGAAAGGACATCCGCCGCCATGCCTGTTCATACGGGTCCTCTCCATTCGGGCCCGCCCACATTCGGGCCACGCCGTATTCCGGCACGGAACTCCGATCGCCCGTGCGCTCGCCGGCCGTCGATTGTGGCAGAGCGCACCGGGGACTGCGCCCCCCAGCCTGCGGGCGGGGTGCTCACCGCGGCCTAGACTCGCGGGGTCAGCACCCCACAAGTGATCCAGGAGCCTGCGTGCCCACCATCTCCCGTGACGAGGTCGCGCATCTCGCGCGGCTCGCCCGGTTGGCCGTCACCGAGCAGGAGCTGGACCTGTTAGCCGGCCAGCTCGAGGTGATCCTGAGCTCGGTCGCCCGGGTCAGCGAGGTGGCCGCCGCGGACATCCCGCCCACCTCGCACGCCGTCGGGCTGACCAACGTCTTCCGCGAGGATGTGCCGATCCCGGGGCTGACTCAGGACCAGGCGCTGTCCGGTGCCTATGCCACTGAGCAAGGCCGGTTCCGGGTGCCGCGCATCCTGGACGAGTCATGACCCCCGGCGCCGTCGCATCGCGCGGGCTCAACGGGGTTATTCGGCTGCCGTTTGCCACGCTGAGCCCGCTGAATGCGTCGGGTTCGGGTTCGGATTCGGGGGAGGTGGCGTCGTGGATGACGTGACCCGGCTGCCCGCAGCCGAACTCGCCGGCCGGATCCATGCGCGGGAGATCACCGCGGTCGAGGTGACCAGCGCGCATCTGGACCGGATCGCCGCAGTGGACCGCGCGCTGCACGCCTTCCTGCACCTCGACGCCGAGGGCGCGCTCGCCGCCGCCGCCGCCGTGGACGAACGTCTGCAGCGCGGGGATCCGCCGGCCTCGCCGCTGGCCGGCGTGCCGCTGGCGCTCAAGGACGTGTTCACCACCGCCGACATGCCGACCACCTGCGGTTCACGGATCCTGCAGGGTTGGCACCCACCGTATGACGCCACGGTCACCCGCGCCCTGCGGGAGGCCGGTGTGGTGATCCTGGGCAAGACCAACATGGATGAGTTCGCGATGGGTTCCTCGACGGAGAACTCCGCTTACGGGCCCACCCGGAACCCCTGGGATCTGGACCGCGTCCCGGGCGGGTCCGGCGGTGGGTCGGCGGCGGCGGTGGCCGCTTTCGAGGCGCCGCTGGCGATCGGTACCGACACCGGCGGCTCGATCCGCCAGCCCAGCGCGGTGACTGGCACCGTCGGGGTCAAGCCCACCTACGGCGGTGTCTCGCGGTACGGCCTGGTGGCGTTCTCTTCCAGCCTGGACCAGGGCGGGCCGGTGGCCCGCACCGTGCTCGACGCCGCACTGCTGCACGAGGTGATCGGCGGGCATGACCCGCTGGACTCCACTTCGATCAAGGCACCGGTACCGCCGGTGGTGCAGGCCGCCCGCGCGGGAGCTACCGGCGACCTGACCGGGGTTCGGGTCGGGGTGGTCAGCCAGTTCCGTGGAGAGGGCTACCAGGCCGGTGTGCTGCGCGCGTTCGAGCTCGCGGTGAGCCGGCTGCGCGAGCTCGGTGCTCAGATCGTCGAGGTGTCCTGCCCGTCGTTTGACCATGCGCTGCCCGCCTACTACCTCATCGCGCCCAGCGAGTGTTCGTCGAACCTGGCGCGATTCGACGGGATGCGCTACGGGTTGCGGGTCGGCGACGACGGCAGCCGCAGCGCCGAAGAGGTTATGTCGCTGACCCGTGAGGCCGGTTTCGGGCCTGAGGTCAAGCGCCGCATCATGCTCGGCACCTACGCATTGTCCGCCGGGTACTACGACGCCTACTACGGCCAGGCGCAGAAGGTCCGCACTTTGATTATCCGGGACTTCGCTGCGGCCTTCGAGCAGGTGGATGTGCTGGTCTCGCCGACCTCCCCGACCACGGCGTTCCGGCTCGGCGAGCGGGTGGACGACCCGTTGGCGATGTACCTGTCGGACCTGTGCACGATCCCGGCCAACCTGGCGGGTAACGCCGCCCTGTCCGTCCCTGCCGCGCTGTCCGATGAGGACGGGTTACCGGTGGGCCTGCAGGTGATGGCACCCGCGCTGGCCGACGATCGCGCCTACCAGGTGGCTGCGGCTTACGAGGCGGCCCGGGACGCGGCCGATGGTGACCCGCTGGCGCACCGGGTGCCTGATCTGGAGATGGTAGGGCGATGACTGCTGCGCTGATGGACTATGACGAGGTGCTGGAGCACCTCGAGCCGGTGCTCGGGCTTGAGGTACACGTCGAGCTGTCCACCGCGACAAAGATGTTCTGCGGCTGCGCCAACGTGTTCGGCGCTGAGCCCAACACCCACGTCTGCCCGACCTGCCTGGGGCTGCCCGGGTCGCTTCCGGTACTCAACGGGGCTGCCGTGGAGTCGGTCATCCGGATCGGGTTGGCGTTGAACTGCTCGATCGCCCCGTGGTGCCGGTTTCACCGGAAGAACTACTTCTACCCGGACATGCCGAAGAACTTCCAGATCTCGCAGTACGACGAGCCGATCGCGGTGAACGGCTCGCTGGATGTGCAGTTGGACGACGGCTCGACGTTCACCGTGGCCATCGAGCGCGCGCACATGGAGGAGGACACCGGCAAGTCGCTGCACGTCGGCGGTGTGACCGGTCGTATTCACGGGGCGAGCCACTCGTTGCTGGATTACAACCGCGCCGGCGTCCCGCTGATCGAGATCGTCACCAAGCCGATCGTCGGCACCGGCAGCCGGGCGCCGGAGATCGCCCGTTCCTACGTCACCGCGCTGCGTGACCTGCTGCGGGCACTGGGCGTCTCGGACGTGCGGATGGACCAGGGGTCGCTGCGCTGCGACGCCAACGTCTCGCTGATGCCGCGCGGCTCGTCGACCTTCGGTACCCGAACCGAGACCAAGAACGTCAACTCGTTGCGGTCGGTGGAGCGCGCAGTGCGTCACGAGATGCGCAGGCAGGCCATGGTGCTGGCGTCCGGTGGCGAGATCGTGCAGGAGACCCGGCATTTCGACGAGGCCACCGGCACCACGTCGGCCGGCCGGCGTAAGGAGACCTCGGAGGACTACCGGTACTTCCCGGAACCCGACCTGGTGCCGATCGCTCCCGCCGAGGACTGGGTGGCGCGGCTGCGCGCCACACTTCCCGAGCTGCCCTGGCAGCGCCGGGATCGGGTGCAGGCCGAGTGGAACCTGTCCGACCTGGAGTTGCGCGACCTGGTCAACGCCGGTGCGCTGGACCTCATCGCGGCCACCGTCGACGCGGGGGCGCCGCCCGCCGAGGCGCGGTCATGGTGGGTGTCCTACCTGTCCCAGCAGGCCAACTCGCGCGGTATCGACCTCGCCGAGTTACCCATCACTGCGGAGCAGGTGGCGCGGGTGATCGCGCTGGTCGCCGATGGTGCGCTGACCACCACGCTGGCCCGCCAGGTCGTCGACGGGGTGCTCGCAGGTGAGGGCGAACCCGATCATGTCGTCGCCGCCCGTGGCCTGGCCGTGGTGTCCGACGACGCCGCGCTGACCCACGCCGTCGAGCAGGCTCTGGCGGCCCAGCCCGACATTGTCGAGAAGATCCGCGGTGGCAAGGTGGCCGCCGCCGGGGCCATCGTGGGCGCGGTGATGAAGGCGACCGGTGGCCAGGCTGATGCCCAACGGGTCCGCGAACTCGTGCTGGCGCGCTGCGCCCCGTGAGTGGCGTTACGAGCCCTGACTCTCATTGCCACTCACGGGTTATCCACACGTCAATCATGCCCGCCGCCGGGTCCGACCGGGTCGGGTAGCACGAACACCCGCTCATCGCTGGTGATCGGCGTCCCGCCGGTCTTGTTGACGGTGCCCAGCCATATCGATTGCCCGTCAGGGCTCAGCGCGGCCGCGGACACCCTGCCGTAGCGCTCCAGCGGGATCTCCAGGGGTTGGCCGATGAACGTGCGGCCCGGCCCGATCCCCAACACGAACATCGGCGCCCCGCTGGTAAACGCGACCTGGATTCGGCCCAGCATGACCACGCATCCCGCAGCACCGGCGCGGGCCGGCCAGGTCCAGGAGGCCAGGCCCAACGGGCGCCCCGGCTGCACCCGGTGCAGCAGGTCATGCGCGGGGACCCGATCAGTGATCCACAGCTCGCCGGAGAGTGGGTCGATGCACAGCCCGCCCGGCGCGTGCAACCCGCTGACCAGCACCTTGGACCCGCCAGAGTTGCGCGGGTCGGGTTGGCCGAAAGTGTCAACCCGTAACACCTTGCCGGCCAGCGACTGCGGGTCGTTAGCCGCAGCGGGGTTACCGGCGTCTCCGGTGGCCACCAGGAGCATCCCGTGCGAGTCGATGGCGAGTGCGCCTGCATTTCCGGTCGGGCCGCGCGGGATGCCGACCAGCACCGGCTTGGGCACGTCGCCGGGGGCGATCCGGACTACCCGGTTGTCGATGGGGGTGGTGATGTAGGCGTAGATCAGCTCGTCCTCGGCGTAGGTGGGGGACAGCGCGAGCCCGGTGAGCCCGCCGTTACCGGCCGGGTCCACCGCGAGCGTGCTCAGCTCCCGGGCCGGCCGCTCCCGCTGCACCCGCAGGATCCGACCCGTGGTCCGCTCCGCGGCCAGACCCACCAGTGCTGAGCCCGGCAGCACGACAAGTGCGGAGATGGGTTCCAGGCACGTCGCGACCACTTGCGGGTCGGGGTCGGTGCAGCCCTGTGGCGGACCCGGCGATGGCTGGCCACGCGGGCCGGGACCGGGTGACCCTGGTGCCCCCGGGATCTCGGGCCTCGGCTCGGCGTGCAGACCGATGTCAGGTTTGGGGCGGAATGGCCCGGCACCCCGTTCCGGGAAGTCCGGCGTCACCGCGCATCCCACCAGCAGTGCCGCCGCCGCGAGGAGCACAGCGACCGCGCGGCGGCGGCCACCGTTCGTGCCCAGCACGGGGGATCGCACGGTCGGCCAGGGTAGGTGGCGACCCGTGTGCCGCTGGTGAGCGGGCAGCCCGACGGCCGTCACCGATCCGGCAAACCTGGTCAGCTCGGCGGGAGGCCTCCAGACTGGGACGGCACGAAAGAACGCGACGTTACTGCTGCTGCTCGGGGGCACGTTGCTCGCCGGGGGCGCTGAGCGGGTCCGGTAGCCGCCCCAGGCTCAACGCCGCCAGCGCTGGGAGGTCGCGGGCCCGCACCGCGGGCAACCCGACCTCCTCGCCGTCGTTCAGGACAGCCCAAACCCGGGACCGGTCATCGATCCGCAAGCCCCGTAGGTCCGACCAGGTGACCCGGCGCGAGCCCAGCACCCGATGCGCCACCACGGTTTCGGCGCCGACCACGGTGCGGGCCCGCACCAGCCAGATCGCTATGCCCAACGGCACCAGGTACAGCACCTGCAGTCCCGGCACGCCGAAGGCCACCGGGGTGATACACACGACCAGCCCGAACACCCCGATCAGGGCGGTGAGCGGCCGCCGGAAGGTAACCGGGGTGGAGTCGGTCATCACGTAATAGTGACAGGCGGGATCGGTCGTCTACTAACGGTTCGGCCATTTGCGTGCCGATCATGCCCGTTCTCCAGTAGGCGTACAGTAGGCGCATGCCACGGGTCCAGATCTATCTGCCAGACGATCTCCACCAGGCCGTCAAGGAACTCGAGCTGCCGATCTCTGAGCTCAGCCGACACGCGGTGCGGTTAGAGGGCTTAGGCGGCACGGCCGTCATGATCGAGTCAACTGTGAGGTTTGAGTCGGCTTTGGTGCAGCTCCAGGGTGTCAGGCCGCGAGGTGGGCGTAGCGGGCGAGGTCGTGGAAGGCGGCCT